>CAYNEY010000004.1:0-70444 GCA_964396375.1 uncultured Polyangiaceae bacterium | reverse complement strand
AAGGCGGCGCAGGCCAAGGCGGTACAGGCCAAGGCGACACACCAGGCCAAGGCGGGGGAACTCCTGCGGGAGATCCCGCACCCACAGAGGAGCTCACCCTTGACGATTCTGGGGATGAAGACGCGGGATGCGGCTGCCAAGTGCCGACCCACGGCAAGCCATACTCCGCTTGGTTCGTGGTCGGACTGGTTGGCACGTGCATGCTGCTCCAGCGCCGCTCCAAGAGATCTGTCTTCCACACATCATGAACACCAAACTCCTGATTGACGGCCTAGTCCAACAGACCACCGTACTCCTCGCCCAGCTCTCGACGGCCGCAGGGATCCGTGCCCCGCTAGCTCATCTTGCCGATCAGGTCTTCGTCGAGCTCTCTCGCGCCATCGAAGCCGAGGGAGTCTCCCGCAAAGTCGCGGCAGACATGTTCGGCTTGGCAATTCGGACCTATCAGAAGAAGGTTCAAAGGATCACTGAGTCGCTGACGGCCCGAGACCAGACCCTCTGGCAGGCCGTACTCGAGCATGTCTCCCGCGCGGGCAGCATCACACGCCGCGATCTCATGTCACATTTCCAGAGGGACGATCCCACGGTTCTGGCGTCAGTGGTCGCCGATCTCCTCTCGAGCGGCCTACTGTGTCGCACGGGTTCAGGTGATGACGCCACCCTGCGCGTTGCGGCCGAGCGTGAGCTCCGTGAGGCCCGAGGCGAACGCGATCGCGAATCCCTGGAGGCGATAGTCTGGGGCACTGTGTACCGCGCGGCCGGAATCACCGGCCAGGAGCTGGCGAGTGCACTCGACGTCGCAGAACCTGAACTCGCCGAGATTCTCGCTTCGCTGGTCGCAGACGGACGCGTCACTCGAGACACCGACCAGGGCCGCACGCGCTACGCCGCCGCTCGGTTCCTGGTCCCCGTCTCGTCCGAACGGGGCTGGGAGGCTGCAGTATTTGACCACTTCCAAGCCATGGTCCGTGCGATTGCCGCCAAAGTGCGCCGTGGTGTGCCGCGCTCGCTCCCGGACGACACGATCGGCGGGGCCACTCTTACCTTCGATGTCAGCGCACACCATCCTCATCGCGAGGAGGTCTTCGGCATGCTAAACCGGGTTCGCGTCGAGGCCAATGACCTCTGGAATCGAGTCGAGCAGTACAACCGCGAGCAGCCACTCTCGGACGAGGAGAAGCTCGAGGTCACTTTCTACTTCGGACAGTCGGTGTCAAGCGCGCATGAAGAATGAGATCCTTTGTCGCGGCTGGGGCTTGTGGCTTGGCTGGTTCCTCCTTGCATGCGGCACGCCTGAGGAGTCACCGACCGCGGGCAGCAATACCAACTGGCTAGTTCACTGCGATTCCGACCAGGACTGTGGTCAGACCTCACGCTGCCTGTGCGGTGGTTGTACCCGTGAATGCCAGCTTGAGGAGGACTGCAACCCGCTCCTTGGCGCCAAGTGCGTGCGGGTCACCGATGACGCAGCACTGGTCGGGTGCGGGGCAATTGATGAGTCGGGCCCTGCGAGTTTCTGCCTCCCTAACTGTCAGCCTGGTAGCTGTGGCCCCGACATGCTCTGCTCGCTGGGCAGCTGTGTTCCGTTCCTCGTCCCTCGGCTACCGCTTTGTTCCGCGCTTGGCACATCGGATAGCGTGCTCGAAGACCAGCTTCTACTCGAGGTGGAGACCACGCTCGCGAGCGGGAACGTCTCCTGTCCCGATGGCAGCAGCCTGCTCGCCTCAGCATTGGTTGCCGTCGATCCCGAGTTGGCCTGCGCAGCGCGAGCGCTGGCCGCTGACATACAGCAGACCCGCAGTCCCAGTCTGATCGATTCTGAGGGGAGGGGAACCAGTCAGCGTCTCGAGGAGGTGGGCGTCACGGCCTCGCGGTGGGCCGAGGGATTCGCGTTCGGAGTCGACGCGGCCACCAGCGCCATCACGCGCATGCTATCCGATACAGATTTCTGCACGGCCTTCGTGGGAGGGGGCTTCGCGGGAATCGGTGTTGGCGTCTACGGTGACAGCTTCGTGGTGTTGCTGGCTGGCCCCTAGCCACCGACCACAGGTTCCATCGCTGTGTAGTCGAGGAAGTTCCCGCTCAACACCAACATACTCAGCATGGTCCAAGACTCGTCGTAGTACTGACCACCGCACCAGAGTCTGTTCGTCTTGATCATGGTCCAGACGTCGTCGACGAAGCCCTGGTACTGTGGATCGTGCATGGCCCCAACCCCCGCTGGGCCAATGAACGCGGCAGACTGCCCGCCGTAGAGGTCCGGAAACTCAGGAGTGGGCGTGCCAGAAAGCGCATACCCATCCACGATATTCTGGGCCCCAATCCCTGCGAAGAATCGACTCGTTCGAGCCACGTAGTCACGTGCTCGAGGTTCGTCGAAGAGACACGCATCAAGCCCGATCCGAAACGGAGTCCGACACGAATCGTATTGGTAGTCGTGACGCAGCGGAGCTTGCCCGGGATCAACCACGGCCTCACCGCCAGTGCTGGTCGAGAAGGCCGGCACCAAGCCGTTCTCCTGGTTACCATTCTCGGGGGTCAGATTCCCTGCAATCGTGTCATACACACAGTCGATCACGTCTCCCCGCCAAGTGGCATTGCCCGTGACGTCCGCGAAGACTCTGTAGTAGGCCGGTGAGAAGTACGAGATGTTGAGGCTATTCCAGTTGCCCCAGCTAGAACCGTTCTTGATCAGTTTGCTCTCGTAGATCTCGTAGGTGAAGATGTCATCGAGCAGCTGCCGTGCGTAGTCCAGGTATGACTGGCTCAAGCTCCCCGAGCCACCCCACTGTCGATCGGCCATCACCAGCGCCCAAGCCATGTCCTCGTCCGCGTCAGTGGCAGCACCGTTGCCGCTCGGATCGGTGCCGAGACTCCCGTCGGCCAGGATGTACCAATTCATCAGGATAGTGGGGACTGACGCACCTCCGCCCCAGGGCACATAGGTCCAACTGTGAAGCAACGAGTATTTCCAAAGGTCGTCGAACAATGCCTGATCGTTCATATAAACGGCGATCATCATTCCGTAAGCGATTCCCTCGGAGACGGTCGAGTTCACGGCCAGACCCGGTTCGGCGGGGCGACGCACGCGGCGGAATCCTTGGGCTCCATCGGCGGTGACCAGATCCTCCTTCCATTGTTCGTAGACGGCCAGCACCTCCTCGTTGGTGTAGCTAGAAGGATAGCTGCACCCGGCACTGTGCCGGTTCTGTGGGAAGGGGAAGTTGGCCGAGTCCGTGGCAGGGGTGGGACCTCGCCACAGTCCCCCGCTTCCCTCAATCCCTCCGACACCGCTGGTGGTTCCTCCGACACCGCTGGTGGTTCCTCCGACTCCGCTGGTGGTTCCTCCGACTCCGCTGGTGGTTCCTCCGACACCGCTGGTGGTTCCTCCGACACCGCTGGTCGCACCGCCAAATCCAACCCCAGTGCTCCCGCCCACAGGCCCCCCTCCCCCCGATCCCAGCGTGGCACCACCCAACCCTCCTCCATCGGCACCCCCGAGATGGCTCATCACCCCCGCCGCACCACCACCTGGAGCACTCGATGTGCTGCCTCCCGGAGTTCCGGCTACTCCGCTCCCCGTGATTCCGCCGATGCTGTTTTCTCCCCCGTCTTGTGCCTCCAACGTTCCGCAACCACCAAGCAACGAAAGGAGTCCGAACGTGAGGAGTATGCTGCTGAGCCTGAGGAGCACCATGGTCCTCCCCAGCGTTGCGCGGCCCTTTGGCCTTGGCCAGTCCCTCACGGCCGCACCTGCCTAATTTATTGGGAAATCCTCAGGACGCTGTCTGGAAATGTCGCGCACCGCCAGAACGGAGCGCTGCCCTGTCCCAGCACCGACCCTTGCAAATCGCCGACACTACCTCTAGGGTTGGGCTTGCCTTCCGGAGGCCCTTCGACCATGAACCTCACCCGCAAATTCTTCGTCGCTTCGACCTGTCTCGTACTCTTCGGCGCGTTGGGCTGCTCACTCATCACCAACGTCGACCGCAACGACATCGAAGAGGGTGAGGGCGGAAATGGCGGCGCTGCGGGCGATGGGGCGAGCGGCGAGGCAGGTTCCGGCGGCCTCGCAGACTGAGCCTTCTCCACAGACGCCAAGGGCCGGCCGGTCAACTCTTTGCCAAAGGGTTGCCTAAGTGGGCGCAACTGGCCAACATGAGCTGGTTCAAAAATGCCCAAGCGCCCAAAAGTCCTAGGTTTGGTCCTCGCCGGAGGCGAGGGCAAGCGCCTCGCCCCGCTCACTCGTGACCGCGCAAAGCCAGCGGTCCCTTTCGGTGCCAATTACCGCCTAATCGACTTCGTGTTGAGCAATCTGGTCAACGCGGGTTGTATGCGGATCGCGGTACTCACCCAGTACAAGAGCCACAGTCTGGATCGGCATGTTGCACAGACCTGGCGACTTTCACCCTTGTTCAACAACTATGTGATGACGGTGCCGGCCCAGATGCGGATCGGCAAGCGCTGGTTCGAAGGCTCAGGAGACGCCATCTACCAGAACATGCACCTCATCTTGGATGAGGATCCGGACTACATTTACGTCTTTGGTGCGGACCACATCTACCGCATGGATCCCTCACAGATGCTCCGCCAACACATCGAAAGCGGCGCGGGAGCCACGGTGGCTGGCATCCGTGTGCCTCGCGAGGATGCCTTCCGGTACGGCGTTCTCCAGGTCGGAGACGGCAACAAGATCGAACGTTTCGAGGAGAAGCCGCAGAACGCTCCCGGACTCGTGGACAACCCCAATGAGGTCTTCGCGTCGATGGGTAACTACATCTTCAGCAAGAAGACCTTGGTCGATGTGATCCAAACAGACGCGGACAACCCGAACAGCAAGCATGACATGGGTGGAGACATCGTGACCCATCTGGTCCGCAAGGGTGACGCGTACGTCTATGATTTCAGCAATAACGTCATCCCTGGAATCACCGAGCGCGACCGCGGCTACTGGCGGGATGTGGGGACGCTCGATAGCTTCTACGATGCCAACCTCGATTTGGTGAGCGTTCATCCCATCTTCAACTTGTACAACGAGCAGTGGCCGATCCACACCTGGTACCCCTCACTGCCTCCCGCCAAGTTCGTGTTCGATGAAGACGGTCGGCGTGGCCACGCAGTCGATTCCCTGGTCAGTGCAGGGGCGATTATCGCGGGGGGCACTCTGAAGGGTTCGGTGGTCTCACCTGGAGTGACCGTGCACTCGGGCGCACTCGTGGAAGGCTGCGTCCTGATGGATGGGGTCGAGATCGGCCGTGGTGCCGTGGTCCGGCGAGCCATCATCGACAAAAACGTGATCATACCACCCGAGTGTCACATCGGCGTCGACATCGCAGACGATCGAGCTCGAGGCTTCACGATCTCAGAAAACGGCATCGTGGTGATCGGCAAAGGTGACCGCGTCTCACTGCAGGCCTGAGGCATGTCGGACAAGAGCGTGAATCTGTCAGTGGCGGTGATTACTCGCGAGTATCCGCCGGAGATCTACGGGGGTGCTGGAGTGCACGTCGCCAACCTGGTGCGGCACCTCCAGGCTCTGACAGAAGTGCACGTCCACTGCTTCGGCAGTGAGCGTCCGGGACAGGAGGTCGCAGGCACCTATCTGCCATGGGAAAGACTCTCCGGGAATCGGCCGGAACTGTCCGCGCTGCGCAGTCTCTCGGTCGATCTATCCATCGCTGCTCGGCTCGCAGGTGCTTCAGTCACGCACACGCACACCTGGTACGCCAACATGGCGGGCCACCTCGCCAAGTTGCTGTACGGGATCCCGCACGTCATGACCTCGCACAGTCTTGAGCCCCTGCGTCCCTGGAAGGAGGAGCAGCTGGGCGGAGGCTACCGGTTGTCGTCGTTCATCGAACGCACCGCGATCGGGGCAGCTGACGCTGTGATCGCGGTCTCTGCCGGCATGAAACGCGACATCATCGCTGCCTATCCGGAAATCGATCCGGACCGGATCAGCATCATCTACAACGGTGTCAATACCGATGACTTCGATCCCGACCCTGGTACGGAAGCGCTGATCGAACACGGGATCGATCCAAACCTACCGAGTGTGGTGTTTGTCGGGCGCGTCACCAAGCAGAAGGGCATCGTGCATCTGCTCGACGCTGCACACTTCCTTCCTGCACACACTCAGCTGGTGCTGTGCGCGGGTGAGCCGGACACCCCCGAGATCGCCCGTGAGGTGACGACTCGCGCCGAAAGCCTGCGGCAAACCAAGGTGCGGCTCATCTGGATCGACCGCATGCTCGAACGCTCAGCTCTGCGGCAGATCCTGGGCCACGCCCGAGTCTTCGTCTGTCCAAGCGTCTACGAGCCTTTCGGGATCGTGAACCTGGAAGCAATGGCAGCTGGACTGCCGGTGGTCGCCTCGGCGGTGGGAGGGATCCCTGAGATTGTGGTGCCGGGAGAAACTGGGAGTCTGGTGTCGTTCGAGAGCGATGGCAGCCCCTTCGGTACGCCCCGTGATCCGGGTCGATTCGCGCGCGATCTGGCCACCGCGATCGTGGAGTATCTGAACGAGCCAGGACGCGCCCAGACCTTCGGACAGGCGGGACGCGCGCGTGCGGTCAAAGTGTTCGGCTGGCCCGCGATCGCTGCACAAACCCACGCGCTCTATCAACGAGTACTGGCAGCCTCCGGGAGCTAGGCTGCTTCTATGCCCCGCGATCCAATCAAGACCTACGACGCACGATGGCGTGCCACCGACTTCGAAGAATCTGAGATCCGCAGGCTCTTCGAGGCGACGGTCTTGTACGCCGCCGAACTCGGCGTCGATACCGTGGCACTCTCTCGCGACAATCGCGAGGCCAGCCCAGCGGTCATGACCTTGGCAGAGGATGTGGTCACACGGGCAGGCATGCGCCTGGTGGTTGCCCCACGACCGATCAGTACCCCCCAAAGCTACCATTTGGCGTGGCGGGTGAGCCAACGCCACCCCGGTACGCTGGGCCTCACCATCACGGCCTCCCATAATCCGCGAGAGTACGTGGGGGTGAAGTTCACGGTGCCCCCGGTTCGAGCGATCGGACTCGACTGCGGTCCGAAGGGCGGGCTGACTCGGGTACGAGAGATTTATCACTCGGCGGCACGGGTCAACACCCAGCAGCGCGGTGCCGTGCTGCAGTGGGACATTGAGGAAGCCTACCTCGATTTTGCTCTCGCGACCGCGGCGCTTCCCGCCGGGGGGCTGGAGGCACTCCAAGTGGTGGTCGACGGCTTCTCCGGCGTCGCCGGCCCGGAACTCTGCCGACTGCTCGAGCGGGCTCACGCGCGAGTATTGCACCGGCACGTAACACCCGACGGTACCTTCCCCGGAGGCCCCCCCAATCCTACCGGAATTGGCCGGATGGATGCCTGCCGCGAGCTGACTCGTGCGAGCGGCGCCACGGTTGGCATCGGCCTCGACGGAGACGGAGACCGACTGGTGTTCTGCACCTCGGAGCAGATCCTCACCGCTGGGTTTGCCTTCGTGGCGGTGCTCGAGCATCTCCGCATGCAGGGCGCACTAGCTCCGGGCGCCACGGTTTTGCACGACCCAAAAGTGAGTCCGGTCGCTCTACTGGCCTGGTCTCGGCGCGGGGTGACACCCAGCCTGTTTCGCAACGGGCACTCCCAGATCAAGGAGCGCATGCAAGCGCTGGGAGCCCTGGCCGCCGCCGAGGAATCCGGCCATTACTATCATCACTTGGCGGCGGAGGGCGCGTCGATCAGCGCGGAGAACTCGGCGTTGACCGTGCTGTCGTTCCTCGGTGCGTTGACCCAACACAAAGATCTCCTTTCTGAACTCGTACAAGCAGAGGCCGCGAGTTTCACGACCGGCGAGTTCAACTATAGATTCGAGAATGATCTGCTGCGTGACGAGGCCTTGGCCTCCGTCGTCTCCCACCTGGCCGCGCTTGGCGCGCATTGCCAATCCGAGACAGCAGACGGAGTCGCCCTCGAGGGGACCTGCCTCTCCCGAGGTGTGCGCACGACCAATGCGGGCTTTGGCCTCGAGCCTTCTTGGTACAGCGGCTATCTGCGCGTCGCTACCAACGAGCCATCCGTGGTGCGCTCCTACTTTTCTGCCGAATCGAGCTCGGTGGGGCGTGGCATCGAGGGTACGGTCCGGGAGATCCTCGAGCAGGCTTACGGCGGCGTAGTTGTAGATTGACAGCCACTTCGATATAGTCGCGGCCGCTGGTCCGGAGCCGTGCCCTCGTCGTTCTCGAGTCGCATGGTCTGCGCATCGAGGTTCCATGTCCAAAAACACCGTCGAGCCCTCCCAAGTCATCCCGTTCTCCGAGAAGTTCGGCTACGCCCTCGGGGATTTTGCCTCCAACCTGTTCTGGATGCCCTTCGTCCTGTTCGGCACGTTCTTCTACACGGACGTGTTCGGCATCTCGGCGATGTCAGTCGGCATCATGCTACTCGTTACCCGTATCTGGGACACCGTGAACGACCCGATGATGGGGGCACTCGCCGACCGCACCCATCCACGTCCCGGCCTTGGCCGCTACCGCCCCTACCTATTCTGGATTGCCATCCCCTTCGGTTTCATCGGGGCAATAGCCTTCTTCACCCCCGATCTCAGTCCCACTGGAAAGCTGATCTACGCCTGGGTCACCTACACGGCGTTCGGGATGATCTACACCGCAATCAACATCCCCTACTCAGCTCTGATGAGCGTGATGTCCCGGGAGCCCGAGGAACGCAACAGCACGAGCTTCTTCCGAATGGTGGGAGCCCAGTCGGCGGGGCTTCTCGTCTCGAGCGGGCTCATGTTCTTCGTGACCAAGCTCGGGAATGGCGACATGCAGCGCGGTTTCTTCCTGGTCATGACCGGGTTCGCGATCTTAGCCGTTATCTGCTTCTTCTTGACCGGGAAGATGACGCGCGAACGCGTTCTGCCGGATCCCAAACCACGCGGTGAACTCAAGCGTGATCTCCGAAACATCGTCAGCTGTGGCCCCTGGTGGATCTTGTTCTTGGTTTCGTTCTTCACCATCGCCGCGTTTACCCTACGGTTCGGCGTTGCCGCCTACTACTTCAAGTACTACGCTGACCAGACTGCAGTGAAGAGCTGGGGCCTCTTCGAGGGCGGGGCGATCAGCGCGTTCTTCACCTTTGGCACCATTGCCAGTCTTCTCGGGGTGGTTGCCTTCAGTTTTCTCGCCAAACGCGTCGACAAGAAGAAGATGTACCTCGCCTTGATCCTTATCTCAGGGGTGGTCTCATTGGTATTCGATTATCTCCCTAACACCGCAATCACTGCCATCGTCCTGACTCAGGTAGTGTTCTCGTTTTTGACTGGACCCACCGCGGCCATTCTGTTCGCCATGTACACGGACATCGCCGCCTATATCCGCGGCCGAACTGGCACAATCTCAAACGGATTGGTGATGTCCGCTGGCTCTTTCGCGCAGAAGTTTGGATGGGCGATCGGTGGGGCACTGACCGGGATCCTGCTCGGTCTGGCTGGCTATGTGCCCGACCAGCCGCAGACCGAGGAGGTCAAGGGGATCATGAGCTTCATGATGAGCTGGGCCCCGATGATCTCGTGCCTGCTCGGCGCGGGCTTCATGCTGCTCTATCCATTGAACGATCAGCGCATGCGCGAGGTCACCCGAGAGCTGGCCGAGAAGACAGGCTGACCAACGGTACCGGCCTTTGGCCATCTCTCTCACACCCACGAGCCAGAGGCGTGTCGGACATATCCGGCGCGCCTCTGTTCTTTTTTGAGTTGGCAGTCTCCCCTGTTCAGACGGTTCCGCGCCGAGCCTCGAGCTTCGCACGCAACTCCTGCATCTTCTCCGGAGTGAGGGGAAACAGCTGGATAAGCACGAAGGCAATCAGGAGCGCAATCACCGGAATACCTGTGAACAGCACGCGGATCCACAGAAACGTCTCCGGACTTTGTTCACCCCCAAGCTTGACGTCAAAGCCGGTCACATGGTCGAGCAGCGGTCCCACCACCAACATGCTGAGCGACATCCCCACCTTGAGCACCCACGAGAAGGTAGAGTTGTAGGCACCTTCCCGACGCTTACCGCTCGAGAGTTCGTCATAGTCCACCACGTCGACGCACATGCTCGGCAGAATCACCCAAAGGCCGGTGGCCGAGAAGCCATTGAGCCCAGTGCAGAGGACGCTCAGCCAGGGGTTGCTCGGCGTATAGAGCCACCAGGCAGAGCCAAACGCCACCAACCCCGCCGCTAAAGTGTACGACAAAGCGCGCTTCTTACCCAGTCTGCGTGACAGGGCGGTGGCGACGGGAATACCAGCAACGCCAAGGATCGCGTAGGCCGCACCACCGTAACCGGTGAAGGTGCCCGCGGCGTGCATATCACCCTTCAGCACGTAGTAAGTCGTCGCATAGTACCCGAGGCTCCCCACCAGGCCGGTCGGAATCGCGTACACGAAAGCCGTCCCGAGCAGGATCAGATACGGCCGGCACTGGAAGGTGGTGAACATCTTACTGAAGCCCACCCGCTCTTGCTTCTGTGCCTTCTCGTAGTACCGCTCCTTCACGAAGAGGAAGTTCATGAGGCCCGATACGATCATGATCAGCCCCGCGATCGCAGCGGCGCAGGCGGCACCAATCGCCATATTGGGCTTGCCCGTGGCGGAGTCGGTGAACATGGGGAGCGTGGCAAACCAAAGGCCCCACCCAAGCAACATGCCCGACACCTTCTGAGTGACCGCCTTCCAACCCATGATGGTCGTCCGCTCATGATAGTCGGGGGTGAGTTCTGAGCCCAAGCTCTGGTACGGCATGTTGTAGGCGCTGATAATCGGCGCATACAAGGTGGCTGAGATCAGCATGAAGTAGAAGATGTTGGTCGGCGTCCAGTCGGTCGATCCGAGGAAGAGCAGTGGCAGAGTGAGCCCCGCGAGCAGCGAACCCACTAAGATGAAAGGGCGACGACGACCCCAACGGCTGCGTGTGTTGTCAGACAACCAGCCAAAGTACGGGTCGGTGAACGCATCCACCAATCGCGTGATGAACAGCACCAAGCTTACCTTGCTCGGACTCAACCCGAAGTACCCGTTGAACACGGGGTTTGCCATGCCGTTGTACAGCCAGTGGCCAAAGATGTCAGTTGTCCCGCCCATGGCATAGGCGAGCTTGCTCTTGAGTGGGAGTTTGTCCGCGGTGGTTCTGGGTGTGTCGTTGGAACTGAGGCGTGGAGTCATGACCGGGCTCTCTCTTGGTCTGGGCCGAGCCGTCGCGCGGCAAACGACAACTACCAGAGGAGCCAACGGAATGTCATGCCCATCCTGAACCGGGCCCAGACCCGGCCATTTTCTAGCCTTTCTCAGTTGATTCGGGGATGCTTGACGTGACGGACCGATCCTGCTCCCCTGAGGACGCCATGCTCTTGTCCTTCTTCCGCGTCCTCTCAAGCCTGCTTCTTGCGCTCATTTCGGGGTGTAGTACGAGTTCTTCCTCGTCACCCGAAGAACTCTGCGGGGCCCGAGAATCCAGGCTCCGCGCATGTGGGGTCACAAGTGAGGACGCGACCTTGCCCTGCCTCAGTCACCCGACTCACCGCTGCGAGCTTCGCTGCGAGAGGGATGCGAGCTGCGAGGACCTGGCAACCCGCTACTGTAACGCTGGTGCCTACGCGGGGACGGCTCTTTCGAGCTGCGTGAACGGCTGCGGCTTCGTGACCTTCCTGTGCCCAGACGGTTCTGAACTCGCGGCGAACCAGGTCTGCAACGGCAGTGCTGATTGCTCGGACGGCTCGGACGAGCAATACTGTTCCACGTTCAGTTGCGCGAGCGGAGAGATGCTCTCAACCATTTTTTTGTGCAACGATGAGTGGGATTGCAGCGATGGCTCCGACGAGGGTGCAGCTCAGTGTGGAGCCTTCACCTGTGCCAGTGGCCTTGTGATCTCGATGATGCAGCGCTGCGACGGCGCGTTTGACTGCGATGACGCCTCGGACGAAGCCGATTGCCCGAGAACACTCCACGCCCAGCTCACGTGCTCGTGAACACCCACGAAAGCTCGGTCCGAGTCCCTAATAGAAGGCTCTGATACAGCACTTTCACGAGCAGAGAGCCCGCGAGACGAGAGCCAACTGTCGCGACGTTGAGCACCGTCACTTCCTCTTCGAAGTGGCCATGTTGGACCAGGGCTCGGGGAGTTCAGTCGCCAACACCGGCGGTCTAGCTGAAGGAGGAGCGGACGCTGTCGTGGACCGCGGGCGGCGAGAAACCGGCGCCGACCTAGAGGTAGAGAGTTCCAAGGGAGCGGACGCGTCGGGCGTGATACTGATCGGGATCACGCTCAACGATTTCTCAGCTGGTGGAGGCACCTCCGCGCTGGCCAATCCCACCGGCACACTCGCGGACGGTGCCAGCGCTGCTGAATCCTCCAGAGAGCGCTCGACCGGCGCGGGTCGAGTCAGACCGTGGGTCGCGATCGCCACGCCCACTGCCGCCCCGAGGCATGTCGCGCCGACAATGAGCCATACTAATCCACGGAGTGATTCACGGTCCGATTCAGCGGGAGAGTTCGCTCTCGGCGCTGCGCCGACGACCGGCGTGACCCCTGGGCGCACAGACGGTCCGGGAAGCACCATGGGAAGCTCGACATCAGCCGTCCGGGTGGGCAACCCCTCGATACCTTTGGTCTCGGGCCCCAGACCCAAGTGGGTCGCCCGACTCGCTGGTGACTCGAACAAGCCAGGGATTTCGAGATCCAGAACAGTCGGCAGATCGACATCGGTAACCACCTGCGAGGGGGGCACCTCGGCGCGACACTCATTGAGAACAGCCACGACCTCCCGCATGGAAGAGAAGCGGCCACGGGGCAGCGGGTCGAGCAGTCGCCGCACGACGTTCGCGTCAGATTCTAGGCGGGCGGAACCGGGCAGCATCCACGACAAGAGCTCACCGAGCCCGCGCAGATCATCCTCGATGGTCACGGCCTCACCCCAACTCGCCACACCCAACCCATCGAGAACTATGCTTCCATCGGCCGAGAGAACCACGTGCTTCGCAGTAAGTTTACCGTGCGCAAGACCCGCACTGTGAACCACATCCAGCACCTCGGCCAGCTCGCAGGCCACTCTCAACGCCGTCTCTCTGGGAAGCGGTCCCTGCCGCGCTACTCGCGTCGCGAGAGCTTCTTCCCGCTGCTCAGCGAGCACGATGCTCACGTAGCGCTCTCCATATTCTCCAGCATCGAGGACCGGGGTCAGCCGAGGATCGCGGAACTGGCTTAGGTCCCGCAGGGTGCGCTGCATCGCATCCCGCTCCAGGCTGCCCCGTCGACCAAGCAGCGGCACGAGCACGATGCGAACCGGACGGAGCAGGAAGGTGTCAAAACCTCGATACACCGATCCCCGCGGCCCGGGCTCGAGGAGCTCTCGAATCTCGTACTTGAAAACCCGGTGGCCGGGACGCAGCGAACCGCCCACCACAGAGTGAGGAGGAGGAATCGAGCTAGTCATCTAGAATCCACGGGTGCCCATCACCTCGCCTCCGGACCATGGCAGACACCACGCAAAATCGCCAGTTGGGCCGGCGTTCAGGGGCCGCGGCACCGCTTCGATCGGCGACGATTCAGCCATGTTACTCGTAGGGTCGGTCACCAGGGCGCCCGAGTTGCGCCCAATCGAACCCGAATCCCTCGGAGGGTCCCGAGCACCTGCGCTATGAGGGGACCATGGTCGGCTTCGTTCCTCCCAACCCCATCCGAGAACGCTCCGCAACCTTCCCCTGTTCAGCGATTGTCGAGGCGGCTCGCACACGCTTCACGGTCCAAGGGGCTATCACCCTCGAGCCGATGGTGGGCGGAGCGTCGACCCGCAGCTACGCTCGGGTAACCTGGGCCGGCGGGCACAGCGCAGTCGCGATGTTCGTGCCCGAAGCCACACGCTCGGAAGAGGTGAGTCAAGAATCCCTCGCGGGTCGCCGCTGGCCGTTTCTCGAGATCGCCCAGCTACTCACCGAACGGGGCGTGAGCGTTCCTCGGATCCTGCACGAAGCGTGCGACCAAGGGTTCATCTTGCTCGAGGATCTCGGAAATACAACCTTGGCGGCTCGGCTTTGCTCGGCTCCAGAGCAGAAGCTCGCTCTGTATCAGCGCGCGGTCCGCGATCTCGCGCACGCCCAGCGCGCACTCGAGGAACTTCCCGACACGAGCATCATCCGTACCCGGGCCTTCGATTCCGAACTCCTTCGCTGGGAGATCGACCATTTTCGCGAATGGGCTCTGGAGGCTCGGGGCATTGGTCTTGACCGCGCCGATCGCTCCATCTTCGACCAGGCCGCGACTCATCTGGCCACTACCATCGCGGGTTTCTCACGTGGTTTCGTCCACCGCGACTACCAGAGCCGTAATCTGATGGTTGTCGACGCTGGAGCAGATCAGCCCAAGCTAGTCTGGATCGACTTCCAGGATGCCTTGCTTGGTCCGCGCGTCTATGACCTCGTAGCTCTTCTCGGCGACAGCTACCAAACCTTTGATCGCCCGTTCATCGAGGCCCGTCTGGACGAGTTCTGCACCGAACGCGGTTGGGGTCACACCGAGCGAGCGCAGCTGGGCCACGAGTTCGATATGGTCACGGTTCAGCGCAAGTTGAAGGACGCCGGGCGCTTCGTGTTCATCGATCGGGTCAAGCAGAACCCAAGCTACCTTGGATTCGTCGAGCCTACGATCGGGAAGGTACGGGCAGCCCTCGAACGATTGCGGGAAGAGCCCACACTAGTCGCACTTCACGCGCTTCTGGCGCGGGTGCTTCATTAAGTCTCGGCGCACCGCCCCTGGTCACACCCACCACCACACAAACTCGTGCATTCGCGGTCGATCCCAGCGGTCGCCTCCACACCCCTTGCATCCCCGAGCCGGCTCTGGTCTCCTCCGCAGTCCAATGCTCGATCTCAAGCCTTCCGAGCAGATCCCGGTCGATCCGGACTTCGAGCAACGCTACGAGGCCGAAGGTGTGCTAGGCGCAGGAGGCGTCGGCGAGGTAGCGCTGTACCGAGACCGGTGGCTCGGCCGCGAAGTGGCCGTCAAGTCACTCCGTGTCTCCGACTGGGATTCGACCGGCAGCAGCGTGGCACGATTCGTACGCGAAGCTCGCATCCAGGGTCAGCTCGCACACCCGTCGGTGGTCCCGGTCTATGATTTTGGACTGCGCGCCGATGGCCGTGAGTACATCGCCATGCAGCGGATCCGAGGTGCGACCTTGGCCGAGGTGCTGAGCGGCGAGAAGGCACCCAGTATCGCCGACACGCAGCGTCACACCGGGATGAGTCGTCGGCGACTGCTGGAAGCATTCACCCGCCTCTGCCTGGCCGTCGACTACGCTCACACCCATGGTGTCATTCACCGTGACCTCAAACCCAACAACATCATGCTCGGCGACTTCGGCGAGGTCTACGTGCTCGATTGGGGAGTAGCCAAGGTACTCGATCAGAAGGAAGACGGCATTCCTAGCTCTCGTGGTTCACGTGATGCGGTAGGAGCCACCGAGGCTGGCACCTGGCTGGGGACAGCGGGCTACATGGCTCCTGAGCAGTACGCCACCGACCAGATCGGGCCGTTCTCCGACGTGTACGCTCTCGGCGCAATCCTCTTCGAGATCCTCACTGGAGAGCCACTCCACCAGGGCAAGCTACGCTCTGACTTGATCCGATCGACCATTGAGGGTGTCGAGGCTCGCCCCTCCCAGCGAGCCCCGAATCTGGACATTCCGCCCGAGTTCGATCCCATCCTTCACAAGGCTACCGAAAAGGATCCCATACAGCGCTATCCCTCGGCTCGCAGCCTATGCGAGGCCGTCGAGCGAGTCTTGGATGGGGACCGCGATCTCGCGCTCCGCCGTTCTCTCGCGGAACAACACACCAAGGAAGCGCACCGAGCCCTGGCCTCGGCGGAAACCGACCGCGAACTCTCTGAAGATCTCCAGGCCACGGCGCTTCGACACGTAGGTCGCGCGCTGGCACTCGATCCCAAGAACAGCGAGGCCATCGGCGTCCTCGGCCGGGTGCTTCTGTGTGAGCCCGCGGTGGTACCACACGAAGTCAGCACTTCGATGGACGAATCGGCTGGTTTTCTGCGGCGCGGTGTGGGTCGCATCATGTTCTTCCGGACCCTGAGCTGGACCATCTTCATCCCTCTCACCGCATGGATGGGCTATTCATCCCCGCTCTTCGCGGTGTTGGCCGGAAGCTCAGTACTCTTGGCGGTACTGCTATTTGGGCTACTGCGGTGCCGCTCACATCTCTCCACCCGCGTGGTCGGTCTTGCGCTTGCCGTGACTTCGCTGGTGACCCTGGGAATGTCGGGGATGTTCGGTTCCTTCATCATCGTCCCAGCAATCGCCGTCACCAACATCATCTTCTTCATCCTCCACTCACCGGTCTCCCACCGCTGGTGGATCACCCTGGTGGGCGTTTTGACCGTGGTCGGACCCTTTTTGGCTTCACTGCTGGGTTGGATCCCCTCCGCCTACACGCTCTCGAACAACCACATTCTGATCGAGCCACGCGTCATCAACTACCCCCCCACCATGACCAACTATGTGCTCTTGTTCGCCCACGTGGCACTGATCGTGACCCCTGCGCTGATCATCATGCGCGTCCGGGACGCACTGCTCGCGGCTGAGCGCAAGAATTTCTTGCACACCTGGCGCATCAGCCAGTTGGTACGCCTCGGAGACTATGCCGAGGTCACTGCCCGCCCAAAGCGTCACTGAGTTGTTCTGCTGCGAGGTACGGACACCGCCAACTCGTGGCCTCGATCGCGAGTGGAGCCAGCAACTAGTCGCTGGCCCCACCAACCACCGCGCGCCTACTTCTTCTTGGCCTTGATCCCACCCTTCGGGCGCTGCTCAGGTATCAAATCGTCATTGCGCCAATAGGCCGTGATTTTCTTCTCTGTCTCGTCTGTGAAACCAACCGTCTGCATCTCGGCTTCTATGGTCTTCGTTCCCTCGGGAACGTGCTTGCTCTTCACGCAAGAAAAGGTGATGACAGCCTTCTCCTTCGGTTTCATCACACCGCCAAACATGTTGCCGCTGCACGCGTGGAATGGTTTTGTCTTGGCCTGGGCATCGCTCGCTACAGGCACCTCGAGTTGCTTCCCTGCCTTATCGTAGAAAAAAACTGCGATCCTACCGTACAGGATGGTCGAGTCAGTTTTGTTCACCACGCGGAAGGAGGGACCTTTGTCGTCCTGCTTCCCGGTCCATGTCACTTCCATGGCTCGATCCGTGCCCGATGCCATGCACGGTTTGTCGAGGGTACCGTCGCCACTCGTGCCCTTCGGACACTCCACAGGTGGTGCCGTTGGCGTGGGTGCCGGCGCTGCCACCTCGGGAGGCGGGGCGGGTGCAGCTGAGGGAGCAGGGCTTGCGCTCTGCTTCGACGCAGCATCACCCGATGAGTCCTCCTTGGAACAGCCGACTGAGGATAGTCCCAGCATCAACGCTAGGCAGACAGTGACCCGCTTGGTTCGATGCGACATTGTTTCAGATTCGCTCCTGACCCCGCTCATGAAAACGAGGTTGGCGCTACGGTATCGGATCGGGGAGCTGTGGTGCAAGCACCCGATGTGCGCAGAGCGACCACGTACTTTGGGATTGGCTCGTCTGGATGCACGAGCAGCCACTCAGTCACCGGCCCCAGCGCCGAGCCCCCTCTCTTGGGCAACACCGTGGGTTGTCTCATCATTGCCGGGCTCGCCGGGGTTCGCCGGGCGCGTGTCAGACCTAAGCACCACTCTTGGCAAGCTCAGGTCACGGGCGGGCCCTCGGGAGCGAAAGCACCTCCACACGGACATGGATCACTCCAGCGTCAAGCATGTGGAGAGCCTCCGCCGCTCGGCGCGAGAGATCGATCACGCGCCCGCGACCAACAAAAGGCCCTCTATCGGTGATCCGCACGATCACGCTCCGTTTGGTGGTGAGTGAAACAACCCGTACAACTGTTCCGAACGGAAGCTTCCGATGCGCGGCGACAGGTCGGTGCGGATGGTACGGTTCACCGTTCGCCATCGATCGTCCTCTAAGCTTATCGGAGTAGTAACTGGCCTTGCCGAAGAACGAGCGCGACGCGGCCGACCCGTGGTAAACCCGGTTCAGGGCGTCAAACTCGTCCTGACCCGGTTCCACCACCACCTCGCTAGATGACGGTGACTCGCGCAGCTCCGCGATGGCCGCGTCGCTGATGTCGGAGTCATCGTCCTCGGCCTCTGGCGCGGGAGGAGCAGGTTTCTCTCCCATCACTCTCTCGGTCTGCCCCCCTACCAGCACCGGCCGTGGTCTCCCGCAAGCGGGCAACACCACAATGGACCCGATGACTGAAAAGCTTAGGCGCGCCGCAAGTAACCGAAGTGTGTTCACCCGACTCGGAAGCATGCCAGCCATGCCTGCCCACCGTCGAGCCCACAACTCGGGCCCTCCCCCGCCTCTCGGCCGAGCAGTTCCCTCCCATGGTGATCCTCGTGGAATTCCAACGGAAAAAGGTGCTATGGTTCCACCCCTTCGTCCCCATGCTGCTCGAAATCAACCCCGATACTCCCGAGCCGCGGCGGATACGCCGGGCTGTCGACGTACTGGAGAGCGGCGGCATCATCGGCTACCCCACCGACACCGCCTATGGACTCGGCTGTGATCTGTTCGACAAGAAGGCTGTTGACCGACTTTATCAGTTGAAGCAGCTGCCACGAAGCCGACCCTTCGCGTTCCTTTGCAAGGATCTGGCGGAGGTCTCCCGTTTCGTGGTGATGCACGATCACGTGTTTCGTACTCTCCGAGCCTGTCTCCCGGGCCCTTACACTTTTCTGGTCGAAGCCACCCGTGAGGTACCACGGGTCGTGCAGTCACCGCGCAAAACGGTCGGGATCCGTGTGCCCGCCCATCCGGTCGCCCGCGCGCTGATAGCTGAGCTAAAGAGGCCAATCCTCACCACCACCGCCTGTTTCCACGGCCAGGAGCCGTTCGTGGATCCGCGGGACATCGACGACACCTTCCCCGGACTTGGCCTTGTCCTCGACGCAGGCGCCGGCGATACCGTCGTGTCCACCATCATCGACCTCTCGGGCGACGTTCCACGTGTCGTCCGCGAAGGGCTGGGTGATCCGGCCCCCTTCATGTAGTTCAGGAGAGTCATGTCTGCGTTGACCCAATCCCCCGCATATCGTGCCCTGACATCGCACCACGCGGAGCTCGCCGGAACCGCCCTCCGTGAGCTCTTCGACCAGGATCCACAGCGCTTCGAGCGCTTCAGCCTGACCCTCGACGATCTCCTCTTCGACTTCTCCAAGAATCGGCTCACCGGGCAGACTCTCAATCTGCTGGTGGCGCTGGCCGAGCAAGCCGGTGTTCCGGCCTTCATCGAGCGCATGTTCGCGGGGGAGCGCATCAACCAGACGGAGAATCGCTCGGTGCTCCACGTCGCGTTGCGCAACCGGAGTAGTCGCCCCATCCACGTCGACGGAAAGAACGTGATGGGCGAGGTGAACGCCGTACTCGAGAAGATGCGTCGGTTCACCGAGCAGGTCCGAAGCGGTTCCTGGCGCGGCTTCACCGGCAAGCGCATCGAGCACATAGTGAACATCGGCATTGGCGGCTCCGATCTGGGACCGGTGATGGTAACCGAAGCGCTCCGGCCATACTGGCAGGCTGGGCTCAGCGTGCACTTCGTGTCCAACGTTGACGGAACGGATATCGCCGAGAAGCTGCGGCGCGTCGATCCGGAAACCACGCTCTTCTTGGTGGCCAGCAAGACGTTCACGACGCAAGAGACGATGGCCAATGCCAGTACGGCGCGTGCGTTCATGATCGACAAGCTCGGCTCACCGATGGCCATCGGTCGCCATTTCGCGGCTCTGTCAACCAATCGAGCCGCGGTCGAGGCGTTCGGCATCGATCCGGAAAACATGTTCGAGTTCTGGGACTGGGTCGGCGGGCGCTACTCGCTGTGGAGCGCGATTGGGCTGTCTATCGCTTGCGTGATTGGGATGGACAACTTCGAGGATCTGCTCACGGGTGCACACGACGTCGACGAGCACTTCCGTACGACGCCACTTCCGCAGAACATCCCGGTGGTCATGGCGCTGCTCGGGATTTGGTACGCTAACTTCTTCGACGTTCACACCCACGCGATTCTGCCTTATGACCAGTATCTACACCGCTTCCCTGCCTACCTCCAACAGGCCGACATGGAGAGCAACGGCAAGTGTGTGGACCGTGAGGGTCAACCGATCGTCGACTACTCGACGGGACCGGTGATCTGGGGCGAACCGGGGACCAACGGCCAGCACGCCTTCTACCAGCTGATCCACCAGGGAACCCAGCTCATCTCCGCAGATTTCTTGATGCCGATCCACTCCCAGAATCCCCTCGGCCAGCACCACACTCTGCTCGCCTCCAACTGCTTCGCTCAGACGGAGGCCCTGATGCGAGGCAAGACCGCGGCTGAGGCCCGCGCTGAACTGGAGCGCCAAGGCCTGACTCCCGCGCGTGTCGAGGAGTTGGTGCCGCACAAGGTCTTCGCGGGCAACCGGCCCACCAACACCCTGCTCTTCGACCGTCTCACCCCTCGCACTCTGGGTCGCCTCATCGCTCTCTACGAGCACAAGATCTTCGTGCAAGGAGTGATCTGGAATGTCAATAGCTACGATCAGTGGGGCGTCGAGCTCGGCAAGCAACTAGCCAACGCGATCTTGCCTGAGCTTGCAGCCTCGGCGCCTGCAACCTCCCACGACAGCTCCACCAACGGCCTCATCAACCGTTGGAAGAGCCGTCGCGGCTAGCTCTTCTCAGCCAGGACTGAACTGGATCGGGTAGCTGACGGTCACAATCCCTCCTTCGGGCGCTGGGAATGAGAGTCCGTAGAATGCCCCGAGCACACAGGAATGCACGGCCGAGTCCGGCAGGTTTGAGCCCCCGTCGGCCACGTTGCTCACGGCTCCGTCACGCCCAATCACGAAGCGAGCGCTCACTCTTCCTTCCAAATTTGGGTTTCGGGTCAGTCCTTGCTCGTAGCAGAAGCGGAACCTCCCGTGATTCTGCCGTACCACCCGCTGAATCACCTCGGGCGGTAACCTACCCGAGACTATGGTCACCGAAGGACGAATCACCGGCACACGCGTCTTGTGCCCACCGCGCTGGTGACCGCCACCCACCCCCATGCCATTGCATGGTCCCTTGGCTGGGTCACAGATCCCAAGCCCGCCACCGATGGTTCCGACTTCCCCGATCCCGATCCCGAGACCACATCCCGGTCCTCGACACCCTCCCCCTTCGCCGGTGCCGGTCAGCCCGAGCCCACCAAAACCCGCCGCGTCATCGATGGTGTCGCCGAAGAGCAGGCCGATCGCATCACGGTCGTCGCGTCCGCTCGGGTTGGCGTCACCCCAGGGGGCGCTCACCACATTGCGCGCGCCGCTGTTCATCATCCCGAGCAACTCGACCATCCCGAAGCTGCGTGCCATCTCGAGCGCCTCACGCCTGCCGAGGCGCACCTCGGTGTTGTCGGGCTTCCCCATGATGCCAAGGCGTCCACGAGTGTTCTTGCTCGTGAGCGAGCCCGTGCGGCCCTCCTGCCCCGGCGAGCGGTGTCCCACCTGTCCAGCCTGATCACCGGGGTCGGTCACCGGAGTCTCCTTTTCGATCGACGTCCGTTCCCGTTCCGCGATGCTGGCAAGGTACTGCTGAATGACGCGCACCTGGTCCACATCGGGAGTCTCGTCGTCGTTGAGCGTCAGCGGAGGCACGAAATACGCGAGCGAGAGCATCAGCCCTCCTATCGAGAACAGGGAGGACGCGAAGGAGCCCACGAGCCCTCGATCGAGCCCAGCCCCAAGCGCTCGCGCGACACGAGCCTCGGGGGCCATCGCGTGGATCTTGAAGAGGAGGCTCCCAAGCACCAACTGCCCCTGCATACCTTCGACCAGCTCGATGCGCTGTCCGGGGCTCAGTGGCTGGTCGCCGATCGCTCCGCGCGCCCCGTTTGGTACTGACAGAAGCACCTGCCCAGCCTCGACGGCAATCAACGTGTGCAGAGGACTGCCGAGGATCTCGCTCGGCACCACGATGTCACAGACATGGCCCGCAGACGCACCCTCACCTAGAGTGATCGAGCTCACCGGCTGCCGGTGCACGACGCCGATGATATCGTCACCCCAAGCAATCAGTACCTCGATGGCACGTGCCGGACTGTGCGCCACCGTTACCGCCAAGCGATTGTCGTTGGCGATGCCAGACTTGGCTGAAAGAAAGGGGTTTGCGACAATGGGTGCGGGAAACTGAGAATGGGCGTGTGCCATGACGGACCTCCTGCGCGTCGCGCGCGTGGTTCGAGGAACGGGTGCCGTCGAGCCGATGCCGCACCATGAAGTCATGGTCGCGTGGTCTCGCCGGCGGAGCCTCGACACCATCGAAACGGTGCCGACACTCGTCCAGATCAGACCACCGCCGTGTCGGGAAGTTCCAGCACTCCAAAAACCGGCCCACCATTCGCCAAGGCCACGAACTTCGGTCAACGAGCACCGCCGCGCCAACGCGACGCAACCCCGGGGTCACCGACTCCGGTGAACCATTTCCCTTTGGTGCAGCAGCAACGCCACGATGTCGCGTTCACCATGGCCGGCTTGGCTCGCCTCCACGAAAGACTGATGAGCCGCGCGCAGACCAGCCAACGGCACATCGAGGTCGTCGGCGAGCGTCAGCATCAGGCGCTGATCCTTGATCAACAGATCGAGCGCAAAATTCGTGGAGAAGTCAGCATGCATGGCGGCTTTACCCTTCCACTCATAGAAGCGTGAGGCATAGCCGCTCTTCTGGACGACCTCGAGCAGAGCTGCCGTCGAGACCCCGGCCCGCTCGGCCAACAGCACCCCCTCGGTGAGCGCCAGCGTCATCAACGACACGAAGGAGTTGCCAATGAGCTTTGCGACAAACGCCTGCCGCACGTCACCGACCAGGCAGATCTCCTGGCCCATCGCCAGCAACACTGGGCGGACCCGCTCCAACACTTCAGACGCCCCTCCAACGATGAACAGAAGGCTGCCTGACTCTGCACCGGGCTTCGAACCCGTGACTGGCGCCGCGAGATACCGAGCGCCCCGCTCCTCAGTGGCTCGCGCAAGGCGTTCGGCCTGAGCCGGTCCGATTGTCGAGCACTCGACAACCACGGCTCCCGATTCGATGGTCCCCAGCAACCCGTCTGGACCAAGGTACACGCTATCGACCGCAGGGGGATCAGCGACGCACACCAGCACCACATCGGCATCGCGGGCCAGTTCTGCCGGCGAGTCACGGCACGGGAGCTCGGGAAACAGCCGCTCACAAACGCTCCGAGTCCGATTGTAGACCGCGACCGAAAACCCGCGGGTCAGAAGGTTGGCCACCATCCCGCGACCCATGATCCCAAGTCCGATGAAGCCAACACGCAACGAGGATGGTGTGCCGAGTTCGTTCATTGCCAGTGGTGGTGGAGGTGGCGCCACAGATTCCGACCGAGACACCTCTGCTGATCGGCGTGCGCCCGGCGATCGTTGCCGGAATACCCCTGAATCACTAAGGATCCGTGGGTCGATTGGGTGAGCAAGTCGGACAGCTCGGCGTGGGCTGGAGTGGGCTTCTCCGGAGGTAGCCCGAGTAGTTCATGGAGACGCGCCGCGACTTCGGTCGTGCTGGCATAATCCGCAGTCTGGATCGAGGTGTGGGTGAGCCCAAACACAGTCTCCCCGCGGACCGCCCGCGCAGCATAGGCCACGAAGGGTGAGAGTTGATCATCGCTCAGGGTGCGGGTCTGCGGCACCAGAAACGCCACGTGCGGCGCATCCGAGAGCAGCACCGCTGACACCAACGCGGCGTCGTCGGGTCTCCGCAACAGCTGCGCGATCGCTCCATAACCCGCGCTCCAAGCCGACAGCGCGAGTCGTCGCGTACGCACCGCTCGGCCTTCGTGGAGGCGACTCATCTGGCGATCGAGTCCACGCAGCAAGGCCTGAAACACACCTACCACCGCGAAACGCCGGGAGTAGTCACCTGCGGTCGTTCCTGCTTCCACGATGAGCACAGCGGCGTTCAGGCCGGATTCGGCCAAAGCGGGCTCCAGGTTAGGGTAGATCCCGTGGAAGTGCACGATGGCGTCGTAGGAGCCATCGGGACCAACCGCATTCTCGGTGAACAGGATGGTGCTGCCAGCCTCGGTGATGATACGGCGCACCGGCCCCGGAACAGCTGGGGGTTTCGCCGCGCGACTCACCACCGCTGGCTGTGGACCCACCACCACGGTCGTGTGGGCAGACACGGGGGCGAGCCAGGTTCTCCAACTGAGCAGGCCGACGGCCAAGAACACGAGGCCGAATGCCAACGTAAGCAGGGGACGTCGCAAGGTAATATTGACTCTAGCACGCGTTTAGCGTGGGTGTGATCCTTCGATACGCTTGACCAAGGGGATGGAGTGGACCAGGACTTCGCCCTGAGCGCATGCGGGATCTCCACCCTCTCGAGTTCGGCCACCCGCTTCTTCTAGTAAGGGGCGACGAGACACACTCTCGCTGTAGCGAGGAGCGGAGTGCCCTTCTGCTCGGTCAGCGCTTCGCAGAAGCTATTCGCCCCCTCGTCTTGCCGCTCGATCGCCGCCTCGAGGTGGAGCCCGGTGCCGCTCTGGATGAGGTGCTCGCGTTGGCGACGCGTTTCGAAGTCCTTTCTCTCGCACTCCCGAAGAGCCTGGGGGGCCGAGGATTCGGGATGCTCTCGCTGTGCCTGTTCCTCGAGCAAGTCAGTGCCGAGTGTCTCGGTATCGCCAATCTACTCGCAACCCATGGGCTCGCATTGGCGGTGATCGCCGCTACAGGCAGCCTCGAACAGCTCAATCGGGTGGCGCAGACCATCATCGGGGAACAGCGTCGAGGCCGGGCCTACCTCTTGTGCACAGCCGCCACCGAAGCTCTGGCGGGCAGTGATCTCGAAGACGTTCGGACCCTGGGTGATGCCCGGTTCGTCTCAGATGCCCGGCATGACGGCTCGGGCTTCGTTTTGAATGGACACAAGGTCTTCGTCAGCAATGGGTCGTTGGCGCGGGAGGCCGTGGTCATCCTTCCGCTCGACAAAAACAACCCTGTACTGACCCTCTCGGCGTTCCTCGTGAACACGAACACCCCGGGCTTCAGCGTTGAACGCGTGGAATCCAAGCTTGGCCAACGCGCTTGTCCCGCCGCCGAACTCCGCTTCACGAACATGGCGGTCCCGCAGACTGCGCGCCTTGGTCGTCGGTCTCTTGCTGGTCGCCGCCTCGATCTCGTGCTCGGCGCCTCGCGCGCGGTGGTCGCATGGTTCGGTGCGGGTGCCGCGCTCGGGCTGTTTCGCGCGGCGCGGGACGCCACACAATCCGTCTGCGATCAAGGACCAGTCAGGCTGCGGCTCGGGCGGATGTGGCAGAATGTGCTCTTGGCGCGCACCATCGCGACCGAGGCGGTGTTGGTCAATGCACGGCATGGACTCCTCAGCTTCCTTGAACACCCCTTGGCACGGCGCCTCGATCGAATGGTCCCCTCCCCACTCGTGCGCTTCTCGACCGGGCAGCACCTGGTACCGTGGCGGGCCATAGACGAAGAGGCGGAGCGTCGAATCGACGAGATGTCCGGGGGTTCCATCGATCTCAGCTCGGCTTACGGTGCTCAAGCGAAGACTTCCACGAGCCGTCTCGCAACCCAGAACTACGAGCTTCTGCTGGAACTGCTCGGCGGTGAAGGACTCCGAGAGGATCTCGGATATGCCAAGCGCAAGCGGGATATTCGCCTACTTTCCCTGTACGAAGGCACAGACGAGATCTGCGAGAACGACGCGATAGAGCGCCGCCTGCGCGTGCTGCTCACCGGTCGAGGTTTGCCATGAGCTGGGATGCAACCGAGCTTATCCTGGTCGAGCACGCACTCCGAGATTTCGTCGCAAGGAACGCAGATCGACGGTACCTCTTCGACGATGCCACATCGTCGGTTGAGCTGCGCCTTGGCCTGGCGCAGCTCGCCGAGCTGGGCTACTTGTCTCCCTGCGAGCCAGATCTGGCGGCAGCGCTCGTGGGGGGCCTGGCGGAGCTTTCGGGCTCGCTCGCCGCCATCGTGCTCTCATCACAGGTTGCCCATCGACACCTCGGCGGTTACCCCTGCCCAACCGGCTCACGCCTCGCCACCACACTCTTTGCTCCACCGCTCAGCGGCAAACCTGAGCTTCACGTCGTGGGGGGTAAGCTACAGGGAATCGCTCGTCTGGTCGTGGGTGGCGCGTTTGCCACCCACTTGGTGCTTCTGGCCCGCGCGGAAGATGATTCTGCTCGGATGGTACTCCTCGAGGCCAGAGACTCTGAGGTTGTAAACACCGCACCCCACCTTGGTCTTCGCGGTGCCGCCTGCGTCGACATCAGCCTGGAGCGCAAAGCTGGTGATGGGGTGGAGATCCTCGGGTCGCCGAGTGCTTCCGCAGACGCTGAGACTGCCACCGTTGGTGGTATCTCCTCCCTATTGGTCGGATTGCTCACCCGGCATAGCCTGGAGGTACAAGAGTACGCATCTCAACGCGTCCAGGGGAACAAGCCCATCTCTTTGCACCCTCAAGTGGCCGCGCTCATCGAGGTCATCACCCGAGCGCGAGCGCTCGCGCTCGCGTGCAAGAACGCTGCAGAAAACCGGGCGGACCTCCTGCCGCTCGCGGCTCGGGAGGCGCGAGCGGCCGCAGACGCGGGACTTCAGTGTTTCGGTGGCCTTGGGTACATCACGAACTGTCCCATCGCCACGCTCTACCGTGATATCTACGCTGTGTCGCTGTTCCGCCCTTGACCCGTCCTTCGAGTTGGTCGTCCACCACACGGTTTACCGTCCCATGTTCGAGATCGATTTACCGGTTCGCTTTCCTCGCTCGACGATGGTCTCGGTTCTCTACGCCGTCCCCCTCGCGTCCGTCGAAGAGGCCATCCCACACGGCCTTTTTCCGGTGTCCATCGGCAATCGTCGCGCTGTTCTGGCCGTCTGTTGGTTCGAACATCACCAGAGCTCGCTTGGGGATTACCGAGAGCTGGGAATCGGACACTGGGTATCGACAAGCCCCCTCGATCTGCCCACCTTGGGGCTTGGTCTGCTTTACCGTCGGTCAGCCGTTGGCGCATTCATGCACCAGCTTTACGTCACCTCGGCCCCTGCCCGGGACGCAGGCCGAGAACTCGCATCCTTGCCCAAGTCGCTGGCCGAAATCGCGTTCACACCCGTCGGGCACGCACTGAACGCAACGCTTCTCCTTTCTGGGCGGCGCGCATTGTTCATGCAGATTCCGCTGCGCTGGGGACTGCCCATCCCCCTCATGGAGCTGACCATGTTCTCGCTTCATCGAGGCGAGGTGGTCCGCTCCTCCTTGCGCTGCGGCTCGCTCCTCACCTTTTCTATGCCCAAGATTCCGGCTCCTGAGTTCCACGGCGACGACCCATCCAATCTCCCCGATCTCCGAAAATGGTTTGCAGAAGCCACTCCACTTTCGGTAGTGTCTGGAGAGCTCTTGGGGGGCTCGATGGGCTTGCCGACACCCATCAGGTCGAACCTGGCCGGCTTATGAGCCGCGTATCTGTAACTGGCTAAGCATAAGTTGCTAAAGGGATTTTCTAAGGTCACAACGCAACATAATGCAACTTGCATGCAACATGCATGATGTTGCATCATGGGTGACATGATTCGCTCCCCTGATCCGACAGATGCCCCGAAGCGCTGTGCTTCGGCAGGTGGCGGCAGCAGAAGCCGGAGGGCAGAACATGGGTTGGCTTCGTGACCTGATGCCAGTCGCAGGGATAAGAAGCCTCGATCAACTGGCCCGTCTCGCGCTCGACCATCCTCATTGGCCGGCTGATTCTTCTCCGCGGCCTCGCTCCTTGGCCTCCATCCTTGGCCGCCTCGACCGAGGTGCCGAACTCGATTGGCTGCGGGAGCGCCCCCAAGCACAGCAGGCTCTGGCCGACATTCTCCACTGCAGGGCCGCTGAGATTGCCGATCGACTCGGTGAAGCACCACCATCCCACAGCGAGCTTCTCTCCCGTATCCGGCTCTTTGACCTACCAGGCGGCAAGGCGCTCGATCTTACGACAGTGTCTTTGCCTCCGACCATTCCACTCTTGGTCGCCCAGCCAAAGCGTTGGGAAGTGGCACTCTGGCCTAGCGCGAGCGGCTCTGGAAAAACTCTGACACGTGCCTGGCTCAAAGCGCGGAGCCTCTGTCAAACCGCCCGCCTCGATGAAAACGGATGGACAGACAGCTTCGACAGCGCTGGACCACTCTTCGTCGACTCGGTGGTTCCTGTATCAGAACCGCTGCTCGCACGGTTCCGTGCACGGGGACACGTCTGCGTGGCAGCCTCGCTCTTCACCGGAAGCGTGCTCACCGAAGAGCTCGTCGAGACCCCGCCGCTCGCCGAGACCTTGGCGCCAACCATTGACTATCTCCTTCCGCTCCTGCCCCGCGGCCTCGGTGAACTACGACCAGCCGTCGAGACCGCGCTCACAGCGCTGCTCAGGGACGGCGTGATCCGCACACTGGCCGATCTGATCGGGATGCTTTCCGTGATTGTCGCACACGGGGTCGTGGATATGAACCGCTCCTCACTCTCGAAAGTGTACCGACGAGCAGTCTCGGAGCGACTCGATGCTGCACTAGACAAGCGAGATGCGCGCACCTCGATGCTGCGACGCAACCTTCCTGAGATCCTGATCGCGATGCACCACGGAGCCTCCGACCCGACGCGACCCTTGTCAGATGCGCGCAGCTTCGAGGACTGGATCGACACCATGCCCGAGGAGTATCGAGCGGGAGCTGACCTCGATTGGCTACGCGTCCAGCTCGCATCGACCGAGCTCGGATTGCGCCGCCGCGAGCTCGAACGGGCAGAGAAACAGCTGCCACCAGGAGCACACCGCATCCTGTCTGCGTTGAGCGAGGCCGGCATGCTTCAACCGGTCTCGCCGAGCCTTCTGGCTCTGCGCCCTCACTTTCTGGTGAGGCTCTCCGAGGTGCTCGCCGAACGAGAGCTGCTCCTGCGGGCACCCTCTGAGTGGGGCGAGGCTTTGCTCGACGAGCAACGTCGCGGTTCGATAACTCGAGAACTCGAGCACCGTGCCCGTCGCGATCCAGCAGGATTAGTGGATGATCTCTTTGAGCTTCTGGATGAACAAAGCCCAGCTCTGGTCGCAGCCTTTGAGTCTACGCTCATCGTTCTCGGGCATCTGGTACTACAGGGAGTCGATCTCCCAGTGCAGCTCGCCGCCCCTCTGCTCAAGGAAATGGCGGCGCTCGCCTTCATCGACGATCAGAATTTCTGTCGTCGTCGCATCGGGTGCCGGGCAGTCCTGCACCCGCTCGACGCACCTGGGGCACTTCCACTGGCACTGCTCGCGCTCGGTGAGCTTCAACCAGGCTACCTGGAACGCACACGGCTGTTCTCTGCCGTCACTGGCACTGCCGCTTACTCTGCCATCTTCGAACTCATGGTGTCGTGGTCCGCCACGCGAAAGAGTGCTCTGAGCCAGATCTTTGGACTGCTCGACCGCCTGCGCCAGCAGGTTGGGGTTGGCACCGAACAGGACTCTACCCATCCCCTGCTCGCGCTCGGCGTCGTGCTCGACGAGGTGGAGCTGGACGTGCTCGCGTGGCCAGCACTGGAGAGGCACCTGGTCGACCATGATTGGTTGGAACTCTTGATCCTCGCAGCCGAAAGCCGGGGCTTCGAGAACAAGAAGCTCGGGCAGGCCCTGTTTCGGGCTTGGATCGAGGCGGAGGCACCCGCATCTGGTGCGGTGCTGCTCGACCATCCGCGGGTGATGATGGCAGAGAGCGCCACCCCCGACCCGACGGTGCGGTGGTTACTCGGCGACCCGCCGTGTCCCCTCCCCCTCGAGCAGCTCTCCGCCTCGGTCTGGGAAGCGTACCTGCAGCAGCGCACCGATGCTTCGGACCTGTCGGCGGAGCGCCTAGCACGACTCCCCAGGTTCGTGCTCGAGGCGATCCTCAATTCACCCATTGCACTTCCCCTCCACTCGTTCCCGAGTTTCTTGGCACGTGTACCCGAGGCTTGTCTGGCGCGGGCTGAGCGCGAAATGGGCTCGGATCCGGAGCAAACAGCCGCGTGGATGCGTGCATGTCCCGACACCGAAGCTCCGATGCTCCTCGATGTTGTCACACGTCTCCGATGGTCAGATGCTACACCTCGAGTCGTCTGGGCCGTTCGGGAACGATTATGGACCATGGTCGAGGGTCGCGCGCCCAGCTTCCGTCGTGCCTACGCGCTCTTGGTCGATATCGAAGAGGTTCACCGGCGGCTGACCTCGAACACCGGTGTGCCTGGTTCGAGCTAGGTGCGAAAACGTGAGCCGCTGGGGAGCCCCCATCGGATCTGCTTGAATCGTTCACGCAGTTGGCGACGGAGCGTCTCCGGCGACAACGCGCCCGGCGCACGGATACGTCGCGCACTCGGTGTGCCACCGGACAGCCTGGGCAATAGCTCATGGGTCCCAAAGAAGAGCTCGGCGTAGGTCTGCGTCCCCTCTCGTTCGGCTGCAAAGTCGCTGAGGGGGATCTGGTCGAGACAGCTGAGATCAAGGCGAGATCCGGGATCCTGAACAAATGCTTGCTTGATGGAGAGGCTGCAGGGCAGGCTCGCGGGGTTAGCCATCCACAGTGAGATATCCACGGCGTGGCCTGCTGACGGTACCGTAACGCCCGTGGTCTGGTAGCGCTGAGCAAGCTCGTCGACCCAGGGGAGTGGGGTCTGGACGTCGTAGGTTCCATTCATCAGGAGTACCGGTGTGGTGGGAGGCACGAGTTCTCGAGGCTCGCTCGGATAATTCACGACCCAGCCCGCCAAGAGTTCGTCAAACCACTCAACGCTGGCAGCAGCGCTACGAACAATCAGCGCATCGCGGGCGGCGATCAACCGGGTCGCGTCGATGCTCGCGAGATCGGACAGGATGTCTGTGCGCACCACATGATACTGCAACACGGGATTCATACGCTCCCAATCCACCTCTGAACCTTGGCCCAGAACCTCGGTGATGGTGCCGATCAGGGTCAGAAGCTCGCTCGTGTCACTGGCGGAGCAGCGATGGAGTCGTAGCACGGTCGCCGGGACCAGATACGGCACATCGAGGGCCATCATCATCGAGAACAGGATCGAAAGATCACGCCGGGTCAACCCATTGTCACCGAGGCAGCGGGTTTCGGGGTCATCCGCGGTGTCCATGACCAGGTTCACGGTCGCGAGCGGATCGTCATCAAGCGCACTTCGGCAAAAAGGAACCTTGGTGCAATCCTCGAGCAAACGCAGCCCTGCCTCTTGCGCCAAAGGATCAGACTCGGTCAAGTTCGCATCGAGCGGCAAGATGCCATCCATCATGACCCCATCGACTTCGGCGGGATGTCGGGAGAGGAATCGCTGGGCCCAATAGGTGCCGTAAGAAATCCCAAGCACGAAGACCGGTTCACCCGGAACTCTCGCGAGCTCGATGAGCTGGTAGAGGTCCTCGGCAGCCTCGCTCGAACTCATCGCTCGAAGCCCCTCCCCCCACTCCTCGACCAGTTCGCGACTGCACGCCTCGAGATCATCGAGTTCGGTGCAGTGAAGCGGCGTGGAGTGACCTGTGCCGCGGTGCTGCGGAATGAAGATGGTGAGGCCTAGCTCGCGGTACAGTGCGAGCATCTCGTCGCTCATGTAGGTGGCGCCAGTTCCCCCGGGTCCTCCGTCCAAGAGAAAGAGCTGTCCGCGTGACGGGGAGGCCGCTTCATACATGACCACCATCACGTCGATAGTTGGTCCCTCGGAACTCGCGGCTCGAAGTGGGAGCGCCACGGTCGCGCAGTGGCGCTCCTTTCTGGCACCGGGGAGGTCGGACGGGCACGGCCCAAACTCGAGCTGCCCGTGCACCACCCCCGCGTCGCCAGCCGCTCCCCCAGACTCGCCGGCCGGGTCACCCTCAGCTGTCCCGCAACCCCAAGGGAACACGCCCAGAAGAAGCACGAGCGCTCCCCGCAACCAGCCGATTCTCCCAAATATGACCAAAGAGCCTCCACCAGGAGCACAGTGACCGAAAGAGGCAGCGTACACCGGGCATCGGTTCTGCGCGACGGGGTCTTGACGTGCGTCTGGCTCGCGCTATCATGGGTTATATTCAAATTGATGAATAGCTGTTCACTACCAAATTGAAAGCCAATTCGAAGTAGACGCCCCGAGTCGCACTTCTTGGAGTTCTTGATTGTGAACACTCGGTCGAACTTCTGAACGCGCTATGTCTTCGTCATCTTCGTCCCGCGCTCGCGACCTCAAGCAGGCCGTGCAGGAGCAAACGCGCAGCACCTACCGCGAGGCGATCCTGGATGCCGCCGAGCGGGTGTTCGTGCGTCAGGGTTTTCCCGCCACGAAAATGGTCGACGTTTCCCAGGAAACCGGAGTCTCGGTCGGGACGCTCTACAATTACTTCGACAGCAAGGAGGCGCTTTTCGTCGCGCTCTTGGAGCGCCACCGCCAGCTTTACTTCGCGCTGATCGAAGAGCCCGTGATCGCGGAGGACCCGCTCACTGCACTCACGACGTTCGTCGAGCGCAGTATGGGTTTTCTGGAGCAGAACGGGCGACTGTTCGCCATCTATGTGGTGGGAGCGACGCCCTCGATGGAGGGAGTTCCACGCGCGATTCCGCTCATCGATCCCGAAGAGGACCACCGTCGCTTCGCGCGGGTCCTCTCTGAGTACGTGTCCAACGCCATCGAGCAAGGTTACCTCCGCGCGGATCTTGGAGTCGAGGAGCTGACCTGGGGGATCCGCGCCATGTTGGAGATGGTAATCCGCGATTGGTTTCATGATTCGGAGCGGGTCTCACTGGTAGATCGCTCTCGGCAAGTCGTTCGGCTGTTCTTCGAAGGAGCCTTGAAGAAGTGATGTCCCTGAGATCCCTGGTTGCTTTGACTTTGGTGCCCTGCCTCGCTTTCGTTGCCTGCAAGAAGTCGGAGGCGACTGCTCAGTTGCCCCCAGCCGAGGGTGCTGGTGCGGCTCCTCTTCCCAGCGTCCCGGTGCTGACCGAGACCGCGGCGTCTCGCTCGGACAGAAACGCTTGGCGCGCCACCGGTGCCACCCATGCGATTCGGCAGGCCGAACTCGGTCCCAAGGCAAGCGGCATCCTCGCTCAGGTTCTGGTCGAGGAAGGCATGCGGGTGAAGAAGGGTCAGGTTCTCTTCCGCATCGAGAACACCAACGCCATTTTGAACGTGCGGCAAGCCGAGGCTGCCCTCGCCCAGGCTCGCGTAGGTCTGAGCCAGGCCGAACTCGAGCACAATCGCACCCAGCCTCTCTTCGAGCAGGGTGCCATCTCCCCCGCTACCTGGGACCAGGTGCGGCTCGGCCTCGACCGCGCGCGGGTAGCGGTCCAGCAGGCGGAGGCCGCGGTCAACTCGGCGCGAGGTTACGCCGGAGATGCAACGGTCGTGGCGCCATTCGCCGGTGTGGTCAGCGCCAAGCGCAAGCACACTGGGGAAACCGTAACCATGATGCCGCCAACCACCGTGGTCGTGCTTCAAGACATCTCCGAGATCGAGGTCAGGGTGAAGCTCGCCGAAAACGCCTTGTCGCGCATCCGAGCCGGGGACACCATGCGCGTCCGCTGGGCATCACTGGATCTCGAGAAGGAGGTCACGATAACCAGGATTAACCCCAGCGTGGATCCGCTGAGTCGGACCGTCGAACTGGTGGCCACCATCCCCAACCCCGAGGGGACCATCAAGGCCGGGATGCTCGTCGACGTCATCTTTGCCGCGCCCGAAGCTGACGCCGGTGGCACCGGCGTGGCCACACCCACCGTGTCCGCAGCGTCGAGCGCCTCCGTCTCGCCACGTCCCCTTCCTTCGGCTGCAGGCACCCCATGAATCTCGCCAACGTCAGTATTCGCCGCCCAGTCTTCGCGACGATGATGATCCTCGCCATCATGGTGTTCGGCGTGCTCGCCTACCCCAAGATAGGCATCGATCTCCGTCCGGACGTGGAGTTTCCGATCGTAACCGTCCAGGTGGTTTACCCTGGCACCGATCCCGCCACCATGGAACGCGAGGTCGCAGAGAAGATCGAGGAGGCCGTGAACTCGATCGGCGGCATTCGCACGCTCAAATCCTACAACTTGGAGAGTGTCACCCAGGTGGTGATCGAGTTTGAGCTAGAGATGAAAGCCGACAAGGTCATCCAGGACGTGCGCGACAAGGTTGCGCAGATCCAGGCTGACCTTCCAGAAGGTGCCGATCCGCCCGTGATCGCCAAGTTCGATCTCGGCGCGATGCCCATCGTCTACCTCGCTCTCTCGGGTGACCTGCCGCCGGCTCGGCTCGCCCACATTGCCGACAAGACAGTCAAGCAGCGACTCGAGCGCATCAGCGGGGTTGGCAGCGTCGAGTTGTCGGGTGACCGCGAGCGTGAGATCCAGGTCTACATCGATCCAGACAAACTGAACGGTCTCGGCCTGACCGTGGCGGACGTCGCCCAGACCATCGCCTCCCAGAATCTCGAGGTTCCAGCCGGCAGCTACCAGACCGGAACCACCGAGTTGACGGTCAAGACCAAGGGGCAGCTGAAGACCGCAGCAGACGTGGCCGACATCATCCTGCCACTTCGAGCGGTTGCCCCCGGTACCAACCCGCTCGAGTCGCGGGCGCAGCCTGTGGTTCGCGTCAGCGACATCGCCGAGGTAAAGGACGGCATCAAGGAGGCGACGTCAACCTCTACCTTCGACGGTAAGGAGGCCATCTCGCTGGCGGTCCAGAAGCAGAGCGGGACCAATGTGGTAGCCGTGGCCAAACAGGTCCATGCCGCCGTCGCCGAGCTGAGTCCCCGGCTTGCCCAGCAGGGTGCCAAGCTGACCATCGCCACGGACACCTCCGGCTACATCGAGCGGAGCATCGAAGAAGCCGAGTTCGATCTTTGGTTCGGCGGGCTGCTCGCCGTGATCGTGATCTACTTCTTCTTACTCAACATGCGAGCGACTCTGATCAGCGCAATCGCACTGCCGACCAGCGTAATCGCAACCTTTGCCTTCATCTATTGGATGGGCTTCACCTTCAACATGCTCACGATGCTCGCGCTCTCAATCGCGATTGGCGTGTTGATCGACGACGCCATCGTGGTCATGGAAAACATCCATCGGCACCTGGAGGATGGCAAGGGAGCGCTGGCCGCGGCAGCGGATGCCACCAACGAGATCTTCTTGGCAGTTCTGTCGATGACCTCGACGATTCTCGCGGTCTTCGTGCCGGTGGCTACCATGAAAGGCATCATTGGCCGCTTCTTCCTCCAATTCGGCCTCACCGTGAGCTTCGCCGTGGCCATGAGCATGCTGGTCTCCTTCACGCTCACACCCATGCTCTCCTCTCGATTCCTCACACCACACAGCGCCGATGGACGGCTAGCGCGAGTGGTCGACGCCTTGATGGGTGCTTTCGAACGCGCCTACGGCCACGTCATCCGTTGGGCCCTTGGTCACCGACTCATCACCGTCAGCTTCGCCGTGTTGGCCCTGGTCGCCTCGGGCTTCCTCGTACAGCGAGTGCCTACTGAGTTCTTCCCCAAGGAGGATCAGGCCCAATTCACTGTCAACGTCGAGCTTCCCACCGGGACCGCGCTGGACACTACCAGCCGCTTCGTAAACGATATCGCCTCCGACATCTTGAAGAATGGCAAGGGTGTCGAGCACACCCTGGCGACGGTGGGCAGCGGCCAACAGGGCCAGATCAACAAAGGGGTAATTCAAGTCCGCATGTTCCCGTCCACCGAACGGGAAGTCTCCCAAGAGCAGTTGATGGTCTGGCTTCGCACGCGCTACGCGAAGCTCAAGCCAGCCAGCATCACGGTCTCGGAGGCGGGCATGGGCGGTGGCAACCCACAACCAGTTCAGTTCTCACTCACCGGACCCGACCTGGACAAGTTGGTGACTACAGCTGAGAAGCTTCGCGATAGGCTCGCCAAGCTTCCTGGATTCGTCGACGTCGAAACCACGTTTCGCGGAGGAAAGCCCGAGATTTCGATCTTGGTCGATCGTGATCGGGCGGCGGCCCTCAACGTGCCGGTCGCGATGGTGGCAAGCTCACTCCGTTCCTTCATGGCCGGCGATCCCGTGAGCGAACTCAAGGAAGGCACCGACGCCTACGACATCATCGTGCAATTGCCGCGCGAGGAGCGTCAGCGCGTGGAGACACTGTCGAGCATGAAGGTTCGCTCAACGACCGGAGAACTGGTCGATCTTGCGAACCTGGTCCGTGTGGAAAGCGGTGTCGGTCCGAGCCGCATCGACCGGTCCTCTCGACAGCGCCAGGTAACGGTGCTGGCGAACCTGGATGGCGTCCCGCTGGGCGTTGCCCAGCAGAAGGTCCGAGAGGCCGCCAAAGACCTCGTGCCGCCCGATATCACTACTGAGTTCGAAGGCATGGGCAAGATCATGAACGAGTCATTTGCCTCGATGATCGAGGCGCTGCTCTTGGCCGTGATATTGGTCTACATGATCCTCGCAGCCCAGTTCAACAGCTTCATCCAACCGATCACCATCATGATCTCCCTGCCCTTCAGCGTGATTGGAGCATTCGGTGGACTGTACGCGACGGGGATGACCCTCAATATCCTATCCATGATTGGCATCATCATGTTGATGGGCCTGGTAACCAAAAACGCCATCTTGCTCGTCGACTTCGCCAATCAGGCCCGTGAACGTGGACAGCCCATGCATGAAGCGCTGGTTGATGCTGGAATCCTTCGACTTCGGCCGATCTTGATGACCACGGTGGCCATGGTGTTCGGGATGCTGCCAGTCGCTCTGGGCCTTGGGGAGGGTGGTGAGGCGCGGGCCCCCATGGCCATTTGCGTGATCGGCGGCCTGGTCACCTCGACCGTTCTCACCTTGGTCGTGATCCCAGTGGTTTACACCTTCTTCGACAATCTGATCGCGAGCGGACCGGTCCGCTGGTTCGAGAAGAAGCTTCTCGCGCATGTTGAATCGTCCACGCCCGTCGCCCCGCAAGGAACCGAGCAATCATGAATCAGAGGCTCCGCTCTTCGCTCGTATCGTGGCTCTGCGTGTCATCCGTGGTGGCGCCTCCTGCTGTGGCGCAAGCACAGTTGCCCGCCGCCGCCGCGCCAGAGCCACCCGCCGCCGCTGCACCTGCCGCCGCACCAGAGCCACCCGCCGGGGGCACTTCGCCGTTGGTGGAGCGGGACGCTCGCAACCTCGAGAACCCTGTGCTCCTCGCCTTTACGCCAATCCCCGGTGGCTTGACCGCCGCCGAGGTGGCGAAGCGTGCGGTGCTCGAGAGCCACAGCATCGAGGCCAGAAACGCTGAGCTCCGCGCTGCTGCCGCCAAGGTTGACTCAGCGATGTACCAGTTTTTGCCCCGGCTCACCCTCAAGGCCAGCTACACTCGGTTGAGCCGTGTCGAATCGAACATGGGTGGTGACATCAATTTCGTCGGCTCACCACTGGCTGGCCCACTCCCCGCGGATGCGCCGTTGGTTGGCTTCGCCTTCGAACTCCCGGTTACAACAGATGCCTACTCGCTCGGTGCAACCCTCGGTGTACCGCTTTCTGACTACTTGCTACGCCTCGGCGACAGCATCGAGGCCACGCGACAGAATCAGAAGGCCGTAGAGCTCAATATCGTCGCAGAGCGCGCCAAGGTCGAAGGTGACGCCCGCATCGCATTCTTCAACTGGACCAAGTCACTCGGACAGGTGGCAGTCACCGAGAAGTCGATCGAGCGGGTTCACGCGCGATTGAAGGACGTAGAGGTAGCCTTCAAGGTGGGGTCGGCGACGCGAGCCGACGTGCTCCGGCTGCAGTCACTTCTGGCCTCGACCGAAGCTGGCCTCGAAGCGGCGCGGGGGTTCCGCGAGCTTGCTGCCCAACAGCTGGCCGTGATCATGGCTGACGAGCAGGCCAACTACGTGCTCGGAGAGGACGTGCTTCGGGAATCCAAATCGGCGGAACTCCTGCCCCTGCCTGAGTTGGTCGCTGAAGCGCAACGGCGTCGCCCGGAACTTCTCGCCCTCAATTACACCGTTGAGTCCATGTCCTCGGCCGAAGAGGTCGTTCGTGCGGGCAAGCTCCCTCGGCTGGACGGCTTCGCCGACTACACTTACGCGAATCCAAACTCTCGCTACACCTTCCAGGAGGGTTGGAACGGCAGTTGGACCGCCGGACTCCAGCTCTCCTGGGTGGTCAATGACCTCTTGACCAACGACGCGAGCGCACGTGAAATCTCGGCTCAGCGCGCCTCCATCGAGGCCACCCGCCGGCTGGTTCGCGAGGGGATCCGAATGGAAGTCGCCACCGCCTACACCGAGGGACGCCGAGCGCACGCGGAGTTGGATGCGGCGCGGCGCGCCAGCGAGGCGTCCCAATCGGCGTACGACACGTCGGTTCAGCTCTACCGCGTGGGCAAGGCCACGACGGCCGAACTCATCGACGCCGAGGCCGAACTGGTCAACACCCTGCTTCGGATGGTCTCCGCGCAGATCGATATCCGCTTGGCCGAAACTAAGCTAGCCAAGGCCATGGGGCGCGACTATTCGCTCACCGATCGGCGTTGACACCGGAATTCTTCCTGCGCTTGCGTTAGCCTCCACGACGTGGCTCGTCACTTCCTCGGTTCGCTCGTCCGTGCAGCAGTGCTTCTTGCACCGCTCGGCTGTGGATTCCGTTCCGATTTGATGGGTGCGGAGCCCTGTGAGATCGAGGGTGAGCAGCGTCGCTGCCAGAATCGATGCGGGGAAGGAATCCAGATCTGTCGGGATGGATACTTCTTGCCCTGCGATGTACCACCGACCTCCCGGGTGTGTTCGAATACCTGCGGCGCGGGTCTCGCCTGGTGCAACGAGAATCGCTGGGGAGACTGCGAGGTCGAACTCACAGAGCGCCCCTGCAGCAATGATTGTGGAACCGGAATCGAACAGTGCAGCGATGACGCGTGGGGGAGCTGTGAGGTGCCACGGGTAGAGCTTCCCTGCCTGAGTGCCTGCGGGACCGGCTACGAGATATGCGAAGATGGCGTATGGTACGCTTGCGACGCTCCCCAACCGAATCCGCCAATTCTGGAGGGCGTCATCCGTGACTTTCGGATCGCCCATCCGGATTTCGAGCGCGAGGAGATCGGCTCTTCAATCGCAGAGACCGGTATCGTCGAACCCGAGCTAGGTGAGGATGGAACTCCTGTGTATGCACACCCCGGAGCCACCGTTACCGTTACCAGTCCGGCCAGCTTCGCTGAGTGGTATCATGACGTGCCAGATGTCAACCTGGCCACTGATATCGCGATACAGCTCGAAGACTCCCCCGAGCAGCCTGGGCTCTACATCTACGAGAATCGAGCCTTTTTCCCGATTGATAACCACTTGTTCGGCAATGAGGGCAACGCCCACAACTACCACTTCACCCTCGCCGTAGCCACAGAGTTCGTCTACGTTGGAGGTGAGGTGTTCTCATTTTCGGGTGATGATGACATGTGGGTCTTCATCAACCGTCGGCTGGCCATCGATCTCGGAGGCGTTCACGTGGCCATGAGCGCGGAGGTGGCACTCGACGAGATCGCGGAGCGGTTCGGGTTGGTGGTGGGCGAGCGTCATCCCTTGCATTTCTTCTTCGCGGAGCGGCACACCGTTGACTCGAATTTCACGATTCGTACCAGCATCGCCGACATTGGCTCGTGTCCCAACCATCACTGAGATCGCCCGCGCGAACGCATGGCTTTCGCCGCCTCCACCAGAGCGGCATGAGCCTCCTGGAAGATGTGCACGGTTTCGGTGAGATTGGACGAGCTGAGCGCCGTGTCGCACCAGAGCTGCAGTGCACGAGCATCGTCGTGCTCGGTGCACAGCCCAAGAGAGAGCAGCACCCTGCGCGTGTACGCATCGACGACGAACGTCGGCAGGTGGTAGGCGTACAGAAGCACACTGTCGGCGGTCTCCTCCCCCACACCCCGGACAGCCAGCAAAGACCTGCGAACCACGTTGACTGTCTCTCGGGTTCGAGGAAGTCCAATCAGGCCCCGGTCGTGCTCGAGGAACCACGCGCTCACCGCCCGCAGATAACCCGCCTTCTGGTTGAAATACCCGGCTGGGCGAATCAACTGGCTGAGTTCTTTGGGAGCTAGCTCGAGCAGCCGTTCCGGCGTCCGAATCCCGCATCCAAGCAAGGCGCCAAGGGCGTGTTCGACGTTGATCCAGGCGGTGTTCTGGGTCAGAACGGCCCCCATCAGCACTTCGAAGCGGCCAGCTCGAGTTCGGGGAACGTCGTACAAGCCAGGGTGATAGCCCCGATTCTCAATCTCTCCCAGACGCTCTCGCGCGGGCCGGCGCTCGCACAACACCGGCCACCAGCCGAGCTGTCCGTGGCAACTGATGGTCTCGTGCAGAGCGCGACGCAACCGGTTGAGGTCGCGCCGCGTCACATGCCTCGTTTTCCCACCAGGGCCGTGGTTGGTTCACTCACCTGATCGCGCGTCGCCTGAGGCCCACGCCCAGACCGGCAAGTCCAACGAGGATGGCCGCGAACCCTCCTCGATGATTCTTCGAGCCGGGTTCAACGGCACAGCTCGCACCTGCCTCCGCGCTCGCCTCACCCTCACAGGAGTTGCCGTCGCAGGAACCGCTAGCATCGGCGTTGGCGTAGCCTTCAACCTCGATCGAGAAGGTTGACTGCAAGGCCGCAACACAGTCTTCGAGATTGTTGCCGTGATCGACGTACTGCCCGTCACAGAACAGCGCCCCCTCTGCCTCGCAGTCCGCCTGGCAATCCGTAGTGCACTCCGCCTCGAGATCGGCCTGACACGAAACCTGGCAGTCGAGACGAGCTTCCGTGTTGCAGGAGCCCTTGCAGGAACCTTCGCACTTGGCCTCACAGTCCGCGCTCGGAAGTGTTCCCTCGCAGCTCGCTGAACACTCTCCCTCGCAGGAGGCCTGGCAGGTCGCCTCACACTTGGATTGGCAGGCCGCGGAGTCCGAATCGGCCTCACACTGGGCCTCGCAGTTTCCTGAGCAGCTGCCCTCACAACGGCCCGTGCAGCTGGCTTCGCAGTCGAAATCTCCCGGCTCAACCTCGCAGTCGGCCTCACAAGTGGCGCTGCAGTCTACCTCGCAGCTTGGAAGGGTCGCCTCGCACTCTCCCTCACACTCGGCATGCAGCGACGCTGAACAGTTGATGGACGTGCAGTCTTCGATGGTGCAGCTGCCGCTAGCCTTGAGTTCACATTCAGCACTGGCCTCGACGTTGATGTCTCCGCATGCAGCCAGACTCTCGGCCTGGGCGGGGCAGGTGACGCAGACAAGAACGGCGGATGCTAGAAGAGCGAAGAGAGAGGATTTGTTCATGGGACGAACTCCGTAACAATGGGATAAGCGCAGATTGCGGCCTGCTCGATCTACGAGCGCTGCACCGGCAGGCTTCCCTCGTGAAAACGGGCAACCGCGGAGAGTATGGATCAATCCGCCCGTGTTGCCCGCCTACCCGAGATCCGGCCTCTTGGCCCACTCTAGTTGAACGGCTTCTCCTCCCAACGCACACCGCGTGCCACCGACCGTGCGCGCCCCCGATTCGAGAACCATGGGGAGCGCACCGTGGGTCCCTCTAGAAAAACCGCGCGGACCACCAAAGATGAGCTCACGCGTGTCATGGAACCGATGGCCTCGAAAATATGTGCTCGTTCCTCCTCTGGAAGAGCGTCCGGCACCTCGATCAGAACCGTGCCTCTCTCTACCCGCCTCGCGAGCGCGAGGAGCAGAGCGTCACGGCGTGCCGAATTCTCCGGGGTTCCGAGACAGTAAACGACCGGACCGAGTGGGAGCCCGGACAGCTGCACTTTGAAGACCTTGTCGACGACACGTCGCGCAAAGGCCTCCAAATCTTCATTCTGGTCCTGGATCATCAAGTGCGTGGTGCCGCGCCCGCGGCTCGGATTCACCGCGCCACGGGCAGGGTTGGCACCCCGTTCCAGTATCACCACATTGACTTCCGGCAGCTTCTCCAAGACTCTCACCATCCTTGTCGTTTCCTTCGTACAACCCTCGGCTGGGGGCGATATTCCACCTTCCGCCCCGAATCGGTCGTGTCCTCTTGCACCCTCAGCAGAGCTACGGTGATGCGGTAACGCAAAGGCGCCCCCGTGACAGCGGTCGCTGCGCTCTGGTATGTTCATGCTCCGTATGTGCACGTGCCTAACTCGACTTCGCGATTCACTGCTCTTCTGCGCTTCCCTCACCGGCGCGCTCGCCTGTCAGAAGAGCTCCCTACCTGCCGACTTCCGACTCGAGATCATCCCGATGATAACCTCGAGTGATCCGGCTCGAGTGCTGGTGCGCTCCCTCACCACCTCGCCACTTCCACCCAATCCGAAGGCCGAGTACCCCTTCGAGGTGGTCCCAAACGATGTCGGCCAGATCGATCGTTTCGGCACCTTTGTCTGCAAGAAGAGCGGAGACGCCCTAATAAGATTGGCGCGCCGAGAAGCGAAGGTCAGTTGCCGCTTGGTCGATCGGGTCGACGCATCGAACGTCGGCCGCGTCGAACTCATGGATGGCCCTTTCGTGCCCAAGGTCAAGATCCTGGGGAAAAATGGGGAGGAGTTTCCCGATGTTGAGCTCCAGCTGAGCTCCAAGAACTCGGGGATCCTATTTCCGCGAGGCCGCGAGCTGGTCCCAAAGGAGGTCGGCACCGCCACCGTCATCGCCCGGGCAGGGCAGGCCAGCCGAGAGTTCACCGTCGACGTAGTCCGCAGGGTGCGTCCCGAAGCTCTCCCCCTGGAACAGAATCGAAAAATCTTCTTCTCCCTCGAGCCCGGTAAGTACGAACTCCGGATTGCCCTTGCTTCCACACAGAAGCTGGTCGCAGAGTGGCGGGAGGCTCCCTATTGCAACTACTCGAAAACAGCGACAGATCATGTATCCATCTGCTTGCTCCGCAAAAAGGGTGGCGTGGTCTTCGACAACCCGCTCTATCTGACGCGAGGCTCGACCGAGGTCTCAGACGAAGGCGTTACCATCTTCGAGGTACCCTGAACCCCATTCATGGTTCGAGGCAGGGCCGCTCGAACCGCGTTCGGCAAGCCGCAAATCAGCGTGAGCATCTATGATCATCATCCTCAAGAACGGCATTGTCCCGAGTGCGCCTGAGTGCAAAGAGCTACTCGGGATGATCGAGGCGTTCCCCGGAGTACACAGCCAGACCCACACCATCACCGGAACGGAGCGCACGGTCACTGAGGTCTATCTACTTGGCTCGACCGGAGCCGTTCCGCTCTCACTCTTCGAGTCCCTGCCCTTCGTGGAGCGAGCCTTCCGCGTGAGCGAGAGCTTCCGCCTGATTGGTCGTCACGCTGGAGCGGCCTCAGCGATGCCCTTCAGCTACAAGGGCGTGACGTTCGACGAGCACAGTTTCCAGGTCTTCCTCGGTCAGTGTTCGGCAGACACCCTTGAATTCGTAGGCCAAACCTTCGCCGCCTTGCAGCGCGCAAAGGTCACACTCTCGCGGATCGGAGCCTACAAGCCGAGAACCTCACCCTATGACTTTCAGGGCCACGGGCACGACTGCTTGCCTTGGGTCTTCGAACTCGCAGCAAAGCACGGGGTGGTCATCCTTTCGATGGAGGTCTGTGAGGAGCGCCACATCGACGAGATCGACGCGGCGTTGCGCCGCTCGGGGGCGCCGGTTGGAGTCATGCTCCAGATCGGGACCCGCAACGCCCAGAACTTCGCTCTCCTGAAGGCCGTGGGACGACAGAGTGAGTATCCCGTGCTCTACAAGCGTGGAGCCGGCCTCACCCTGACCGAGTCCTTGAACGCTGCGGAGTACATCGCCAGCGAGGGAAACCACCGAATCATCTTCTGTCTTCGCGGGCTCAAGAGCGGTCTTGCCGCGCCTCACCGGAACCTGGCGGATTTAGGGCATATCCCCGTGCTTCGCAGCTGGACCCGCCTGCCTGTCTGTGTCGATCCCTCTCATGCGGTCGGCAAGCGAACCCGAAGCAGCGATGACCTGCTTGACATCTTCCACCTCTCGGCGATGGGCGTGATCGCGGGCTGCAACATGATCATGACCGAGATCCACCCAGAACCCTCCCGCGCGCTCTCGGATGGCGCCCAGGCGCTCCTACCGAACGAGATCGAGCACTACGTTGAAGACCTCAAGCTGGTCCGAGAGTGCTACCTGAAACGCATCGCTCTCGCTGAGCGCTTTCACGGCAAAGAGGCCGGCTGAGGAGTGCAGCAAGAGCCGAGATTCGGTGCCGCAACCCTTTGATCACGGCACCGAACCTCGCACGGCTACTCACACTTGATGAAGGCAACGTCGTCGACACAGATGTCGAAGGCCATGTCCTTCTGCAAGACTTGGAACTGCAGGGAGTAGATCTTGGTGGCGTCGATGTTGGCCGGACGAGGGTCGCCCCAACCGCTCATCTGCGTCATCTCGGAGAATGGAACCAAAAACTGCTGCCACTCCTCGGTAAGCACCACGTCGGCGCCGAAATCATTGAAGCACTTGTCCGTACAGACTCCGCCACTCGGGTGCGTGGCGACATCGGGCACCTTGAGTCGGAGCTTCTGCGTCGAGTCAGCACCACGCCGCGCGCGGAAGGCGATGCCATCGTACTTCGATAGATCGGTCTGGCCTTCGGGATCGGTCAAGTTGAAGCCGAGGCCCGCGTAGGCAATGGCGGCAAGGGCAACCTTTCCCTTCACGCACGCTGCGTAACCTGAACCCTCGGCGCCACCCGGCGTCTGCGCGAAGGTCGCACCCAGCTCGGGAGACACAGTGGTGCCGTTGGTGTCCGCAAAGCTGTAGATGTAGCCATTGCGGTTGTCCTTCACCATCACCTGATTGTTGTTGTCCTCCCCGTCCTCGATAAGCTCCGTCACCGTGCACTTCTTCGCGCCGAGGGTAAACTGGTTGGTCCCGGTGCTCACGAAGGCCTTGTTCTGAGGAAGCTGCTTGACCGGCTTCTTCGTGGGCGAACTCGCATCGGCTCCCGCGCCGGAACCTCCGCACGCGGAGACAATCGCGCCGACCGAAACCAGGACAAGAATCGAAAAGTGCTTCATGACATCCTACTCCTTCGAGAAAAGATGCTCTTATACGACTTCGGCTGGCTGTCAATCGCTCGAGCACGCGAGTGCCGATCAGCACAGCCAACCCTGGGCAAACCAGGTCAGCCAGGGGAAATCCAGTACCACTGAAGGGCGACCTCGGCGCTCAGCTTCCGCTCTAGAGCGGGTCGCGCACCCACTTGCACTCATCGCAGCAGTAGCGACCATGGGGGAACCCCGGTCGTTTGGCGTTGCGAAGTTCCTCCGCGCGAAATCTCCCCCCATTTTTCGCGAGTTCCGTGTGCTCCGGGCAGTCGTGGCCCTCGGCCCGCGGATCCGTCACAATCCGCCCGGTCTGCGTGCAGCGAGTCCTCCTCAGCACAGGCTCCGGTGACTGTGGCATATCGTCCCGCTCGGGTACGGCGGCTGGTGGTGCACCCTTCCGAATCGGCTTCGGAAAGACAAGCATGACCACGGCAAAAGCGATCAGGGAAGCAAGGACGAACTCGACCCTACCGCGCGTAATCCCGAGGATGAGCAGGGCAACTGCCAGAGCCAAGGTGAACGAGCGAGCGAAGCTCCGCATGGTCACTCGAAGGAACAGACGTACTCGGCGATGCCTTCAGCGATCTCGATAGTAAAACCGCTATTTTTTGCCACGCGAAAAGCAGAACCGGCGGCATGGCTCACGGTTTCGTTCGTGCCATCGAGCGTCACGCGACATTGGCCCGCGATGATTTCCATCTTCTCAGGGGCGGCCGTCCCAAAATGGTACGATCCAGGGAAGATCAGCCCCAGTGTCTTTCGCGACCCGTCGGGAAAGAGCAGGGTGTGGCTGACAACCTTACCATCGAAATAGACGTTGGCCCGGGTGAGGGCGGTCACGTTTTCGAATCGTTCGGGCTGCGACATAGGGCGGGTGTGCCATCTTCCCCTCCCACCAGCAACCGGTCCGAGCGCTGCCTGCCCCAAACGGTGCCAGACCCCTCTTCGTGCCTCAACTGTCGGAAAAGCGAGCCATTTGTCCCGTCTTGCCCTGTCACACGCCCCCAAGCCTGACCCACCCGCCGTCTCGGGGCGTGGTATTCTGGGAGCACCCCCGATGAGACCCTACTCTCTGGTGATCGGCATTATGCTCGTGGCCTTGGCCTGCGGCGGACGCACGGTGGAGGAAGACCTCGCGGATCTGTCGCTCGGGGGACGATCGGGAAGTTCAGATACGAAAGGTGGTGGGGGATCCGAACAGGCACCAGCCGAAGTCCCTGATGAAGACATTGACCAGCTCGTCGACACCGTGTGCACGGCACTCCCTCAGGACACTTGCCTCGGATGTCTCTGCCAGAGCTGTGGGTCGACCGCGGTGGCCTGCGCCCTGTCTGCCCCTTGCCTGGATGCTCTGTCCTGCCTCGTGCAGAGCGGCTGCTCGGGTGCTGAATGCCTCGCGGTCTCGGAGTGTCAGCCGGCACTGCTCGCGCTGACCGATGATCCCGAAGCGCTGGTCATCGTCATGGAAACCCTCACCTGCCTCGGGGCCAACGACTGCCCCTGTGACACCGACTCACTCCCCATCGCAACTCGGTAGCCTCACTGGCTACAGGCAGCGAACTCTGAGAACAGCCCGTCGGCGCAGGCCTCGATCTCATCACAGGGCCCCGCTAGACACGTACGGAGCGCACAGCGGAGTTCAGGCCGCACCACAGCCGTGATCAGCGCCCCGCACAGGTCGTCACTCACCCCACACTCTTCCGCCTTGGGGAAGCAGTTTTCCTCGAGCCAGGCGAGTTCATCGACCAAGCTTGCTTCGAGTTCCTCACTGCTCCGCGTCGAAGGATCGACCAGACACCGGTCTTCCGCGGAGATAGTATTGCAACCATCTGCCATGAGGCACGCGGAGAACTCAGCGATGCGCCGTGGATCGTAGGCCACAATCGCGCAATCGTAGCTTGGCCAGGTGTCGCTCACGCCGCAGGCCTCGGCGTTGTTCGCATGCCAAACCAAGAAGGCTTCCCATGCCTCACGCGCTCCTTCGGCATCGCTCGGCGCGGGCTCACAGCCATCCCCATCGGGCAAACTCTCTCCCTCGACCGGAGGCTGGTCTGTGCCCTCCGCGGACGCATCCTCCTTGCACCCCAACGCCAAGGTCAGCCCGAGTAGTAATGTACCAGCGCCTCTGATAAGCATGGGGCTACCCTAGCACATGGCTCCTTTACTCCGTTACTTCGCCGGAAGAAAGGCCGCATCTCTCCTCCGTAAACGCGGTCTCTTTCCTGGGATCTTGCGCGGCGCACTCGGTCCCGCCACCGGCCCACGCTGGCTCGGCTGGGCCGCGCTCGATCGCGCGCTCCTCGGTCTCATTGGCCCTGACGAGGACGGGCGCGCGTTCGTGCTCCACGGAGGCTCGGCCGGGGCATATCGATGGGCCGCCCTCTGCGCCGCGGATCCAAGGAGCAAACACGAGGAGCTGACCGAACGCTACCTCACCGCCTGCCCACGACCGGACCAGACCAAACAGGAGCTTTCCTCTCTCTACCGCTCGCTTCTGACCGAACTTTACTCCGACCAGGCGCAGGCCATCGTGAGGAACCCGGAGAGGGAATTGCGTGTGGTGGCGACGCGGGTCAGCGGGCTGCTAGAGCACACGGACCACCGCTGTCATCTCGGTCTTCTAGGCTCTGCTCTCTTGTCTGGGCTCTCGCCAGCCGCCGATCCGCCGGGGACTCTACGCTGTGTGTTCTCTCGTGACACCAGCGAACCACGCCGCCGCCTCACCCCCGAGAATCTCGTATCGGTACTCTTGGCAAGCGGCTCGGTGCCCGGCAGGATGGCCCCGGTGCATCTGGGAGAGCCACCGGGCGAGGCTTTTCTGGACGGGGGATTGGTAGAGTACCATCTGGGCCGCAACACCGCCACGGACGGCATGTGGGTGATGATCCACCACACCCCAGAGCTGCTCAGTCGCTGGTTCGATCGCTACCTTCCCTTTGCACACCAAACAAACCCCGATCACCTGCTCTTGATCGTGCCATCGACTGCGTATGTCGAGCGCCTGCCTGGGAGCACATTGCCCAGCCGCAACGACTTCTTGAGGCACGCCAAGGCCCCCAAATCTCGGATCACCAATTGGCGCGAGGCAACCAAGCAGAGCGAACGGCTCGCCCAGGCCTTCGCTCGTGACCTTGCGAGCGGGGCGCTCATCGACAACCTGGAAGTTCTTTTACACCGTGGGAGTTGACCCACCCTTCCACCCGATCGCCGGCCTGTGGTAAGGGTGGCAAGTGACCTCGATCAACCGCAACATCTTCGATGAGCTGTTCGTCCTCGAGCTGGCCAACAACCACTGGGGCAAGTTAGAACGCGGCCAAAGGATTATCCGTGAGTTTGGCCGCGTGGCGCGTTTTCACAACGTGCGGGCAGCCATCAAGCTCCAATTTCGCGACCTCGAGCACTTCATCCACCGAGACTTTCGTGACCGCACCGATGTCCGCTACATCAAGAAGACACTCGAGACCCAGCTCCAAGAGCGCGACTATCTGATCTTGGTGGAAGAAATTCGAACCAACGGTTGTCTGAGAATGGCCACGCCTTTTGACGAGCGCTCCGTCGACTTCTGCGTGGAGTGCGACGTGGATCTGATCAAGCTCGCCAGCTCGGACGTCAATGATTGGGTCTTGATCGAACGGATAGCCAAAACTCGGAAGCCCGTGATCGCTTCGTCCGGCGGCAGCTCGGTCAAGGACCTTGACGATCTGGTCACGTTCTTCACACGGCGCAGCATTCCATTCGCGCTCAACCATTGCGTTTCCATCTATCCGAGTGAGGATCATGAGCTGGAGCTCAACCAGATCGACTTCTTGAGGAATAGGTACCCGGAAATCACCGTCGGACTCTCCACCCACGAGTACCGCGACTGGCAAACCTCAATGTTCATTGGTTACGCGAAGGGAGCACGTACGTTCGAGAGGCACATCGACGTCGCCGAGGAGGGCTATCAGGTCTCCCCCTACTGCTCGACCCCAGACCAGATCGACACTTGGCTCCGAGCCTTCAAGAAGGCCAAGGTCATGTGCGGAGGGCCGGGAAGCGATCGCCGACGGCTTCCAGAGAAGGAGGTCGCCTATCTGGATGGGCTGGTGCGCGGAGTCTACGCGGCGAGGGATCTGTCACCGGGCCACGCGCTCGAGAGCGGCGATGTGTACTTGGCCGTCCCGCTGCAGAGGGGCCAGCTCTCCTGTCGCGAGCTGGTGGCCGGTGAGATTTTGGCGGCACCGATCAGCGCCCACCAGCCCCTCACCCTCGACCATTGCCAGAGCCTGATCGCCTACGCGCCCGAGATGCGCGAGGTCATCGAAAACCGAGGGTTGGCGCGATCAGCCCCGGACAAGTGACCGTATAATCCGGTGATTGTGCGCAGAGTTCGTCCGTTCGACCGTAGCCGAAGAGCACAGCCATCGTGGCGAAGCCAAGCTCCTTGCCCGCGCGGATGTCCGCGGGCTGATCGCCGATCATCACGGATTCTTTCGGATCGAGACCGAGCAGCGCCAGCATGCCGGGCTTGTCGAGTACGCGCCCCGCAACAGAGTCGACCGTGACCAACCTCTCAAACCGGGCACCGAGACGCTGCTCGATCAGGCGAAGGCTCACATGCTTCGGCTTATTGGTGGCTACGAACAGTCGACAGCCGTGTGCCTTCAAGACCTCCAGACACTCGACTATCCGCGGATAGGGCTGGGTGTCGGGAAGACTGTTCGCATCGTAGCGGCGACGGAACTCACCGTGGAACTCGGGCAGTCGTTCCCGCTCCGCTTCAGGCAACAGCTGTGCCAGCATCTCCGAGATCGGCGGTCCTATCAGCTGGCGACCAACTGGCACCCTCGGCTCGATCCGGTGATCACTCAGGATCTCGGCGAGTACCCGCAGAATGTCGGGGGCCGAGTCGAGCAGGGTACCGTCGAGATCGAAGACGATATTACGCATCGTCTTCGAGCGCCGGAATCAGCAAGTTCTGGCGCAGTTCATCACGTGGGAGAAATGGAGCAAGGTCTTCGAGCGGGGACGAGACCATGCGACCATCCGGGAGGCGACGGGACGCGGCCTTCGGAGCAAATGCCTGCTCAGGATCGAGCATCACCTCACAGACCACCGGTCCCGACTGCTCGATCACCCACCCAAGCTTGGATGACAGCTCAGAATGGCTACTGATCCGCTCGAAAGGCAGACCGAAGGCCGCAGCGACCCGCCCGAAATCCGGGAAACCAACCCCGGTATCAGCATCGAAACCTATCGGTGCGTCTGGAAAAAAGGCGCGCTGTGTCTGCCGAATCGAGTGATAGCCGGAGTTGTTGAGGATGAAGAGCTTGATATTCAGACGATGCGTAGCGACAGTCTGCAGCTCCTGCAGATTCATCATGATGCTACCGTCGCCAGCCAGAGTTACGACCAGACGTCCCTCTCCCGCCAGGCTCGCACCGATCGCCGAGGGAAGATCGAAACCCATCGGAGCCGACCCCGAGTCACTGAAGAGCCGTTGACTGCCCCGAATCTTCGCGGCCTGAAAGGTAACGACACAGGCCGTACCATTGGCGGTGGTCACCACAGCATCCAAAGGCAAGACATCGAACAGCGCCTCGACGAACAGGTACGGGTTGACGGGACACTCGCGGGTTCGATACTCGGGCCTCACCACCGGATAGCGCTCCAAACGCGCCCTGCACCAGTCGAGATAGGCGCGGTGAGCCGGGCGCCGCGCTGAGGCCGCCACCGCGGTGAGCCGCGGGAGAAATGTGCAGAGATCAGCGTGAATCGCTGTGTGTAGTCGGAGCGTGGGTTTGTCGAGCTCGGCGCGATCGATGTCCACCATGACAATCCGCGCGGCGCGCGCGAACGTCGCATAGCCATAACCAATCTGCCGGATATTGAGCCGGCACCCGAGCACGAGAACCAGGTCGGCGTTCTGAACGGCGAAGTTTCCCGGTCGGTCACCGACCGTGCCTGGACGTCCTACGTACAGAGGATGATCCCAGGTGAGCAGGTCGTGGGCGTTGAATGCCGTCACCACCGGCACCTTCAGCGCTTCGATCAGGGAAAAGAACGCCTGGTACTGCCCGGAGATCCGGATCCCGCTGCCGCCGAGAATGACCGGACGCTCCGCCTCCCCGAGCAGCCTTGCCACCTCCGGCACCACCTCGTCGAGATCGGCCGTGGCGACCGGCGCGTCCTCGCTCGGATCGTATCCCGGTAAATCCTCGGAGTCGATCAACGCTCCCTGGACATTCATCGGGATGTCCAACCAGACCGGGCCTGGCCGTCCGGTGGTCGCGAGCACGACCGCCCGTTCCAGCTCGTAGCGGATCCGCTCGGGTTCCGTGACCATCCGGGCCAGCTTGGTGATGGGTTCGACCAATCGGGTGATCTCCAGCTCTTGATCACCGAGCTGCCGAAGCGCAAGACCAGTGCTCTTGACGCAAGTCTCCCACTTGACCTGTCCCGAGAGGACGATCATCGCCTCGGAGTCCACCCAGGCTCCATACACCCCAGTGATCGCGTTGGTCCCACCCGGCCCGGTGGTAACATTGACCAGCGCTGGCCGTCCACAGAGCCTAAAGTACGCCTGAGCGGCCATGGCGCAGGCTTGCTCATGATGAAAGCAGGTATGCCGAAGCGATCGGCACCTGCCGATGGCGTCGTTGAGGTGCATCGCGCCCCCACCAGTCACCAGAAACGCGTCCTTGATCCCGAGTTCAACCAGACGCCCAACGATGTAGTCCGCGACCCGTAGTTTCATGTGTTCTTCCTAAGGTGCCAGTCGAGCGTGCGGCGCAGTGCATCTCGCAAGCCGACGGACTCCGCCACCCCGAGTTCGTCGCGAATTCGTCGCGTCGAAGGCACGTAGTAGTCTCGGCGCTCGCTCGACGCTCGCCCAAGGACGGTCACCGTCCCACCCGTCTCCGCCGCGATCAGCTGCGCCAGCTCTCCCACCGACACTTCGGCTTCGGAGCCCACGTTGTAGGCTCGCCCGGACCTCCCATCCAAGAGCAGCTTGATCAGCCAGACCGCGAGATCGCTCGCGTAAAGATAGGTTCGACGCGCCGTTCCATCACCCCGAACCTCGATCGGGCGCTTCGCCAAGGCGTCGCCGAGGAAGTTTCCGATCGCGAAATGAGCGTCCAGTGGCAAGAATGGGCCCACGAAAGCGAAGCAGCGCGCCACCACCACCTCCAGTTCTGCGCGGGCAGCGAAGACCGCACAGTAGAGCTCCGCCAGTCGTTTACCTTCGGCGTAGGCGTTCTTGACGTCGAGAGGGTCGACTCGTGCCGCCTGCTCTTCGAGCGCCGGCGTGTCATGCTCCCCATACACGGCTCCCGAGCTGGTAAAGAGCACCCGAGCCGCCCCGTGAACCTCGGCCACCCGAAGCAGGTGCCGTGTCCCATCGGCGGTGACCGATGCCATCTGGAGTGGATCGGCGGTATTCAATGCAGCGCTGGCCGCCGTCGCCGCGTGCAACACGTAGCGGAGCCGAATGGATGCCGGGAGCTCGAAATCCCGAATATCCCCGGCGTGAAGAACCAACGCCGGATCGCGGATCGTGAGTCGCTCCGGGCGCCGCGCCAATACATGCACCCGAAGACCAAGCTCGAGAGCCCGATTCAAGGCAATCAGGCTCGCAACCAGCCAGTGTCCGAAAAAACCGGTACCTCCGGTGACCAAGAGTTCAGACCCCGCGAGACGGGGCCCCTCGCACCGCAGAGCTTCGACCACCGACACCAGATCATCCGCCAGCATCATATCCGCCCGATACGAGCCGCTGGAGGAACGCTCGGCGCGCGGGCCGCGGCATTGTCTGTGACGATCGAACCTCCGCGCTCTCGAGAGATAGGCTGCTCTGGAAAGTTGAGGCGGTCTGCCTCGATGACCAAAGGACGTTTCTGGACCTGGGTATGAACCGCGCCCACGTACTCCCCTACCACGCCGAGGAAGATCATCTGCACGGACGAGAAGAAGAAGAGCCCGATGACCAGCGGCGCCACACCCACGTCGAAGTTGTCCCAGAAGACCAGCTTGTAGACCAAGTAGAAGAGCCCAACTAGCAAGCTGATCAGACCCCCGATGAAACCCGTGAAGGTTGCGAGCCGAAGCGGAACCTTCGAATGGTTGGTGAAACCGAGCATCATCATGTCGAACAACGTGTAGAAGTTGTTCTTGGTGAGCCCACGCTTCCGGGTGGGCTGCGTAAAGGGGATCTTCTTGCTGCGAAAACCCAAATCGGCGATCAGCCCTCGGAAGTACGGGTAAGGATCCTCGATTGTCTTCAGGACATCGACCACACGTCGGTCGTACAACCCGAAGCCCGTGAAGTGCTCGACAAGCTCGATATCGGACAGGCGGCGGAGCACCCGGTAATAGAGCGAGCGCAGCAGAAACAAGGCAAAGGTCTCCTCGCTCTTCTCCTTGACACCCAGAACCACGCGGAAGCCCTCCTCCCAGGCCCGAATGAACTCGGGAATCAGCTCTGGAGGATCCTGAAGATCGGAGGCCATGCAGATCACGGCGTCGCCTTCGGACTGCAGCAGTGCGTGATGCGGGGAGCGGATATGACCAAAGTTCCTGGCGTTGACGATCACCCGGATCCTAGGGTCGACCGCGATCAGCTCATGCAGCCGGTCCAAGGTACCGTCGGTCGAAGCGTTGTCGATGAACAGGAACGTGAACTCGAAACGAGAGGTCAAAGGCTCGGTCGCTGCCGCGACCCGCCGGTGGAGTTCAATCAGGTTCTGCTCTTCGTTGAAGCACGGCAGCATCACGGTGAGACGTCGCATGGTCGTTCTCGCTGGCAGCACAGGCTAGCTTTTCGGCCCCACGGACCGCAACGGCTAGGGTATCCTCAAAGGGTCCTTCGGTCACGTGGAACCCATGCCGCATCGCACACCCAGACCCAACGGCGCTCCTTTGGAGCCAGAACCGGGAGGCAACGGCGGAAATGTCCTCCGACCGGGCGTGGGTGGGCAGTCGCTCCGCTATCTGGTGGTCGGCGGGGTCAACACGGTGGTCGGATACGCCTCGTTCGCTGCACTGTATGCCCTGCTCGCCGGGAAGGTTCCGGCTGCGTACATCTTCGCCAACCTGCTCGCCAACGTGGTAGCGATCACGGTTGCCTTCTTCGGCTACAAGTATTTTGTGTTTCGCACCCGTGGTGACGGCTGGCGTGAGTATTTTCGGACCTACGTGGTGTACGGAACGTCGATGCTGGTGGGTCTGGCCCTACTACCGCTCATGGTGCAAGTCCTGTCTCCGATGATGAAGCGGGTCGATCTGGTGCCTTACATCGCTCAAGCGCTCACCATGCTCCTTGTGGTGGGCGGCAGCTTCTTCGGACACCGAAACTACTCGTTCCGCAGGTAGCTTCGGACCTCCCCTGACCCGGGGAGACGAGCAAGCACGCCGAGCGCCTCGATCTTGCGTGAGTCTCCGCGGAGCGGATACGCCACCTCGGCGATCACCTGGCAACCGACTGCGCCAAGACACGTGGCGAGGGTACGCTGGTCGAAGAAGTTGAGATGCTCGTGCTGGTGGATGAGGCCGAAGGGGGGCACCCAACCGAACCCGTATCGAGCGGCAAGCGTTAGAAAGATGAACCACGGGGCCAGCCTGGTGCCCGCCACCGCACGCACCCAGCTTGCATAGAGCGGTGCGTGGTGCAGACCCATGAGACGGAAAGGTTCGAAGGGCACCTCGACGTAAAGAAACCTAGCGGGGACGGTCAGCACCTCGCGCAAGAGCAAAAGGGGCTGGGACGCATGCTCGAGCACGTGGGCCAAGATCACCAGATCGTAGCTCAGATGCGTCAGCTCCTCGCGCTCGACTCTGCGCACCCCTTTCACCGGCTCCACACCAGAGATGTCGAACACGTGGCGCTCCTCGAACAGCTCCGGCATGAACTGACCCCGGTCTCCTCCCCAGTCGAGAACCGTGTGGAGCGGCGGAGAGCAGCTCTGTGCCGAGAGGAAGCGTGACAACCGCTCACGCCGCCGTACGATCTCATGCGTCCCTCCGATCGAATCATTCTTGCCGCGCGTGTACCACGGTTCGTGGTGGTGACGCGCAGCGAAGTACCGGGGGCCGCGGTAGTCCCGATAGATCCTCTCGATCTCCGACGGCTCGTAGCGGTCCACAAATCCACGAAACCCGCAGCCCCCGCAGTCGAAGAGCCCACCGAGATCGGGCGCATCGATGACCGCATGCTCGCGCAAGAACGCGGCGAGCACAACCGGCACGGTGCCCTGGATCGGTGTCTTACACAACGGGCAGAGAGAGAGGCGTTGCATGGTGCGAGAATGGCAAGAGGAACGGCGCGCCCTAAAGGCTACGAGATCGTTCGCCGATGGTGAAGAGGACAGACCGCGAGAAGTGCTGGAGGCAGTCTGAACCCCTGAGGCTCCGAGCCTCGCCGGGTCTCCGAGACCGACCTTTGGGCCGCCAGGGTGGATCATCAGGTTCTCTCTGCAGAACGCCACTCCCCCCTTCCCTTGACGCAGAGATTTCGGTCTAACCATCAGTCGATGTCGAACACCCTCGCCGCTCTGTTCTCGAACCTCGAGGCCGATCTCGCGCAAGAGCCCGAGCCGCTCTTCGACGCGAACCAGCCGGTGCTGATTTACGGTGCTGGCACGATGGGCGAGGACGTGTGCCGCCTGCTCCTCCATCACGGGGTGGCTGTTCTGGCCTTCTTGGATCGTGCCGCACGCCCCAATCAGAGCCTCCAGGGTGTACCGGTCTTCACCCCGGACGCGCCTCTGCTCGATGCAGCAATCCGGGCTCGAGCTCGGGTGCTCCTTGCCACATTCAATGCCAGGGTCGATCCTGCAGCGCTCGACCAAACGCTCCGCGCGTTGGGCTACCGTCACATCAGCACCCTGTCGGAGCTACACGCCCGTTTCCCGGGCGAACTCGGCGACCGCTACTGGCTGTGCGACCGCCACCGCTATCGCGGCGCCGAGAAGGATTTCCAGAGGCTCTTTTGCATGCTCTCTGATCGAGCCAGTCAAGACCTGTTGCGGGCAACGCTCTGTTACCGGTTCGAACTTGGGCGTAGAACCCTTCCAGAACCCGAGTTCGAACACGCTTACTTCGATCCAACGCTCACCCCAACCCGGCGTCCGCTTCGCCTGTTGGACTGCGGAGCGTTCGACGGCGATACCCTACGGCAGGTCATGGCCCAACAGCAGCCCTGGGATGCGGTGGTGGCCTTCGAGCCAGATCCCGAGAATTTCTCTCGCCTAGGTCGCTTCGTGGTCGAGCACCGCGCGAGGCTTCCCCGTACTCTGATGCTCAGTCCCTGTGGGCTTCATGCGAGCACCACCCAGCTGCGCTTCGCAAGCGATCGTGGTGCCGCGAGCCACGTGGCCACGTCCGGTGATACCATCGTCCAATGCGTGTCGATCGATGAGGCGCTGCCAGGCTTCGAACCAACCTTGATCAAGATGGATATTGAAGGCGCCGAACCTGCCGCATTGCTCGGAGCTCAACGCACACTCGAAGCCGCTCGCCCTGAGCTTGCAATCTCGGTCTATCACGAGCCTCTCCACCTCACCCAGATCCCACTTCAGATCCATGAGTGGTACGGGGAGCGCGCAAGCTACCATCTCCGCTCCCATGGTCATCACGGCTTCGACCTGGTGTTTTACGCCAAGCCACACTGGTGACAGCTCACGTTCGCCGCACAGCGCTCGGCCAAGACGCCGGATCTGGGGTACTGCACCCACATCCAACTCGCATGGTCAATGGGCCGGCCCCACCACAACGCGGCTTCGCCCACCCGGGCAGCCCGACCTTCCCCCATCCCTCACCCCGAAGCGCTTCGCCGTTGCTCGACGGAAGGGGTTGATCTAGCCCCTCCTGTTCCCACCATGGCACCAAACAATCCCAATCCTTCCGGCGGAGACGCCATCCGAATGGGCTCGGATGGCAAACTCGACGTTCCTCATCAGCCCATCCTCCCCTTCATCGAGGGTGACGGTACGGGTCCCGACATCTGGCGAGCAGCACAGGCCGTCTTCGACGCGGCTGTAACCCGTGCCTACGGTGGCAGGCGGCGCGTCGTCTGGCTGGAGGTGCTCGCGGGCGAGAAGGCGAAGCGACAGGTTGACAGCTGGCTGCCCGATGAGACGGTCGAGGCGTACCAGAGATACCTGGTTGGTATCAAGGGCCCGCTTACCACCCCGGTCGGTAAGGGGATCCGCTCATTGAACGTCGCTCTGCGCCAATTGCTCGATCTCTACGTGTGCCTTCGCCCGGTACGCTGGTTCAACGGCGTGCCGAGCCCGGTCAAAAATCCTGCGGCGGTCGACATGGTGATCTTCCGCGAGAACACCGAGGACATCTACTCGGGTGTGGAGTGGGCAGCGGAGTCTCCGGAGTCCAAGAAGCTAATCGCGTTCTTGGAGAAAGAGATGGGCGTCACCAAGATCCGCTTCCCGATGACGAGCGGCATCGGGATCAAGCCAGTCTCACGCGAGGGCACCGAGCGGCTGGTGCGTGCCGCGATCCGCTACGCCCTTGCCACAGGACGAAAAGATGTAGCTTTGGTACACAAAGGCAACATCATGAAGTTCACGGAGGGGGCCTTCCGTGATTGGGGCTACGCGCTCGCCAAGCGCGAATTCCGCGACCAGATTGTGACCGAACGTGAGAGTTGGATCCTCGACAACCAAGATAGGAACCCAGAACTATCAGTCGAGGCCAATGCACGACTGATCGAACCTGGCTACGACATGGCTCCGCCCGAGAGCCAGGCGACCATCCGCGCCGAGGTCGAAGCTGCCACCTCGCTCTTCTCGACCCACGGCCAGGGCAGACACAAGCAGATGCTTCGGGTTCGCGACTCCATCGCTGACATCACGTTACAACAAGTGCTGACCCGCCCTCGAGAGTTCGACGTGATCGCGACCCTCAACCTCAACGGGGACTACTTGAGCGACGCCCTCGCGGCGCAGGTGGGAGGGATCGGAATAGCCCCGGGAGGCAACATCAACTACGACACAGGTCATGCCATCTTCGAAGCCACCCACGGCACCGCGCCGAAATACGCGAATCTGGACCGTGTGAACCCGGGCAGCGTGATCCTGAGCGGAGAGATGATGTTCCGACACCTGGGCTGGAACGAGGTCTCCGAGCTGATTCTTCGCGGCATGAATGGCGCCATCGGAGCCGGCACGGTCACCTACGATTTTGCGCGATTGATGGACAACGCCCGAGAGGTCAAATGCTCGGAGTTCGGGCGAGCGATCATCGAGCACATGTGAAGCTGGAAAGGAAGGGTTCAGATGGCAAGAAAGAAGATTGGACTGATTGGGGCTGGCAATATCGGCGGCGAGCTCGCCAATCTCCTGGTGAGCCGGGAGCTGGGCGACGTGGTTCTTTTCGACATCCCGTCCCGTGAGGGCTATGCCAAAGGAAAGGCGTTGGACCTGGAGCAGAGCACGGCCGTGACGGGCGCGGACGTGCACGTGCACGGAACCTCGAATTGGGCAGACGTGGCGGGAGCCGACGTATTGATCATCACCGCTGGGATCCCGCGGAAGCCCGGGCAATCCCGGGATGACATCGTGCTCACCAACCTCCCCATCATCCGCGATGTCGCCAAGAACGCCAAGCAGCACTGTCCGAACGCGTTCAGCATTGTGGTGTCGAACCCCTTGGACGCCATGGTCTACGAGTTCATGCGGGTGAGTGGCGCCCCACCGCAGATGGTGGCGGGCATGGCAGGCGTCTTGGACAGCGCACGATTCTCACTGTTCCTCGCGCGCGAACTCGGTGCCTCGATCAAGGACGTGCGGGCAATGGTGCTGGGGGGCCACGGAGACGACATGGTCCCCCTGCTCTCGAATTGTACGGTGAGTGGGGTCGGCGTCCAGACGCTGATCTCTGGTGACAAACTGATGGCGATGGTCGAGCGCACTCGCAAGGGTGGAGGCGAGATCCTCGGCATGATGGGGACCAGCGCCTACTACGCCCCGGCCGTCAGCGCGGTGGCGATGGCCCAGGCGTTCTTGCGCGACGAGAAGCGTCTGCTCCCGTGCGCTGCCTATCTGAAGGGTCAGTACGGTTTCAACGACTTGTACATGGGAGTCCCGGTCGTGATCGGAGCCGGTGGCATCGAGAAGATCGTCACTGTGCCCCTCGATGACGACGAGAAACACATGCTGGCCAAGAGCGCTGCGAGCGTGCAGAAGGTCGTCGACATCGTGAAGGCCAATTGAGTCAGCAACTGACGCGATCAAGTGATCCCCCCCGGCGTCCGTGGTGCTGCCGGGGGGCGTTTTTGTGCCTCTCATTTTGCACTGTCCTGGAGTACCGAGCGCGGAGCGCTTCAGGATCGTCGACCGAGACCAACCCGTCACGCTGCGCTGAGCAGCCCTACGCCCGCGGCGATTCTCCCGCCGCTTTTTGCTGCGTCCCCAACACTCCTCCCCCACCATGACCCATCGTTCACTTCTCCTTGCATTCTGGCTCGGCGTAGCCCTCTCTCCCGTTGCGTGCTTGACCGACGACAAAGTGGCTACCCCCGACACCAGCGCGGCTGGTGCTTCGTCCGAGCCGGATGCTGGCGGCTCCAACGCCGGACCTGAACCAGTCGGGGATCCGTCGGTCACCCCCCGCATCGTGGTTGACCAGTTCGGCTATCGACCCACCTCCGAGAAGATCGCCGTGCTCCGAGATCCTCGAACTGGCTTCGATGCCACCCAGTCGTATGAGCCTGGTGAGACACTGGCGGTGGTCGACGTCGAGACCGACGCTGTGGTGTTCGAGGCCGAGCCTTTGATCTGGAACGACGGCGCAGAAGACCCCTCGAGTGGAGACGTTGTGTACTGGTTCGACTTCTCTTCGGTGACAACCTCTGGTCGCTATCGGATTCGAGATACGGAAAACGACCTCGATTCGTTTGAATTCGAGATCGGCGAGCATGTCTACCGTGAGGTCCTCTCCCAGGCGCTCCGCACCTTCTTCTACCAACGTGCTGGATTCGAGAAGCGGGCACCTTACGCCACGCCCGGATACGAAGATGGACCAAGTCACATGGGTCCGCTTCAGGATGCGAATTGCCGCCGCTATGACGCACCGGAAGACGAATCCACCGAGCGTGATCTCTCAGGGGGCTGGTATGATGCCGGCGACTACAACAAGTACACCAGCTGGACAGCGGGCTACGTGGTTTCACTTCTGAACGCCTACGCTACCACACCGGATGCCTTCGGCGACGAGCTTGGCATTCCAGAGAGCGGGAATGGACGACCCGATATTCTCGACGAAGCACGCTTCGGTATCGACTGGTTACTCAAGATGCAGAACACTGACGGGAGCGTTCTCTCGATCGTAGGCGTGGGACACGGGAGCCCACCTTCGTCAGCTACAGCTCCGAGCCGATACGGAACCGAAAGCACATCGGCAACTCTGAGCACGGCTGCAGCGCTGGCTCGCGCGGCGGTGGTGCTCGGGGCGTCAGGGGACACGGAGGACTCGAGCCGGTACCTCGAACGTGCCAAGCTGGCCTTCGAGTGGGCCGAAGCGCATCCTTCTGTGACCTTCTTCAACAACAACGAGGACGCGGGCACCTCGGGGTTGGGCGCCGGCCAACAGGAGATGGGGGAGTACGATCGGAGCATGAAGCGCCTCGTCGCTGCCATTGCCCTGTTCGAGGCCACCTCGTCGGAAAGCTATCGAGAATTGGTGGATGCCAACTTCAGAAGCGCACATCTCATGCAGTGGGGATATGCTTACCCGTTCGAGCCTGAGATCCAGGAGGCACTGCTTCGTTATGCCTCACTCCCTCAGGCCACGACAGCGACGGCCACCAGCATTCTCGCGACGTACCGCTCCGCCATGTCGGGAGCCGAGAACTTCGGTGCACACGAGAACGAATCCGATCCGTACCTCGCAAATCTTTCTGACTACGTCTGGGGCAGCAACTCAACCAAGTGTCACCAGGGGAACATGTTCGTCGATCTGGTCACCTATGGGGCAGATCCCTCACGGGAGGAAGCCGCTCTCCGAATCGCTGAGCGGTACATCCACTACCTGCACGGGCTGAACCCACTCGGCCAGGTCTACCTCTCCAACATGGGAGCTTTTGGAGCAGAGAACTCGGTCGACCAGTTCTTCCATTCATGGTTCGAGGATGGCAGCCTGGATTGGGACAGCGTCGAGAGTTCGACCTACGGACCCGCTCCTGGCTTCTTAGTGGGCGGACCGAACCCGCAGTACAGCCTCGACGGCTGCTGCCCAGACTCCTGCGGAAGCTCCGCCAACAACGCGCTCTGCAACACCTCTACCCTCGCCCCACCCCTCAATCAACCCGCGCAAAAGTCCTACCGCGACTTCAACTCAGGGTGGCCGCGTAATTCTTGGGCGGTGACCGAGAACTCGAACGGCTACCAGGTCGCCTATATCCGTCTGCTGGCCCAGTTCGCGCGTTGAGCTGACGCCGCTGCCAACTTGAGCAGTGTTGGGCGTTTACCAATGCCGACACGGGCTCTTGCTTGGCAGGTCTCGCCCCTCAGCACTTTGAGGCAAGCTCGAAGCTATGCAAAGCTAAGGGGTGGATGCTGCACGAGACGTTGCTTCTGCTACTGCTGGGGTTACCCCAGCACCACCTTGACGTAGAGTCCGCCGAAGCGCGTAAGGCACGCCTCCAGACCATCGGCAGAGCCGTTGCGGACGCAGCCGAGCAGGCGACCTGCGACGGTGCCCACACCTCAACGACGTGTACCAAGGTATGGCCCGGCTCTTCGATAGATCTCGGCGTGCTGCTGATCACGCTGGCATGGGAAGAGTCCCGCCTGGCTCGTAACGTCCACGAGGGGAAGTGTCGAGCCTATGAGTGCGATCCAATCCGCGATTCAAAAACTGGGCAACTGATCCATCGAGCCCGTTCGCTCTGGCAGATCCACCGAGTGGGCCCAGTGCTCGAGGAGTGGGACGAACTGGTCGGCTGCGACTACGTCAACACACGAGCCGCAGCCTGGGCCGCCACCAAGTTGCTTTCGCGCGGCTTTCGCGCCTGCAAGACCATCCAGGGCGCGATGGCGCAGTATGCGGGGGTAGGAAGCTGCCGCTGGGAGGGAGTGAGACCACGTCACGCGCTGTTCCGACGCTTGAGAGAGCGCGCCCGAGCGCGGTGACTGGCACGACCCCGGGCGGCTTCTCGCGGCAACATGCCTAGTCTCGCTTGACGGTGACCTTGATCATCTGCACCGGCACAAGCGGCCGATCGGAACCATCCGTCTGGGTGGTCTCAATCTTGCGGAGCACATCCATTCCCGCGATCACCCGACCGAACACCGGGTGCTTGGAAGGTCCGGGAGTGAACCAGTCAAGGTAGGCGTTGTGCGCCGTGTTGATGAAGAATTGGGAGCTGCCGCTGTTGGGACGCCCCGTATTCGCCATGGACAGAGTCCCCGGTTCATTCGAGAATTTTGCATCTGCGGGGTGCTCGTCCTCGATGCAGCCCTTGGGAGCGTTGCCGGTTCCGGCGCGAGAACTCTTGGGATCGCGGCTATTGGGACAGCCGAACTGGATCATGAAGCCGTTTATTACCCGGTGGAAGTGCAGACCATCGTAGAAGCCTGACTCGGCCAACTCGAGGAAGTTTCCGGCCGTCTTCGGCATCTTGTCGAGGAAGAGTTCGATGTCGATGTCGCCGAGAGTGGTGCTGAGCGTTGCGGTAGGATTGGGCATGTTGGGGAAGGTACACGAGGGTGATTGCGACCGTCATCCCCCTTGCCTAGCCCGGCCAATCAACCCGACCAGGCAGTCGATAGAAAATCCCGTACTTGAGTCGACGATCCAAAAAAGTGCTGGCAATTCCGGGTACTAAGCGCCACACAGGTGCCGACTAGGACGAACTTATGACAGTGGAACGAACTCTCTGCATCATCAAGCCCAACGCCTGTGAGGACCGTCATCAGGGAGCGATCCTCAATCGGCTCCTCGACGAGGGATTCCAGATCCTTGGGATGCGCCAGCTCCAACTCTCACGCGCCGCAGCCGAGGGTTTCTACGCTGTGCACCGCGAACGTCCCTTCTTCCCCTCTCTTGTCGACTTCATGACCCGGAGTTCCATCGTGGTTCTGGCGCTCGCCCGCGAGAACGCGGTGGTGAAGCTGCGGGAGGTGATAGGGGCAACCGATCCGGGGAAGGCGGCTCAGGGTACGATCCGCCAGCTCTTCGGTTCCAGTGTCACCGAAAACGCGGTGCATGGCTCGGATTCGCCAGAGAACGGTCGTATTGAGTGTGCCTACTTCTTCGCGGAGTGCGATTTCTCCTGACTCGATCCCCACGCTCGCCCGTCCGACCCTCATGTCCGACTCACGTCCCCCTTCGTCCGTCCCGAATCCTGAGCGGCTGCGTATCGCTCGAGAGTTGGGGAAACTGCGGGATACCGTGGGGGGACTCCTCAACCTGGAGCAGCTCCTCTCCTCGATCAAGGTCGGGCCCCGCCCGTTGGCAGGGGTACTCCCCGATGTGATTGCCTCGCTGCCACAGCTCGAGGGTGCGCTCGCCGAGCTCGGCAAGCTGCTCGTCGCGCGCCTTCCTGACAGCGACACTGCGCTTGACTCACTTCGTCAGCATGCTCGTCCCGCACTGTCCACGCTCCTCGATGCCCTGCGTGCCGCAGAGAAACGGGAGGTCAATGCGGCGAGCCGACTGCAACTCGAACAAGTGACAACCACAGTCGTCCGTGATCTCGAGTGCTTGGTGGAACTGCTCGGGCTCTTGGGCGACGTAGGCCACAAATCACCGGTGGTGCTGGGGTGCAGCGAACTCGTTGCTGAAGCCCTCCGGACCGTACAGCCTGGAAGCCATCGCGTGCGCGGCTTCGTGCGCCTGACGGTGGAACCTCTCCCCCCTGAAATCGACTGTCTCACGCAACCGAATGCCTTCGTTGGTCTTCTGAGCCACGGCTTACGCTGGCTGGTCGCCGGTGACGTGGAGGCTACTGCCAACATCCGAATTCTGGGTGAACCCAGACAGAGCCTACGCTTCGAGATGACACTCGGCACGGGAACCGGTGAGGTGCGCTATTTGGCCGGGCGCCACGTGATTCCGGCAACAGAGCTGGTCGTGCACTGCGTAGCCAAAGCGCTGGGCGTCGGCTTCCACCTGTCCACTCAGCCCCGTCGCGTGACACTGGATTTGGGCTCGATCCTCGTCACACAAGCACCCTAGAGGGGTGTAAGGCACAACGCGATACGGCGTTGGTAGTGATGTCCGTCCACTTGGAGGCCATCATGACCCATCGTTCCCTCAGCATCCTCTTTGTGTTTGCCACTGCTCTTGTGTTCGGTTTGCTGGCGTGCACCCCCACCCACTCGAGTAACCGCGCCGATCGGGCGGGCGCGACCACTCCCTATCACCACTCCATCCACGCCGAACCGCAGGCCTTCGCAGATCCGGGCGCTGATCGGGAACGGGACCAGGCTCCACCCTTCGCTGAGCAGACGGCGACTTCACCGAACCCTCCCGCCGAACTCGCGAGGGAGCAGGAGGGGGACGAGCTAGGATCTCTCGGAGGGGCTCGGTCCAAGGCGTCAAGATCTGCCGAACCACTCGCCATGCGCCCATCCCCTCGAGAGCAGGGAGGATCTGTGGCGCGTCCATTGCCTTCTCGGCCGGGTCTCGGCACCTCGTTTGGCCAGAACCGCACGAGCTACGTCCAGAGCACGTCGTTCGAACGCGCCCATCGGTCACCCGACGATCTGCTCAGCATCTTCTACAATGATGCGGCCGGCGTGGAGGCCGCCTCCGGGCGAGTGCGCTTTGATTTTCCGAGCAATCGCAGCGACGCTCTGGACGGCATGATCAGTGTGGAGGTACTCGATATGTCTGGCCATCCCTTCCCGGGTACCCGGGCCGGCGGGCGGGACTTCGTAGTGGGGCGCGACGGCGAGTACTATTCAATTCGGCTCCGTAATCATGGGAGCGAGCGGCTGGAGGTCGTTGCGAGTGTGGATGGCCTCGATGTGCTCGACGGGACCATCGCAAGCACTGAGAAGCGGGGCTATCTCTTGCCATCGTTCGGAAGCCTGGAAATCGACGGCTTCCGTCGCAGCACCACCACTGTGGCTGGGTTCCGGTTCGGCAGCGTCGCGCAATCCTATGCGGAGCGGAAGGGACTCGGACGCAACGTGGGAGTCATTGGGATTGCCGTGTTCCGCGAGCGCATTCCCGAGCCGATTTGGGACGACCACGAACTGCGGCGACGCGACCGGGCCCAACCGTTCCCGCGGGGCTTTGCGACCCCTCCGCCCGGGCACGATTACGAGTGATGCATAGCTCGCTCAGTCCTCTTCACCAAGATCCTGCCAGTAAGCGAGGAGCATCAGCTCGTTCTCCTGCTCCTCGTGCTGTCTCAGGATCTCGAGGATCTCGTACATGCGGTCAGCGAAGCGCTGAATCGAGTGAGGATCCTGGGTGACCACAGAATCGAGCAGCATCCGACGCAGGGACACGAAATCCTGCCCCAGGGTTTCGTGCTGCGTGATCAGCGCGTCTACAGTCTCCTTGTGCTGTGGAAGCCGCTGCTTGACATCATGGAAAAACTGCGCCTCCTCACCAGCGAAGTGAGGCACGATGCCGGCCGCGAGCTCCTCGACGACGGGGCGCACCTCGCTCAGCCACTCCCTTGTGTCGCGACCGCCCATCTCGGCAAGATTCTCGAGCCGATCGACCAGACGTCGAATCTCTTGATGCTCGCTCAAGACATCGTAGGCACCACTCTTCATTGTGACTCTCCGGGACGGGAGGATACCCACCTTTGCATGGATTTGCACCGGTGAGGTCGCGAGCGGCTCCGGGTGTACGACGCAGCAGGGGCGCCGCTGGGGGCACAAGCCGACAGGCTCCTCACCCGAGTGTTCGGCCAAGCTTCGGCGACGAACTCCCGCTAGACTGCATGGGCAACTTTGCACGACCTCATGGCAACTCCGCACGACCTCATGGCAACTCCGCACGACCTCCCCAGGTATCGCTTCCCGAAGGCCCCCCGCAATGTCTACTGGGAAACCACCAGCGCCTGCAGTCTCAAGTGCCGCCACTGTCGCGCCGAGGCGATCCCCAACCGAGATCCCGAGGAGCTTACCTACCACGAAGCGCTTCCTCTACTCGATGCGATCGCCGAACTCGGGAGCATGTTAGTCCTGACTGGCGGCGATCCGCTGGAGCGCCCCGATCTCTTTGAGCTGGTCGCCGCGGCGCGTTCCCGTCACATCCCGGTTGCGGTCACACCGAGCACCACTCCCAGCTTGACCGAGGGGCACGTGGCAGCTTTTCGCGAGCTCGGAGTCACCGCGCTCGGGATCAGTCTCGACGGGCCCAACGCCGAGATCCACGACGGGTTTCGGGGAGTGCCCGGCACCTTCGCCCACTCGATGAACGCACTCCGTTGGGCAGAGCAGTACGGACTCAAAGTCCAGATCAACACCACCTGCACCAAGGAGACCTTTGGTCATCTGGACGCGCTTTTCGCTTTGCTTCAGGGTTTCTCGGCGGTGAAGCGCTTCACTCTCTTCTTCTTGGTCGCCACCGGTCGTGGTGCAGAGCTCACCGCACCCGACGCCTCCGATGCCGAGCGCACCTTCGACTGGATCTACGAGCACGGAGCCGACGCTCCCTTCCACATCAGCACTGTGGAGGCACCTCACTACCGACGCTATCTGATCGAGCGACGCATGCGAGAGGGAGCCACCGAGGTCGCGCTTCTGGCGAGCGCGGGACGCTTGGGTTTCGGGATCCACGACGGGAATGGTGTCATCTTCGTCAATCGGATCGGCGAGGTAACCCCTGCAGGGTTCCTCCCAGTTCCAACCCTCGGCAATGTCCGTGACCAGTCACTGGTCGATATCTACCGCCACCACCCCGACCTTCAGGCGCTGCGCGACATGGAGAGACTCCGCGGACGCTGCGGTCGTTGCCGCTTCCGGTACGTGTGCGGTGGCTCGCGGGCGCGTGCCTACGCGAATCTCGGCTCAATCTTCGCCGAGGATCCGGGATGTGGGTACCAGCCCGTGCCCGGTGAGACCACGCCGTGGCCCGGACATCCCGTGGCCCTCGACGACCATGCGACATCGCACCATCCGGGCCACCCAGGCGGCGCGCACGGCTAGAGGGCCTCACGGAGAGCCCCTGCGAGCCGAGCCGGTTCGAGCACCACGGGATTGCCCTGCATGCTGCTCGAACCGAGCGACCTCTCCACGATCGCACCGAACGAGTCTGAGCCAACACCGAGAGCCGAGAGTGATTCCACCTCGAGTTGGCGCGTCAACGCCTCGAGCCAGACCACTCCGTCCTCCGCGCTCGCCGTTCTGTCGTCGAGCACGAGGGATGCAAACTCGGTCAAGCGATCGAGCCCACGTCCAGGCTCTGGCTCGGCTCGGAGTGCCTCGAGATTGGCGCGCATGATCGGTGCCAGCAGCGCAGCGCACAGCGCCCCGTGCGGTGCCCTGAACATGCCCCCAAGCGGACCTGCAAGTCCATGCACTGCACCCAACTTGGCGTTGGCCAGGCACAAGCCCGACAGCAGACTCGCGTAGGCCATCTCACCGCGGGATACGAGATTGTTGGGTTCGGTGCAGACTCGAGGCAGGTGGCGTGCCGCGCGCACAAGTCCGTCGCGTGCCAGGCCATCAGTGTACGCGTTCCCTCTTCTCGACACGAAGGCCTCCACGAGCTGAGTCAGCGCATCGAAGCCGGACGCGCGGGTCACCGCCAAGGGAAGACCGAGGCTCAACCGGGGATCGACAATCACCAACCGTGCCAGGAGCCATGGGCTCCGCAGGCTCACCTTGAGCCGCCGAGCAGTCACCTCGATTACAGCATTCTGTGTCACTTCGGCGCCAGTGCCAGCCGTCGTGGGAACAGCCACGAAGGGTATTCCCGCCCTATGGAGCGTCTGTCCGCTGCCCACCACCTCCAGGGTATCAAGAACCTCACCGGCATGGGCGACCAGTCCGGCGATCGCCTTTCCGGCGTCGAGCACGCTCCCACCTCCCATCGATACCACAAGGTCACGCGCGGTCTCGCGAGCAAAAAACAAGCCCTGCTCGATGTCTTCAAGGGTTGGCTCGTGGGCGATCGAGAGTGTCTCGACCGAGAATCCCTGGCGCAGAAGCGCGTTGATGTGGTCCTGAACACGCTCGGGATGACTCCCCGTCACCAAGAGCACACGCCGCCCCAGCGAGGAGACAAGCTCCCCGAGCCGCTCCACCGCCCCTTCGCCGATCACGACACGTGGCGGCGTGGTGATCTCGAAACGCTCAACCGGCTGGATACGCATGATCGACACAGGTCCACTTGGTGCTGGTGCGAGGTTCTGCCATCATGGCAGCCACCGTGTCGCGCCAGACAGCGTAGTGAGCGGTCTTCTTGTGCTCTGCTGCTCCAGCCTCGCTCCGGTAGACTTCCAGCAATCGGAACCGGGTACGATCATTCGGATTTTCCCACAGGTCGAATTGGACGACCTCTGGTTCTCGGCGGCTGGCCTCAGCGTTGCTCCGTGTCGCCGCCACGAACGCCTGCCGCGCAGCCTCCAGAACCCGCACCTCGACGACAATCACCAGCATGGCAACCTCCGCTCTTCCCATAGCGGATAGACCGCCGCCCTGTCCACGCCCGGAGACAACACGCCATGCCACCCCACCCTGGCCGAGTGGTTGGCGGGACGATTCAGTGACCCATCCTGGTCGATTTTTGCTACCGGACATTGGCTCGAACAGGCACGATCCGCATCCCCAGGCCAGCATGAAACACCCCCCCATCGTCACCCTCACCCGGGATCCCTCACGCGTTGGCGCAGAGGTCACCGTCTGCGGTTGGGTGCGGACGCGCCGAGACTCGAAGGCAGGTGTGTCATTTTTGCAGATCTTCGATGGCTCGTGCCACGAAACTCTGCAGCTCGTGGTTCCGAGTTCGCTCCCAAACTACGCGTCTGAGGTGCTCGCCCTCAGCTCCGGCTGCTCCGTGATGGCCCGAGGTCTGCTCGTGAGTTCCACGGGGAGAAACCAGAATGTGGAGCTCGCAACTGACAAGCTCGAGGTTCTGGGTTGGGTCGACGATCCCGAGAGCTACCCGATCCAGCCGAAGCGCCACTCTTTCGAATACCTGCGCGAGCAGGCCCACCTTCGACCACGAACCGCCACTTTCGGAGCGATGGCGCGGGTACGCTCGACCCTCTGCCGAAGCATCCACGACTATTTCGCACAGCACGGCTTCATCTGGGTCCACACGCCCATCATCACCGCCAGTGACTGCGAGGGGGCCGGCGCTCTGTTCCGCGTATCCACCCTGGATCTCGCCAATCCACCGCGGACTTCAGAAGGTCTCGTCGACTTCGATCAGGATTTCTTCGGACGCGAGACCTTCCTCACGGTATCCGGACAGCTCGAACTCGAGACCTATTGTACTGCGCTCTCACGTGTCTACACCTTCGGTCCAACATTTCGAGCCGAAAACTCCAACACCAGCCGACACCTCGCCGAATTCTGGATGGTCGAGCCGGAGATTGCCTTCGCGACCCTGGAGGACGACGCTGAACTCGCCGAGGACTTCCTCCGCACCGTGTTCCGCAGACTGCTCAGCGACTGCGCACACGAGCTCGACTTCTTCCGTGAACACGTCGACCCCGACTGTGTGGCACGTCTCACTCGAGTTACCGCAGAACGCTTCGAGCGCCTCGATTACGCCGAAGCAGTGAGACTCCTCGAACGCGCGGTAAGCCAGGGACAACGCTTTGAACATCATGTGGCCTGGGGTGTCGATCTTTCGAGTGAGCACGAACGCTTTCTGACCGAAAAGCTGCTGAAACGCCCGGTTATCCTCACCAACTACCCGAAGGACATCAAGGCCTTCTACATGCGCCTGAACGACGACGGCCGCACCGTAGCCGCCATGGATGTGCTGGTCCCGGGCGTGGGGGAAATCATCGGTGGGGCACAGCGTGAGGAGAGGCTCTCAGTCCTCGACCAGAGACTCGACAGCCTTGGCATCTCCAAGTCCACCTACGGCTGGTATCGCGATCTGCGTCGCTACGGAACGGTGCCGCACGCGGGGTTCGGCCTCGGTCTCGAGCGCGCGCTCTGCTACGCGACAGGGATGCCCAACGTGCGCGACGTTATTCCCTTCCCTCGCACCCCACGCAACGCCACATTTTAGAGCGGCTTTGACAGAGATGGAACATCTCGATGAAAGTCGTTCTGGGTATTCGTAAAAGTGAATACGGGGTGAATTGACGAGCAGCGCGAGTCAAGAGGGGCAGGTGCCCCAACTTGGGAAAATCAGGTACCACCTGCATAGCAGGTGGTTTGATGAAGGCCCCCGGAGGGGGCCT
>CAYNEY010000003.1:0-170525 GCA_964396375.1 uncultured Polyangiaceae bacterium | reverse complement strand
GTCAGGGGCGGATTTCCCACCTGCCCCCCTCGCCTTCGGCCAAGTGATAGGACAACCAGCGAGCCACCGCTTCAGCCCAATCGGGTCGGGCTGCCATACTGGGGTGGATGCCATCGCGACTGCGAGGCATCGAAAGCACCATGGCATTGCTGTCTAGGTATATGCACGGCGCTATGTTGTCTCGGATCACCTCCAATAGGCTGGCCTTCGCGCCCCTCCAGAGAACTGGCGCGATCCAGACGCAGGCGCGGGGCGCGATCCGCTCGACCAGGCGCTTCAAGGTGGGAATGCGCTTCTCGGGCTCGGGATTGTCGAGTTCGTTGGCCCCGAGGCTGATCAAGACCAGATCTGGTCTGCTCGCTGCGATCATGTCGGAAAGCTTGGGATCGTGGGCCCAGGTTGGGATGTAGGTGGAGGTCTCAAAGGCCAGTCGACTGGTGAGACCACGTGCTTTGAGCACCTTGTTCAGTTCGATGCCCAACGCCCCTCCAAACGAATCCCCGATGTGCAGCACCCGGCCTCCCATGGGAAAAGTCGGACCGGGCGGGGGTCCTCCAAGGAATGCTTGAGAGACAACCAGGCCAGAGGGAAAGACCTCGCGATCCATGGCAAGTGAGGCCGGCTCGGCCGTCAGAGGTTGCCTTGCTGGGGTGGCAGTGCTCACAACCGGAGATGGCTTGGTGGGCTCCGAAGAAGCCGGTGGCAAAGGGGCTGGTGGGGAAGGCGGTGCTATTGGCGGTTGTGCAGTCTGGTTCGGGGATGGTGGGTGAACACTTGCAGGGGACCTGGCAGAGCCACAGCTGCTGAGCACGAAAACCAGCACAAGAGCCAAGAAGGGTGGTCGGTGGAGGGAACCAAGGCGTGTCACGACACGGCGCATACTCGATGCGTGAGCGCCTCGCCAGCGTCCCTGATCTGCTAGCATCCGCGCCCAATGGTCGGTTTTGGGTGGTGCGACGGGTCGAACAGAGCAGCAGAGCGGCTGAAGAAGATGGCCGTGCTGGGCGCCTTCATGGGGTTTGCGTGGCTGGTTCTGGCGCAGATCGAACTGGTTGGGGACTTTCGTGTCGACGACGCGTATATCTCGTTTTCGTACTCGAAGAATCTGGCCCTTGGCAATGGCCCGGTTTTTAGCCATGGCCTCCGTGTCGAAGGTTACTCAAACTTCCTCTGGGTGCTGTGTGTGGCGGTCGGACTCATCCCCTCCCCGCACGCCGATCCGTACACCGCGGCTCGGATTCTTGCGTTCGGCTGGCTCGCCCTCGGGGTGGTCGCGACCTATCGTCTCGCACGATGTCATGCCGGGCGGTTTCCTGCCCTGCTGGGGCTGGGACTGCTCCTGTCGTGTACGGATGTGGTGAGGGCCGCTCTCTCGGGTCTCGAGACCGTGCCCTTCATGGCCGCCTTGGTGTTCGGTTGGGCGGTGTACGCGCGAGAGCCCACGGACTCGCGGCGTTGGTCGGCTCTCGCGTTTCTGCCGGCTGCCTTGATGCGGATCGACGGTTTCGTGTTGGTAGGGGTGGTGGTTGTTCTGGAACTGGGCAGCCAACTCCTCGAACGACGTTTTCGACCGGGCGCCGTCGCGCGATGGCTTCTTCCCGCCCTCTTACCGTACCTCGTCTACTTCGCTTGGCGTGCCTTCTACTATGGCCTACCCCTCCCTTCCACCGTGTATGCCAAGAGTCTGGTCGACTCGATGGAACCCGAGCGTGGTATGGGGCAAATCTGGGCATTCTTCCGAGAATATGGCGCACTCTGGGTGGTCGCTCTGGTCTTTGTGCCCTTACTCAAGGGACCGCGGTTGCTCGGTCTCGGACTCGCCATCTCGGTGGTTGGGCAGTTCTTCTATATTGACCGCGTAGGCGGCGATTGGATGCCTTTCCGGCGCTTCTTCCTACCAATCCTACCGCTCGCCTGTGTACTCATAGCCTGGGGCATAGCTCGGGTACTCGACGATGTGCGCGGGCGCCCGATGCCGCTCAGGTTGGGGGCACTCGCGATCCTCTCGGGAATGGTGTGGCAAAGCGTTCGTCACGCCAACCTGTTTTCACTCGAGACCCCTGAGGAACGGGGAAAGAAGGCAGAAGCCGTTCACACCGAGCTGCACGTTCGGGACAATCTGCTCGCGACCATCGATCTGATGGCCCTGGTCGTGCGAGAGCCGGGGGATCGGCTGGTCACGGACTACGCAGGCGTGTACAGCGTTTATACTGATGCTGCGGTGATTGACATGTGGGGCCTCTGCACCCCCGAAATCGCTCTTCGCGGAGGAACGGTGGGTATCAACCCCATCTACGGGAAAGAGTGCGCTCTGTGCTACGCAGAGCTCGATCCTGACTATTTTCACGTGATGGTGCCGATCGTACGTGCAGAAGACAGCTTCCGAAGCAAAGAGCAGCTGTTGTCGGCTGTCTTTCAGGGCCCGCGGATCGATCGCGTGATCGGGTTACGGAACAACTTCGCAGTTGGCCGGGTACGCGAGCCTGCAACCGCTCGGGCTCTCTGGTTCTTCGAGCGGCGCAGGGAGCATCGAGAATTGCGTCCGCGCCACCCCCGCCCAGGAGTGATCATCGACTATCCGTTCGAGACCGCGAAGCCGGGGTGAGAACCAGTCGTCCGTCAGTGCAGCGGTCAACGAAGTCCGCCAGCCGGAGGCGGCGCGACCAAGGCACATCATCGGCATCTACAAAGCCCCGAGCGTACTCAGCGACCGCTGCGTAGTCTCCGAGCGCACAGGCCGAAATCGCCGCAAGGCGCAGGACTTCCGTAAGCGCGGTGCGTGGCAAATCAGGCCATTTTATGAGTTCACGCATGGTGTCCAGCGTGGTGGGGTAGTCTCCTCGGAAGTACGCCTGGCGACCAATCCAATACCGCGGAGCCGGGGCGTCTGGCTCCACCTCGCTCCACGCCAAGAGTTCGGGCGTGGGAGAACTCTTGGAGGTGCCCCGGTCCGAGTTGGGCGAGATGAGTGCGAGCACGGCCCGTGCCCCCTCGGGCGATTCGACGCTGGCCCGGAGTGCAAGCGAGCGACGTCGGTCGGTGTCGAACGCGCGCTCCGCAAGTTCTTGGTACTGGGCGCGACTCTCCGAGAAATGATGGCGCACAAGCGCCAGATCGGCGAGCGCCTCCGCCACACGCTCCGACAGCACAGGGTCCCGAACTACTTCGGATGCCAGCTCCTCGAAGAGGAGTTGAGCCGCAAATTGCTTCCCGCTTCGACCCAGACACAGGCCGAGCGCCAAGCGCGTGCGGAGTTCCTTCGGATCGTGCTCGAGGACTCGGCGGAAGGCAGAGCATTCGGGGCCACCAGCTTCGCTCCACGCTTGGTCAAGGAGGCGATCGACAGCGTAGGGACAGCGACGGCGAAAAAGCGCAGGGCGAGCGAACAGGTTTCGGGCGTGCAGGAGCGCTTGGTCCGAGAGCTGAATCGCAGCGAGCTCGCTCAGATATCGTTGCTCCAAGGCACCAAGATCCCGCCCATACACTTGGTGGATGGAGTGCCCCGCCACCCAAGAGCGCAACTTCTCGGCCCCCTCGACTCTGAGCAGGTGGGCGACGAACGCACCTGCGGCAGTGTACGCAACTCGACTCGATTCAGCCAGGAACCCGAGGGAGAAGAGTTGTGTGAGGGTGGGATGACGATTGAGAAGCTGAAGGGCGCGAGCTGCCTCTTCGAGCGAGAGATCCCCCGAGTCTGGTGCCAGCGCTACGGCCAAACCCTCGGTGAGCCCCGGATTCGGTAGCAGGCCGCCCGGGACGCCGAACGGTCCTGGAGCGATCTCGCCAACCACCACATGTGCGAGTTCATGCCCCATCACCGGGTGGGGATATCCGGCGCGGTCGAGGTAGATCTCCCGTCGCCAAGGTTTAGCGATCTGGGTTGTTTGCGCGCCCATGAGTCGCGCTTTCTGGTTACCGTCATCAAAGACGAACACGGTAACAGGACTTCTGCTCGTGATTCCGAGGCGCCGCTCGAGGCGAACAAGATAAGCGGTGCAATCCTCCGCCAACAGACGGGCCGTAGCGGCGTTTGTCTCTTGTCCGTGCCAAATCAGGCAGCGTCCGGACTGGACGCTGCCTCCGAGTTCACGTGCTATTGTCTCGGTGGATCCTCGATGGTGGAGCCGCTCCCCCGCCGCCCCTACCAGCACGAAGAGAGAGAACCCCGCCAGGGCAATCCAACGGGATCTGCTCGCGGGACCGCGCTCGAAGGGCCAAGGTCGATGGAGACGGAGCAGTCCATCGAGCCCTACCACCGCACCCAACGTTCCCAATCGGAACCACATCAGAGAAAAGCGCGGATCGAACCGCGTGTCGTAAAGTGATCCAGCGAAGTAGCCCACATGCTCGTCGAAGGCGAACACCGCGGGGGTCGTGATGAACCGGTACAGTCCACGCCCGAACCCGAACAGCGGCCACCCGAGACCTCCCACTACCCGGCTGACCCAGATTAACCGTGAACTCTGCCATGTGCCGGTCAGGTGAGCCACGGTCGCTCCCACCCCTCCGGAAAGGATTGGACCCAAGCCGGGGCCTAGCCAGAAGCACAGGCTGTCGTACCAGTAATCACAGAGCCCCTGAACCAGTGCGTGGAGCGACAGGATGGTGAAGGCAAGAACTGACGCGAAAAAACCAGTTCGCAGACCGCGACGGAAGGCTGCGCTCCGATCCTCACCGGGCAGCGTGCCGGCCAGAGCGATGCCCACCCCCACCACACTCGGGAGACAAAGCCCGAGCACCAATCCACTTGGGTATTGCGGGCCGCCAAAACCAGGCACGAAACCAAGTCCCCCTGCCAGGGCCGCGGCCACCACCAGCACCCATCTTCCCGGTGAACTTTTTGACCTCGACCTCTGGCCGAGCTCCGTCCCCATCGTCACATCGCCCACTCGGCGTTCATTTCGATGGCACGCTCCGCGCTTGTTTCTGCCTCCGGACAGAGCGTCTGCGAAAGCGCCTCGGTCACGTCATGCACGAAGAGGAGTTCCACGGCGTTCAACACCTCCTCCGGGATGTCCACCAAATCGCGCTGGTTCTGCCAGGGCAAGCAGAGACGTGTAATGTTTGCGCGGTGAACGGCCAGCAGGATATCCTTCAAGTTCTTCACTGGCAGGAGCGCTCCTCGAAGTGTCAGTTCACCGGCAAGGCAAGTGCGCTCGCGCACTCGCCGTTGGGACAGAAGCGAAAACACCGCCGCGCAGATGGCCAGCCCCACTCCAGCCGAATCGACAGCCGCGCGAGCCCTCGGCACATGAACGTGCAGCTCCTTCTTCTCCAGCCAGTTTGGGGCCAATCCGAAGCGCTCTGCACGTGACCTCAAGTAACTCACCGCTGCCTCAGCCGATTCGCGCAGAACCGGTCCGAGGCTTCCTGTGAGCCGAATCGAGCCACTGCCATCCATCAGGGTGGTCTCTACTATCAGGAGTTCGCCCCCTGCCCCCGAGATCCCCACTCCGGTAGCCACGCCCGGGTGAGTCAGCTTGTCGCTCAGCTCAGGTGAAAACTTCGCAGTTCCGAGGAGTTCAGCTGCCGAAGACCGATCGACGAGGGAAGGCCCAACGTTTCCCTCGGCCAGTTTGACCGTCACAGCCCGGCAAACACGGGCGATTTCGCGCTCGAGACCACGCACTCCCGGTTCGCGGGTGTAGCTGTCGATGATCTCTTCGAGCCCTGTGCTTTCGAAGCGAAGCCGCTCGTCGCTGAGACCATGCTCCCGAAGCTGCTTCGGCACCAGGAACTGAGTCGCGATGCCTAGCTTCTCATGACGCGTGTACCCAGGCACATCGATGGTCTCGAGGCGATCTCGGAGCGACTCAGGGATCTGTCCGTAGTAGTTAGCGGTGGCGAGGAAGAGGACCTGTGAGAGGTCGAAGGGCAAATCGATGTAGTGATCGACGAAGCTTCCGTTCTGCTCCGGATCGAGCGCCTCAAGGAGTGCCGCCGCCGGATCACCGCGCACGTCAGCCCCCATCTTGTCCACCTCGTCGAGCACCAGGACGGGGTTTCGGGTGCCCGCCTTCTTCAGCGCTTGGATGATCCGGCCTGGGAGAGCACCGACGTAAGTTCGGCGGTGACCGCGGATCTCGGCTTCATCGCGGACCCCACCCAGTGCGATGCGGCCGTATTTACGCCCCATGGCGCGGGCAATACTGCGACCAAGTGATGTTTTGCCCACTCCGGGTGGGCCGACGAAAAGCAAAATGGGGCCGCGTTTGTCGGCACGGAGCTGTCGCACCGCAGAGAACTCGACGATTCGGCGCTTCACCGAGCCAAGCCCGTAGTGGTCCTCTTCCAGGCAGCGCCGCACCTCTGCAACATCATTGCGGTCGGTGGTGGTGCGTGACCATGGTAGCTCCACCAGCCAATCCAAGTAATTCCGGGCTACCTGGTACTCCGCAGAGGCGCTCGGAATACCCGCAAGGCGACGGAGCTGCTTGCGTGCCGCGCGGTCCGCCTCTTCCGGCATCCCCACCGCTGCGATCCGCTCCCGCAGACCCTCGATCTCGTCGTCCTCGTCGGATTCCCCCAACTCCTCCTTGATATGCCGCATCTGCTGCCGCAGCACCTGCTCGCGCTGGGAAGATGAGAGCTCGTCGACCGCGATATGGCGGCGTACCTGAAGCACCTCGAGCTGATGCTCGAGGAGTTCGAGAACGAGTTCTACCCGTTCGAAAACGCTGGTCGCCTCGAGAACGGCCTGGCGCACCGCAACGGTCGCCACATCTTCAGGTGAGCCGGATGCCACCAGGTCAGCGAGAGCCCCTGCGTCGTTGACGTTATCGAGAATTGACAAGGCATCCCTGGGGACGTCGGGGAGCAAGGACAGCACCTCCCGCGAGAGTTGCCGTAGGCGCTCTCCACTCACCTGAAGGCCCGGGTGCCCCCGTTCCTCATCTGACAGGCGCGTGATCACCGCCTTCATGAAGGGCTCGATCGCCTGCGGCTCTTCGATGCGGAAACGGCCCACGCCATTGAGAACCACGCTGTAGTTGCCGGCACCAAGGCGAATCACCTTCACGATTCGCGCGAGCGTGCCCACCGGATACAGATCCTCGAAGGTGGGTTCAATCGTTTCCGAGACCCTTTGGGTTACTACTCCCACCAAAGCGTTGGTCCGATCGACCATCGACTCCACCAACCGGACACTTCGGGGGCGTCCGACGTTGATAGGGACTACCGACATCGGGAAGAGCACGGAGTTGCGGAGAGCCAGGATGGGAACCGTCAGCTGCCGAGGTCCAGGGGGTTCCGACTTCATGGGTGCACTTCCGCTCAAGGTGTACGATGTGTGGAGCCCCCCAGCAACCACCGGTCCCGTGGGCGGTCGCTGCGGAAACACCCTTGGCCCTCACCGCGGATTTGGTCTCTCCTGGAACGCCGCGCTACCCTGGCGGCAACGCTCCCCTCCGGTCCCGGCCTCTCGGCGGGTACAGGTGGGAGGAGCCGGCAGAATCGAGGTCAAGGATGAGTCGCAGGGCGCGGGTGAGTCGCAAGACCAATGAGACTGAGATCACCGTCGAGGTCGGGCTGGACGGCAGCGGGAGGAGCAATCTCTCCACCCCGCTACCATTTCTTTCCCACATGCTCGACCAGATCGCCCGGCATGCTCTCCTCGACCTCGAGGTGGTAGCACAGGGTGACACGGAGATTGATGGACACCACACCACTGAAGATCTGGCGGTGGTCCTTGGCACCGCTCTCCGTGAGGCTTTGGGTGACGCGGCGGGGATCCGCCGCTACGGATGCGCAACCGTACCGATGGACGAGGCCAGGGTGCAGGTGGCGCTCGACCTCTCGGGCCGTAGCCATTTCGTCTGGGAGGTGCCGCTTCCCAAGGCCAAGATCGGCACGTGGGATACCGAGCTTGCAGAGGTGTTTTTCGAAGGATTGTGCCGCGCCGCGCGGATCAATCTCCACGTCACGTTGGAGAGTGGAAGCAACCTCCACCACATCGTAGAAGGCTGCTTCAAGGCCTTTGCCAGGGCACTTCGAGAGGCGGTCGAACGAGATCCCCGGACAATCGGCATCCCGTCTACCAAAGGCGCCCTGATCGACTAGGCTCACGGAAGGATCCCCAACCTCACTATGCTCCATGTCATCCCCTCAATCGACCTCCTGGAAGGCCGCGTCGTACGGCTGATGAAGGGCGACTATCGGAAGGTCACCCAGTATGCCTCCAATCCCATCGAACTCGCGCGATCCTGGCGAGGGCTCTGTCCACGCATGCACGTGGTCGATCTGGATGGGGCCCGCGAGGGACTCAAGCGGCAGCAGGCATTGATAGGCGGCATCGTGCAAAGCTTCGGCGAGGGAGTGCAGATCGGCGGCGGAATCCGCACACTCGCCGCCATCGAGGACTGTTTTGCCCTCGGCGTGACCCGGGTGGTGCTTGGGACGGTCGCCCTGCACGATCCAGAACTCCTCGCGACCGCAGCGCGGCGCTTTCCCGGCCGGGTGATCGTTGCCCTCGACGCGCGGGATGGACGTGTGGCAACGTCAGGTTGGACGGAGCAGTCTGACCGGCTCGCCAGCGATGTGATCCGAGAAATCGCCACACTTCCCGTGGACAGTGTGCTTTACACGGACATCGAACGGGATGGAATGCAAACGGGCCCCAACCTAGACTTGACCATGAAGCTCGCCCAACAGGGCGGTTTGCCGGTGATCGCGAGCGGAGGCGTGGGCACCCTCGACCACCTGCGCGCGCTGGCCCGATGCGCCCAGAATTCCAGGATCATCGGGGCGATCATCGGGCGGGCACTCCATGAAAAGACCTTCACACTCCGGGAGGCGCTCGACAGCGTAGCTGCTGCGGCGCAGACTCCCGTCTGACGCGCGCTTTGGGTATTTCATGGCAGATCCCTCGCCTCCCCAGCGGCCTGGCCGCCCCTCGCGGATCCCCGAACGGTTCTCGCTTCCCCCACCGGCGCCGGTGCCTCATCCCGCAGATTCCGAGCCGCCGAGCGGAACCTTCGACGGAGAGGACTTTCTCTTCCATCTCTCACGCGGAAGTGACCTCCTCACCGACAACCAGGTTGAGCGAGCCAAGGAGGAGCTGGAGCTGGCGCTGCGGGTGCAGCCCAAGGACCCCCGCGGTCAGAACCTGCTTGGGGTCGTTTACTTCCGACTCGGCCTGTACCCGCGGGCGATCGACATCTACAAGGAGATCACCGTCTCTTGTCCATCTGAGTCGACCCCCAAGGTCAACCTGGCGTTGTGTTACCTGAAGACTGGCCAGCTGCGGCTCGCCGAAGAACTCCTTGACAGTGTGGTGACACAACAGCCGGAGCATCGCCGTGCCTGGTCATACCTCGGCCTGGTCCATCAGTTTCAGCAAGATTTCAAGAGCGCCCGGCATGCGTTTGAGCAGGCCGAGCAACCGACGATGGCGCGACGGATGGCGCAGCTCGAAGAGCAACGCCATCGTCCTATCGACGAGGAGCCTCCGCAAGAGCGTTGGGAGCTGAGGCTGGCCGCGGAGCATGCGGTCCAGAGCTTCGAGCACGCCCCTGAGCCCTTCACCGCTGCCGAATCGAGCAGCGACGAAGAGGCCCCAGTTTCCAGAAGCGGTCGCTGGCACGCCCTCGAGCCGGGCGACGCGGCGATTCCAACCGCCGCGAGTGTCGCACGCACCTCGAATTATCCGCGAAGCTCTCCACCACCTGCCCCCCAGGAGGTGAGTCTAGCGGAGCCCCTGCCGGCGCCCTCCAAGGTTCCATCGGCACCCACCTTGGTGGTTTGTGCCAATGAATCCGAACACGGCACGGGCGACGATCCCCAACAGCACACCACCCTGTCGGAGTTCTGTGCGACACGGCGCATCGATGGCCCCGAGGGCACGGTGCTGGTCACTCCGTCCACGCTTCGCAGCAATTTGCGGGAGCCCTACGCGGTGCGGGCGTCAGCGATCATTGCCCTCTCTCCCGCCGGGCTTGCCGCACGTGAGCTCCCTCTCGAGGCAGCAGGCCTCGCCGGTTCCCCCACCCTCCCCCTCGGCGGCGCGCGGGACCCAATCGTCGGGTTCGTCGGGCCGGGGTTGCTCTTGGCGAAGGCCAGCACCGGCATCTTGAGCTTGCTGACGCTGGGCTCCGAGACGCTCACGCTGCTCGAGCCTCATCTTTTCGGTGCCCCGCTCGACGCCCAGTGCCAACCGGAGAGACTCGCGCTGATGGGCAACTCCCCGTTGCACATCCTTCAGATAGCCTGTCGGGGCCCGGTAGCAATCCATACCCAAGTTGCACCAGTTAGCCTGCTGCTTCAGCACCAGGGTCTGGTCGTGCGCGCCACGCAGGTGGTCGGTTGGGTGGGAAGAGTGACGGCCTCCCCCCTCGACCCCGCTGAGGCACCCTGCCGTGTCCGCGGTTTCCTCAGTTTCTCCGGCCAGGGTTGGGTGCTGCTGACCTAGGCGCCTGCTATCGGCGCGCAGGCCGCCCTTGGCAGAACCTGTTCGTGGTGCCAGGATGGGCCGCCGCCATGGCTGGTCGTCATCGAGGAACCGCTCGTGCCGCGCAATCTCGCGGGTTGCGCAGGCGACCGCCTGTCGATCGAGCCGAGCGTGCCGCGAGGCGCCGGTCCTTGAAGGAGGATGCGCTCAACCTCCCTAATCTGCTCACCTTCGGGCGGGTGGCCATCATCCCTCTGGTGCTCTGGTTGATAGATCGCGGCTCTCCTCGCGATTGCCTCTGGGCCGCCTTGGTGTACGCCTTGGCCGCCATCACTGATCTGCTGGATGGGTATCTGGCACGGCGACTGAACGTTGTCAGTGTGCTCGGAAAGTTCCTCGACCCCTTGGCGGACAAGCTTCTGGTGACAGCACTGCTGATCGTCATGGTCAGGATGGGTCGGATCAGTGAATGGATCGTGGTGTTGCTGCTCAGTCGTGAGTTGGCAGTAACAGGCCTGCGCTCACTCGCAGGAAGCGAAGGGGTCGTGATCGCGGCAGGTGACGACGGCAAGAGCAAGACTGCCCTGCAGATGGTGGGCATTCTCTGTCTGCTTATCGGTTATCCGTATCACATCAACCTCGGCATTTTGGATTTGGGCCTGGTCGACCTGGTCCCGGTCGGTCGAGCCTTGGTGCTCATCTCATTGTTTTTCTCCATCACCAGCGCCTTCTCGTATTTCTCTTTGTTTGCTGAGGCTGTCGAGCGCAAGAGCACACGCGCGCGCTCCCCGGACTGACGCCCTGCCCTGATCCCCAAAACGGTAACGCCATGAATCTCTCCAGTATCCGAACTAGCTCCATTCTCCTCACCTTCGTCACCGTGCTGGTCGCCTGCGGCAAGCAAGGCGAGGGTGAGACTTGTGTTCGCAGTAACGGTGACGCCGACTGTGACAGTGGGTTGGTCTGTGTGGCCGCGAGCAAACTCGAAGACTCGTCGACCAGTCGTGAGTATGCGGCCGATCGGTGCTGTCCCAAGGACGAGTCGGACAGTTCGGACCCGCGATGCGAGCGGCGGAGTGAGGACGAGACTGGTGAGGACGGAAATGGGGGCAGCGCAGGCGCAGACCAGGGCGGCAGCTCATCCGACGCGGGCGCAGACCAGGGCGGCAGCTCATCCGATGCAGGCGCGGGCCAGAGCGGCAGCGCGGGAGCTGACACCAGTTCTCCATGAACGCCGCACCTTCCCTGGCTACCCTCACCGAGCTGGCTCAGCAGGGTCTGCTGCTCGCGACCTCTCTTTCGCTTCCGATCATCGGCGCAGCGCTGGTCATGGGCTTGATCGTGGCGATCCTCCAAGCGCTAACGCAGATTCAAGACATGACGCTGGCTCACTTGCCCCGATTCCTTGTGGTGGTGGCGGTGCTGGTCGTGTTCGGTCCTGCCATAGGCGCACAGATCGCCGCGTTCGCGGTGCGTGCGTTGAGTGGAGGCTAGGGAGTGCAGGCTCGGATTTGGACGCCGAGCACCTGGCTGGAGCGGGAGCGAGAGGAAGGCGAGAGCTTGCTCCTGGGCGGGCGCGTGACCGACCGAAGCGATGCCGAGCTTGGGCTGGGTGATGCTTTTCGGCGCGTGCAAGTGCGCTTCGATTACCACATGGCCACCTTGGCTTCCGTCGGACCGGGGGATCTGCTGGTGCTGCAAGTGGAGTATCGCTCCGAATACCTCCGAGTAAGCCGGGTGGTCACCGTACAGCACTGCCCCGAGTCGCGCGGTGATGGTGAGGTGGCCGCTTTGGCCTGGAACGGACGGTCCCACCGGTTGGTGGCACGGGCAAGAGCGCTGCGTGCGGTGCGCGAGTGGTTCGATCATGAAGGCTTCCTCGAGGTCACCACTCCTACTATTCTATCCTTTCCAACCTTTGATCGTCACGTTACGTCGCTCCGTGCCGCCGACGGGTTTCTGGTCACCTCCCCTGAGCTGGCCCTGAAGCGGCTGATTGTCGGAGGCGTGCCGCGGGTATTCGAAGTGGCTCGTTGTTTTCGCGGCGACGAGCAGGGCCCGCTCCATGACCGTGAGTTCACGCTGATCGAGTGGTATCGCGCCTTCACGACTATGGGTGATATGATGAGCGACACGGAGGCGCTCGTGCGAGTTGTGGCAACCGCGGTATCCTCAGACGGGGAGCTCCATCGCGGACAGCGTCACTTCGACGTCTCCCGGCCCTTCCTCAGACTGACGGTACAGCAGGCATTCTCCGAAGCGCTCGGTGAAAAGAACGTGGCAGAGCTCGCTCTGCATGACCCTGAACAGTACCATCTTTGCCTGGTGGAACAGATCGAGCCGATGCTCCGGGCAATCGACCTTCCCGTCTTCCTGACTCGATACCCACTCGCCGATGGTGCTCTCGCTCGCCCCTGTGACGACGATCCGCTCTACTGTGAGCGGTTTGAGTTGTTCGTGGGTGGTGTCGAACTCTGCAATGGTTACGGAGAACTCAGCTCAGCCTCGGAACAACGTGACCGATTCGAGACCGCGCGCCGTCAGGCGCGCTCCTCAGCGGAGTTCGACGAGCGCTTCCTGGCTGCGTTGGTGGAGGGGCTTCCTCCTACTGCCGGAAATGCACTGGGCTTCGATCGGTTGGTGATGTTGGCCCTTGGAATGGACTCCATCTTTGACGCGCGGACCTTCGCGTGACTGCCGAGGGTTCACGCGGCCCGGAGCCCCGTCGAATCGGCTCGGCTCATGGCGTGCGGGTGAGCGAGAGGACCGCCAAGAGGTGATCGCCAGCATAGAGGGTGAGCTTTAGGCGGTCTTTGTCCACGCAGTAGTCACTCAACTCTCCGCTGGCCAGACGGCGCATCTTGCTTCCTTCCAGCGCGTAAGTCTCGGGCTCGACCAGTGACTCAGTGGTGGTGGTACGACAGTGACAGGCACCTTCCGCGACCGAACAATTGGCCACCGTCGGTCTGTCGCTGGCGCGGAACTCCCCTTCGATTGACGCGCACTCAGCCTCATCGATCCGAGTACCCCGGCAATCCGACGTGATCCTGACGAGCAGGGTCCGCGTTTGCTGGAGGTTTGGCGTGAACGTCTGAGCTTCGAAACTGAGCGTTCCGGAGATCTGATACGAGACCTCCTGGTAGTACTCTTCGCAGACCTCAGGCTGTAGCTCCAGCTGCTCGAGGGGATCGGTGAGGAAGCACGACTCGTCGAGTTGCCAGGTGCCCTCGAGCTGGCCTCCGCAGGGCTTGAAGGCCGTGCATTCGTCCTCCGTAGCCGGAGACCCGCCGCAACCCATCATCAAGAAACAACCGCTCCACCACACGCCCAAGTGGCCCACACGTCGCATGGGCGGACTATGACACCTCAATCAGGATCTTTCCAAAGCCAGCGCAAGGCTTCGGCCGTTCACAAGGCCGAATCGCGCGCAAGCGGCTACGGATCAGGCCTTCACGTCCACTTGCTCGACCGGGAGAACGCTGCCGTTCTCAGTCAGATAGACCCCTGTCGCGCGGATCCTACCGGCCACCACACCGTTGGTCTCGAGGGACAGCGGGGTACTGGCGCTCATGGTCGCGATAGCCCCCACGTTCGCGTCCCGAAGTGACTCAAGGGATTCGCCACCTTCGCTGCCGCGAAGCAGGCGGAGGTCACCAAACGCCGGATCTGCCTCATCAATGAAACCGTTGCGATCGAGATCGAGTTCTGCGAGCTCCGCGAACCCATCGCCCGTGATGGCACCAAACAGCTCGCTCGCATCATCGATAGCTCCTGATCCATCCCGGTCGAGTACGAGATACGCGCCATTTGTAACCAGAGGCAGCCGGTCGAGGGTTCCGTCGCGATCCAGATCAATCATCTTGAACCGCTCCCCAAGTTCGGCAAAACTAGCGGTGCTCATCAACACCAGCGGATCCTTCAGCGGTGCATCTCCCATTCTGACGTCCAAGCGTTCCACGCTCAGGTGGGTCTTCGACGCAGCGAGGGAGAAGTCGAAGCTGAGTGTGCGCCCATCTCCGGTGACCAAGGTGCCCTCGGCCGTAAACGAAACAGACTCCGAATGGCTGGTAACTCGCTCGATCTGGAGTTCGAGTCCAAAGCCCGCTCGCGCCGGCTCCTCAGTTCTCGCCGTACCAATCGGTTGGGATGCAGGTGAGGTGTCCACCTTGGTGGAGCCATGGCCCAAATCAGAACTCCGCACGATCGCGATCCGGGTACCCGTGAGCGCCTCAACCAACCGCCGCAGCATCACCAGTTTTGCGCCCCCAGGAGCACCTAGCAGTTGATCGTCAGATACGGTGCAAATCGACTCACCCTTTCCCGAGTCGCCACACTGGTTCGATCCCACCGGGCTCGGCTGCGCACCAGCTCCAGCCGCCGTTGCGTTGGACGGCCCTCGGCGGCGAGTGCCGGATATGGGAGCACCCTGAGAGCGCTCGCGGGAGAGGGCCAACCAATCCCTGAGATCGTCCGCTCCCGTTCCCCCGCCGGCTTCGCGCAAGCCCGCGCCTCGGCCCACACTGGCCGACACCACGGCTCGGAGCGCGCTCTGCCGTTCAGCCTCGGAAGAAATTCGTACGGTATCTCGCCCGCCAGCCCGGTCGACAAAGTAGGACCCCTCGATCCGAGTTTGGCTTGTTTGCACGCGCTCGGTCTGCGCAGTCATCGACAGGGTGCTCGAGGTGATCCGCATCGTCGGTCCTATGGACCAGAAAACGGGTTCAACACCCCAACCTTGAGCACAAAATCGGGAACGACTCGCTTTGCTTGGCGCAGATGGGCGACCGGCCCGAGCCAAGTAAAAAACCCGCCAGTGAACGCTCAGCCGTACCGGAGGAGTGAGAAGACGGGGGTGGGAAGCAACCGCTCTCGCCCGAGGAGGCCATCGAGTTCGATAAGAAAGGCGTAGGCCGCTACATACGCTCCCTGGCGATGCACCAGCTCACCCGCCGCAGCGGCGGTCCCACCTGTGGCCAAGAGATCGTCCATCACCACCACCCGCGCCCCCTCACGCAGGGAGTCACGATGCATCTCGAGTTCACTCTCTCCATACTCGAGCGAGTAGCTGACCCGGTCTACGCGGAAGGGGAGCTTCCCCGGTTTTCGCACCGGAACGAAGCTCGCGTTGAGGCGCGCGGCCAGAACCCCACCGAAGATGAAGCCTCGGGATTCGATGCCGACAACCGCGTCAACCCGTTCACCGACGAACTGTTCGGCGAGAGCGTCGAGCACCATGTGAAAACCGCGAGGTTCGGCGAGCAGCGGCGTGATGTCACGAAAGAGGATCCCTCGCTTCGGAAAGTCTGGGATCTCACGAATCAGACTGCGAACATGAGTGAGCCGATCGGGTTTTTGGACTTCAACGGCAGGTTCGGTGGCAGCCGGCACTCCTTGGGTACGAACCTCCCCTCGCGGGGTTGGGGCACGGCGGATAGGGAGCTTTGACTTATCCTGGGTGGAGCGCTTGCGGGCGGCCATGACCCGCTTCTACCACGCGCACCGTGTTCTTTCCCACCCGTTCTTCACCCTAGCCGAGCTTCTCGACGATACGCGCCGTCCGCGACATCTCCGCCTCATCCCACATGCTGAGGCACAGCGGTGTCACGCCTACCTCGCCGCGATCGTAGGCGATGGTGTCCGAGTCCTTGGCCCCCCCATGCCGGGTGCCAGGGGGACCGCCGAGCCAAAGATACTCCCTCCCCCTCGGATCCCTCCGAAACTCAACGTCGTCGTTGTACGCCCTGCTGCCCAAACGCGTCGCCCGAACCGCACCGAGCGGACCCTTCGGGAAGTTGACATTGAGCAGCACTGGTTTCACATCGGGATCGGCGAGCAAATGCTCAACCAACCGGCGCGCAATGTTCACAGATGCCTGCCGGTCCGCGTCCTGTGCCGCAGAAAAGGCGATGGCCCGAACCCCGCGCAGTGCCCCCTCCCGCGCTGCCGCCACGGTGCCGCTGTAGAAGACATCGTCCCCCAGGTTGAGGCCGTGGTTGAGGCCGGCCACCACCAGATCAGGGTATCGAGGGAGGATCCGCTGCTCGCCAAACAGAGCGGTGTACACGCAGTCCGCGGGCGTTCCGTCCACGGAAAAAATACCCGGTTGGACAGCGACGAGCCGGAGCGGACGGTGAAGGCTGAGCGCATGACTCGCCGCGCTCTGCTCCCGCTCGGGGGCGACGGTGACGACATCTGCGATCACCATAAGCGCCTCCCTTAGCGCAAGGAGCCCCTCTGCCGCGTAGCCATCGTCGTTCGAGAGCAAGATGAGGGGTCGTTCCATGGTCGGCCCGAAGGATGCTCATCTCACTTCACTTGCGCAAGGCAGGCCTCGTCAGCCTTGCGCTCAGGTTTTCCTTTCCCTATCTTCGGGCCGGAGAGCAATCGTTGACAGTCACCCCGATTCAAAACCCCAGTCACCGTCGGACCACCCCGGCCACCTGGCGTTCCGCGTGGCACTGGCTCGGTCTGGTGCTGGTGACGGGGCTGTTCTGCGGCCTTTCAGCCCTCGCGTACCGTCTGTTGGCCCCAACACCGACACTGGGTGGGATGAGCCCATCTCCCTCGAATCGCGGCTCGCTGACCACCATTTCGCCACCCTCTACCTCGGATACCTGCGCGGTCACTAGCCGCAGAGTGTCCCTTGGCGGAAGTGTGAGCCCGCTCGATGCCGATGGCTGGGTGGTCGAGTTATGGCTTTTTGGGGACCAAGCCAACATGATCTCGCAAACAGACGGTTTGGATGAGCTTCTGCCGAGCCGAGAAGGTTCGCGGCGAGTCGCATCTCCCGAGCTTCTGGTTGGTGAGGGATTGGACGATAGCGTGACCATCACCTCCCTCGCACCGCCCCTCATCGGTGCTTCGTCCCTCTCCTTCACGTTTGGCACGGGGTACACCCGGTACTACTTCGCCCCGGATTCACGGGGTCAGTTCCTGCGGCTGGCGGCGCAGCTTTCCCGGGCTACCCAAGCCTCGGCAGGGGCACTCTTCGCCCGTTGCCTGAGGGGTGGACCGCCACAACTTGGTGCATGGTTCTTCGGTTCCAACGTCGGGGGTGTGGTTGGGGCCCTGGTGGCGGCGATGCTCGTCGAACCACCAAGTCTCGACCTTGCCCCTCTTGGTCGAAACCACGATGCCAAGGGCCGACGGTTGGCACTGGCTGCTCTCAGTCACCAGTGGCGAGCCAAAGACCCGCCTTCACTAGCGCGGGCGGTGGCGGTCGAGGGTGGATTGGTGACGACTGCGCCAGAAGACGGCTGGCTCACCGTGACCTTCCCATTTTCGGATGGAAACCGGGCCACACGATCCGCTCAGGGGCTCGCGCGTACGGCCAAACTCACGGAGACGGTGGGGGGACGCGCAGGATCTTGAGACCCTCCACCGCGTCTCGGAAGCGCACTTCGTGCTCCCGGATCGCCAACTCCACCTCCACCAGACGTTTCGAGAGCTGATCGAGTCGGGTGGTGGTCTCACCCAGTTTCTTGGTTAGCTTCTGCCGAAGATCGGCCGCCTGATCGTTCTTCTCGATGGCGCGCAGGCTGCCGCGGAGCACGTTCAGGTTGCGCTCGAGCTCGGCACGTTCGATGGCGAGAGCATTCTGCTCGTCTACGACCCGCCGCCAGGCCTGTTGGATCTGGAAGGCTGCCCCCAGACGCTCCACGTCCTTGGGATCAGAACGACTGTCACTCAAGAACCCGCGCACCGCCTCTTCGGCTACGGGTTCCAACCATCCGACCTGACGCTGCTCGGGACGTCGTTCGTCGACCACAAGTTCAGTGCGACCAGTCTGCTTCACGGATATCGGGATCAACGCCGAACCAAGCCGCGAGTCATCCTCGGTCCCAGGTGGCGGCCGAAATAGCTGGGTACCGGGCCTCCGCGGGTGCCGAACCAGTACTTTCGCCCCAGCTGAAAGGCCATTGTGGAGGATATAGGTGGTCAGGATTGTGCTGTCGCGCTCCACGATGATCTGCCCAAGTTCCACCTTGAAGAGACGTGCTCCGCGTTGATCGAACTTAGCGCTGCTCGACACCGCAATCCCTCGCTCCAGCGCGAAAGGAACTGTAGCGGTCGCGTTCGGCGGAAGGCTGTCCAGCACACCCTGACCCAGGAACGAACCTTTCTCGAACACCGCGATGGGACCCCGCTCGAGTAGACCCGCGGTCTTGTTGGTGAACCGGGCGACACGGAACGGATGACTCGCCGAATCCATCACCCCACCGTCGGGCGCGAACAAGAACACATTCTCGCCTGGAATCCTCTGGTTTCCGACCAGAACCATGGTGGCACTCTCGTCAGGGATGGTGATGCTGTAGGGCACTGCGTAGCGCGTTGCCCCCGACTCGACCGCGACCGAAGCCAACATGCTGCGGTTGCGCGGGGCTGACGGCGCCGAATCTGCCATGTCCCGGCCAGGTGCCGGCATCATCTGAGGTTTCGGGGCCCCCGCGCTGGTACGACGCGCCTCTTTCGCCTCGCCCAGGGACTCCTCATCCTTCGCAAACGCAGCTCCCGCTCCCGCTCCGATTTCGGCGATCTGACTCTTTGACGCCATTCCGCTCGCCGTTGGGCTGCCAGGCAAAGGTGGAAGGGGCGACGCCTCAGGCTCATAGCGGTCTACCTCTCCCTCGCTCGGTTGCACGGAGGTGACCGCCTCGGGCATCGCGTCGATCACCTCGCCCGTATCATTTACGATCGGGCGGGTCGGAGTCACCGGCTCACCCAGAGTGGACTGGAAAGCCAAGGGTGCACCCGCCACCAACACCAGCTCGACGTTGTTCCAATCCTCACCCGAGAGATTCTGGACGATTCCCCATGATTGCAGCTCCGCCTGACCGCCTTCGTGCATCACCACCCGGTACGATGGTTTCCAGACAGGCGTCTCGGCGACATACCCCACCGCAAGATCGTGGCGCTTGCCGTCCAGACGCAACACCACCTCGCGCAGCGGGTTCTTCTCCTTCTTCGGCTCGGAGCGCGGGTCTGGGCAGGAGGCGCCAGGAAGGATGTTCACGGGAGGAGGCGGCGGCTCTGCCTCGAACTTGTCGGCGATCTCGATAGGAAAGGAGGCAGAGCGAACGCTCGAGCCCCCCTGTTCGACGATGGCCAGGGTGCCAAGGAAGTCGCCCACCGTCTTCTGGCGCATCTTGAAGGTGATGGCATCGTCCTCAACCGCACCTCGGCGCTCGAAGTAACCCACACCGTTACGGTAGATCACCACCCGGCGAAGCGGCAGTTTCGAACTCTCGACCTGAGGCGAGCGCCCACAGCCCGCGAACACAGCGAGAAGAATCGAGAAACCGAGGATTTGTCGGAGCATGGGCGAATCCTGCCTCAAGAAATCCCCGGTGAGAAGATCGGCTGTGTGGCCTACCCTGGAACCCCCTCTTGGATTCGGGCTATCCTGCGCTCCTGATGGATCGCCCGCGCCGCCCTCCCCCGCCCTCTGCACGCAAGGCAGCGCTTGGCTTGAGCAACGAAGAACAGCAGCTCCTCGCCGTGGAAGCCCTCGGACTGCTCTCCGAGCAGATCGAATCACGGATCGTTCACTATCGGGCGGATCTCGAGACCAATGCTGAACTCGACGCCATCACGGCGCAAGTAGTCACCCAGCTCAAGGCCATGCAGGCCAAGGTGAGTGTCGCAGCTGCACGGCGCCGCACTCCTGAGAGCATCGAACGCGAACAGATCGATGCCTTCGCTGGTTTGCTCCAGAAGCTGCTCGGACCGGGACAACTGGGTGAGTTTGTGACGCAGATGATTCGCCCGCTTGGGCGCCGGATCGCGCGACTGTTCTTCGAGAGCGAAATCCACCAGCACAAGGCAAGCGAAAAGGATCGCTCTGTGAGATTTCCCGAGCAGGGGGTCTTCTATCTCCTGTCCCGCTACCACCATCGGATGCGCGCGGAGCTGGAGGGCTTCGATTACGCGACCGCTGAGGTCAAGGCCCACACTCTCGAGTTGCTCGAGAAGATCGAGCGTGACTACAAGACTGCCTTCTTGTCACGAAGGAGCCGTGAATTGCACCGCGTGATGACCGTGCTCACCGTGGTATTGAGCGAGTTTCTAGAACGGGTGCTCTTCTTGAATGCACAAGAGTTGGCGTGCCGAGTGATCCAACTCGCTCGCACGGCAAGCCACGAGGCCAGTGTTGGTTACCGGATCGCTGCCGACACCTTCCCCGATTTTCGGCGTGCCTGTGAGAAAGAGCTGATCGACCAGGTCGTCACCCACGTAAGCCGGGAACTCTTGGCGCGTCTCGCCAACGCCGAAGACGCCTTTCTGGAGGAGACAGTCGCCTTTTTCACCACTCCTTCGGTGTACAGCACCATCGTCGAAGTGATGTGTGATGCTCTGTACGATGCCCTCCATCAGCAGGGATTCCTCGATCTGCCCCTGGATTGGAGACTCCAGAAGAGCGGGGCTGAGCGAAGCTGAGGTGCAAGGCCCCGAGTTCTACTCGACTTCACCAAGTTCGACGGCATAGCTGATCCGCGTGCTCCCGCTACCCAGCGCGGACAGGAGATTGAACGGAGGGGCGGTTTCTCCCAATTGCGTGCTGTGGTCGAGCACCAGAATGTAGCTCCCCCGTGGTAAGGGAACGCGTATCGTCTGGGCCTGCCCACTTGCGAGAGCGAAGGAAGCAATGGGCACTCCGGGGCTCCTCAGCGCTGCACCTGTCTGCAGACCTTCACGCCACGGTTCTATCAGGTGGCGTGGAAAGAGCAGCGCGTCGGCTCGAGGACCATCCACCTGAAAACGGAAGTACAGAGCCTGATCGTCGTCTGCCACTTCGAGCGGTCCCACCATGTCCACTTGGCCCATGCGGATCTCGGCCACATCATGCTCAAGGAGGATGCGTTCGTCACTCGCAAGCCCAAAGGGCTTTTTTGGCCGTGCTGGGGGGACCAGTCGTCCGAGCGCGAACTCATCTCCCGATTCAGTACGGATCGCGGTGAATCCTTGTCCGAGGTGGCTCTCGAGGATCTGCTGTCCGAATGTGGAGGCCAGGTATCCGGCTGGACCCTGCGCCGCCCAGTTGACAACAGGGTTCTCAATCGCTCCAAGCTGAAACGTCGGCGCCATGAGCCTACCAGACGGAACACCCCACACGTACATCGCATCGTCTTCGAGGCGAAAGTCCATCGCGTAGTCGACGGTTGCGCTGGCAAGAAATCCGATCCTGCCGGCAACCGGTGTCCACGCGTACCCTGTCCCGGTCAGCGCCAGCTGCACGGTGCGCTCGGGTTCGTTCACTTGGGTGGAACACCCATTGGGAAAGAACCGCCCGATCGCTGGTCCCCCGGCACTCAAGCGCAGTGGGATCCCAGAACTCAGTACCTTGGGACAGATCTGCGCGACCCCGAAGTTCGAGAACAACCACCAGCGGACCGATGGACTGTCGTTGACACCACTTCGCAGCCAGCCACAACCGACCAGCCCGAGCGTGACCGAGAAGCTGAGGGCGATGAAGACTGCTACACGTCCTTGGCTCATTCGGACCAACGGTAAGCCGACTCGGTGAGGGCTTGCAAGGTTCTGATGAGCGAGGGTTGGGTTCCCAGGGTCGGAATCCGGATGAAGTCGAGCTTGAGGCGTTTGGCCTCGGCACGGGCCTGCTGGTCCAAGTCATAGAGTGTCTCGGTGTGCTCCGACAAGAACCAGGCGGGCACAACCACCACTCGATTGACCCCTTCGTTCACGCATTGGCGCAGCGCCTCCGCCACGCTAGGCCCCAGCCACTCCCCCTCTGTCCCCTGGCTCTGGTAGGCGAGCCGACAGGAGTTCCCCAGTCGCTCGCCAATCAGTCGCGTGGACACTTCGTGTCGGTGTGGGTAGGCGGGCTCACGGTCCACCACCACCTTCGGCAGGCTGTGGGCCGACAGAATGACGGCGGTGTCTGGATGGTGGAGGATTGATTCAGCTGTGGCGCGAATCGCCTCGACCACCGCCTCCACGTATTTCGGGTGGGTACCGTATTCTGGAACGGCCAAGAACTCGGGCGCCTCGCCGCCTTCCTGATCAGCTAGGGAGGCAGCGGCTCGTGCCAGCGCGACTAGATAGCTCGAAACAGTGAGAGGCGCCATCGGAAGCACAACGATGCGCGCAAGGTCGAGGCGACGTGCCTCTCTCAACATCTCGTCGAATGTTGGCCGTCCATAGCGCATACCCACCAGAACTGGACAGGAGAGGCGTTCCGCCAGATGCCTCGCCTGCGCCAGCGTCGTGTCAAGCAACGGCGAGCGTCCGATTTTGCGGTAGCGTTCAGTCATCTCCCGCACCAGCTCTGGGCTGCTGGGACGTCCGTGCCGAATCGCCATGAGGAACCCCGGCAGCTCGTCGAGTTCGGCGATCGTCCCGTGAGCGAGGAGAGCAACCCCATCGAAAGCATGTGGCATTTCCCGGAACCTAGCACCGAGATCCGGCCCAATATCCCAAAATTCGCCTGGTTGCTGGCTCGGGGGAGCGAGCCCCTGTCCCCCCCTCCGTTGATTTGCTATCGTAATGGGCTAATCCCGCTTGCGCGCCCGCTGCTCCCAATGCGCTCCCGAATCAGCCCAGTCGAAGCCATCGTCTCCCTCCCGCGACTCAAGGACGAAAGCGATCGGCGTGCCAACTGGCGGCAGGCGCTCACTGCTCTTGGCCAGCATGTCCGAGTACATGGCCCGCCCATGTTGGATGGGGTGCGTGACACCACCCTGCTGCGTGCGGTTCAGGTGGCGCTGGAGACCGGATTGGTCGATGATCTGGACTGGTTCGAGCCGAGCCGTGCTGCAGTGGCTCTCTACGAGCTCAGCGCTGCGCTTCCACCAGGCGCTGAGCGCCGTGACCTCGGCCGTCGCGTCTATCAGCGAGTCACCGAAGGCACAGCCAGCACCTTCGCGGCGGTTGCGACCCGGATGGTTCTGGGATCGGGTCGAGCACTCGAGCCACCGTCCCTCCGCGCACGGGTGGCACTGCTCTTCGAGCTGCCGATCGGTTGCTCGGTGAATCCGGATCTGCTCGCTCTCGCGATCGTGATGCGGCGCGAGACCTTCGAGCGTTGGATCGTCCGCGCGAGCACGGGCCCCTTGGCGGCCCGACGTCTTGCCGCCAAGTTGCTCGAGCATGCCGCACGGGAGGCGCTAATCCGCTCCCAACAGGCCGATTCATATCCACGACAGCTGCTGCTCTCGCCCGACGTGCAACCCCACATGCGAAGGCTGCTGCTCGACCGGGAGCCGCTGGTGTGGCGTCACGCAGCAGTCGCGCGGGGACTCCTTGCCGCGGTGGATCGCGTGATCCGCGAGGAGGTGGAAAGTGCGCTCGATCCTGCACTCTCCCCTACCGAATGGCGTCGCGCAGCAGTGTCACTCGTAACGCTGGTCGCACAGGACCCTCAAATTGCCTTGCCCCAATGCCGCCGGTTGATCGATGGGGAGATTGGACAAAATGATCCCGGCATTGCGGCTGTCATGGCTCAGAGCCTCGGACGTGTGCTCGAGACCGAGCCGGATGCGGCGGACAGCCTGCTCGAGAGGCTGGCTGCGACGCGCCGTCCAGACGTGGCCGAGGCACTCGCTCTGCTGTTGCTCGACGTGACCACACGAGTCATTGGTGCACGCACCAGCCAGCTGTTGCGCCACGTGTTCTCGGCTGTGGACGCCACAGAACTCCCAGTGACTCGATTGATCACGCGTCGTGCTTTGGGGGTGCTCGACCGCGATCACGGTGACCAGAGTCTCGCCGAAGGGCTTCGCCAGGCTTTGGTCGCTTACGAGCTGGTCGGTGCGCGCGCGGCTCACGAAGCAGCGGTCGGTGCTGCAGCCCTCGCGCATTCACTCGCTGAGTCCCTGGAAGAGCTCGATCCGACCTCACCACCTTCCGCCGCCACCTGCCTCGCTCATCTAAGCGATCTGGACAGCAGCTGCCTCGAGCGTTCAACCTTGGTGAATCTCCTCTTGCTCAGTCGCAGACCAGGTGAGAGTGACACGAGCGTTCCCGTCATTGAACGCCTCTACCATCGGCTGGGAAGGTGGTTGCTCGATGCCGAAGAGCGCTGTGAGTCTTTGGCCAGCACCCAGGCTACCTGCCTCAGTCAACAGCGCCGATTGCGAGCTCTTCTGCACCTCATGGATGCCGAAACCGTCCAGGGCGAGCCGGACGAGGCGGGCAATCGGGTTCGGTTGCGCCTCCGCAGAGCCACGAAGATCCTGTCCGAGGAGATCGCAAGCGGTCCGGACGCTTCAGTCCATCGGATTCTGTGCGCTACCCTAGCCCGCTCCTTTGACGCTGCGATCCGCGAAGGATTGGTCGAGGCGAGTGATCTCTTCCTGGCGGTGACCCGAAAACTCACGGATCGCGAGAGCATCGCCGCGATCGGCGACGCATCGACCAATGCCGAAGTGAGAGCGCCGTTTCTGGCGCTGGCCCAGTTCTTGGGGGTGTCGGTGGGCGATGCCTCAGACCCTCTGTTCGATCTGCCCTCCACTCCGGGTGAGGAGGCGCTTGGTGCAGAACACGCTCTGGCCGCGCGTCGAGTGGTCCGCTTGAGTCAGGCAATCGGCTCGGCAGGCTCGTTCCGCGGTGAAGCGCTACGTCAGGTCATGCTGCGGCTCGGTCGCGCGCTCGAGGCGATCGGCTCGGCGCGCGGTCTGACCGAGCTGGTTGACCGGAACCGCTCCGGGATCGACGGCATGCGTGAAGTCGAGGAGGCGAGCGCCGCGCTGCGTGACCTGTTCGATGGTGCGGAGCGTCGACTTTTCGACGAGGACCGCAGCTCGAGTGAGGTCTCGGTGATAACTGACGTCGTTCCCTTGTCGGTGTTGGTGGAACGAGCGATAACGGATGGGGTTCCTCCCAACTCGCGTCAAACCGTGCTCGCCCTGACTGAGCTCGTCGCAGATCTCCCCGAATGGCTCGGCAGCGTGATCGCCACCGTGTGTCGCCACGTCGAGGTCTTGCCGATCGCCGCCCAGAGTGACCTCTACGCCATTCCGCTCGAGAAACGCCGGGCACCCCTGCCGGATTGGCTACTACCGCGGCGCACGGCCGGTGCCTTTTACGTGGTTCGGGCGCTCGGAACTGGAGGGGTGAGTTCAGTGTTCGTGGCACGTCGGAGTGAGGAGAGGAATAACCCGAGAGCTCCTCTCTTCGCGCTCAAGGTTCCCGAGTATGATCCGAGTACCGCCCGCAGTCTGAGCGAGCAGGAGTTTTTGGCTTTGTTTCGTGACGAGGCGGGGGCATTGCTCTCCCTGCCCCAACACCCGAACCTCGCACGCTTCGTCACCTTCGACCTTGCGGTGCGACCAAAGCCAATCCTGGTCATGGAGCTGATCAGCGGCTTCGGACTCGATAGACTGGTGCGTGGTCGCGGACTCACAACATCACGCGTACTTGGGTATTTGGACGGGATTTTGGCCGGACTCGAGGCCATGCACCAGGTTGGGATTGGCCATTTGGATCTCAAGCCTTCGAACGTAATTCTCCGGGATAACACCGTCCCTGTGTTGGTGGATTTTGGGCTGAGCGGTCGAAAGATCCGTCCTGGATGCGGTACGCTGGATTACTGCGCGCCAGAGGTGCTTGGGGTGATCCCGAGTGGTCATGTCCCGACCCCGCTTCCAGCGGACATCTATGCCTTTGGGTCGATGGCCTTCGAGGTGCTCACCGCCCAGCCGCTGTTCGATGGGACGGACGAGATGTCACTGGTTGCACAGCACGTCGACCACGACGGATGGCCCGAGAAGCTTGCCAAGCTGGCCGGTGTGGGTGAGGCCCGTGATCTGGCCGTGGTTCTGGCCGCGTGCCTGCGCCACGATCCACGCGACCGTCCGTCGGCCGAGGCTGTGCGCCGGGAGCTGGCCGGCGCAACCGGCGCGTTGAAGGGGTGTTCATGGCCGCTGACCATCGAACTTGGCCACGACGAGAGTCGGAGCGCGTGAAACCCGCACGATCCGGGTGCTCAGCGCTTGGAGGGGGGGGCTATGGCTGGATACCGTGGTTCATGAGCGTCTTTGGCTTCTTCTCGTGCAGCCGCTCCGAGCCAGCTTCAAGCATCCAGGTCCTGATCGGTGCCGCTGCTGGGGACCAACTGAGTTTTGTCCCGGCCGCAGCGATTGGCGAGTGGATTGGATCACCCTCGGCCCCCCGTAGTCTCCGGATCATTCTAAGCAATCGCCCGCTTGGATGTCGTGATCAGAGGGCAACTGAGCCGCGCGAACTCCGTGTCACTCTAACCTTCGAACCAGCGGCTACTCGTGCAGTCGCGGTGGGAACCTTCGCCCATGCGCTGGCCCCGAGCTCTCTTGGGGAACCTGACGAGTCCCAAGTTCCCCTGGTGATCCCCTTCGTGCGGCGCGGGGAGCGCGGCATCGAGCTGCCACCGGGAGGGCAGGTCGAGCTGACTCGAGTCGAGACCGAAGAAGGTGGTACTGTGGAGGGATTGCTTCGCCTCGAGCAACCTGGAGGACCCAACCTGCCAGCTACCAGCGTCGTGGGGCAGTTTCGCGCCCGAGTATGCCCGAATTTCCGGCCCTAGTGGGCCGTGGTCGAGCAGGGAGTCTCCGTACGGCGCCGCCCGCTTGACTCTGTGCTAGCCCATGCCTCGCATGTCTCCTCACTCACGTCTGCTTGTCCTCGCCCTGGTCGCATTCCCTCTAGTCTCTGGCTGTGACGGCGACGAGCCGAAGGAGGAACCGCGAGGCCCGGAGGATCTTGGGATCGCGGAGGTAACCACCACCAACGACTCCGACCGCGTCGACGAACCGAATCAGGAGCTTCACCTCAACTGTGATCGCCGAATGCTCGTCCACGTCACACCTGCCATTACGTCAGGCAGGCTCGGTGAATTCGTGCTCGCGCCTCCGGATGGCTGCGGGAGCCGGGCGAGCTGCGGTTGGATGGCGCTGTCCGTGGAGCAGGGGTCAACTGAACGGTTGGAGATCCTATCAGCCCAGAGCCCCTTATTGGTCGACCTGCCCGAGTCGATGAGTGACGGCACTTTGTCCCTGCGCTTGGAGCTGCGCGACGCTGAGGGAGCACCGGTGCTCACCGAAGAGGATGAGATCCTGAGCGCGAGTTTCGAGTTGAAAGTCGTACCAGCCACCGACTGCCCTTCCTCGCTCTCACCGTCCAGCTCCGGCTGAATTCGTGCGGAATGAGCCATCAAGGATGGACGAACAAGATCGTACCCCGGAGTGGCAGAAGCACGGTATGCCATCCTGCCGGGAGTTGGGGCTCGGTCCAGTAGAAGATGCGTCGAGCGTCCTCAGGGGACAGGTTGATGCAACCGTGGCTCTTTGGCACCCCAAAGCGGTCGTGCCAGTAGGCACCATGCAGCGCGTACCCCTCCTCGAAGTACTGGACAAACGGGACGTCGCGCAGCTCGAACTCCTCACCGAGATCATCCGACGACATCGTTGACGTCACATGTTTGGTGTGGATCCTGAAGATCCCCCGTTTGGTCGCAGTGCTACCCTCCGCATCATCGAGCCCGGCTTCCCCCGTCGAGACCAACGTGGCGTAGACCGGGCTGGTCCCTTCGTAGAGCACGAGCGTCTGCTTGGTGACGTTCACGTCAATCCATTTTTCTCCGTTTTTTCCCCAGGCTGGCATCTTCTTGGCCGGATCCAGCCGTGATGCATCGCGATCGGAGAGCCAGAGTTCGCTCTTGGTCTCGTAGTGCAGCCGGCCCCGAAAGAACGCTTGTTTTCCAGTCAGTGTGACAGCACTGCGCAGCTCCGCGTCTGCAGCACGGCTAAGCTTCTTGGTCTTGCGGTCATAACGTAACAGGGCAGCACCAGGGCGCCGCACGATGGCAAACGGCATTTGCACGTCTTCGGGGATGCGATAGCCGTGAAAGGGACTGCCTGTGATGGGTCGGAGGCGATCGGTAGGAACTAGTTGGAGATCGGTGGTTAGCCCGTAGCGGCGACCTTGGTGAATCCAAGTACCAAGCAAGGAGTATCCAACCTTCGGTTCCATCTGCCCCGCCCGCACCCCATCGTTGAAGGGGAATCCCAGAGCCTTCCGGGCTTGCAGCAAGGCCCGCCGATCTTCGAGGAAGGGCGGAAGACGGTCGCTGAAGCGGGTAGTCCAGGCCTCGCGTGGAGTTGGGCTCGCTTCAACGCCGCCTGACCAAACATGCTGGGCGTAGCCGGCCCCGATCTCTCCGCCAGCATCCAGCCAACTCTCCATCCGAGAATCGAGATCGGCTTCCTCCGACCGGAGCTCTTCGGTGGTTGGAAGACGGGAGTAGACAGGTCCAGGTCGACGGACCGTTCCGTAGATGTATGGTAATCGCGCTAGCTCGTCCGGCCCGTTCTCCATGAACAACCGAACCGTAGGATCCTGGGCGTCCAAGGTGGCTCCAACACCGAGACACACAAAACCGTTCGGCAGAAGCCGCCGCCACCCCCCTTCGCAACCTTCCCTACCGTGGTCTTCTGGACTGCTCGGTGCCGAACTGCCCACCCGCAAAGCGCCCAGAAGGCGGCTGGTTGTCCTGGGTTGCTCGTAGATCCAAGTGACCGGCTGCCGCGCGTAGATCCGTGGCCCGTGGTCGACCGGCGGGACAATCGGAATTGTCGTCCCGTCAAGCCAAACAGGAGCGACCCGTTCCGGGAATGCTGACGGAACTGCCTCGCTGGAAGTGACGGGAGGGGGTGCTGACCCGAGAGTGGGGATGGTGGCACCTGCGTCTGGGTGAGCTTTGGTGACCGATCGGGAGCAGGCACCAAGCACTCCGAGCACAATGAGGGTTCTTGCGAGATTGAGCGCTCCCACGATCAGGGACATACCAGCCAGACTTCACCATCATCCTCGCTGACCGGCAAGAAGTCTCAGGCTGGCCGGACCTGGATTCTGGCGCAAGATGGGCTCTTGAGCCGGGGGCGCCACAACACAGCAAGGCTTGCCCTTTGCCACAAGCTTCAGACGGTTATCAGACAAAATAGAACGACGGACTGCTTCGTGAGGGGGGAGTACGAAACAGTCCGTCGAGAGATAAATGGACGGGCCCGAAAGGAGGGGGAGGGGTGGGGATCGAGCCCGTCCGGAGAACTCGACGGATTCAGGAGAGGGGGATACCAGAACCCGTCGTTGAGAAATCGTAGCAACCCAGACGCTCGGCGCCTGCTGTTGCCACTGCTTCAACCATAAGCATCAGCCGTGCCACGTCACTCCCTCTTGGAATTCAGTAGGTTATGAAGTGTTGATCCTGGCGATAGTTTCAAACCAGCAACGAAGAAACGGCCTCGTTGCAATTTGTCGACCTTTTCCCCTGTCAGACGGTGACACTATTGGCCGCTCAGCCCTCCCAAACCAGCGCCGGTTTGCAGTAAGCTGGAGCAACCACTACCTCCGACCTCCACCCCTTCAACTGTCGTTGCTCCCTCCGCCAGCTGGGCTCCGTAACAGAAATGAAAATCTTGGCGGGCTTTCTGATGGGAGGTAGCCTCCGTTTCACCCCCTCCCCTTGCTTGGTGCAAGATCCGGATGTCGCCGCCAAGGAGTCTCTACGCATGCCCCACTCATTCGACCGAACAGTTCTCTCCTGTACCCTGAGCTTCGCGCTGATCGTAGGCATGAGTGGGATTGCTTCAGCCGCTGATCCAACCGCTGCTGCTGCCAAGAGGCAGGATCCATCCGGCCCCCCCAATCCTTCAGGGGCAGGTCATCGGCCCGGCCCAGGTAGCGCCGGAAAACCGTCAACCTACTCTCACGGACCTGGCGCCTCGCTTGGCGAGTCGGGCGCCAAACCGAAAAGGCCAACTGGACAACCTCCAGGGCAGAGCGCGAGCGCAGCGGCCCAGACTAACCCGGGTTTTACTGGGAGCGATGAACGTGAACGGAGACGGCGAGCCAAGGTTGGCCGGAACGCCTCTCCTCCTTCCCCCGATGACCCTCGGATTCGAGCCGATGAGCGACGCGCGAAGCGGGAACTGCGGCGCCGTGAGGTGATAGCCACGCTCGGAGAGAACACCCTTGAACACCCTCGAGTGCGGACCGAGCTTCAACACCACGCCTGGCGTCTAGCTCGCCTCAACCGGATGCTCGAGCTGGCCGATCACGCGAAGAATCAGCAGCTTACCGCACGCATTGAGAAACTCCGTGCAGCCGAAATGGCTAGGCATCAGCGTCGCTTGCAAGCGCTCAGACGGCCCGCAGATCAGCCTCCCGCCATGGCAAGCGACATTCCTCTCGCTCACTCCTCGAAGCCACCAATTTTGCCCTCGACAGACACCAGCTCCGCCGCGAAGCCTGAGTCAACTACGGGAGGTGCGCGATGAGCCTCCGTCTCACAGCTTGGCCGCTCGCGGTTCTGGTGTCGCTCGCCGCCTGCTCCACCGAACCAAAGGCCACAGCGCCAGAAGTGAGCGCTGTGCCTGCCTCCACGCCGAGTGTGCTCCCAGCCCCTATCGCTTCGAACGAGTCAGACGCGGACACACTGGGTCTGGTCGAGGATGACTACCTGGAGCGGGCACGCGAAATGGTGACGGCGGAGAACCTCGAGGCCGAGCTTGACGCGCTCGAGGCCGAGATCGGCGAGCCCGACTGACCCTCTGAAGCCCAAGTGGCGCCCCCCCACCCGAGAGCACCCCTTGATGGCTCAACCCCAGGCGTCCGCTTTCTGGTGCGGCTGCGACGAAGTGCGCTACGCCTTGCTTCATGAGTCGGTTTGTCTCATTGCTCGTCTTCACTCCTCTGTTGGCCTTGGGTTGCGAGCGCTCCTCCAACTCGGCACCCAGCGTAAGCAGCTCCAGCAGCGCTCTTAGTCTCCCTCACACCGCTCCGGCGAGTGTCAGCGCGGCCCCCGCCCCCGCCGAACAACCCAAGCCACTCAATGTGGTGTTGCTCAGCATCGATGCGATGCGCGCAGACATGCCCTGGATGGGATACCCAAGGGCCATCGCACCAAACCTTACGAAACTCGCTGAGGAGTCGGTTGTCTATGAGAACGCATATTCCCCTTCCAGCTACACCGCCCAGTCAGTGGTGGCCTGGTTGAGTGGTCGCCTCGCGTCCACCCTGTATCGGAGTGGAGTCTTCTTCACCAGTTATCCGAAATCGAACCTTTTCTTTCCAGAGATACTCACGGAAAAGCAGATCCGCACCATCGGCTGGTTCTCCCACATGTACTTCGGTCGGGGGAAGGGCCTCGATCAGGGGTTTGACGTATGGGAATTGGTCCCAGGGCTCACCTTCGATCCGCAGACATGCAACCATGTCACCTCGGACAAGATGTTGGCTCTTGGCCAGAAGTTGCTTTCTGACACCAAGAACACCAGTCAACAGTTCTTCGCCTGGGGTCACTTCGGTGATCCCCATGACGTCTACATCAAGCACGCCGAGGCGCCAGATTTTGGGAACAAGAACCGCGACCGATACGACTCCGAGATCTGGTACACGGATCTGCACGTGGGCCGCCTCATCGATTGGATCAAGGCTCAACCTTTTGGAAAGCAGACTGCGATCATCGTCACCGGAGATCACGGAGAGGCCTTCGGCGAACACGGTCAGTACCGACACGCCTTCGAGTTGTGGGAGAACCTGGTACGTGTACCGCTCATGATCTGGTATCCCGAAGCAAAGCCGGCAAGGATCAAGGAGCGACGCTCACTCGTCGATCTCGGACCCACCATTTTCGATCTCCTAGGGCTCGAACCACTCCCTGGCTCACTCGGCAAGAGCTTCCTGCCCGAGGTGCAAGGCCGAGAGCCACCCGGCTCTCGAGAACCCATCCTTCTCGAGCTCACCGAGGATACCAACAACCCCCAGCGCCGAGCGGTTATCGCGGGTGACTACAAGCTTCTGGTGCGCGGACACGACGCCGCCTTCTTGCTCTTCAATCTCAAGAATGATCCCGGTGAGAAAGAGGATCTCGCGAAGCGCGAACCCGAGAAATTGGCGGAGATGAAAGAACTCTACCGCGCAAGCTTCGCCAAAGTGCCAAGCATTCGTCCCTACGGCGGTAATAAGCTCGAAAGCGGTCGGATCGCCAATGGTCCGGTCGGGCCGGCTCAGAAGCCCTAGCCTGCCTTGTCTGCGCGCTTCAACCTGGTGATGGCTGCCCGCCTTCGCGGGGCCATCTCCCCGACGGCGGCGACGGCACGTCGTCTGAATCTTGCCAACGGGAGGCCCACGCCTGACGTCGGTGCGTCGACCACCACCAAGGGTGAACTGGAGGGCTCCGCGGTCGCTCAACGGGGCGGGGACGACACGCTTCTGCTATCCAGAGTTAGCTGCTCAGCTGTGCTCTTCTGAACCTCTGCGAACCAACGGCTGCGTTCGGTGCGGGCAAAGTACTTGGCTTCGCCCCCCTCGCCGTGACGAAACAAATCGGTTCGGCCGAGAGCGGCTCCCGCGCGATCCAGATAGTCGACTGAGAAAATGGCTGGTCCGAGCCCATCGAGCTGTTCGACATAGCCCATTGGCCGAAGTCGAGCGAGCTTGGAAAGGAAGTTGCCTGCAGTCTCGTCGACGGTCGTCGGAGTCGCCGGATCAGCCCAGGCATCAGTCTTCCCCTCGAGTGCTACCAATGCACGCATGTTCGCGTCCACGGTGATGCGCACCCCCTTCACTTCGTCGACGCGAAAGCCATGGAGATCACGCTCAAGTAGGCGATTGTCAGCGAACTTCAACCGGTTGAGCTGTTCGGATGAGAAAGTATACACCTGGCCCGTACTAGGCTGCCGGACGTAGTAGTCATCGCTGCCTGGCGTCAGCGAGCCTACCGTGACCTCGTGCACCTTTCCGGCCACCGTCACCTTGAGATGACCCGAAGGCTTATCGAGGCCGAAATCGCCGAGCCTTTTCTCCTCGATACGTCCGAGTTTTCGGCTTGCCACGAATGGCATCAGTGCGCTGGTCAAAACTTCCGCCTGATCCACGGACACGAAGCGCTTGACCTGTGGCCCCTCAGGCTGGCTGGTTCCCGCGTCTGCGTCAGCCAACACCTGGGCAGGCTTCTCGGTAGTCACCAAGTAGTAGGCACCGGTCTTGTCGCGACGCGGCACGATATCGACCTTGAGTTCTTCGGATTCGAAATGAACCGACTCGAGTTTGTCTCGGCTTCCGCCCCACAACTCCTCTGCCACGGCGCGACCAGTGCCAGGGAGCTCCTCGGGACGACTCTCCATGTAGACAGCCAGACCGACCGCTGCAACAAACACCGCAGTGTGGATCCAAACACCCGTTCTCGCCCTCATGCCCTCTGTCCCTTCTTGCGCGCTCGACGCGCTCCGAGGAGGCCGAGGCTGAACACGGTCAGCGGAACACCGAGAATCAAGGCGTAGAACCACACAATGTCCTTGTCCTTCGTGTGCTCGATACGCACATCTTCCTCGCTCGACACCTCACCTGCCACGCTCTCGTCGCCTCCCAGCCAGCGAACTGCGTCCAACAAGAAGAACCGGTTTGCAGGCACATTCTCCATCACCAAGTCGGTGAGCGCGTCGGCGTCACTCAGAACGAAAGCGCGTCCCTCGGAAACCACCTTGGCCTGCGCATCCGGGGCGACATTCGACTTGTGCGTCACCGCCGCCGCGAAATTCGAGTCTCCCATGGATTCGGATTCCTCCTTCTCGAAGTTGCCATTCTGATCGACGAAGGTCTTGGCCATGCTCCGAACCACGAAATCAACCGATTTGTCCTCGGGATCGAGCTTGTTCAGCCCACCGGCTCCAAACAACACCACGTAGCCGGATTTTCGACTGAGCGTCGAGACCGATGCGTGGGAAGAGAAGCGACTGGTGACCAGCTGCGTTCGGTCGGACTTGTCAAACTGCCGCTGTACAAAGGAGCGCTCGTTGGCTCGAAGCGCTGGATCGAAGGAGAGACCAACCATCGCCGCCAGCTCGGCCAGATTGGCGCCGGAGGGAGGCATCACGGACCCCCCTCCGGTTACCGAAAGCGCAGGACTGGGGGTGGACACAGCAGCTTCTGGATCGAGTGCCAAGAACAGCTTGCCGCCTCCCTCGAGGTAGCGCGACAACGAACCCAGCTCCTCAGCCGTGAAAGGCTCACGCGGGCCAAGCACCATCACCAGCGCAGCATTGTTCGGCACGCTGTGCGACAAACCATCAGCTAGACCCAGATTCTGAAGTTGGTAGTTCTGCGTCTCTAGCCACTTCTGCAACACGCGCGCCTGACGCTTCTTGGCCGTGTCACCCATCAACTTGTTGTCGTTGATTTCGCCGTGGCCAATCGTCAGATAGACTACCCGAGGATCGCGTGAGATCTTGTTCAGGTGCTTCTGAAACTCCTGGTCAAGTCGACGCAGCACCGAACGCGCCGACTTCATCTCGGCACCAATGGTCAGAACCTGCCGAGCCTCACCCCGCGCTAGCACGACCACTCCGTCCTGAGCCACCCGCAGCTCCCGCGCGATCGCGGGTTGTAACAGGCGGTCCACATACTCGACGCTGAGCTTGGTGCTCTCTCGCAGCAAAGGCCGGAGGTAGCCTGCTACCTCGTTTTTTACCTCGTTGACTTCAGGGAACACCACCACCACGCGTACGGGCTGGGCAATTCCGCGAGCAATCGCCCGGGTCGACTCGCTTGGTTTCGCGGTCTTGAAGTAGGCGAAATCCGCCGCCACCCCCTGCTCGGACGCCACGTACACAAACAATCCCACGTAACCAATCCCAAGCCCAATAATCAACCCGGACGAGGCAGCGAAGCGGATCCGTCGGCTCTCAGGGTGGCGCGCGTGGCGCATCGGAAGAAGTGCAAATTCGGCAAAGACCAAAGGCAGGAGCGCCAACAGGGTGACAAGGAGCCACCCAAGCGTCAGAGCCGAAGCAAAAAGCTCATCCCACTTTCCCCCAAGATCGAGGGACAGATCAGCGGACGGAGTCCTTCCGAGATAGACGCCCAACGCGATCGCGAGGATCCCGATCAGCTGGGCAGTGGCGAGCCCAAGCTCGATCCGTCGTCGTTCAGGTTCCGACTCCCGAAACCCAAACCAGAGTCGCAGAAGAGTCGCCGCTACCATCAGAAGCCCGCTCACTGTGGCCAAAAGGAGGCGCGGAGTGTCGAGGGTGACAAGCGCACGCTCCGCCACGAGGAGCAGGAGGGTCCCGGCCAAGTAGGACCAACCAAGCCAGCCTCGAAGACCCACGAACCGGGCGCGGGGTGGTTCGAGGACAGTCTTGGGCTGTCCAGGTTCTGCCAATCCAGCCTCTAGCTCCATCGCCGTGCCTCCAAGGTCTTCTTGGCCGCCAAGAGGAAGAGGTAGGTGAGCCCGAGGTAGTACGCGGTGCTCCCAAGCGGCAGGGTTCCAGTCATGAATGGTCGGAAATTCTCATGGTGCAAGGCAAGACCTGCCAAAAACTGCTTGATGGGTGGCTCGGTGGCGCGAGCCAGCAACCAAGCGAGCAAAAAGGTTCCGGTCAACACCGCCGCCAGCAGTACTGCTACCACCTGCGAGCGGGCCAGCGCAGACGCAAACAGGCCAATGGCGAGCACCGAGGCTCCGAGAAGCGACAGCCCCAGCGTGCCAACCAAGATGTGACCGACACTTACCCTGCCATTTACCAGAACTAGTGCCGGCATGTACAAAGACAAGAGGATAATCCCGAGCAACAAGGCCAAGGCTGACAGGAACTTACCAAGAACAATCTCCCACTCGCGGATCGGTGCGGTCATCAGGAGCGTCATGGTGCCAGTCTGGCGCTCCTCCGACACCAGTCGCATACTGAGTGCAACGGCAGCGATCATCGTCACGCCGCTGGCGTTGAAGAAGAACCGCTCGAGCACCTCTGCAGAGAGGAGCTTCTCGGCCAGCGCCGAGTAGTAAAATAACATCCCCTCGACCAACAGCGCTCCGGCGATCACGATCGCCCCGAGCGGCGATCGGAGCGTCGCCGTGAACTCGCGACGAAACAAGAGCCAGGTCAGTCTCATGATTGGGTCTCCTCGACCGGCAGCACCGACCGCGGGTGACGCTCCCCATCGAGGAGCTGCAGGAAGATGTTTTCGAGTTCGCGCTCCCCTCGACGCAACTCGAGCAGTCCCAATCCCTTCTCGAGGATGAGCCTCGCCAAGTTGGCCCGACAGTCTGAGCGCGCGAGGATCGAGAAGCTCATCGTGTCTATCCCGCTCTCTCGAGCCTTCACACTCTCGACACTCACCACCTCCGGATGCGCGGACAGGATTGCCTTCAGCTCGGGTATCGGGAGGCTGCCAGTCAGGCTGATTTCGATCACGACTCCCTCTGCGAAGCGCTCGGCGAGCTCCTGCTCGGTACCCGATGCGACAATGGTGCCACGGCCCACCATCAGAATTCGATCGCAGGTCTCGCTGATCTCCGAGAGGATATGGCTCGAAATAACCACCGTGTGACGCTCTCGAAGGTTCTGTACCAGCCGCCTCATCTCCACGATCTGTACCGGATCGAGACCACTTATCGGCTCGTCGAGAACCACCAGGCGTGGCCGATGGACAATGGCCTGCGCGATCCCAATGCGTTGTCGGAAACCGTGGGACAAGGTGGCGATCGGATCGGAGACGACCCGAGCCAGCTCCACCTGTTCGACCACTTCGGCAACCCGGATCTCGGCCGTCTTTCCATCGAGACCGCGCAACCGAGCCGCGAAGCGAAGGTACTCACCCACCCTCATCTCGTTGTAGAGTGGCGGGGTCTCGGGGAGATACCCCACCATCGAGCGCACCCGGTGGGGGTCATCAACCACGTCGACGCCATCAATCCGAACGGTGCCGCTGGTGGGAAGCAGGTCGCACGCCAAGATGCGTAGGGTGGTAGTCTTTCCTGCGCCGTTCAGCCCGAGCAGTCCTACGACCTGACCCTCATCGATGGTGGTGGTAATCGGCCCGATCGCCCGGTGATCACCAAAGTACTTGTAGAGGTCGCTTATCTCGATCACTGTCTCACCGACTTCGTGCCACGCCACTCTGGCGCGGAGCCCGGAGTTACCACGGATTTTCCTCCTCGGGGACTGCCCGTCGGTCCCGAGCGGAGCCATGAACCATCATCCCCCCTTGTCTCTTCCCGATTGGGAGCATCCTTCAACCCCAAATGCGTACAACGCAAGTCGCTTCGACCCGCTGGCCGCATCTCCCGGTCTGACAGGACTCGATCTCCAAAGCGCGATTGTCCGGAGAGCCCACGAACTTGGCTTCGCGGCAGTGGGGTTCCTCAGCGCTGAGCGTTTTGCCGAAGTGGGGCGTGTACTGCAAGGTTGGCTTGACGGGGGGCACCATGGGGCGATGGGGTACATGGCCGAACTCGGCCCTCGAGACGACCCAGCTCTCCTCTTTCCGGATGCACGGGGCATGGTGGTTCTCGCCATGCCCTATCCCGCCCACGCTCACGACAGTAGCCTCCGCGTCGCCTCCTACGCGCTCGGCCTCGACTACCACATCGCTTTGCGCGGCCGGATGAAGAGGCTCTCCCAGGCACTGGCCGACTTCGCAGGACATCCGGTGACGGTCCGCCCGATCGTCGACAGCGCACCGCTGCTCGAGAGGGAGGCAGCTCGCCTTGCTGGTCTCGGCTTCATCGGAAAGTCGACGATGCTGATCGTGCCCGGGCATGGCCCAAGGGTCTTGCTCGGGATTCTCCTCGTCGATCTCCCCTTCGCCAGTTCCACTACACCTCTTGCCCCCCGCTGCGGAGCCTGCACACGTTGCCTCGACGCCTGCCCCAACAGGGCCTTTCCAAGGCCCTGGCTCCTTGACGCGCGCCGCTGCGTCTCGTACCTGACCATCGAGCACCAGGGCCCCATCCCACCCGATCTAGCAGAAGGCTGCTCGGGTTGGGTTTTCGGCTGCGATGTGTGCCTTGATGTCTGTCCCTTCGACCGAGCCCGTCCGGTGGTGCCAGAACTGTCCGAATTTGCGCCCCGGCCGCCGCTCGCCCATGTAGATCCGGAACGCTGGCTCAGATTGAGCTCTGCCGACTATCGAAAGCTCGCCCGGCGGACCGCACTACGCCGTACCGACCGCACTCAGCTGGTCAGAAACGCCATCTTGGCCTGCCAGGGACACCCGACGCCAGGCATCTGCGCAGCACTGCACGAAATCGCAAACACTCACCCCATCGCTTGGCTTCGAGAACTGGCTCACTCTGTGCTAGCGGGGTTCTCCGAGCCTCAGGAGTCCGAACACACTCCGTAGACCCACCCTCCCGTTGGAGTGCAGCTCGATCCAGAGGGGCAGTCCGAACCATTCGGATCGCAGATCAGGGCACATGCTCCAACGCTGAGATCGCAGGCCAGTCCCGCTCCGCAGTCCGCGCTGAACGCGCAGGCATCCCCGAGCAGACCACCCCCTCTTTCGACACATAGCCCCGCCCCGGCCGTGGTCAAGCTCGGTGCACACCAGCTCCCTTCATCACACGCGTCACTCCCCACTAGACACGCCTCCTGACAGGTTCCGAAGCTGGCCTGGTCGGGGGCACCGAAGAGTCCGAATGAAACGCAGGTTCCGCGAGCACAGGGGGCCTGATCCGAGCAGAAGTTGGCACAGCTCATCCGGCTCACGCCGTAGTCATTCAGCACCCGACCGCAGGTGAGCTCCCTGCCGCATTGCCCAGGCTCACAGTCATCACCAGCCACCTTCGGCCCAGGCACAGCGCACTGCCCACCGAACACCCCAACCTGGGTGGTCTGGTCGATGGCTTGGAGCGTTACAGCAGCATCGCAGCTGAGCCCTCCAGGGCAGGTGTGGTCCGTCGCGAACGGGTCACAGGCCACGACGCATCCCCCACGTTCCTCAGTAACCGGATGGCAGGTACCAAGCTCACAGCTCCCCGGTTCACCCGCAGCAGCTGCCAGGAGACAGATCGGTGCACAGCGGGGAGCTCCGACCATGAGCAAGGGGGGATACACGCAGATCAAGCCATCACCACATCCTTGCTCCGAAGTGCCGCAGACCTCCCCTTCTGCTCCGCTGCCAACAGCAACGCAGTATCCTGCCGTGGCACAGCTCTCACCTTCACCACAGCTGTTCTCCGAGCCGTCGCATCGGGTTGCGCAGTACAGGGCACCGTAGCTGTCGGAGACACATTGCGCCTCGGCACCGCAATCGGCTTCAGCGTCGCAAAGGGCCAGGCACACCCGACGGCTCGCACCCACCAGAAAAGCGCAGCCTTCACCCGCTGCACAGTCCAGATCCTCCGCGCAGGCTCGTTTCGAGGAGGTCGAACTGCTCCCCCCCGAGCCTGACCCCACCCCACCCCGACCAGCCGGTTCCGATCCCGTGTCACCACTGGCTCCCGCCCCGCCGGGTTCTACCGTCTCTGGGCGGGAGGACTCAGTGCATGCCGGCAGACCGAAGCCAAGAGCTGTGACAACGGCCCACTGCGGGGGCCAGAGAAAGAGCCTAGAGCGCATCCTTGCAGGTGTAGAAGAGCTTCCAGCTGTTGACCGCGATGGAGGTCGCGAGGGGGGTGGTGTAGTTTGCAACCGCACGCAGCCGGATCGCACCAAAGGACTCCTTGTCAGAGGGAGAAAGATCGACCGGGCACGATGCCGGTCCCCCGGTGAGCGGACAATCGGGGACCGTCTCGGTGGCGGTGGGGGCCAGAGCCGTAAACGAAGTGGTCGCAGCAGCGGCCACTGCAGCCGAGGTTTGACCCTTGAACGCGGAGAAGGTGATGGTGGCACCGGTTCCGGCGGGGATGGTGTTGTCCCAAATCAGGTAGGTCCAGTGGGGAAGCGTTCCCACCGGGCAGGTACCCAGATACACCTGATCGAAGAGCACGGTCGTTGCTGCACTCGGGGGTGGGGTGGTCGAGCAGGCGCTTGGTCCCGCTACTGGAGCGACCGAGCCCTGGTCCATGTAGATGTCCTTCGCGTGCACCAGACCATTGATGGTCTTGCCTGGGTGGATGGTGATGCTGGCGTTCGGAACCGTGATCACCCCCGCAAAGCCGGTGGTACCCGAGTTGATGGTCACCCCGCTGGTTCCGGCATAGTACCACAAAATCTTAGTGTAATCGACGGTTTCCGCGGTGTACGAGGTATCCGAGAAGGTCACGTTGAAGTTCGAACTCGGCGTCCAGCTGTCACAGATGTTGATGTTGTAGGTGCCGGTCGTGATCCCCTTCAGATTGAGGGTCGATGAAGCGTTGAGGGTGAAACCGTAGATATTGTACGTGCCCGGTCCGCTCAAGTGCAGCGTGCCACCATTCAGTGTGATCCAGCCGTAGTTGCCGGGCCCATAGGTTGCGGAGGTCCCGCTGTTCACAGTAAACGACGTGTTCGAGCCCGAGCAGGAGCTGATCGTCTTGGTTGGAATCGCTTTGGCGGTCGCCGTCGAACACTTGGATTTGGTGAAAATCGTGCCATCAAATCCAGAAATCACGGTGGCACCAGCGGTAACGGTGTTCTTGTAGGTGGTGCCGTTGGTCGACCAGGTTCCGTAAGTGGTGGAGGTCCCCGGTACACAGGGGTGCAGAGCGGCCCTGGTGCTACCCTGAACATAGCCAGCCGGCGACGTACCCGACCAACTCCACTGCCAGATATCCGAACATGTCGCCGAACTTGCGCCGAGCCAGAGTGCAACTCTGTTAGCTTCGGTTGCTGACTGGCTGGTGTACTTGGTCCCAGTGCCAATGATCGCCTTGTTGCCGTTGAAGTTGCTAAAGGAGGCGTACCCCCTGACCTCAGCAGTTCCGTAGATGGTCGACCCGTTGGTAACGCTGAGATTGCCGTAGGTAGACACATCTCCCGTCAGTGAGACAGCCCCGCTGTTGCCGATGTAGGTGTTCGCACAGGAGGCCACCTTCCCGGTAACGCTACCGCCGACAATGTAAAGGTCATTGGGCGAATAGAGGGAAAACTCGCAGAAATCACCATCGATGCTGGTGCCGGAGCCTCCTCCGGCCGAAGCTGCGATCGAGGTCGATGACGACGACTCGTTGTACCATTGGCAGCGCGGGTCACAGGCATTGGCATAAACCCCACTGCAGGTTGCCGCAGTCGAGTACGAGAGTGAACGACGCAGGTTGGTCGTGGCCTCGGCGACCTTGGGGGCGGCCAGCACCTCGCGTGTCACCGTACCATCCTCACAGGCCCCCCAGAGCCCCTCACGACACGTTTGCTGTCCGCGAAGGCAGTACACCCAGTCTTCGAGCCGATCCACCTCGACCTGGCAGGAACGGGTCGCTCCGTCCTCACAGCTCTCCGACCCGGTCCAATTGCCACTGCCGCCACCATCGCCACCAGCACTCCAACCGGGCGGGAGCTCGACGCCGGCCTCGACGCAGCCCGTCAGAATTACCAACAGCACCCCCCAGAGTCTCCCAGAAATCCTCGGTTTGGGTGATCCTCCCCCTGTCTCGGCGCGCTTAGCGTTTGGGGTCATTGCGACCTCCTGACTGCAACTTAGGGTGCGTGTAGGTTCATGGGTGGTTCTGTCGTCGTTTGTCTGTGACTCAATGCTTGGGCGTGAGCCCTTGGCTGCGTTCAATTTGACCGTCGATGTGCACGGGTTTTCGAATAGATCCTGATTTCAACATACATCATTTGGTAGCACTTCGCTACGGAATTTGTGCACTTTTCTTTCGAAGTGGGAATGCATTCTCGGTGGAACCCAGGGGGTAATAGCAAGGGTGGGAATGGATACCTTCGCTACGGACGCGCCTCTGGCTGGTCCACCACTGGCACAGTGAACTCGAACGAGGCGATCTTCCAACCCTCGGCAAAACGCCGCAAACCTAGGCGAATGCGCCTTTGTTCGACATGTTCGGCGCCTTGTGCGAGCCGCTCTCTGAGCACCAGATCCCCCGCAATCTCGGCACGGTTCTCGTTCTGGTCAAGGGTTGCGACCAAGCTCTCTGGTTCGATCGCCACCTGTGACGAACGCTTGGCGGCACCAATCAGCCCCTTCAATTCTTGGTGGGACAGCTCGGTCCGCCCACCCTCAGGCTCGACCACTACCATTGGGTTGGCCAGGTTCTGGAGCAACCGGTCGAGTTCAGCATCGGCTGGCGAGGTGCTCGAGAGGATGGTGGCGAGTTGTCCGGATACAGCAGTCACGAACTTTGTCACCCGCTCCACCTCCGAGGGTCGAAGAAAACGGTGCAAGAGCGTCACTACCATCCCGAGCACCACGAACCCCACCACGGCCAGCCGGAATTGGCGAAGAAAGGGAGTGTGAGGTGGGGCCAAGACACCGCTATTGTAGCCCGTTTCAAGCAAAGAGAGACGGTCTGCCACAGCCGAGGCATTTTCGGTGGGTCTGGCCGTATACTGAGCCAGACCCAGCCTCGGGCCTAGAACGGCGCGGAGATCCATGAGAACAAGTCATCCCGGTTCCGTTGAAGCTTCACTCCTGCTGACACTGATTTTCCTCGCCTCACCGAGCCTCCACGCCCAGGCTGCGGTCCAGCCTCTGGTCTCAGCAGCGGCCGTAGACTCCGAACCATCCAAGGCTGATGTTCCACCCGGCACAACTGAAGGAGCCGGCTCGCTAGAAACTGGATCAGCGGGAGCCACACCCCCCACTGCTGACACCGGGTCGCCTTCTTTGGGCGAGCCAAGCCACGCCAAGCCTGCACCACTTCCGACGATTGCGGTAGCAACGCCCGAGCCGCTTCCCCCAACGCCACGCACCTTCCATCGGCACGACGGGTTCTACACTCGCGTCAGCTTCGGTCTCGGCATGCTTGGAGCATCGGTTCACAACGCACAGGATGAGTTGATGGATCTCTCCGGTGACGGCGATTCCCTCGAACTAGATGTGATGGTGGGCGCCTCCCCCACCCCTGGCATGGCACTCGGCGGCGCACTTTTTCTCTCCTCTTCGGCCTCGATGAGCTTCGACGCCGGAAATGAGCGATTCGAATCAGATGGGGGCGTCGGCATTCTGGGAGCCTTCATAGATGGGCATCCCGATCCAGAAGGAGGCTTCCATCTGGGAGGTGCCCTCGGTCTGGCTCAAGTCAACGCCGATGACCAGCTTAGGGCTGGCTTCGAAAAGGCCTCGGGTCTCGGGTTTGCTGCCTTCGTTGGCTACGATGCCTGGGTGAGCAACGAGTGGTCCCTCGGTGGGGTTCTCCGTCTCACCGCCACTCGGGTCAAGGACCGAGATACCGATGGAAAGCCAAGTGTGAGCACGACCAGCGTCGGGGTCATGCTGACTGCGCTCTATCACTGAGCCAAAGGCGCACGCTGAGGTCAGCGACGACGTCGCTCCGCCCGCGCGGGTCGCGGCTTGGGATGAGCGGCATTCGACACCTTCTTCGACTTCTTGCTCCGGGACAAGAGAAACACCACTGCAGCCATCCCGACCACGGCTGCGATCAAGAGGATCTGTTCACCGTTCATGACGACGCGCTACCCTAGCCGATCTGCCAGGGTTTGACTACACTCGGTGCAAGGGCACCCGCAATCCGATCCAGTCGAGGAAATCGGCGCTTCCACCGCGGATGGGCACACTCACCACAGCTGGGCAGGTGTAGGGGTGGAGGGCCAGGATCTGCTCGGTCACCGCCTCAACCGCCTCCGTTCGGGTCTTCATCACCAGCGCGACCTCCTGCTCGCAGCAAAGCTTATCCTCCCAGACGTAGTGGGATTCGACGCCGGGGAAGAGGTTCGCGCACGCTACCAATCCCTCCTTGACCAACGTCTGGGCCAATCGGCGCGCCTCTTCCAGGTTCGGTGCTGTCGAGTAGACGATGGAATAGTGGCTCACAGTAGCTCCCACAACATGTAAGGTGGTGTCAGGTCTTCCTTGCTATTCTTGGGTCACTCGACGATGCAGGGAGGCGTAGTAGCGAGGTACCCGCGACGTGCTGCCAACAGGATTGCCGCCACATGGGCCGCGTGGTCGATCTCGCCGCGCTCGACGCGAAGGAGAAGCTCCGTCGAGTTGATGATCTCAGAGCGGAGCTCCTCGGTCCGGTCGAGCACAGGTGGGCGCTCGATCCTCACGCCAAGCCCAACGAAGAAATGCGCGCGGTGGGTGCTTCGGCTTGGCTCCGGCGACAACTCGATCAGCGGTCGGAGTTCGGTCGCCACCGCCCCCGTTTCTTCGAGCAATTCCCGGGCAGCCGCTTCCATCGGCGACTCGTTGGGCTCGATCACGCCGGCCGGCAGCTCGCAGCTCACTCGGCCCAGTCCCCGGCGGTATTGGTGCACGAGGATGAGCTGACCATCCGAACGGATCGGGATCACCGCCACCCATGGGGGACTGTCGAAAAGATGAAACTCCTCGATGATCTGGCCATTTTGCAACCCCACACGCTCTGCATAAACCCTCAACCAAGGGCGGTCGAGCACGAGCGTGCGCTCGAGCAGCTTCCAAGGTGTCATGGCCGGAGCAACCCACGAGCCGAATAGGTTGTCAACACGTTCCCACCCCAGAATCAAGCACCGTCCAGAGTCGGCCCTTGGACCCCAGTCCAACTCCAGCAGTTGCGATGAAGCGCTGACTCAAGAGCGAAGTGCTTGCTCGACTCCACAGCTTGGACAAGAACGGAGCCCGTCGCGACCCCTTCCGCGACGTTCGACCGAGGAGCACGACAATGTTGACCCTTGTTGGCGGTCCGGCACACCGTGGATTTCGCCTCGAGAAGCTTCACGACACGCTGATCGAGCAGAACCCTGAGGTAACCGACCTCAGAAGCCACTTCGTTCACTTCGTCAACATCCGGCGCGAGCTGCTCCCTAACGAGATGACCGTGCTCGAAGCTCTTCTCGCGTACGGAGGAACCGGCGTTCCCCTCCCCGACTCAAACCTCTTCCACCGTCTGATCGTGGTGCCTCGAATTGGCACTATCTCGCCTTGGTCCTCCAAGGCAACGGACATCGCCCATGTTTGTGGACTCGACGGTGTTGAGCGACTGGAGCGCGGGGTGCTCTTCTCGTTTCGTACTCGCAGCACTCGGTCGCTCCCCGAACCTGAGTTCGTTGCCTTGGCTGGTCGCCTTCATGATCGGATGACCCAGACCGTGCTTCGTGACCTGGCAGACGCAGCGCGGTTGTTCGTGCACGCGCCTCCCAAACCACTCACCATGGTCGATGTGTTGGCTGGTGGCCGAGAGGCACTCGTGATCGCCAACCAGAAGATGGGGCTCGCGCTCTCGGACCCAGAGATCGACTACCTGCTCGAGAGCTTCCTCGAACTGGGACGCAACCCCACGGACGTCGAACTCCTGATGTTCGCTCAAGCGAACAGCGAACACTGCCGGCACAAGGTTTTTCGTGCCACCTTCGTGGTGGATGGCAAGGAGATGCCTCACTCCTTGTTTGACATGATCACCAATACGTTCAAAAAGAACAGCACCGGAATCTTGTCGGCATACCGGGACAACGCCGCGGTCTTCGAGGGGCACATCGCTGCCCGGTTCTTTCCCGAACCCCACAGTCACCTCTACCGAGAGCACATCGCCCCTGCCCATGTCCTGCTCAAGGTCGAGACGCACAACCACCCCACCGCCATCTCTCCTCATCCGGGAGCATCCACCGGATCGGGCGGTGAGATCCGCGACGAAGGTGCGACTGGACGCGGCTCGAAGCCCAAGGCAGGTGTGACCGGGTTTCTGGTTTCCAACCTCCAGATCCCCGGCTACGCGCGTCCGTGGGAAGACAACCCCATTGGCAAACCGGACCGGATCGTCTCACCGCTCGAAATCATGCTAGACGGACCGCTCGGCGGGGCCGCATTCAACAACGAGTTCGGACGTCCGGCGATCGCGGGCTGTTTTCGCACGTTCGAGCTGCGCACCGATCCGAACCAACCGAACCTGGCCCGCGGTTATCATAAGCCAGTGATGCTCGCCGGCGGGCTCGGCAACGTCTTCCCTGAACTGGTCCAGAAGGGCCAGATCCCTCCCCGTGCCAAGCTGGTGGTGTTGGGTGGACCCGCCATGCTGATTGGCCTCGGCGGCGGAGCGGCCTCATCCATGGCCCAGGGAACGAGCCTGGCCGAACTCGATTTTGCTAGCGTGCAGCGCGACAACCCAGAAATGCAGCGTCGTTGCCAGGAGGTGATCGATCGCTGCAACATCCTGGGCGAGAACTCGCCAATTCTCAGCATTCACGATGTGGGTGCAGGCGGGCTCTCCAACGCGTTCCCAGAACTCGTCCATGACAGCAACCGAGGCGCCCATTTCGAGCTTCGTGCCATCCCCAACGCTGAGCCATCCATGTCGCCCATGGACATCTGGTGCAACGAGGCTCAGGAGCGTTACGTCCTTTCGATCTCGAGTGAACGCTTCGGGGAGTTCGAGGCAATCGCTCAACGCGAACGCTGCCCGTTTGCCTTGGTCGGTGAGGCCACCGAAGAGCAGCAGATCGTGCTGTCTGACGCTGAGTTTCACAACCAGCCCATCAACTTGCCGATGTCGGTGCTATTCGGGAAGCCCCCACGGATGACTCGACGGGCCGAGCACCGTCCCCCACCCTGTTTGCCTTTCGACACGGGCTCTGTGATCTTGCGGGATGCACTGGACAGGGTACTCCGAATCCCGGCGGTGGCAGACAAGTCGTTCTTGATTACCATTGGGGATCGGACGGTGACCGGACTGGTCGCTCGCGATCAGATGGTCGGGCCACATCAGGTAGCGGTGGCCGACTGCGGAATCACCCTTGCTGACTATCAAGGCACCTCCGGCGAAGCCATTGCGCTTGGCGAACGCCCACAAGTTGCACTACTCGATCCGGCTGCTTCGGCCAGACTGGCAGTGGCGGAATCCATCACGAACCTCCTCGCTGCGCCGGTAGCCCGGCTCTCCGATGTTCGTCTGAGTGCCAACTGGATGGCCGCGGCTGGTGCTGACGGTGAAGACGCTGCGCTCTACGACGCGGTGCGTGCCGTCGGTCTCGACCTCTGTCCGGCACTCGGCATCACCATTCCCGTCGGCAAAGACTCCATGTCGATGAAGACGGTATGGAGAGACGGTCACAATTCGGTGGTATCGCCGGTAACCCTCGTCGTAACAGCAGCTGCCGCTCTCACCGACGTCCGTGACCACTTCACACCAGAGCTTCGAGTCGACGTCCCGGACACCTGTCTCGTGTTGATCGACCTCGGATGTGGCAAGAATCGACTCGCTGGCTCCGCGCTCGCCCAGGCTTACTCGGCCCTCGGCACCGTCCCCCCCGATCTGGACGAACCTCGACTTCTGCTGGGATTTGCCGCTGCCCTCACCCACCTTCGGCGCGAGGGACTCGTGCTTTCGTACCACGACAGGGCGGACGGAGGATTGATCGTGACAGCCTGCGAGATGATGTTCGCGGGCGGCTGTGGGCTCCACCTCGATATCACTCCACTCGGTGACGATCCCGTGGCCGCGCTCTTCTCTGAGGAGCTCGGTGCCGTGATTCAGGTCAAGAGGCAGCAACTCGACCAAGTGTTCGAGATCCTGAGTCAGGAAGGACTGAAGCAGGGGGTCGCGGCTCACCTGATCGGTGAGCCGAGCTCGGACAATCAACTCCTAGTATCCCACAAGAACCAGGCAATCCTGACTTCAGCCCGCACCAGCCTGCGCCGGGCGTGGTCCGAAACCAGCTTCGCCATCGCTCGACTTCGTGACGAGCCCCAATCCGCCGAGGAAGAGTACGCGCTCGTCTGCGACGTCGACGACCCTGGTCGCGTTGCGAAGCTGACCTTCGATCCGGAGCATGACGTCGCGCGCTCGGTGGTTCACGCTTGCACCGTTGAGCACCGACCTCGGGTTGCGATCCTGAGGGAACAGGGTGTCAACGGCCAGATTGAAATGGCAGCTGCGTTTTCACAGGCGGGCTTCGACGCGATCGACGTGCATATGAGTGATCTCCACGCCGGTCGGCTACGCCTCAGCGACTTTCGCGGTTTAGTCGCCTGCGGCGGGTTCTCCTACGGTGACGTACTGGGTGCGGGCCAGGGCTGGGCGAAATCCATCCTATACCGTCCGTCCACGCGCCGTGCCTTTGAGGAGTTCTTTCACAGAAAGGAGACCTTCGCCCTGGGTGTCTGCAACGGTTGTCAGATGATGGCAGGGCTGCGAGAGCTGATGGTGGGCGCAGAGGACTTTCCTTCGCTCGTTCGAAATCGATCGGAGCAATTCGAAGCGCGCCTGTCCTTGGTGGAGATCCAAAAGTCACGATCGATTCTTCTTACAGAGATGGCCGGTTCGCGTCTTCCCATTGCGGTCGCGCACGGTGAGGGCAAAATGGTGTTCGACGATCCTCGTTCTCTGAACCGCCTGCGCGAACGCGGACAACTGTGCCTCCATTTCACCGATCACCGCGGAAGAAGCACCGAACACTACCCCGAGAATCCAAACGGTTCACCAGAAGGCATCACTGGGGTGACTTCAACGGACGGCCGTGTAACCATCATGATGCCCCACCCGGAGAGGGTCTTTCGAACTGTCCAACTCTCCACCCATCCGCGCGAGTGGGGCTCTCGTTCACCCTGGATCCGGCTATTTGAGAACGCCCGTCGCTGGGTTGGCTGACAACGTCTCAGAGCTCTGGCCGAGCACTCGCTGCACCCAAGCGAGCGTGTCACTCACGAGCTGATGGGCACGTGAATGGCTGTGGGATTCTGCGTAACACCGGAGTTCCGGAGCGTTCCCCGAGGGACGCAGATGCACCACGTCCTCCACTGAAGTCGTCAAGCGAACACCATCCGTCAAATCAATGGTCACCACGCGCCCCACTACCTCACTGAGCAATTTCGTCGCGACCGCTGGACCACCTTGCGCGAGCTGCTCCAGCAAGGGCGCGGTAATCGCGGGCACCAGACCCTGAAGGCGGCCACTCGCTGTCACCCGCTGCGGAAGTGCTGCGCCAAGCTCGGCCATACTGCAGCGGTGTCGCACCGCACTGGCGAAGACCGAGAGCATGACCACCACAGGATCTCGGGTAGGCAGTGGACCAAGCTTGCCGCCCCCAATCACCTCGAACGGCGTCGCAAGCAGCATCCCTCCGTTGGCTTCGTAACCAAGCACCCGAGGACTGCCTGCTTGGACGGCTCGTGTCATAGCCTCGATCACGAATGGAGAACCAATCTTCGTGCGGTACACCTCGCGAAAGCAATCGCAACGTTCAACCATCGTGTTTGAACTGACGGGTGTCGCCACCACCTCAGCAGCAAGCTCTCTCGCTGAAAGGACGCCGAGCACGTCGCCACGCATCCACTCCCCAAACTCATCGGAGATCAGAGGGCGATCCGAGTCCCCGTCCGTCGAGACAATCGCGAAGGGGCGGTATTCGCGCGCCACAGACCGACCCAACTCGACATCCCTGGGATGAATCGCCTCGGTGTCCACCGGGATGAAGTCATCGGACCAGCCAAGCTGGATTACCGTCGCACCGAGGCCCTCCAGTACCGCCACGAGCAGCTCTCTTCCGACCGCACTGTGTCCGTAGACGACGATCCGCCGGCCAGACAGAAGCTCACGTGGATAGGCGTCAAGGTACCGGGAGAGGTAGAGATGCTCGGCGTCTCGCTGCACTTCTCCGAGCACAGCCAAGCGTGGGTCCCTTAGGCTGCCCTGCGTATCGAAACGGTCGTCATTCAGCAGCTGTTGATCGAGGATTTGACCTTCATCGATCTTGGTGATCTCTCCATCTCGGGTGGTGAATTTGATACCATTGCGATCATCGGGGATATGACTCCCCGTAACCATAACGGTCGGCCATCCCCGCGTCAGGCCGAGCAGAGCGAGAGCTGGAGAGGGAACCCGGCCAGCATGGTGGAACTCCTGTCCCTGCTGACGAACCGCCGCCGCCACGGCTCCGAGGATCCGACCCGTGCTCGCACGCCGGTCACCGCCAATCGCCACGGCAACTCCCGGTCCGAGGTTGGCACGGCGCTGCAGCATCTGCAGAAATCCCTCGGTATAACCGGAACAGACGCGGTCCGTCATGTCGACCACCCGTCCACGAGCCCCACTCGTCCCAAAGCTGACGCCGCTCGAGCGGGCCAGATCAGCCACAGTCATTGTCGTTATTGCATCAGCCACAGCAGCTCCTTCTCTTCGACACACACGAGCCCGGTGAACGCTGCGGCACACCGGGCTCGGCTCTCATGTCGCCAAGACGTCGCGCGGACTCAGGCGCGCTCAGATAATGCGGCGATCCCCGGCAGCACCTTGCCCTCGAGCAGTTCGAGGGAGGCCCCCCCACCGGTCGAACAATGGGTCACCTTGTCGACAATCCCGCACTTTTTGGCCGCCGTCGCGGTATCGCCGCCACCGATCACCGTCACAGCTCCCCGGGCGGTGGCAGCCGCGACCGCTTGAGCCATCGCCTTGGTACCACCAGCGAAGGCCTCCATTTCGAAGACACCTGGCGGCCCGTTCCACATGATGGTCTGGGCTCGTCCGATCACCTTGTCGAACATCGCTACCGACTTTGGGCCAACATCGAGCCCCATCCACCCGAGAGGGATCCCTCTGGCATCATCAGCTGCGGTGATCTGGGCAGCCGCGTCGAATTTGTCAGCACAAACGTAGTCAACGGGAAGATGAATCTGGACGTTCTTGGCCGCCGCCAGGCTGAGCAACTCTGACACGATTTTGGCGCCCTCAGCATCGAACAAGCTCTGGCCGATCTCGACCCCTGCGGCCACTTTCTTGAACGTAAAAGCCATACCGCCGGCGATGATGATCTCGTTGGCGCGGTCCAATAGGTTCTTGATGAGTTGAATCTTGTCGGCCACTTTCGCGCCTCCCAAGATTGCAAGCAGCGGCCGCTTGGGGTTGTCCAACACTGCCGCAAAGGCATCAAGCTCCTTCTTCATCAAGAAGCCAGCAGCGCGGATAGGCAAGTCGCAACCCACCATCGAGCTATGGGCGCGGTGCGCCGTACCGAACGCGTCGTTCACGTACACATCACCAAGCCGCGACAGTGAGGCACGAAAGCTCTTCACTGCATCCGGATCGGCCTTGGTACTGGTGTTGTCTGCGTTCTTGACCTTGCCCTCCTCCTCGATGTGAAATCGGAGGTTCTCCAGCAGCACCACCGACCCGGGAGCGAGATTCTGGCACACAGCCTCGGTCTCGGGCCCCACGCAATCAGGAAGGAACGTAACCGCGCGGCCAAGCAGCTCTGCGAGTTTGTCGGCGACTGGCCTCAGGCTGTATTTTGCGTCGGCCTTTCCGTCGGGACGCCCGAGGTGACTCATCAACACCACGCTCGCCCCGTGGTCGAGCGCATGTTTGATGGTGGGAAGGGCGGCAACGATCCGTGCGGGGTTCGTGATAGCGAGCGTCTGCTTGTCCTGCGGCACATTGAAATCAACCCGCATCAACACGCGCTTGCCAGCAAGCTCGACCTCATCGATAGAAAGCTTCGCCATGACTCTGATCCTTTCGATCCGTACCCGATCGCCCCACTCTGGGAGCTTGGGATTGGGGGCGTAGTAAAGCAAATATGCGGCCCAGGTGCCCACCGCTTTGGTGGGGCTAGCCAAGCCAAGAGCCGTGACTGGCTCTTGGGCCGTCTTGGGCCTAGGGAGGCTCAGTCTTATCTTTGGGCCGAACCGAGACGTTGTCTCCGTCGGCATGTTCGGCAGAAAGGCCCGCACCCCTCCACCCCAGAGTTCCCCGCACATCCCAGTGCCAGCACCGGCCGGTCTCGATCGGTTGCTGGATACGCTGGTGCGCCTGGTGCGAATCTTCGGCCAGTATGCCTTCGACACGGAACGAGCCAGTGGGGCGGAGGTCACCATGGAGTGCGACCGGCTCATCCGCAGCATCGCGCTTGGACAGGACGAATCGGACACTGCTGACGAGCCACCCTCACAAACACCACTCGAAGCGCGGGACTACGCTGGCGTGGTGCGATACGTAGAAAACCATCGGCGCCACGAACAAGAGTATGTCGAACGAGCCTTCAAGAATTTCCGCCACACCGTTCAGGAGTTCGCGCAGTGTCTGACTGTCGCAGTGGCCGAAGATCGAGACGCGGACACCAGGATCGAGCGACAAATCAACAGCTTGCTCGATGCGGTGACGGCGCGAGACAATGAGCGAATCCACACTGAGTCCCTCTCGATCGCCACTGCGGTGCGTGGAGCGATAGCTCGCCGTCGTGATCGTGAGACGGCCCAGGTTAGCTTGCTTGGACGTGAGGTGAGAGAGCTGAAGAAGGAGCTCGAAATAGCCCGCACCAAGGCCACTCTGGATCCGTTGACTCAGCTGTTCAATCGAGCAGCATTCGACGAAGAGATCGACAAGGTGGCACGTCTCGGTCTCTTGCTTGGCAACGAGCCGTGCCTTCTGATGGTTGACCTCGATAGGTTCAAGTCCATCAATGATGGCCATGGGCATCCGGTCGGCGACCTTGTGCTCCGCACCGCGGCAGACAACCTTGTGCGGCACTTCCTCCGAAAAGAGGACTTCGTGACACGCTACGGTGGCGAAGAGTTCGCGATCATCGTACGTGACAGTTCGCTGGAGAAGGTCGCCCAGCGCGCCGAGCGCTCCCGGTTGGTTCTCGAGCAAATGGCAATCGAGACCGCAGCCGGCACAGTGCGCGTTACCCAGTCCGTCGGTGTTGCGGGGTTCTTGGTTGGAGAACCTGTCAAAGACTGGATTGCTCGTGCCGATCGGGCTCTCTACCGCGCCAAAGAAGCAGGTCGAAATCGGATCGAGATTGCCTGAGGCTTCCCCCGCTTACCGATCACCCAGCTCAAACGCGTGTTCGGCCAGAAAGGCCCTCTGTTCTGCATCGAGCCTTCGGGCGATTCTTTCGAAAAGAAGAGCTTCCGCCTCAAGATGATCGAAATAGGCAGTCTCGAAGCGCGCGAAATCATCGCAGAGCTGTGAGATCCGGACGGCCGCGCCAAGCGCGCCACCGTGAAGTTGTTCACTGACTACGCTGAGTACGAGCTCGATGCGCCGGTGGTCGGACACCAACGCGGCGAGTTGAGGTTCAGTGTCAGGACAGAAATTGCAGAGATGCACGAGCAGTCTGCTCTCTTCCAACTCGAAGTGACTGCTGATGACCGTCAGCAATATTGCGTACTGCGTGTCAACTTCAACGGCGATACTGTGGGCGTCGAATCGGCGCCCCAGGATCCCGCGTAACAACGAACCCACGTGCTCCACTTGCGAGGTAAGCTGCGCATGATCGTGCGCGAGCAGAACCAGACACTCCAATTCTACCACGTCGCAACCCACAGTTCCGCATAGGTACCATCACCAGCGACCGCGGAGACTTGCCGGTTCGGCATCACTACCAGCACTTTCCTCCCAGCCTGCCGCAGAAACACCTGCTCCTCGGAGATGAGCTGTACCGATGCCAACGCGGTATTGACTGCCCCGCGCATCACCTGCGGGACGAAGCTCTCTATGGTCGCTCGGGCCTGATTGCGACGGTTAGGAGTGTCACCTCTCGCCAAAGAGCGGATCATCTTTCCAGCGTGATCGCGGAGGTCTTCGGCGATGGTGTCATAACCAACCTTGAGCGCAAGATCTCCCGGAGAGACATGACTGGTAGGAACATTCTTGGCGAAGAGGATCAGAATCTCGCGTTTTTCTTTGCCCTTGTCGACAATGGTCGCGTTCCCTACCCAACGACCCTCGCCCGATGGCAGCCTCGGTGTCCAGCGACTCGCGGTCGCAAACTCTCCCAGGATCCTGCAGGGTTCCGAGACACTCGTCTTCCCGCAGCCCAGCTCGCGCGAGAGCGCTTCGACCGACAGATCGGCGGGAGCGGGACGCGGCGCCGGGGGGGCACTCTGCACTGGGGGGGGCACGGTACTGGGATCGCTCGAAGGCATCACCCGTTGACGCGCGCTCTCCTCAGTGCAAGCGAGAGATATCAGAGCGGCAAGAACGGTGAGAGGCGTTCGAACAGTCATCGGTGGTTCGGCTCCGGGCGAGCCAGAGAGTGGCTTCTTGGTGCGGGCCGGGCTCACATCGGCCGCTCGCTGAGGAATTTGCTGGCATTTCCTTGGGAAGTCAACGAAGCGACCATCTTTCCGACACTGACTCTCCGGCACCCCAGCACGGCTCAGCGACCGAAACGAATAGGGCAGATGCGCTTCCCCCTCCCTTCGGTCACCAATGCCTTGGGTCTCGCCATGAGACAGGGCGCGCAGGCCGCTCGCATGACGCTCATGGCAGCATACGCGAACTCGCCTTCGATGCATCAGTGTGCATGCGGCTCGCAACCCACCAGACGGATATCATCCACCCACACCTCGAAGTCATAACTGGGGTGGTTCACCTGGAAGTGTAGGTGGCGCAGGTGGCTGGTATCGAGCTGCTTCATCGGTTCTCCCCAGTAAGGCTGCTGGCTCGTGGAGGCGAACCAGAGCGTGTACAGCTTCCATTCGGTGGAAAATCCGAAGTCAATGCCGAAGTCGTTGAAGCAGGCCTGACAGACTCCACCTTCCGGCACAGTGTTCTTGTCACCCAACTTGACGCGTACGGTGTCCAGCGTGTTCGCTCCTCGCTTGGCCCAAAACGAGATCCCCTTGCAGCATGACAGGTTGATGAAGGCCAACTCCGAACTGATTACGAATCCCATGCCAGCGTAGGGACTACCCTTTCCGCCGGTACGACCCTTGATGTGCGCGGCGTGCTTCGAGCCCTGGGCACCCGGTGCAGCAACGGAAAACGGCTGGTCCGCGGCCGGTGAGATCCAAGAACCATCCTTGTCTACATAGGTAGACCAGGCGCCGTTGCGCCCCTCCAACCCCGCGATCATGCCATCTGCGTCTTCGAAGTCGTCGAGGAGCGTTTCGCTCGGACAGCGTCCACCATCAAGGAGTTGGAGAGCCTCGGCCCTGGACGCCAAATCAGCGGGCCGCGTCACGCCAGATTCCGCGGCTGCGGTAGGAGTAACGGAATGCGTACCAGTTGGCACCGAGGACGGAGGCGGCGAGGCGCAGGCAAAAAAACATGCTCCAAGCTGGAAGAGGGTCAGGAGCCGCGAGGTCAGTGGGTACATCGACCGCCATAATGGCTTGAGTCTCTGCAAGGCGACAACCCCAACAGCCTCTCTCTTGAGCGGGCCGGCTGCCCAGTGCGATCTGGCCGCAAGCTATTGTTTTTGCCGAAACTCCGCGAGCTGCTGACCGACCACACATCATGACCATCTCCCGTCTCCCGCCCGTCACGCTCTCTCTGTCAGCCGAACCCCACACAGGGACAATCGATCAACTCGCCCGTTCTAGCTGGGAGGAGCTGGTCTCGGCCTGCGATAGAATCCCGCTCGTCCCCGGCCTTTGCCAGCTCCGCTGCCCAGCTGCCATCGACCGCGAGATAGCGTTCCGACTCGCCCGAAGTGAGGGCGTTGTGCACGTCCCGCTGCTCGACCGCGCCCCCCGTCGCACCCCAGTCAGCCATGCCGATGTCCAGAAAACCCTGGCGAGCCTCCGACCGGACCTGCCGCAGGCTGCCTTGCGCCTTCTCGTCGCCCAGGCATCGCTCGAGACTGCTCGCTTCACTCATTGCTACAATTTCAATCTCGGCAACAAGAAGGCCAGCGAGGGACAGAGCCACACCCACCTTCGGAACACCTGGGAGATGGTCTCACCCGCCAAGGCACGGGCCTACGCCACCTCCGCCCAATCACACCTGTGCAGCTTCGATCGGGACGTTATGGCGCTCGAACCCAATGCCTCCAAACCCAAACTGCGCGTCACATTTCAGCCACCGCATCCGCAGACCCGCTTTCGAGCCTACGATTCGCTGGAAGCAGGAGCGAAAGACTGGGTTGCCTTCCTCGATCGTCTCGGCACCAAGAACCCTCAACTCAGGGACGCGCTCGAGTCTGGGGACGCGGAAGCCTATGCCCGTGAGCTCAAACGGTCTGGCTACTTCACTGCTTCATCGAGTGCATACGCGCGGGGGCTGAAGGCCCATCTTTCTCACAGCACCGCGGGAGTCGCCGAAACATGACCTCACCCGCTGCCGCCAGCATCACGGAACGCTTCTGCACAGCTTTCGCCGTAGTATGTTTTCTGGCTGCGTGCACCTCAGCACAGATGCCGCACTCCACCGCGCAGAAACCCGCCGCGATTGACCCTGAACCCAGCCAGAATTCTTCCGATATCACGACTGGCGTCTCGCAAGCTCCGCTCCGCTCCCCTCCAGCCTCAGACGTCACCGTGAACGTACTTCTCACCTCCGACACACAGCGGCACCTGATTCTCGGAGCCTCCACCCTCCTTGCCACCGAGCCGGATCGAGCGGAGGTGCTCATGGGGAACCTTACCCTGCCTGCTGATGCAGGCACGGTCATCGCGCTAACTGAAGATTCCGTCTATGAGTGTCGGTCTGTTGTGCCGCGTGACAAACCTGACATGTCACGCATAGTTCATGGTCTCTGGTCGCGTCGCGATCGTGCCACCCTGCACATTCGCTGGACCGTCGAACTGCCTGGCCAATGCGCCCGAGGAATCCTCGCAAAAGATCACCTGGTGGTCGAGCGCCACGCACCGGACGGACTCACCTGGTTGTCAGTAGACGACGGAACCGTGAGCCTCGACATCGCCGGTCAGCAGGCTCTGACCATAGCCTCCCTGGACGACCAACTCTGCAGCACTGACAATCATAGTCTCACCTGCTGGCGTGGCACCACTCAGGCATTTCGGCAACCACTGCAACGCGCAGTCGACGCGATGGCCATCACCACCGCTGGTGTGGTACTCTCGACCGGCACTGCGCTCATCACCACAGACACCGACCTGATGCCTTTGGTGACGAGATCATCCTTGGAGGTTGGTGCGTTGTGCTTCGATGGTAAGCTTCTGCTGGTCCTTGATGCATCTGGCCTGCATGCCTGTGATGCCAGGGCTGAACGCTGTTGGCTGTTGGTCGACAGCGTAACCCACGAACTAGTATCATCACCTGGCCTCAGCATGCGCTGCAGCCCTGGACACGCCGTTTTTGAACACAACCCCAGGCTCCACGTTTGGGAGACTGTGTGGGTCCACTACGGCGAGAGCACAAAAACCGGAGCCTCACTGAACCAGCCAGGCAAACGGCAAGAATAGGCGGTGATTTCTCACCGCCTACTCCCTCTCAAGGCCGAGTTCAGTATCGACCGCGGCCACCACCGCGCGGTCCACGATCTCGTGGGCCACCACCATCACGCCCCCCACGCTCCGGTCGCCCTCCACCCCGAGAAGGCTGAGGCCCAGCTTCGCGTGCGCGCTGAATTCGCTCCCGTGCCCGCTCGCCCTCCTCACCCTCAGGCAAAGCTAGTAGCTCGCGCCGACTGAGACGAACCCGACCCTCGCGATCGACGCTGATCACCTTGACCTCAACCTCGTCGCCTTCCTGGAAGACATCGCTTGGGGACTCAACGCGTTCATGCGCAATCTCCGAGACGTGGAGCAGTGCCTCGGTGTTCGGAAGGATCTCCACGAACACTCCGAAGTCCACCACCCGCTTGATCGGCCCCTTGTACACTCGCCCCACCTCGGGCTCGGCAGTCAATCCGCGAATGATTGCCAGTGCACGCTCCACAGCCTCTGGATCCGAGCCTGCCACCGCCACCGTTCCGTCATCGTTGACATCCACCGAGCATCCCGTTTGGTCGATGATTCCTTTGATCGTCTTCCCTCCAGGGCCGATCACGATCCGGATTTGATCGGGCTTGACCTTGACGGTGGTGATACGCGGTGCCCACCGATTGATCTCCGTGCGTGGGCGCTCCAGGACCGCAAGCATCTTGCCAAGAATGAACAGGCGCCCTTCACGCGCTTGGTCGAGCGCACGCTCGAAGATGTCCCGCGACAACCCGGTTATCTTGATATCCATCTGGATGGCGGTTACCCCGCGCGACGTGCCGCACACCTTGAAATCCATGTCACCGAGGTGGTCCTCGTCGCCGAGGATATCGCTCAGGATCGCCACTTTGTCCCCCTCTTTGATCAGGCCCATGGCGATACCTGCAACTGGTTGCCGTATTGGCACCCCACAGTCCATCATGCTCAAGGTGGCACCACAAACCGTTGCCATCGAACTCGAGCCGTTGGACTCCAGTACTTCGCTGACCACGCGGATCGTATACGGAAACTGTTCGTGCGCCGGAATCATCCGCGAAATTGCGCGCTCCGCCAGAGCACCGTGACCAATCTCCCGGCGCCCCGGTCCGCGCAGCGGCTTGGTCTCGCCGGTCGAATACGGCGGGAAATTGTAGTGCAGCATGAACTGTTTGTAACTCTCACCTATCAGCGCATCAATCTTCTGCTCGTCACCAGATGTCCCAAGTGTGGTCGTTCCGATCACCTGGGTCTCGCCCCGCTGGAACAAGGCAGAACCGTGCACTCGTGGCAGCAATCCCACCTCGCAGCTGATCGGGCGAATGGTCTTGGTATCCCGACCATCTATGCGCTTGCCCGTTCCGGTCACCATGGTGCGCACCACTGCCGCCTTGCGGTGCTCCACCTCGTCGGAGATCAGAGAGGAGAGCTTCGCAAAACCCTCGTCTCCAAGTTCACTCTTCAGCGTCTCGCTGAGTTTCGCCTCAATCTCGTCGTACCTTTGGTAGCGAGCCTTCTTCTCTCGGATCACGCAGGCGGCCGCCAACTCCTCGTCGACCAAACTCGCAATACGAGCCGCAATCTCCCTGGGAAGCTCTGGAATCTCGAAATGGCGCTTGGGCTTGCCTACTGCTGCGCGAAGCTTCTCGATCAGGTCTAGGATCGGGCCCGCCTCCCGTTGCGCGAAGAGGAGGGCATCGATCAACACCGCCTCGGCGATTTCGTCGGCGCCACCCTCCACCATCACCACCGCCTCACGAGTGGTAGCGACCACAAGGTCCAGATCCGCAGCCTTGATCTGCTCGAAATTCGGGAACGCCACGAACTCGCCAGCAACCCGGCAGACCCGAATTCCCACGATCGGACCATTCCAAGGGATGTCGGAGATGTGAACCGCCGCAGACGCTGCTGTCAATGCAAGTACGTCAGTCGGATTCTGCTTGTCCGAACTCAGCACGGTTGCGATGACTTGGGTGTCCTTCCGATATCCCTTCGGGAAAAGCGGACGCAGGGGACGATCGATGAGTCGTGAGGTCAACGTTTCGGCATCCCGGAGCCGCCCCTCACGCTTGAAGAACCCTCCCGGAATCCTACCCGCCGCGTAGGTCTTCTCTTGGTACTCGCAGGTCAGCGGGAAAAAGCTGATCCCTGGTCGCTCTTCACTCGAGACCGCCGTTACCAGCACCACGCTCTCGCCGTAGCTGACCAAAACCGCGCCGTGGGCCTGCTTCGCCAGACGACCGGTCTCGAGGGTGAGCGGACGACCTCCGACCAATACACTTTCACGTACGAACATGGCTGTGCGTTCCTTCACGCAGATCCCGCTACGCGCGGGTTGGCGCGAATACGGACACCATGTCTTCAGCCTCGGTTGCCGCGCGTGACCGCCCCTTGGGTGACGCGCGCCAATCGAAGTTGAAGCGACCCGGCGCCGTACTCGAAAGATGGGGCAATGCTGTGAGAGTCTCGAGCTGCTACCGACGTAGGCTGAGCGCCGCAACGATCTTCCTGTACCGGGCGATATCCTCAGCCTTCAGGTAATCCAACAGACGCCGTCGTTGACTCACCAGTCGCAGCAATCCTCGACGCGAATGAAAGTCCTTCTTGTGCGTCTTGAAGTGCCCAGTCAAATGCTCGATACGATGACTGAGCAGAGCAATCTGGACTTCAGGTGAGCCAGTGTCGGTGTCGTGCAGGTGATGCTGAGCGATAATAGCGCTCTTGACGCTCAAATCTTGATCCATGTGAAACTAGAACCCTTGGTTGTTTAGCCGGCGGAGTATACGCGTGGTCAGGCCTGGGTCAACCGTTTATCCTTCAGTCATGCGCCAGGTCGGCCCACAGACCGCTCTCGGCATCAGCTGCCTCCACTCACGCCGTAGGCTCGGCATCCAATAGATCGGCCAGCATGGGAGCGTAGGCCTCTGTGACCATCCGTTCGACCTGCTCGGCGGTCCGGCACACCAGAGCCTCATCCGCCATATCCTCGAGTTCGTTCATCGAGACCCGGCTGATCGCCTCCTTGAGTTCAGGGATCGCCACACCTTCCATCGAGAGTTCCCGCAATCCGAGGCCGAGCAAGAGCAGCATAGCGAGGGGATCGCTGGCCATGGCACCACAAGCCGCCACAGGTCGCTTGTGGCGCTCCCCCGCCTTCACGGTACGGCGAATCAGGCGCAAGATAGCGGGATCGAAGGGGGATGCCAGGCTCACCAGCTCACGTCGGCTCCGATCTACGGCCAAGGTGTACTGGACGAGGTCGTTGGTTCCAATGCTGAGAAAGGCCGCCTCTTCGGCAAGCTCCTCCGCCATGATCGCAGCCGATGGAACCTCGATCATGCACCCGCAGGGAACGAAGGCCGCACGCGGTTGCCCTCGCGCGTCGATCTCGTCAATAGCCTGGTAAAGCAGCCGCCGCACCGCGCAGAACTCTCCCAGCGTGGCGACCAAGGGTATCATGATCTGCAGTCGTCCGTGCGCTGACGCGCGCACCATCGCCCGGAGCTGAGTCAACATCAGCTCGGGAAGCGCAAGACCAATTCTTACCGCCCGGAGCCCAAGTGCTGGATTGAGACCTGACGGCGCTGCCAACGACGGCGCCAGCTTGTCTGCACCGAGATCGAAGGTGCGCAGCGTGACAGGAAGTGGCGCCACAGTCTCGAGCACTCGACGATACACGTCATACTGCTCGTCTTCACTTGGCAGGTCCTTGCGTTCGAGATACAGGAACTCAGTACGGTACAGGCCAATTCCCTCCCCACCGTGCGCAAGCGCGGCGTCCACCTCGGTCGGAAACTCGATGTTGGCGCGGAGGTGGATATGCACGCCACAGCGCGTGGTGGAAGGCCTATCGTGCAGCGCCCGGAGCTCCCGGGTGAGTGTTGCGTACCGCTCCTTTCGGGTGGTCGCCGAGCTGAGCATCTCGTCGGACGGGCACACAATCACCCTGCCCCGGAGCCCATCGACAATCAGACGATCCCCGTTGGCAATCCGGCTCACCGCACCGACGGCGCCCACCACCGCCGGGATCTCCAGCGCTCGGGCCACAATCGCGGTGTGTGAAGTCCGCGTACCCGACTCGGTGACCAGCGCCAGCACCCGCTCTCGTGAGAGCCCGGCCGTCTCTGCCGGAGAAAGATCATGCGCCACGATGATCAACGGATCAGGTCCGTCAGGGAGAGCAACTGTGGACCGTCGGCCCGTCAATACCGACAGAATTCGGTCCCCCACGAACTGCACGTCGTGACTCCGTTCGGAGAGGTAGGGATCGGGCGCCATGGCCAGCTGCTCCGCGATCTCATCGACCGCGAGATCGAGTGCCCATTCCGCACACACGTGATCCACCAGGATCCGTCGCTGTACGTTTTCGCGCAGCGTCTCATCTTGTACCATCAGCACATAGGCGAGAAGAATGGATGACTCGATCTCGCCACCGGTCGCGCGTTGAGCCACATCCTGCAATTCGCTGGCCGTGCGCATCACCGCGCTCCGATACCGTTGCACTTCGAGTTCTGCCTCGTGTTTGGCGATACGGCGACGGACCACCCCAGGACGCTTCATCTCAAGCACGAACGCCGGACCAATCGCCAGACCAGGCGAAGCAGCGATCCCGTCCACTTCGGTCACATTCCGGGGCGACGAGCGCAGCCTTGGGTCGTGTGACGACACCTAATCCCCCTCTCCAAAGCGGTCGTCGATCAGTTCGCCCAGTGCGGTGATTGCATGTTCGGCATCGTCACCTCGCGCCTCAATCGTCAAGCGCGTTCCTTGCGCGCCGCAAAGGAGCAAGACCCCCATCACGCTCTTGGCGTTCGCGGACTGCCCATCGCGACTCATGGTGATATCGGCAGCAAAACGCGAGGCAAGATTGACCAGCTTGGTAGCCGCCCTAGCGTGCAATCCAAGGCGATTTTGCACGAGATACGACCCTCGAACCACCTTCATGCCGGCCTCCCCTGTGGCACCTCGGTACCCTGGTTACCCACGAGCGTTCGGTGCCGCTCCTCCGTAGCGTGCCCATCGCGACCAAGATCACGGTGCGTGACTTCCAACACCAATTCGTGGTGACTGCGGACTGCCTCAGCAAGCGCCTCGGTCACAGCCACCGATCGGTGCATGCCCCCCGTGCACCCAACGGCTACGGTGAAATAGCTTCGCCCCTCACGCTCCAGACGCGGCAGCATGAAGTCAAGCAGCCCGAGCACATGTCCCAGAAAGGCGACCCCATCATCAGTTTCGAGCACAAATGCCCGAACCATCGGATCTAGTCCACTTCGCTCACGCAACGACTCAACGAAGTAGGGATTGTCGAAGAACCGCACGTCGAACACCAGATCGGCGTCCATCGGTGCACCGTACTTGAACCCAAAAGAGAGGAAGCGCAGCCGCACTCGGGGCATCTCGCCGGGTGGCCCCAACAACTCGATCACCCGCCGCCGCAAGGCGTGAACGTTGAGTGCCGAAGTATCCACCATGATGGTGGCCAGACGACGCAGCCCAGCAAGTCGTTCCCGTTCGAGCGCTATCCCAGCAAGCACGGTCGACGCCTGAAGATGTGACGCATAGGGCACCTGGCTCAGGGGATGTGGTCGACGAGTCCCCGAGAACCGACGGAAAAGAACCTCGTCGGAGGCGTCCAGAAACAACACCGAGACGCGACAGCGATCATCCGCCAGCAACCCGTCCACGACCTCCCCGGCCTGCTCGAAGAATGCCCCCACACGCACGTCGATCCCAAGCGCAACCCGACGCACTCCTGCGGCGAAGAGCGTATGCAGTGTGGTTTGCACCACCGACAGTGGAAGGTTGTCAACGCAGAAGTATCCAAGGTCCTCCAGCGCCGCGACCGCGGTGGACCTCCCAGCACCACTCAAACCGGTGACCACTACCAGCTCATTCGCCAGTTGGCTCATCGTCCCCGCCTCTCGTCGTGGTCGCGCAGCGGTGGGGGTGACGAACTCTCGTAGATTGGCTCCGCCCGCCACGGATGACTTGGTGGGAACGTGGGCTCGAGGGATACGGTAGGATCCGCAACCGATCCCACCAGTTGACTGTCGATATGATCGACGAATTCCCGCGCTGGATAGTGTCCAGCCTGGCGCAGCAGCTCGATCCGCGCAGCAATCTCGATGATTGAACTCATGTTTCGGCCTGGCCGCACGGGCAACCGAACCTCGCGAACCGGCACTCCCAAGATCTCCGTAAATCGGTCATCAGTCCCGATTCGATCGTAGGTGGCGTCCTGCTGCCAAAGCTCTAGTTGCACCACTAGATCGATCCGCTTGCGTTCGCGGATCGCCGTCACACCGAACAGATCCTTGACGTTGAGGATCCCAAGCCCTCGCACCTCAATATGATGCCGCAAGAGTTCCGCCGGCTGCCCGTACACCATCCCGGGCGGCTTGTAGTCACACTCGATCACATCATCTGCCACCAGTCGATGCCCCTGCATCACCAGATCCATCGCGCATTCGCTCTTGCCAATTCCACTCTTCCCCAGCAGGAGCACTCCCACCTCAAAGACATCAACCAACACGCCATGGATACGAGTGCGAGGAGCCAAACGCTCATCCAGCAGTGTGTGAATGCTGGTGATCGCAGTCGACGAGCGCTCCTCACATATGACGAGCGGAGTCTCGGTCCGTATCGCCTCGTCCACGAACGGTGGCGGTGGAACAGCTCCACGAGTCACGAACAGACAGGCAAGGTTGGAAGAGAAGAGATGTCTGGCAGCCACAAGCTGGGCCTCTTCCCCCAACGACTCGGCGTAGCTAAGCTCGGTCTCCCCTAGGATCTGAATCCGCGTCGGCACGATCCCATGCAGGTGTCCGACCATTGCCAACCCCGATTTCTGGATTCGCGGATGAGTGATCAACCGGTCGAGCTCGACCTTTTCGGACACCAATCGACACCGAAGCTGAAGCCCTGCATCACTCAAGAGTGATCGCGTGGTGATGCTGCGCGCGCCGAGATTGGGAGGATCGTAGACAGCCATCTTGCGACCTCAAGGATTCGTGTCCTGCTCGGCAATCAGCGAGAAAGCCGCCTCCGGGCTCCTGCAGTCGAGCAGCGAACTCCGTGTCGAGGGTTCACGCAGCAATCGTGATATGCGGGCCAGGGTTCGCAGGTGTTCTCCTGGTGAACGCGTCGGACCGAGTACGCCGAAAACGATGGAGACCGGGCACCGGTCGATAGCCGAGAAATCAAGTCCCTTCGGCACAAGAAGCAAGGCGGCCGCCTGTCGGGCGGCCGCCTCCGTCGAAGCGTGCGGGATGGCAATCCCGTCACCGATCCCGGTGCTCTGCAGTTCCTCACGAGCACTCAGAAGCCGATGTGCCTCCACCGGATCAAGTGAGAGAGGGGGAGCAAGCAGTCGAGACAGTTCGAGGAGCACCGCTTCCTTGTTGGGGAAACGCTCGCCTGAAACGTCAATGGCGATTCGCTCACTAGTCAAGATATCAGTAAGGTGCATGGTCTCTCTCACCCAACCAAAGAGGCGAAACCACCAGGCTCTGACACGTCAACTCCTGGCCCGGGAACGCTCAGTCACCGGCTTCTTCTTCGCAACTTTCTTGGCCGTCTTCTTGGCAGTCGCCGTCGATGGGGGAATGGCTACTGGCTTCAGCTGTCTCACCGAGACTCCTGCCCGGCGCGTCTTGGTGACGCGGGTCGACTTCTCACCGTTGATCTGTCGTTCCAGTTTGTCCATCACCTGGTCGATCGCCGCATACATCTCCTCGCTTGACTCCCGAGCTTCCACTCGGCGTCGCCCGCTCGAGATCTGAACCTCAGTGATGTGGCGCTGCTTCTGGACAGAGAACGTGAGCTTCGCCTCCATCGGTTGATCTAGCAGTTTCTGCAACCGCGCGATCTTCGTGGTTGCGTACTTCTTGATCGCTTCACTCGGGTCCATCTGGCGGAAGGTGATGCTGATATTCATGTGACCTCCTGTCACGTCGCGGCTGACGCCGCCATCTCCCCATGAGATGGGCGGCCGACTCGAGAGAGTACGCGCCGAAATCGAGTCGAACACTTCCGGCGTGACACTTCGAGAAACGTACTCCAAGGCCCTTCAAAACGGCCTCTTGCGCTTGGAGGAGGCCAAAATACCAAGCATTTCTCGGTATTTGGCCACTGTTCGGCGCGCAATGCGTATCCCTTCGCGCTGTTCGAGCAGTTCCACAATCACCTGATCGCTCAGCGGCTCGTTTTTGTTCTCCTCATCAATCAGCTTCCTGATCGACTGTTTCACACTCTCACTGGCGATGTCCTCGTTGGCGACTCGCCGAATGCTGGAATTGAAGAAGTACTTGAGTTCGAACAACCCCTGAGGGGTGTGCATGTACTTGTTAGTGGTCACCCGCGAAATGGTTGACTCATGCATATCCAGCTCGCGAGCCACATCACGGAGAATCATCGGGCGGAGGTGCGCTACCCCCTTCTCGAAGAAGTCACGCTGCATGCTCACGATGCACTCGGCTACCCGAATGATGGTCTTTCGTCGCTGTTCTATGGCGCGGATCAACCACTGGGCATTGCGGAGTTTCTCGCCAACGAACTCACGCGCGTTGGGATCGCGGAGCAATCGACGGGTGAGCGCCTCGTTGATGAAGAGACGCTGCAATCCTCGGTCGTTGTCCAGAACCGACCACTTGTCCCCATCCTTGATCACGTAGACGTCTGGCGTTATGCCGATGCTCCGTTCGTCCTGATCCGAGTAGTCTCGCGCCGGTCGACTCTCCAACTTCTGTATCTGCTTCGCAGCCTCATACACGTCTTCGAGGTCAATCCGCATCTCCCGAGCAATCGCCTGATAGTTGTGCTTCTCGAGATGATGCAGGTGATGTTCAATGATCTCGACCTCAACCTCATCGCATCCAAAGGCACGCGCTTGGACCAACAAACACTCCTTGAGGGTGCGACTCGCCACCCCGATTGGGTCGAAGTTCTGAATCAATTCGAGCACCAGCACCGCATCATCGGGGTGCAGCCCTGCCTCCACTGCCAAATCATCCACGGTAAGCGAAGGCGTGCGGACACCATCCGGTCGCTCGACGCCAGAGAGGTCCAAATATCCGCGCTCATCCAGGTTGCCGATCACCAATTCTGCGAAGTCTCGCTCAGCATCGGTGAAGTCACTCATCTGGAGCTGCCAAAGCAGGTGATCCTGCAAGCTACTCGGCTTGGTCAGGCTTTGCTCGATGGGTGGCAGCTCCTCGAACCCGCTGCGAGATGCTGACTGCGGTTGCTGCAGGGTTCGATTCTCGAGAAACTTGTCCCAGTCAACCTCACGAGCCGCACGCTCATCCGTGCGACTCGTGGACGCCTCGAGCTGGCGCTGAAAATCCCGCTCTTCCGAGGGCGGAATGGGAAGTTGAGAGTCCATCCGCGCGCGCGCTGGGATCTCCGGTTCTTCCTCAGAGAGCACCGGATTGTTGTCGAGTTCCTTCCTGACCTCCTCGACTAGCTCCAGCCGGGACAGCTGCAACAGGCGGATCGCCTGCTGAAGCTGCGGCGTCATGACCAGCTTCTGTTCGAGCCGAAGCGCCGCGTGTTGTTTCAGTTCCATCTTACGACCGACCCCACCGTGGGCATCTTACCCCCGATTCTATCATCACCTACCCCCAGCGCGGCCAATGATTCGAAGGCTGGGACGATCTTCGCCGGGAGACAGAGAGTGTCGATACCCCCCACCCTACCCTCCCGACACTACCGGGATTGACCCCCGTACCTGGTCCAAGTGAACTTTGCCGCTCGGTAGATCGATGGTGGCCCGCTCGGCCTCGATCCAACCCTTGCCGCGGGAAACCCGGACATGGCCGGTGAGCTGAGCACGTTGCTCGGCCACTTCCACCTCCAGCGCGTCTGCGGTGGCCACTATACCCTTCACAGTTGCCCGCAGATTCCCCTTGCCGACCGCCTTTCTGACCATCGGAGCCTCGTCGTAGCGGATGTCCACGCGGTCGCACCAAACCTCCAGTTCCCCGAAGGAAACTCGAACCTGGCCCTCCAGCACCGCCTCGCCTCGCGTGAGGTTCACCTCGAGGTGGTCAGCCCTGACGTCCAGAGTCTCACCCCCAATCTGAACCAAGGGGGCAGCGTCGAGCCGCGCATCGGACGAGAGCAAGACCGGCCCTTGTGTCAGGGCAAGTCCAACCGAGACCGAAACAAGTCGGGGAGAACAGCGGAGGCGCACGAACCTCATCCTAGCAGATGGCGGATGGATCTGGGACACCCAAATTCGGCCGTTTGACCCGCACCACCCATCGGCGGTGGTCCGCTCCAAAGAGGGCGTCCGCCCTTTCTCTGGTAAGCTTCCAGCCGTCGTGCCCCACCAGTCTCCTCATGCCACGACCACCGCTTCACGACTGAAGACGCTCGTTCTTCACGTAGATCGCCACTATGGACGAGCGCAAGCGGATGGTCTGCTGGTTACCACCAAGCTTGATCGCGGCTATCTCTCTGATGAGACCCGTTCCATTCCCGTTGAGATCTGGTACCACGTACTCTTGTCGTTCACTGCCCGCTTCGGGCGCGACGAGCTGAAACGGATCGTGCCTGCCGTCGTGGATCGCGAGAATCTCGGGGTCTGGTCCAAGGTTCTGCGGGGCGCAGAGAGCCCGATTGATGCCTACCGGCAGCTTGGTATGCACGGTGGGGAAGATACTCTGACCGAGCGCTGGGAAACCCTCGAACTCGATGAACATCATTTTTTGGGCCGCGTCCGTGTACGGGCGACCGAGCCGGAAGAGCGGGATGGACTCTGCGCGATGGCTCGTGCCGCGGAGCTTGCCAGTATCCCGCTGCTCTTCGGGATGCGTGAGGCTCGCGTGCACACCGAGTTACCCCCGGCAGTCCAGGCCGGACTCCTCGAACAACGTTTCCGCGTAGTTTGGCGACGTCCATTCTGCTGCTCCCCGCACAATGGTGCTGTTCTGGGTGCGGCGGTGGGTGCGAGCGTGACTGCCCTCTCGTGGGGAGTCGAGTTCGAGTTGCTGGGAGCCGCCGCAGCGGTCGGCGCAGGGTTGGGTGTGCTCTCCAGCTTCGGCTTGAGTGCCTTCTACACAGCAAGGCGTGTCGGAGCCGCGCAGGTCATGCGGCTCCGCGCCCTCGAGCGCTCGGCCGCGCTCCGAGAGAACAGGGAGCGTCACGAGGCGGTCGGAGCCACCGAAGGAACCTTCATCGCCGGACAGTATCAGTTGACAGCGAACTTGGGCTCCGGAGCGAGCGGTGCAATCTGGGAGGCGGTGCGACTCTCAGATGGAAAAGTGGTGGCCATCAAGCTGCTGCGCGCCGCCGTGGCTCACGATACGGTGGCCGCGGATCGGCTGCGGCGCGAGGCGGCAGCGTTGGGGCTAGCCTGGCATCCCAACGTCGTCGAAGTGTACGACGAGGGACACCTCCCTGATGGAACGAGCTATCTGGTCATGGAACGGCTGCACGGAGTTTCGCTCAGCGCGAAGATCCGGCGCGATGGTCCAATGTCTCCTGCAGAGTTGCTACCCCTTGCCCTGCAGGTGTGCGAGGCGCTTGGGGCGGTGCACGCGGCGGGGATCGTGCACCGCGACCTGAAACCCAGCAATGTCTTTCTCGCCGATCCGGAGTCGGACTCCGAAGGCCCGTTCCGGGTGAAAATCCTGGACTTTGGCATCGCACGGGTCGAGTGGGCCGAAACGCGATTGACCAACGCCGGAGCCCCGCTCGGCACACCTGGGTATATGTCACCCGAACAGGAACAAGGTCTTGAAATCGATGCGCGCAGTGACCTCTTCTCGCTCGGCACCATCCTCTTCGAGTGTCTGACGGGAAGCCCCCCGCCGCTCCGCAGTGCTGAGTTCCACTCTGAAGCCTCAACCGCCGCCAACCCTGAGAGCTTGGTGCAGATTGCCCTCGATCGGGTACCGGTAGCCTGGCGAAGGATTATCGAACGGGCCACCCATCCGCTTCCGAAGAACCGCTATGTTGACGCGCGGGCGATGCAAGAAGGGCTACTCGAACTCAGGCTGGATCCGGCTCGAGAGAAGCACTCGGCGTGAGCTGGCCTGGCGCGCTAGCTGCCGCCAACCCGTGTCCAGGCGTCCCAAGCAGCTCAGAGTTCGAGACCTCACTCGCCCCAAAGCTCTTCTCGTTGAGGGGGAGATAGATTATCGCAGCGTACGATAACGTAACGCTGGGAAGTGAAGGCAAGTTCGAGAGTGTGGTCGATCCTGCATGGTGAAACTCTCAGCAGCTGCGCCACGCGAGTCTCGACGACTCGCGCAAAGGCACTCTGCCAGAAAGGCGTCACCAGGTTAGCGCCGGGCTTCAGCAACAGCACGAAAGTGTCCACCCGGCGACGCTCAAGCAGTTCAAAAGGAATACGCTTGGATGTGTGACCACCGCTCAAGCGTGCAACTTCAGGCTCGGTTACGCCCGCCAAGTCCAGGATCTCAGCGCGGCTTGCCGCACCAACCCACCCCACGTCCACCGTCGCAACCGCATGCCGCCCCGCAAGCATGGGCCGCGCCTCAGTGATCAACCGTTGGCGCTGCTCCACGATGTGACGCGCGGGAAGCAGCACATGATATCCGAGCACGCCGATCGCAGCGATGGCTCCGACACAAGGGAGCACATTGGCGAGCCAGCCTCGGGCCTGCGCAAGATGGCAGCCAACCATCAGCACCACCGGCAAGACAGGTGCCGCGAGCCGATAGAGCGCCATCCAGTCGCCGCCAACCAACGCCAGCGCTACCAGGTGCGCCAAAGTGGCCACCACGAACACCCGAGCTTGGTGTGGTAACCGGCGGTAACCGGGGCCAACCCAGAGCCAGAATGGTCCTGAGAAAGCCAGCACGCCAAAAACGTAACTGAGTCCACTGGCCAGATCGGCAGGCTTGGCGAGTAGGGCCAGTGGACTTGGGGACCCAAACAGGAAAAACCGCAAGCCCAGCACGAGTGGAAGTCCGAAGCCTCCAAGAACCATGGATTCCCAGAAGACCCGTGCCGAGCAGCGGCATATCCCCTGGCCTAGCGCCCATGCAAACACGAAGGCCGCCAGTTCTGGTCGCATTCCCACCGCGATTCCGAGACAGGCCCGTCCGATGCCGGAGGCAAGCACACCGTACGTCAGGAGCCCCATCACTAACCCAGTTTCCATTCCCGTCGACGGGTACACCGCAAGAGTTGGCACCAGTCCTAGACCCAAGAGCGGAAAGAGCCGTCCTCCTGTGCGACCAACCCAAGCTCCGATTTTGCAGCTCGCAAGAAGGTAGGCGACAACGCCCGTGCCGCGGGCGAAGTTCATTGCTGCTTGCTCGCCGAACCACGCGGCTGGGGCGAGCAGGTGGGCCCATCCGAGTGGGGTCACCGCATCGACGATTGCTCCCTCTGCATTGAAGCGATAGCCGAAGCCATGTGCCAAGTGATAGGCGACGCGGACCGGGATCCAGGCATCGTCGACCGAAAAGCCGAATCCCAGTCCCATACCCACACTGGCGGCGGCGAAGGCCAACCATACCCCACGCCTGCCAGAGCGGACCTGTGCTGGCGTGGGATCGCTCATGTCGACCCCCTAACGAGTTACGGGAGCAAATGACAAGTCCTCGGTGAACGCGACGGGAAACTTCAGGTCCGGGGACGAAGCTTCCTACGATGCGGTCCGGATATGGCAGCCATCCACGTCGTGGTTCGTCCCCGCACCGCCTCCTCCCAACGGCCCAATCTCGGCCCCTTGTACGGGCTCTTCGACGTGGTGGTTGACGGGATCAACGTCACAGCTCGGATTGGCGATACGCAGGCGCTCGGACTGCTCGCCGACCTGGCCCTTGCCGTGGCCGATCTCGGCGTTTTGCGGCGAACTCGGGCAACCGTCGCCCTCTATACCAAGGATGAAGCCTGGGAGCTTGGGCTCGAACGGGATGGCGATCAGGTGCTGATGAGCGTCTACCGGGTGGGACCCAAGGCCGAGGTGGCGGTTTTGGAGCGGCCCGTCGGTCTACTTGCCCTGGCCCGCGGCCTCGAGCAGTCGCTCGCGTCGAGCACACAATCCTCGTCAACCTCCACCGCCCCGTCCACGCTGGAGGCTCTTCGGGTTGGCCAGGTCCGGCTGAACGAACTCACCGCTCGTCCTCTCCGGCCTGCAGCTCGCCGCCAAACCAAGCTGGTGAGTCTTGGCCCCAACACCCCTCGCGCGCTTGGGTTTCGTGTCGAGTGCGCCCTGCGGGTGTGCGTCAAGCCTACCCTAGATACTGATGGCTTGGAACGCGCAGATCTCCATGCTCTGCTGTGCCGAGGTAGCTTCGGAGTAAGCACTCGCGCCCGCACCCTCCAGATCCCCAATCTTCCGATATTTCTCGTACTCGAGCGTCTCGTTGAACTTGGGTCGGAAGTGGTTGAGGCTGTTCAGAAAGCCCGACCACTCTTTCGTCGAGTGCAGGTGGGTCGAGTGCGGCTTGGGATCCGGCTCGGGGCCCCCCACACACCCATGACATTTAGTCTCGCGCCCGCAGATGGCGCCACCACAGCGGGTCTCACTTTTCCTGAACTGTCGCCCGAAGCATTCGTTGAGGGAACCGTCTCCCTCGTTCAGCAGTTCGCCGAGGCAGTGCTGACCTGCGATCCCGGGCAGTCCCAGAACCTGCGGCTTTCTCAGCTGCGCAGCACGGCCAACCTTCTACTCGAGCGCGCTCGAGTAGAGGCAGGGGTGGTCAACCTCGAGAATCAGGACCGAGACCGCTACCGTCCCTTCGCGGCTACACGCGAGCTCCAAGCTCTGGGTGGTCGCTTCGGCCAGGCCTCCGCGATGCGTTTTTTCCCACGCTGGACCGCCGCGGTCCCGAACCTCGATCCTCGCTCTATCTCGTTGTGCGGTGACGGCTTCGTGGTGGGTTCGCATGCCGAACTGCTGATGCTCGATCGCACAACGGGCGACGTGCGCTGGCGCCAACCAACGACTCGCGCCGGAACCCTTGCCACCCCTGCCGGCGTACTGCGCGTTCATCCCGATGGGCGACTAGTGTGCCATGAGCTTCAGTCGGGCCAAACGCAGTTCTCCCAATGGCTGGTGCCGCGGGCTTTCGGGGGGGCGACCGGCGCCGTGATTCACGCCGAGGGGCTACCGAAAATTGTGGCTATCGCAGAGGGCGATCGGCGCGTCACGGCCATAGATCTGGTCTCGGGGGAAGTACGATGGCGTTACACCGCACCACGCCCCTCTCCAATGCGAATCCGAAAAGCTGGCCGGCTCTTGATCGTCGGTGGTGGTGATTCCTACTTGGTGGCACTGGATGTCGCCACCGGAGAGACAGTCTGGCGACTCCACGACAAGCTGCCATACCATGGGGAACTCACGGTGGATGGGGACGAACTCTTTGCCCTCACGCTTGCTGCGCAGACACGTGGTCGCCTCAACTGCGTGGACGTCTGGAGCGGCAAGCTCCGCTGGCAACGGGAGATCGGAGCTCGTCCCCAGCTTGGCCAGCCAATGCTCCTTACCACTGATAGCGTTGCGGTACCACTTCGCGATGGCCGAGGGAGCGGGCTGACCGTGCTCAGCCGCAGCGATGGGGAGAGCCTCTGCGAACTCGTCCCGGGCACTTTGGCACGGAGTGTCGGCTGGCTTGCGCTGACAGGTACCCTGCTCGCGAACGGCTCCGATGGTACGCTCACAGCCATCGAGGCCCTTACTGGGGCATTCCGTTATCGACACGTGTTCCCGAATACCTGTGAACTGGACCAACCTCGCCACCTCCAGCCTCAGGTCCGTGAAGGAGCGGTGTTCATCCCGCAATCACAGGTTCATGTGTTGCGCGAGTCCGATGGGCAGCTTCTCGGTCGGGTGCCTTCCGATGTGATCGCGGACGTTCTGCGCGTCGACGATCAATGCGGGTTATATCTGGCGGAGGAGAGCGGTCACCTTGCGGCATTTGCGGTGGCACCGACACTCGTGCGCGTGAAGTGAATGGTGGGACGGAGCCGGTCTCGGCCCATGTGCCGGATCGTATCGAGGTGACAGGAAACGTTACGCTGCAGAATGGGCAGTTACGGCATTTGTTCAATAATTCCGACGCCATGAGCTGGGCACACGAATTGCTTGCAGAAGGGTCTGCAAGGAGTCTCGATGTCCCTCTCTTCGGTTGTGTCTCTTCCTTCGCCCAGCTCTTCCTCCCCCATTACTCCCCAGGGTGACAACAGCGAAAATGAACTAGTCGTCGGCCTGCTCCGGGGTGCTCCCAACGCCTGGCGTGAACTCAACGCGCGACATGGCCGTCTACTCCACGGCTGCATCGCGAAGGTCGTGCTTCGTTTTCCAAGCTTAGTGAGCCTGGATGATGTGCCAGAGATCTACGGTCTGTTCTGCCTGAACCTGCTCGCCAACCAAATGCACCGGCTGCGCACCTTCGACCCCACACGAGGCATGCGGCTCAGCTCCTGGCTTGGTCTTCTGGCTGTGCACACGGCATACGACTACCTTCGGAGCCAGCGTCGTCAACCTCACGGGATCTGTCTGGAAGAGATCCCTGAGCCTGCCGTCGATCACACGGATGTGGAGGAGCACTGTGAGCGGCTGCGTCAGTCCCAGCAGCTCGGCGCGCTGATGCGCGAGCTTTCCGAGCGTGATCAGGAATTCATGCAGCTGTACTTCGGTCAGGGTCTCTCCCCTGAGCTTGTGGCGAGCCGCATGGGTATCAGCGTGAAGACCGTGTACACCAAGCGCTACAAGATCCAGGCTCGGCTCGAGCAGCTGCTGCGGCAAGAGGCCTGGGCGGCGTAAATGAGCAACGTACCCAGCACTGGGCCAGCTGTGCTAGAGCGGACCAGCCGTGTCCGTTCCTCCCTGTACTCCCTGTGGTGCAACCCGCCAAACTGACGTGCCCAGCTCTGCCATGAAGGCTTCCTGCATGGGGCGGTTGGCGTTGTTCGCCGTGTTGGCCGTGAGCAGTAGCTGCGGCACTCGGCCGCCTCCGTCAGGGGCGGACACGCACTCAACCGCTCCCTTGGTGCGCCAGGTTCAGGCGCACGTCGACACGCGACGGCCCCCCCTCGCCAGCTTGACCAGACAGGGTGATCCGGCAGCGGGTTTGGCCATGGTGATCGCACATGAGGGAGACTGCGAGAACCTAGTCATGCTTGGGCAGGTGCTCCTTGCCCGTCTCGCGGCAGCCAACCTCGACGGGCATGGCGAGATCACTCCTGGCGGTCTGTCGCTCGCCATGCTCGCCTCGTCCCCCGAGTCAGCAAAGCAGGCCTTCAAGGCGCTCGATCAAGGCCTTCGCCGGCCACTCGAGGCGAAGGAACTCGCTACTATCGGCCAAGCGGGGTACACCGCAAAACTCGATTTCTCCTCCCCTCTCCGAGCCTGCAACCCCGCTCCCCAGAACGTGAAGACCTCCACGGTGGTGATCGAGCGGGAACGGCAAGCAGCCATGGTGCGCGAGCGTGTGGCGTTTGCGATAGTAGGTGCACCACGCTGGATCGACGCCGTCCAGGACCTTGCTCCCTCGCTCGAGGCTTGGCCCAGTGCAACACCGGTACCACACCCATTTGCTCCGACCGAACTCCGCTTCACGCGCTCGCGCTCGCTGTCAGACCTCACCCTAAGGATGCAAGCGGCCAACCTCAATCGGGCACTCGAAGCTCAAGAGCACCTGAGCGACGGTGGACTGGAGCGCGCACTTCGCGTGCACTTTCGGCAGGTACATCTCAGTCGGATCGAGGTTCATCCGCAGTTGTTTGGGGGAGTACTGGAACTCGAGTTCGAGGGTCTCGAAGCGGAGAAAGCTGAGCCCAGAGTTCCCGAACGTGTCCTCGCGCTCGCGGTCCGAGATCTGCGTTCGGCTCTGAAGGACGTCTCCAAAAACGGAGGTCTGTCGAGTCACGTGGCGAAGGAACGCGATCCGCGCACCGCGGCTATTGGGGCAGCGTGGAGCGTGCTTTCTCGTGCGGTCGACGCGCCGGAAACCTATCTTTCAATCCTGCGGCTCGAGCCTGACGAGCCGGTGGAACAGGATCTGGCCACGCGCTTCAAGGATCTCGCGTCCAACCCCGCTCCTCCCCCAGCTGAGCCCCTGCTCAAGCTCGAACCGGGTCAGGCCAATCTTCTCGCGCTACTTGGTACGCGATGCCCAGGTGACGCAGAGGGGAGCGGGATGGCTGGAGCCACCGCGCTGCTGTTCGAGAGCCTCGCAAAGAGCTACACAGGCACGGATGGGGTGCGTCTCCAGGCGGTGACAGGAGCCGAGGGGAGCGCCCTGCTCGCCAGCGCAAGCCCACGCAGCAGGGACACTTCGGACTTGGACGTCGCACGACGACTTGGGCGTGTGCTCGGAACGGTCATGGCGCGAAGCCCGCTCCTCCATCATAGCATCGAGGCTGCGCGAGGGGATCTTCTAACGTCGCTCGGAGGCAGTCCGCGACCAGCTCTGTGGACTGCCCTCGAATCGCTCACACCCTCACGGACAGGCGTGCTGTCCCCCCGAGGCACCTTCCCGAGTCTGGTGCGTCTCGATCCTTCGGCCGTGGAGGCACGCCGTCGCCAGCTGCTGGATCGAGGCCTCAGCTTGGCGGTCCTCGCCCACAGTCGCCCTGAGCAAGCGACCATGCTCGCTTCAGTGCTCGCTCGACACTTGTCCGTCGCATCATCCAAAGCGATGGCGTGTCGGACCCCCGCCCCCGAACCACCAGGAAAAACCCGGATCGCCCTCTCGGGACCACGCGCCGATCCAGCCGACCCAACCCTCACCGTCGCGGTGGATCTTGGCCTGGTCGGCGACCACGAGCGAGCTTTTGCTGAGTGGTTGACCTGGCTCCTGGACCGTGACCACGGATGGCTGGCACAGGCAGTGGGCGCTGAGCTCCTGAACGGTCGCCCTCGAGCTACCTTGGTTGGGAGTGACCGGCGCCGCGCGCTACTTCTCTTTGTACCCTGCGCGGAACAGGACGTTGACGAAGCAATTGGTAGACTCGAAAGATGGTTTGACACGCTCTCCAGAAGTCCGCTCTTGTCCGACCATGTGGAGCTCGCCGCACGAAACCACTTCGAGCGCGCTCTTGCCCTGCGGCGCCTCGACCCTGGACAGCGACTGCTCGAACTCTGGTCGCAACCGCCGGTGTCGCCCGCGCCTGCCGGATCAACGTTTCGAGACTATTTGCACCGCGCGCTCGGCACCGCCCACATGGTCAGCGTCATCCGCCAGCCAGGCGGCTCGCCCGACCGAGACCGATAAGCCGGTCGATTCTGAGATTCCCAAAACCCTGCGTCCGTGCTAGCGGGTCGACCCAGATGACCTCTCGCTCCACCGTCCTGATCCTCGACTACGGCTCCCAGTACACCCAGCTGATCGCCCGTCGGATCCGCGAGAACCATGTGTACTGCGAGATCCTTCCCTGCACCGTCGATTTCGAGCGTGTGGTGGCCCTCAACCCCCGCGCGCTGGTGCTGTCTGGTGGGCCCCAGAGCGTGTACGCGAAGGATGCTCCGGAAAGCGATCCGCGGCTCTTCGAGCTTGGTATACCAGTGCTTGGGATCTGCTACGGCCAGCAGCTGCTTGCCAAGCAGCTGGGCGGGAGGGTGGAGCCCGGACAGGAGCGTGAGTATGGTGCCTCAACCGTCGAGGTGCTGCACTCAGCCGGTATTCTCTCTCCCTTTGCCGCCAATGAGCAGCTCTCGGTCTGGATGAGCCACGGTGACCGCATTGTCACCCTCCCACCAGGGTTCGAGAGGCTCGGGACCAGCCCCAATGCACCGTTCTCCGTGATTGGGTCAGTCGAGCGCCGACTGTACGGGATTCAGTTTCACCCCGAGGTCGTCCACACGCCGCGGGGCGCCGAACTGCTCCGTGCGTTCCTCTTCGACGTTGCGGGGCTCGCACCCACCTGGACCCCTGGCTCCTTCGTGGACCAAGCGGTGCAAAGCATCGATGAGCGGGTAGGACCAGAGGAGCGCGTGATCTGTGGCCTTTCCGGGGGGGTAGATTCCACAGTTGCCGCAGTCTTGGCACACCGGGCGCTCGGAGACAGGCTGGTGTGCATTTTCGTCGACAATGGGCTGCTTCGCGAGGGAGAGCGCGAGAGCGTCGAACACGCGATGCGACAGAACTTCCACCTCAACCTTATCGTCGTCGATGCCCGTGACCGCTTCCTCGATGAGCTCCGCGACGTCACCGAGCCTGAGAAAAAACGCAAGATCATCGGCCGCATCTTCATCGAGGTCTTCGAGGAGCACGCACGCAATATCGATGGCGCCCGATATCTGGTTCAGGGCACGTTGTATCCCGATGTAATCGAGAGCATGAGCGTGCGCGGCCCGAGCGCCGTCATCAAGAGCCATCATAATGTTGGCGGTCTCCCTGAGCGAATGAACCTCGCGCTCATCGAGCCGCTACGCGAGCTGTTCAAGGACGAAGTGCGTCAGGCCGGCGAGAGTCTTGGCATCCCCCACGACATGCTCTGGCGCCATCCCTTCCCAGGTCCAGGTCTTGCGGTCCGGTGTCTCGGTGCCGTTACAGAGGAGCGTCTCCGTGTTCTTCGTGCTGCTGACCGGATCGTCGACCAGGAGATTCGCCGTGCTTCCCTGTACGAGAGTATCTGGCAGGCCTTCGCCGTCCTCTTGCCCGTGCGTAGCGTTGGCGTCATGGGGGACGACCGAACCTACGAAGAGACTTGCATCGTTAGAGCCGTCAACTCGACCGACGGGATGACCTGTGACTGGGCGCGAATTCCGCACGATGTGCTGGGAATCATCAGCACCAGGATCATCAATGAAGTGCGCGGCATCAACCGAGTGGCCTACGACATCAGCAGCAAGCCGCCCTCAACCATCGAGTGGGAGTAGCCGGGTGACTCCCACCATTTTCCGACTGTTTTTCTGGCTGCTTCTCAGCGCACTGACAGTTTCCTGTGGTCCCGGACTGAAAAGCGCGGTTTCCCTGCGGATGCAGCGCGCCGAGCCTAGCCCCAAGGATGCCAGTGTTTACATAGACGAGGAGTACATCGGACCCCTCTACTACGTAGCAGCGCACGGAGTGCGCCTGCCAACGGGCACCCATCGGGTCTCCGTGCTCGCCGATGGCTACTTCCCATGGGATCGACTGGTGGAATCCGACCGAGAACCGCTCATGTTGCGGGTTGTTCTCGTACCAGTGCCTGAGTAGCCGAAGCTCTCCTGTGGCTTCGGGAGACCCCGAAGGTGAGTGGCAGGGCTGCACACTCGCCGGCGCCGAGCCTCACAGCTCGGCGGCGGCTACCTTTTCGGTCGGGGTGGTCCGATTTGAACGGACAGCCTCCGGCACCCAAAGCCGGCCCTCTACCAGGTTGAGGTACACCCCGAAGGGGGCGAGAAGCTAGCAGATGATGGACTGAGTGCACGTGTTTCGTGGAGTGATTACGAACCGACGCAACTCGGCTGGGAACCTGACCGACGGGTGGTTGGTATGCCGAACCCAAGGACGGCTCGGCTCCGGAAAGGTTCTTCGATGAAGACTCTCTATCCCCATCCTCCAGCGCGATCATCTGCTCATCATTTTGGAACACTCTGGCTGGTACCTAGCATTGTCTTGGGCTGTACAGCCGGCCATGAGGAACCCTCCCCTAGTCCGCGCTACCAAGCCATCGCGGTTGGTCCAACGGCCACCGTTTCGGCGCAATTCGCCAGCCAGAGCATCGTTGATGGTGGCGAGGCTGGTTCATCCCTCGACCTCGGCGACAGTGGCGCGTCCGGCACTACCGTCCTCGAATCATCCGGTGGGATGAGCAGCGGAGGGGATGGAAGCGCGGGCGCTCCCGCCACCTCTGCACGGATCAACGAGCTCAAGCTCGATCCTCCGAGCACCGATGGCAACCATGAGTTCATCGAGCTTCGAGGCTCACCGCTCGAGTCATTGGCCGGATTTTCGCTCCTTCTGGTCGAAGGGGATGCTGGCACCACCAAAGGTCGCATAGACGCCATGATCGATTTGGCAGCCGTCTGCTCAACCGATCCCTGCCACTTCGGCTCAAATGGGCTCTTGCTCCTCGTCCCACAGCAAGAAACAGTGCCTGTTCTCGACCCCGAGACACAGGTCGGAGTCGTGGCAGACTTGGAAGGAGGCGGAATCGAGAACGGCTCCACGTCAGTCTTGTTGATCACGTCCCCCGGCGACCTCAGCACGTCGACCGACCTCGATCCCGACGACAGCGGCCTACTCATCCTCCCCCTCGGAACCGTCGTGCACGACGCGGTGGCTGTCAGTGATGGGGGCACCACTGACGGGTTGTATGCCCTCGCGATCCTTGGCCCGAAGCCCGCGGCACATGCTGCCTTTCGCTGTGGTGATGAGCTTACGAACGACGCCTGGTACTTCGGACAGCTTGTTGGGGACGCAGGGTCGCTCGATCTCGATCCGGTCAAGATATTTCCCACCGATCTCTCGACACCTATCGTGCTCACTCCAGGCGCAACCAACCATTGCGCGACGGTGCCAGTGGAGGATGAGCCCGGTTCGGGTGGCAGCAGCAGCCTCAGCTTGGGAGGGGCAGGCTCGGCAGGGGTGGGAGTGGAGCTTGGAGGCACCACGAACCAGGTTGCTGAGGGAGGTAGACCAATCGCCGGCGAGGGAGGCGAGAACAGCACCTCAGGATCGGGCAGCGCGGGATGTGCAGGGTTCATCACATCGGTTGGAGGCGAGTCCACTGCAGGCGGGGCGGAACCAGAGGGAGGAACCGGCAGTATTGCGGGCGCTTCTACCGCCGGCACCACCGGCTCCCAACCACAGGGGGGAGTTCCAGGCGTGGGCGGTCGAACAGACACGGAGTCCGGATCGGGAGGCAATGGGGACCCAACCTACGGAGGTTCGGGAGCAGTCAACGGCGCCGTGGGTGGTTCCGCGATCAACGGGGAGGGTGGGGTCGGCTGCGCGGGTTCTGGCGCTGAGCAGAACGTTGCGGGAACCGGTGTTGCGTCCGGCGGCAGCGGTGTTGTGTGGCCGCCTCCGAGTGGAGGGAGCACAGGTCAGGAACTTCCAGGCATAGGTGGGCTGAGGAACGCCGGCGGCAACGGCGAAGAAGAAGGAGGACTGACCGATGGGGGCGAACCGGGATGTGGCGGTACAGCCAACGCAGGCGGCTCCACCAGTGATGGTACCAGCGGGGAGTCAGGTACATCTACGGCCCACGGGTTCGACAGCGGAGGCGAGAGTGGATGGTGGACACCCACGGATAGCCCGCCCAATGGCGATGCTGGGCAAGCAGGAACCGAACATGGGCCGCTCGCTGGTTCCGGAGGAGAGCAAGAATTCCCACTCGACTCCCCCTCGTCCGACCGCACCCATCGGCGTGGTGGCGGATGCGCGGTTGCCTCGGCACCGCCAACCAAGTCTTGGCTCGGTGCCATGCTCCTGCTCGGAGCGCTGCTTGGAACACGCTTCCATCCCAGTTCGGCTCGCCTTTGCCGCCGTTCTTCACTTGCGCGCCAGCCGAACCTCGGCTATAGGCCCGGCCGTCCATGTCGAATCGAGCAATCTGGAATGTCCGTCGTCGTCACGAGTGGTTGGCCAAGCCCCTGAAGGGCCCGCGCCTCAAGCGCCGCAGCCGCGTCCGAGTGGGTCTTCAGGCCGCCCTGGATCGCAAAGCTGGCACTCCGCCCGCTGAGCCGCAGCCGTAGGCACTGCATCTCGAGTCCACGATTCGAATCATACGGGGAAGCGCGGGCCTGTCGCTTCCCCGTTTTGGTGTTTGCTCCGGTTCCGGTCGCTGCTTTCTGGTAGGGCCTCTTTGTGCTCGAGGGGTGGGTGGGGTTGTCATGACCGGTATCGGTGGCGTGAGGACCGAGTGCCGCCGTCCTTCGCATCGCTTCGCACTTCATGCACTGGCTTGCGGCAAGCTTCGAGGTTACTCTCCGTCCGGATTTGTTGGGTGGCCGCTCGCTTTCGACGGCTCCTAGCCACCACCGTTTGCCATGACCACGCTTTCCATGCTCGCTTCCTGGTTGCTCGACCATAGCTCCTTCGTTTCGGATTTCTTCTGGGACCATCCGATGTTCAAGAAGGACCAGTGGACGAACATCATCAACTTCATCCGGCTGGGATTGGCGTTTTCCACCGCGATGTTCTTGATCTACGAGGCGCGAGCCCGAAAGCTCCTCGAGCCGCTACGCCAGCGCACTATTCGAAGGGTCGCTTTCGCCCTCGCTGCCCTGGGTTTTCTCGCCTATTTCGACTTCTTCAACCCTCACACACGCTACTCAGAGTACTATCATCGTCACGAGTTCTATCATTATTACCTCGGCTCCAAGTACAGTAGCGAGGTTGGTTACACGCGACTCTACGAGTGTACGGCGATCGCCGAGGTGGAGCTGGGACGAGAGAAGAAGATCCGGGAACGAGAGATCCGAGATCTCCGGGTCAATTTGATCAAGCCGATGACCGATTCGGTCGTGTTCTTGAACCCTGGAGAGTGCAAGAACCACTTCACGGCCGACAAATGGGAGGCGTTCAAGAAGGACGTGGATTGGTTCTCGAAGTCTGCCTCCGGATCCTACTGGGAGAACATGGTCAAGGACCATGGTTACAATCCGCCCCCAGTTTGGACCATGGCCGGCAAGTTCTTCAGTAGCTTCGCGCCCGCTGGCGATGCTTTCTTCAAGCTCCTCGCATCAATCGATGTGATGTTCCAACTCGGTACGGTGTTGATGTTGGGTTGGGCCTTTGGTTGGCGGGTGATGACGGTTGCCACGGTTTTCTGGGGGGTCAATGGTGCCGCCAACTTCTACTGGACGGGAGGAGCCTTTCTTCGGCAGGATTGGATCTTCTTCTTCGTCGCGGCGCTTTGCCTGGCCCGGAAGCGATTTTTTGGCCTCGCCGGTGCGGCGCTCACCTATTCGACCTTGTTGCGAATCTTCCCCATGATCGCCTTTGCGGGCTGGGCGGCGATCATCGGCCTCGATCTGTTGTCGAGGGTCCGCAGACACCTGCGCGGTGAGATACTTCCCGGCCATGGCATAGACCGCTGGCTACACCGCGATCATCAACGGTTGATCGCCGGATGCATCATCGCTGGCGGAATCTTGGTTCCGGCAAGTGTGGTCGTTACTGGGCCAGATTCGTACGTTGACTTCTACAACCACACGTTGCGGACCCACAATCAGACCCCCCTCACCAATCACATGGGGCTAAAGAGCATCATGGCCCACGACTGGGAGGGCCGGATGCGCTTCGGCCGCAACGACAGCCTAGACGATCCGTTCCAGGAGTGGAAACAGGGGCGAATCGATCGGAACGACAACCGTGCCTTGGCACGCTACAGCATCATCGCCTTCTTGGGCGGATGGATGGTGTGGGCCCTGAGACGAACCAAGTTCCTGTGGGTGGGTCAAGCGCTCAGTGTGCCCTTGATGATGGCGACGACCGAGCTCACTTGCTACTATTATTCATTCTTCTTGGCGGGGGCGGTGCTGATCAGACTGCGCCCCTCGATCGGGCCTCCCTACCTCATGGCAGCCGCCGCAAGCTATATCGTCCTGCACAACTTCTACTGGGTGGATGACAAGTTTGTGTCGATGAGCTGGGTCTTCTTGCTGATATCAGCCATGATGCTCTTCGCTTACTCGCGCCCCTTCAGCATACCCCGATTGCTGGCCTGGTGGCGGGGACAGCCGGAGCCGCGCGACCCGAAAAAGCCGGTGGTGTTGTCGCTTACCCCCTAGCCCGGTGTTTTCGCGGCTTGTGGTCGGAAGAACCCCAGTCAGTCACGATCCACCATCCTGCTGCGGCGCTGCCGCGGAAACCACACTGAAGCGCTAGACCCGACTCCGGTGTGGTTTCGTCCGCGCTAGTCCTGGCTGCGTGGCGACCGGCTCGAAGCCACGTCTCCCCAGCCCTTGGCTATGTCGCTGGTGAGCGATAGAAGTCCAGCCCATCCCTCCGGAAAGGCCTCAAAGACCATCTCCACATGCTCTTGATCGATCTCAACAGCGCGGAGATCGAGCAGCCGAAGAATGCCGGAGAGGATACGCCGCAGCCTCTCGTCGTCCCTGACCCGCGGCAAGCGCAGGAAGTCCAACACCAGAATGTCATCGCGCACCTCTTCCAGCACAACTGGTCGTGTTGGTAGGTGGGCTACCAGATTTCCGAGACGGGTCACGTCGAGTGCCTTCGAGCGAATCAGTGCGGCAAGGGGGGTACGTGACTGCTCGTCAAGTACCTCGAGCTCCACGTCATGAAGCTCAACCTCCGCGCGGAGCGCAGTAGGCAGAAGTTCGATCGCTCGCACGTTGACGTGCGCCCGGGCGCGGATAGGTGTCTCCATCTCAGTGATCGTAAGCGACACCAACAGTCCCGGCGGAGCCCCCTCGACCACGATGTCCCGTGGTCCGTTGCGGCCGAGGTTGAGGTGGGCCAGAAGGTAGCGAATAGCGACGATGGGCACGCCGAATCGCAACTTGGGCGTGTTGCGGAGGGCTCGCCACACCTCTTCCGGGTGGGAGACCAGGTACCGCGCCGCCGTGCCGAATGCAGCCCAGATATCGACCATGATTGGGGGACAGTATCAAACCCAGCCGTGAAACCGGGAGTAAATCTGGCTTGGCAGCCAGGGAGTGAATTGATAGATGGGGCGGATGAGGACGATTGAACTCGGGGGAACCAGGATCCATCTTGCCGGGGGACCCAACGACGATGGCCTCGGCCCGCAGCCCTTGGTGGTTCTCTTTCATGGCTACGGCGCACCAGGGACCGATCTCGTCAGCCTCCGCACCTGCCTCGATAACCCGCCGGCACTTACTTTTGCGTTCCCGGAGGCGTGGCTAGTGGTACCAGAGGCGGGCTCATCGAGCCAGCCGGGCCGAGCGTGGTGGCCGATCGACATGGTGAGCCTCCAGGTCAACCTTTGGCTTTCCAATACCGACCGGGTTGAGGAACTGCTGCGAGACGGCCTCGAATCAGCTCTTGAGCGCGCGAACAGTCTGATCACCGAACTCAGTCACTACCTGGGGCGACCACGTGAACAGATTGTTGTCGGAGGTTTCTCCCAGGGGGCAATCCTCGCCTTGGAGCTCGCGCTCACGTCCCCAACACTCGGCGGACTGGTGTCGCTGAGTGGAGGCTCACAGGCCTCCCGCGCGGTGTGTGAGCGTGCGGCAAAAGTCGGTCCCCACACCGCCTTCATTGCCCATGGTGAGGACGACCCCGTTCTCCCCTTCGCTGGCTCTCGGGCACTCAAACAGGAGCTTGAAGAAGCCGGCTGGCAGGTACACTGGAATCCCTTCCATGGCGGACACACTATCGGCCCCATGGTTCTGGCGGAGCTCTCAAGGTTTCTTCGCGACCGGAAGATGAGGTCATCGGACACCTGACCCTCCCGACCGATGGTGCTAACTGCTGGCCTCTGGGGCGCTCCCCTGGCTGGCGCGATGCGGCTCTGGCACACCGACGCGGATCGTCTCCAACCCCATTTGACTGCCAATCCATGAGTGAAGCAAGGAAAGCCGAGTTTTCGGTGGATGCGGTGACCATCTCCGAGGAGGAGGAGGCCACCCTCGAGCGAGTCATCTCGCATGTAGAGCAGCGTCGCAGTATGCCGCCCGCTCAGCACCTCGCTCGCTCACCTATCGACTATGATGCTCAGCTTCTTGCCCTGCGCGACGAGCTGTCCACCGCCCGTCAGGAGGACCAGCCGCCCCTGCTGGAGCAGATGGAACGGTTGCAGAGCCTGGCAGACCAACGCCGACGTGAGCAGACCCAAGGACACGTGGACCTTCGCTCGCCCTATTTCGGGCGCATGGTGCTCCGCGAACAAGCACGAACAAGAGAGGTTCTGATTGGTCGCGGCACCTACCTCGACACCAAGTCTGGCATTCGAATCGTCGACTGGCGTGACGCACCGGTGAGCCGTCTCTACTATCGCTACCAGGAGGGCGAGGACTACAACGAGGTATTTGGCGATCGAGAGGTCGACGGGGAGGTCGTGATACGACGTAGCCTGACCATCACCGATGGACGCCTGCGTCGTATCACCTGCCCACAAGGTGTCTTCGCCCGGCTGTCATCGGGCTGGACCAAGCTCGACACCGCGTCTACCTCGCTGTCGGGCGGTGAAGGGAGTGCCCCCCGACCGGACCGGCACCAGCGTGGCTCGCTCGGGATCGGTGACATGTCCACCTCTGAGGACAAGTCGTTGCGTGAAATCACCGCCCTCATCGATCGTCGCCAATTCGATCTCATCACACGCCCCGACTCTGGACTGGTGGTGATTCAGGGTGGTGCGGGCAGCGGAAAGACCACCATCGGTCTTCACCGCCTAGCCTATCTGAACTACGCAGATCCCCGCCGTTTTCGCCCTGATCGGCTGTTGGTGGTGGTGTTCAACCACGCGCTCTGCCGCTACATCGCCCAGGTTCTGCCCTCACTTGGTATTGAGGGCGTGGCGATCCGCACCTACGCAGATTGGGTGACCCGACTCCGAACCGCGCATCTACCATTGCTTCCCAGCACCACGGCCAGCGACACGCCCACAGCGGTTAGCCGGCTCAAGAAGCACCCTTGCCTCTTGCCGCTGATCGAGAAGGTGGTGGCGAGACTCGCGGAACAAGCCGGTGAGCAAATCGCTAGCGCCGTCAAGAGATTCGAACCCGGTTCGGAGGGAACCGAGATCGTTGACGCCTGGAAGAAGACGCTTGGTTTGCCCCTACGCCATCGCGCCCAGGCCTTACTCGGCTACGTTGAGCGCGCGGGAACAAGGCATCCGACCGATCTCCGAGTGGCCTTGGGTCGGATCGGTACCGAGCTCGACCGGCGGGCCAAAGACGTGGTGGGTCTGTGGGCGGAACTCTTCTCCGATCGGGCGTTGCTCACGGAGTGGATAACGGCACAAGCTGCAGGGGATTTCACCCCCACGGAACTCCGATCGGCCGTTGATTGGTGCGCCCAACTCAGTACTCGCATCATGCACGATCTCGAGCAACGGCGGGAAGGGCCCCTGTTCGAACGGCCATCGACCCTACGGGGTGAACGTAGGGAGCACGACACAGTCGATGGGCTGAATGAGACCACACCGCGAATCGTCCCGCGCTTCCGGCGCGGCAGCGACGAGGAGCCCGATCCTGCCGAAGAGTTCAACGACGATCGGAGTCAAGGGGTGGATGGGGGCCAGGTGGAGGAGGCGGCAGTGCTGGATCAGGAGGACAACACACTGCTCTTGCTCCTGCACCAGAAGCTCCGTGGGCCGCTTCTGCGTGGAACCAAGGAGCGTGAAGCCCTGGTCTACGAGCATATTCTGGTTGATGAAGCCCAGGACTACAGCCCTGTCGAGCTTCGAGTGCTCCTCGGAACCATGAGTTCTGGCCGTAGCGTCACCCTCGCCGGTGACACCGCTCAGCGGCTCCATCTGGACAACGGGTTTTCCGACTGGCAGAGCGTCCTCCAAGCACTTGGCCTGAATCATGTCGAGATTGAGCCCTTGTGCCTGAGCTACCGCTCAACACAGCCCATCGTCGAACTGGCGCACCATGTGCTGGGACCATTCGCCCCCCCAGCTGCCACAGAATCCACACGAAACGGAGTGCCCGTCGAACTCTTCCGATTCTCCCACCTGGGAGACGCTGGCGGATTCCTCGCCGATCAGCTGCGGTTACTGCTCCAGGCTGAGCCCCAGGCATCGGTTGCGGTCATAGCGCGCTTTCCCGAGCAGGCCGATCGGTATTTCGAAGTTCTCGAGAAGGGTGAGGTGCCTCATCTGCGGCGAATCGCCGAGCAGGATTTCCCCTTCCGTCCGGGCGTAGACGTAACCGACGTCACGCAAGTAAAGGGTCTTGAGTTCGACTATGTAATCCTGGTCGAGGTGACATCGGACAGCTATCCTGAGTCTCGGGAGGCTCGCCACCTGCTTCACATCGCCCTGACGCGAGCCTCCCACCAGCTCTGGATCGTGGCTTCCGCCGAGCCTTCGAGACTCCTCCCCAACGCACTCCTAGACCGAGCGCTCTGAAACCTACCGTCATGGCTGACTCTCTTTGGACTATTGCAGTCTCCGCGCTCCTCGCAGCCTCGTGGCTTGGCTGTGGTCCAGCCCCCTCCAGTACCGCTCCCGCAAAGCCTGTCGGATTTAGCCCTCTACAAGACCTGGAGTCATCCGAGCCAGCCGAACCTGGCAGCATGTCGTTTGCACGGCCAAGTGAGCGCGTGACACCCCACCACACCGCGAATCAATGGGGAAGTAAGCGAGCGCGGTCATCACCCAACCTTCCCTCATCGGCGGAAACATTTGCTTTTTTGGGCTGGCGCACGGCGCATGCGGAGTGGATGGCACCCTCCCATCTCTTCGACGACCTGGCACGGGCGGACCTCGTGTGCCTTGCCGTTGACACCTACGACGCAGTGACCGAGGCCACAGTTCGACTGCTGCTCGAGGAAGCGGGGGCGCGCGCGTCACAGTCAGGGCGACTCCAACACCTGGCCCTGGCGTTACCACCACTTGAATCGCCCATCCCACCAACAGCTGACCGACGGCGGGGTGCAGGCAATCCCTGGGCTCGGGAGCTTCTCAGGCTTTCCGTGCTCTCCGAGGCTGAACTCCCCTACCTCCTCGAAATCGTCGCCCAGGCCCGCGAATACGGCATTCCGGTTGCGCCGGTCGGCAACCCACGAGTGTTCGTGGGCACTGACACCAAACCCCATCGGCTCAACCGTCCTTCGGTTTTTCCCGAGCGTATCCTGGAACTCTTCGCGAAAGAAAGCCCAGCTCCACAGCTGCTCCTCCTTGCACCCCATCGTGACTGTTCCAACGAAGGTTGGCTGACCTGGCTCGCCGCTGGCAGCTCACTGGTTCCGCGATCAATCGGTCTCGACCGGGCTGGCCCGCTCGATCCAGAACGGCCCCTGCCTCCGTCGCGCATCGATCCGTATATGGACTACCAAATTGTGATCATGCCCGGATCCTGACCGTCATGATCCGCCACTTTGACTGGCCCAGTGAGTCAGCCCCAGCGCGCCTCGATCAGGTTCTTCGGAGGATGCTCGACGGCGTGAGTTGGGGGAAATTGCGAAGACTGATCGAGACAGGAAAGATCGCTGTCAATGGGGAGTGGACCACTCTCCCCGGTTACCTGGTGAAGCCGAACGATCGGATCACGCTCGCGCCCAATCGGTCTTCGCGCACCCCCGACCACGTCCTGGGGCAGAAGCGGGTCTTGTTCGTCGATAGCCAGCTCGTGATCGTCGACAAACCAGCACCCATGAGCACCGTTGCGTACGACACGAACGACCGCGGCACGCTCGATCAAGAGCTTCTTCGGACCCTATCGCAGATGCTGAAGCGACCAGTGAGGACCTTGCACCTCGTGCACCGGCTCGACAAAGAAACGACGGGAGTTCTCGTTTTCGCGCGGACACCCTTCGCCCAGCGGGCACTGAAGCAGCAGTTTCGTGTTCACACCATCGAACGCCGGTACCTGGCACTGGCTGAGGGTTGTGTGTCATCCACGACCATCCATTCCCGGCTGGTGGTTGACCGCGGGGACGGTCGACGAGGCTCTACGCCGAACCACACCCTGGGCCAGCACGCCGTCACCCACGTTCGAGCACTCGAGCACTTCGATCAGGCAACGCTCGTCGAGTGCCACCTCGAAACTGGACGCACCCATCAGATTCGCATCCACTTGGCCGAGCGGGGACACCCTCTGCTCGGCGAGAAGGTCTATCGGAAGGGGATACCAACTGCCGAGCGTGTGATGCTTCACGCAGCGTCGCTAGGCTTTGAGCACCCAACCACAGGCTCTCACCTCAGTTTTGAAGCAGTGCTTCCTGATGATTTCTCCGACCGACTCGACCGGCTTCGCGCCGGTCGAGAGCACTTCTGAGCGGGAAACGGGACTCGAACCCGCGACCCCAAGCTTGGGAAGCTTGTGCTCTACCAACTGAGCTACTCCCGCAAAAGACGGTCGCATCATAGCCAGTGTCAGCCCTGAGGCAAGGCTTTTTCCCAAGACTGGCCCTGGGGCCGCTTCTTGGCCGCGACCATGATCGTTCTCCCCTCTTTGCCTCTAAACTCTCCTGTGCTCTTCGCCGTCTATCCCAACAGCTTGGGCCGCACCTATCTTACAACCCATGATGTCGCGCGACTCGTTGGAGCGAGCCCTTCGACGGTGTTGACCTGGGTGGACCGCGGTTGGCTTGCCGCGCATCGAACACCTGGGGGCCACCGCCGGATCCACCGCGGTGCGCTCGCAGACTTTCTGCGCGAACACCACATGCCCGCCCTTGACGCCCGAGCGGGGCTCTTCACGATCCTGATGCTCATTGAAGGGCAGGCACGCCGTGAGCGATTGGCAAGCAGTTTCCGCGCCCATCCTCGGATCGCGGAGGTGCTCGAGGCAAGCACGGCGATTGAAGGATTGGCCCGTCTGCACCAGACACCACCTGAGGCACTGGTGCTCGACGCCCACTTTCCGGGAATCGAGGTGGTAGGACTACTGCGCCAAATCCTCGCCCTCCCCGCCACCGCTCATGTGCGCGCTATCGTGTGCTGCCCCAGCTCCGACCATAGCCTGTGCACGTCGCTCCGCGAGATCCAAGTCGCTGCCGTCGTGGATACGCAGACGACTGCGACCGAGCTTCTGCGCCACGTGCTGGCGGACGAGGCCCCGAACCGCACCATTGCTCCCGAAGCCCATCCCTCCCAGCATCCCTGATGCTCGTGCGTCGGTGTGCGGTCTTGACTCGTCAAGAAACTGCCCCAGACCGCCTCTGCTAACACCAGAGGGGAGAACTAGCGCAGAGGGAAGTCGCGGCCAGAAGCTGCGGAGCAGCCCACCGCCACACCAGCAGCAAAGTTCCAGCAAGAGGGGAGCTGCCTATGTTGCACAACAGGGTCGACCCTCGGACTGGCGGTTCAGATCGTGGGGCGTTTCGGAGAATCGCAAGCGCCTGTTGAATCCCGCTCGGCGAGCCGCTCGATGGTTGATACCAACAGGTCAACCGCGTAGGGTTTTCCAAGAAAAGCCCTCACCAGAGGGTGTCTAAGCAACACCGGATCGATATCCTCTTCTGAGTAGCCACTGCAAAGAAGCACATTCACTGGGCAACCCGTCAGGCGCAGTCCTTCGGCAACATCCCAAGGATTCTCCTCCGGCAAACTCACATCCAGCATCAACACCTCGCAGGGTTGCTCGATGAAGCGTTCCAACGCCTCACGACCACTGGTGGCAGTCACCACCTCGTACCCAAACTCCTCCAAGAGGCTCTGCGTTAGCTGAAGAAGTCGTGCTTCATCATCGCAGATCAACACTCGACAGCGCGACGCCTCGGGCGCAGAACTCTCTTTTACCGTGAGTGGTGGCGCTGGTTGTTCCGCAGTCTGCCCAAGGCACTGGGTGCTGGGGACGACAGTATGCCTCGTCATTGCTGATCCTTGCATCTCCACTCTCCTTCCTTCGTCGAGCAGAAAATCGACCACAACGGTGCGAACTCCGTCAGGACCAGACAAGAGCCGCACTCGATGCCCACCCTGCTCAAGCACCGCGCAGGCGTACGCACCATCCAGACTCGACCCAAGGTCCCAGGCCACCTCAATCGGTCCCTGATCGTGCATTTCCTCACTTCGCAGGTCGCGGTCTGGACCAACTTGCAAGATGTACCGTGAAGGTCGGCCCCCCCCACGGTCGCGAAGCCCGCGAATCCAGAGTGGCCTCGATGGACCAAGGGTGGAACCAGCATATCCAACCAGACACTGAACTGCAGCCACACAGGCACCTTCTGAGCCCGCCAGCGGACAGATCGACGACTCGACGTCCACCAGCACCTCCACCCCGGACAGAGCGACGTCGCGAGCATTCAGGAGTCGCCCATCGGATGAAACAAGCGCAGCGACGAGTTGTTCGATCCACACCGGTTGATCGCGCCTCTCATCACACCACGCCGGTCGAGCAATGCGACCTCGGAGGCGGTCGAACCCATCAGACACCTCATTCCAGAGTTCGCCTAGATTGAGCGTTCCACCTGAGTTTGAGCCGCTCGCAACACGCTCGACGAGTTGCTGGAGCACACCGAGTTCCTCCCCCCACCGTCGCGCAGCATCGAGCAACGTGGCCATTGCGCTGGTGCCGAAGACCGGAGCTTGCCACGTCAGCAGCTCGGGTATCCAGAAGAAGAGCAACCGTATCCGTGGCTCCGTGTGATTCCCTCCTCGTACCTGAATGAGTCGTGCGATAGCGTCACGCTCAACTCCACCACGCGTCCGGATCACGATTTCGGATTCGACCTCCAGCGTCCCCGTCGCATCGAATGCACCATCCATCCTGCTCACCCAGGCAGAGGTTCGCTCACCCAGACACTCCTGCAGCTCCAGTCCCACCACCGCACTAGCCTCGGCGTGACCAATCAGCCCTGCGGCCGCTCGGTTGGCAAAAAGCACCATCGAGCCGCGACAAATCAGCATCCCTTCCAGTGCACCATCCACCAGCGTTCGGAAGCGCTCATCCAACGATGCTGCCGGCCCTGGATGAGCCCCCGACATGGGTTCGTAGATCACCGCGATACAACTCTCGGCGCCACGTCCAAAGGGAATGAACTGGACTCGCCACCGTGCCCCATCGGGACGGAGTAGAGGCGGTTGCTCAGTTTCGAAACGAGCGAGACCGTCAGTCAGCGCCTGCCGCACCCCCTCCTCCAGAAGCGATGGCTTCGGCAGCTCGAGCAGCCCTCTCTCCGAGAGGGCTCTGCGCCCAAAGCGCTCATTGTGAGCAAGCGGGTGGCCTGCAGGATGCACAACCAGCACGGCATAACCGGCACGGTCGAAGAGCCCCAAAACGACCTCGACAACCCTGGCCTGCACCACTCCCTCCTCGAAACCAGTCACTTGTGCGACCAAACTCCCTCTTACCTCCAAATGGTACTTGAGTCTGGTTGGACACGATAGGGCATTGTCCCTAGAATTCTGAAATCCACCGATCGGCCGGCAATGCTCTTGAACACCGGACAGCCAATCGACACGCGCTCCAAGGTTCAGAACGCCATCCCAGGCGATGCCCTGCACCTTGGACGTTTCTCACAGCGAAGCCTAACGGCTCCGTGCAGCGCGATCCTCCTCACTCTGTTTGGCCTGAGCTGCACCCCAAGGCCGCTCCCAGCGGATCGGCGTCCCGCGGAGCAAACCGACGGCCGAACCTCCAGTTCCTCTCTCGCTCCGCCAATGGCACTCCCAAGGGTACGAGACAGCGACCGATTCGTTCTTGGTAGCTCACCAACACGTACCGAGCCCACGTCCAACAACTCCGCCACAGCGGCGATTCCCTCCGCCTCGAGCGGCCCTCCACCTACACCCCTTCCCTCGGTCACCATCGAGGAGGAACCCGTGAACGGGCTGGAGTTGCCACCTGGGCGCGTGAATCAGTCACTGTTTCTCGAGAGCCTTGGAACGCTCAATCTTGGTGGGTCGAGCGATCCTTTCCACCCAACACGGCGTGCCAACTTCCACCCTGGCACCCGCGTCATCATCGATCTCGGCACACCAACACCCACCGGTGCCTCTCGTGGTCGCTCAGGCCAAGGACCACTCCTCAAGGGTTTGCGCGCCCACGGCTACTGGCCGATTCGGTTGTGCTTCGAGGAGCATTTGCAGGCGATGGTGCAAACCAAGTCGGTCCAGCTTGCACTTCGCGGAACGGTGGGGACAAATGGGCGCCTGCGTCGCGTCCTGCCTGTGCGAGAGATGGATCTCCCACCATCGATGGTCCGGTGCATGGTGGAGTCTCTGACGGGGCTCGACACACGAACTCGTCCACGTCGTGCACTCACGGTCAGTTTCACGGTCAAGGCAAGCCGGGGCGATGTGGTCCTGCCCCAACCTCCCCCCTCGGAAGCCCTCCCTACCAAACTCGATCTCGAACCCTTCCGCGCAGGATTGCGACCGCTGATCGTTGATTGCTTCGCTCGAGGTCGTCAGCGTGATCCAGCACTCTTCGGGAGACTGGTCGTCGAACTTGGCTGGAACGATGACGAACAGAAGCTGCTCGCAAACGAGGTCGAATCGCAGTTCTCCGATCCCCAGACGACCACCTGTGTTCTCGACGTGTTCAGAACGCTCCGATTCGAGGACACGGGGCCATTCTCGGTGCGGCTGGGCTACCGACTCCTACCCCCTCGCGCCGATCCCATGCCAGCCAGCCCCCCGCCCCACCCGCAGTCAGAGGATTCGACTCCTGAGCTTACACCTTGAATGAGTGGCGGCCGAGTCGCGCAAGTGCCGCTCCCCGCACAAATGCGCCACCATATTGGGTGGATCTCTGTGCTGTCTCTGTAGTTTCATCCCCTCACTTCTACAAAGTTTCGCCGTCTCTATAACCGCCTTGGTTGTTTGTCTTCTTCCCATCCTCCAGATTGAGAAATGCCAAACGGCAAGCTCCCTCCCCTGCCGACACACACCAACCGATCTGTGCCCGCAACCACCGCATGCTCATCAAACAGAAGTGGCACAGGCGCCCCATCGCATCTAAACTCACGATGCTCTTCTGTTTCATTGTCTTACTCAAGGAGTGCTCTGTGAAACTGCTTGCATCCCTCACGTTCTTGGTGGGTATCCCTTACTTGTTGTCGGCTTGTGACAGCGGCAGTACCAACAATCAGCCGACCACCGGAGCTGCCAGCAATGGCGGCTCTACAGCGGGCAACTCGGGCACGTTGGTTGGGACCAGCGGTGGGAGTGGCTCGGTACTCGGTGGCAATAGCAATGGTGGCGGTGATCCTGGCGCGGGCGGCGCAACCCAACTTGGTCAGGGTGGCGCAACCCAACCCGGTCAGGGCGGCGCAACCCAACCCGGTCAGGGCGGTGCAACCCAACCTGGTCAGGGCGGTGCAACCCAACCCGGTCAGGGTGGTGCAACCCAACCCGGTCAGGGTGGTGCGACCCAACCCGGTCAGGGTGGTGCAGCCCAACCCGGTCAGGGCGGTGCAACCCAACCTGGTCAGGGTGGTGCAACCCAACCCGGTCAGGGCGGTGCAACCCAACCTGGTCAGGGTGGCGCGATGTCCAATTGCACCGACGAACCACCACCTGACCAGGCCCCGACATGCAGCGATTGGGCAAGCTGGGGAATGTGCGACGCCGACTGGTTTGCGGACTACTGCGACGCCTCCTGCGGGCGTTGCTCCGGTGTGGTGGAGGGTCAAGGCGGCGCACAAGGCCAAGGTGGCGCACAAGGCCAAGGTGGCGCACAAGGCCAAGGCGGCGCACAAGGCCAAGGCGGCGCACAAGGCCAAGGCGGCGCACAAGGCCAAGGCGGCTCGAACGTGACCGAGCCTCCACGACTGACGAGCGGCACGTCCGGTTGGTCCACGAGGTACTGGGATTGTTGCAAGGCTCACTGTGGCTGGTCTGGCAACGTGAGCGGGGGCAACCCGATCTCCAGCTGCGAGCAATCCGGACAGAGCATGGGGAGCAACTATGACGCGGCTAGCTCCTGCAGCGGAGGAAACGCGTTCATGTGCTACGATTATGCTCCGTGGGCCGTGAGCCCAACCCTTGCCTACGGGTTTGCGGCTGTGAATCCCGCGATGATCAGTTGTGGCAAGTGCTACCAGCTCCAGTTCGATGGCGGAAGCCACAATGGGTCGACCGATGGCACCTCGACGCTGACCACCAAGACCATGATCGTCCAGACCATCAACACCGGCCGTGTGGAGATGAATCAGTTCGATATCTTGGTACCCGGAGGTGGTGTTGGAGACTTCGATGCCTGCACCTCGCAGTGGGGAACCAGCAATATCGGCGAGCGCTATGGCGGGATTTTCCTGTCGTGTCAGCGGAGCAGCGGTGACTACTCCTCGCTCAAGACCTGCGCGTCGAACTGGTGTCAAGAACTCTTCGGCAGCCGGCCGGATCTGCTGGATGGCTGCAACTGGTTCGTGGACTGGTTCGGCGTTGCCGACAATCCGACCCTTATCTACAAGGAAATCGCCTGTCCCGACGCCATCAAGGCCGTTTCGGGAATGGGGTAGGCGAAAAGGGCTGCGACACACCACCCCAGATGCCAGGCCACAGGAGCCAGCGACACACGGTCGCTGGCTCCTTCTTGCACCTTGTGGGTCGACAGGGACTCGAACCCTGGACCTACGGGTTAAAAGCCCGCAGCTCTACCGACTGAGCTATCGACCCGAACCCCGCGATCCGAACAAGCAACCGCGGCGACGCGGGGTTTAGCTCGAAATGGCCGGCCTTAGCAAGGATAACCATTCAATGCGGCCCATCTCCGGACTGGCCAGAAGGCCTCAGAGCCGCCAGCATGGGCAACAGCTCCTCCTTCAGCCCTTGTTCCCGGTCGGCGCCAACCAGCCCACCCGTAGTGTAAAGGGCAAATGCCAGATACTCCGAGAGCACCTCGCCCAGTAGTTCGTGCGGATCCGCTCCTCGAGCTAGCACCTCGACGTTCCTAATAACCTGTTGCACCGAGAACTGTCCGTCCACACTAGGTCCCGCATGAGCGAAGACATGTTCGAAGAGTCCTCCGGATCGGGAGAAGTCTGCCAGAGTCGAGAAAAGCACTGCTCGCTGGTCCGCCGATTCAGCCGCCTCCACCAGTCGGCGCAGAGCTTGGTTGGTCAACTCGATCAGCGCGCCGGGCCCCCCACGTGCCCGCGGCGGCTGCACACAAAGCACCTTCTGCTGCACCAACCCATAAATCTGCTTGGTTGCCTCAAACTCACCCACCCCAGAACAGCGAGCGATCTCGGCGAGACTCCGCCTCCCGTCAACCCAGCGCAGGATCGTCGCCGCTTCCGGCGCGACCGGAGGTCTGTGACCGGTCACCACCGGAACGTGCTCGGCCGAGGGGATCTTCACGCGGAAATAGCACATCTCGTCCATGCGCGTCACCGCGTCCATCAAGAGGGCACTGGCAGATACAGCCCGCGTAAAGCTCAAGCGGCTCTCATCCAGTCCGTCCAAGAAGAAAAACGTCCCATCTCCGACCAGTAGCGCCCCCACCGTAACTTCCTCGATCTGGCGCCGCATCGCTTCAAAGACCCGTTCTCGCGCAACAAGGCCCAGTTCCACCGCGCAGTCCCCATACCTCTGCGAAGGGGTTTTGTGCTCCAAGACCAACTGGTGAGCCGCTTCGTCGAGCAGACCGAAACGCAGCATGATCGCACCCAGGTACTCGGTCGACACGGTGGTCGATACGCCAACAACGTTTCCGCGATCGAAAGACAAAGACCGCTCTGACTCCCGCGAGAACACCAGAAGTTGCCCTCGCCAACCCGTCTGCCCAAGCGTGGCCAAGACATCGCACAGCGCGCCGGGCTCGGTGATCTCCCCGGCCAACCGCACCACTGCCCCATCGCCCACATCACGCCGACCATCGCGACCCGTGTATCGCATGAAGACCACATGCGGCGGTCCAGGCATGAGCCGGAAATGGCCTTGTCTCTCACGCATGCGCTGACTTGCAATCCGTCCGACAGGATGGGCCTCACCTGTCGCGTCGATCCGCACCAGCTCAGCTTCCGGATCCGTCATCGCCACACCTCTCCTCTTTCATCTCACCCGCACCCTACCTCAACTCCACCGCATCCGGGCCAAGGCGTCGCTCGAGCGCGGACAGCAACACATCATCTGGACTGACCCGCAGTCGCTCGAGAGTCAGATGTGCCGAAGCCGAGTCCTCGAACACCAATTCCACCTCGATTGGGCAACCTCCCGGGTTACCCTCTAGGATCGTGAGGATTTGCTCGAGTTCCTTGCGGCTAGTCTGTTCAGCCCACAATCGCAGTCCGACCGCCCGCGCGATACGCTGGATCGCCCCAGATAGTAACTCCACTGAGTCGACTAGCAACGTCGGCTCACGCTCTTCATCCTCCTCGTCGGTAACCGGGAAGCTGACCTTTCCAGTCACCAACACCGGTTCTCCGCTCCGCAGGGGTTCAGAAAAGGTCTCGATCCGATCCTCCTTGACCTTGGCTCGCACGCGCCCGTTCAGATCCTCGAGCACGAAGAACGCCGCTTTGCCCGAACCACTCCGAAACACTCGCTCCGCATACTCCTCGACGATCCCAACCACGGTAACGACGCTCCAAGGCTCGAGCGTACAAAGCTCACTGGTTGCCATCGCACCCAACCGCGAGACACGGTGTCCGTAGCGTGAGAGAGGGTGACCACTTACGTAACACCCAAGCGCCTCTTTCTCCCTCCGCAACAGTTCGAGTCGGTCCCATTCTCTCTCCACCTCCGGGTAGTCGAGCCCTAGGTCCGCTCCAGGTTGGTTGAGCTGGGGTGCCGCCAGCAGCCCAAACAGCGATGTTTGTCCACGTTCGCGGTCACGAGAGGCACTGCGGGACCGCTCCAAAACCCGATCGATCACGCCAAACAGACGCGCGCGGCTCACCTTGGCACGTCCAACGGTGGTATCGAATGCCCCACATTGCACCAACGCTTCCAGCACCCCCTTGTTGAGTCGCCGGTTGTCCACGCGACTCCCGAAGTCGAACAGATCAACGAAAGCCCCACCGCTCGCGCGAGCTTCGAGTACACCTTCAAGCGCACTCTCACCGAGTCCCCGCACCGCACCCAGGCCAAACCGAACCCTCGGGTGCAGTGGATCACGGAAACGGGGCTCACCACGACCGGAACGTTCGGGTCGTTCCTTGTCGTAAACGACCGTGAAATTGAGATCGCTGTGGTTGACATCGGGCGGAAGAACGTGCACGCCCCACGCGCGTGCTTCCGCGATGGTCCGAACCACCTTCTCGATCTTGTCCTTATCCGCAGTCATGGTCGCCGCAAAGAACTCTGCAGGATAGTGAGCCTTCAGATACGCAGTCTGGAAGGTGACCAGCGCATACGCCGCTGAGTGGCTCTTGTTGAAACCGTAGGCCGCAAATTTCTCGACCTCGTCGAAGATTGCCTCCGCTTGTCCCTGGTCGACACCATTCTTGATCGCGCCGGCCACGAAGGACCCCTTCTGTTTCTCCATTTCCTCGGCCTTCTTCTTGCCCATCGCGCGCCTGAGGATATCTGCGCTCCCCAGTGTGTAGCCGGAAAGGCGCTGCGCGATCTGCATCACCTGCTCCTGATAGACGATGATACCGTATGTGGGCGCCAACACCTCGTCGACCAAGGGGTGGAGGAGTCGCACAGGATCGCGACCGTGTTTGCAGCGAATGAAGCGCTCGACCATGCCTCCCCCAAGCGGACCTGGACGATACAGTGCCACTGCCGCCACGATATCCTCAAAGCAGTCAGGCTTGAGTTGTCGGAGCATCTGCTGCATCCCGCTCGACTCGAGCTGGAACACACCAGTGGTTTCACCGCTCGCGATCAGCTGATACACGCCGCGATCTGAGAGGGGCACCCGACTCAAATGAAGCGGATTGTCGACCCGATCTGGACGAGCATTGACCAGCCGACAGGCAATATCGATCACGGTCAGGGTCTTGAGGCCCAAGAAATCGAACTTCACCAGCCCCGCGGCCTCTACATCATCCTTGTCGTACTGAGTAACGATCGACTGATCACTCAAGAAGCACGGCACATGATCGAAGAGCGGCCCCCCCGAGATCACCACTCCCGCCGCGTGCATGCCGGCGTGACGAATCAGTCCCTCCAGTTTCTGAGCTTGATTCACCAAAGCCATGACGCTGGTGCTCGCCTCGACCTCGCGCTTGAACTTGGGTTCTGCCTCCAGTGCCTCTTCGATCGTGCACATCTTGCCTTGCCCCTTCTCGGGGACCAAGCTCGCGATCCGCTGGGCCTCTTGGGCCGAAAATCCCATGGCTCGGCCGACATCCTTGATCACACTGCGGGCCTTGAGGTTCTGGAAGGTGGCGATCTGCCCAACACTGCGCACACCGTATTTCGTGCTCACATAGTCGATCACCTTTCCTCGCCGGTCCATGCAGAAGTCAACGTCGAAGTCCGGCATGCTGATCCGTTCGGGATTCAGGAACCGTTCGAAGAGCAACGCATGCGGGATAGGATCGATCTCAGTAATCTCAAGGGCGTACGCGACCAACGACCCAGCTCCGGAGCCCCGTCCCGGGCCAACCGGAACACCAATCGCTTTTGCCTCGCGGATGAAATCCCAGACGATCAGAAAATAGCCTGGAAAGTTCATGCTCACAATCACGTCGAGTTCGGTGGCAAGCCGTGCTCGGTATGCGGCATGGTCAACTGACTTGTTCTCGTCGCGAAACTGCGCGAAACGCTTCTCGAGCCCTTGCTGGGCCACATGCCGAAAATACGTTTCGGCATCATACCCCTCGGGTACCGGAAAATCAGGCAGCATGGGCTTTCCCAACACCAGCCGCACGTCACGACATCTTTCGGCAATCTCCAGAGTATTCTTCAGAGCCTGAGGGTGATCCCCAAACAGCCGGGCCATCTGCTCAGGGGATTTGAGGAACATCTCCGAGGAGCCGTGATGGTGGGGTTGCAGCTCTGCGTAGCTTCGCCCCTGCCGAATGCACTCGAGGTAGATTTGCGTCTCCCCGTCCTCGAGATTCGCGAAATGGACATCATTGGTCGCCACCAACGGCAGCCCCAGCGACTGCGCGAGGCGGACCAGGACCACATTGAGAACACCCTGCTCGGAGAACCCGTGGTTCTGGAGCTCGACAAACAGCTGCCCGGGCTCGAATACCTCTGTCAGATGGCAGAGTCGTTCGCGCCCTCTCTCCTCACCATATTCGAGCACATGCTGCGGCACCACCCCACCAAGGCAACCGCTCAAGCCGATCAAGCCTGCCCGATTCTCGGCCAGGGTCTCGGTGCGAACCGAAGGGATCTGCGGTACCGCTGGCTCGAGGTGTCCCATCGACACCACCCGGACCAGGTTCTGATAGCCCTGGTTGTTGCGGGCGAGAATCACCATGTGATCGACGCTGCCGCTCGCGTCATCGCGGGCGACATTGATTTCGCAACCGAAGATCCCCTGAACGTTGGCCTTTTGACAGCTCTTGGTATGGCGAATTGCCCCAAACATGCTCATGCGATCGGTCAGCGCCACCGCCGACATGCCTAGACCAGCGACCCGCGTCGCCAGCTCCTCGAGCCGGAGGGAGCTGAGGAGAAAGGAGTATTGGGAATGGACGTGGAGATGGACGAACTCGAAGGCCATCGGAGTCTCTCGGCGTAGTATCGTATTTTATGGCGCGCCACGGGTTGCTGAGGATGGCCAAGCGTTCGGCAAGGTAGCCGTCACCTTCACTCCGGTCGCTGAGCTGGGGAAGTCAGAGCACTCGGACGACGTAGATGGTTGGGCTAACTTGCCGTCTTGGTCCGAGGGGAGACTCTCCCCTTGCCCAACCAGCACCGGCTGCGCTACCAAGGTTGTGTTTCCGTTCCGCGGACCGATCCATTAGCTTCGAAGGAGGCTCGCTCGATGAACTCACATATTCTGAAAAGCTGTTTCGTTTTGGCCTTGGCTGGTCTGGTCACTGGCCTAGGGTGTCAGGCCTCCTTCCAGGCCTCAGCCGGTGGCAAAGGACAATCGGGGTCTTCGCCAGCCAGCTCGACACCGCTTGCCACAACTGCTGCCCCAACCACAACGGCGGAACCAGCCACCAGCTCGACCGCCACACCAAAGCAGACCAGCCGGGTGGTGCTCAAAGGGGACGTGTTCACGATGCCAGGCAATCTGGTATTTGAGACCGGTTCTGCCGCGCTGTCCAGCGATCCCGGCAACGCCGAGGTGCTTGAGCAGTTCCGCCTCTATCTGGAAGAGAATCCGCGGGTAACTCAGGTAAGGATCGAAGGTCACACGGACAACCAAGGGACCGCTGAGTTGAATCTTGAGCTGAGTGGCAATCGTGCCCTCACAATCAAGAACTGGCTTGTGGAGAAGGGTGTGGCCGCGGACCGGTTGCTGGCTGTCGGGTTCGGTGACACCAAGCCTATCGCGGACAATGCAAGTGAGGAGGGTCGCGCACAGAACCGGCGCACCGAGTTCCGACTTGCTGGGATCAACGGCAAGAAGTATCTCGGGAGGGATCCGTCGGCTGGTGGCAAGATCTTCGGACAATAGGGGTTGCTCGATGGGGCGCGGAGCACTCGTCATCATCATCTTCGGGCTGATGCTTGGGTGCTCACGTACCGAGGAGCCTCGCGAGTGGCTGGCGTCTGATCACGAAGCGATTGATCCGGTTCCGGAGGTGGCGGCGGCACCACCTCCGGCTTCGATGGGCGGCAGAACGCAGCCCCTGCCCGCCACAGATCCCCCACCTGACTTGAGCACAATCGCCACCGACCCATCAGCCAACACCGGCGCTGGCCCAAAGCCCTCAGCATCCGCGGTTCCCCACGGCGGGGTAGCGTTCACAACCTGGGTGAAGTCCTGTGTGCCCTGCCATGGGCGGATAGGTCGCGGTGATGGGCCAGAAGCGGCGGGTCTGGCCATGCCCGATTTCTCCTCACCGGCCTTTCAGAGCACTCGCACCGATGAGACACTCATCCACGCTGTCGTAGCAGGAACTCCTCGGGGGATGCCCGCGTTCACCCTTGCCCCTGAAGTCGTTCGTGAGTTGGTGCTCTTGGCTCGACAAATGGGTGGTGTGAACACACCCCAAGCTCCCATCGAACCGTGAGGCTCCCTCCTGGCCCTTGGAAAGATTGGGCTCCGGGCGGCACATTCCGACCCTGGCTCTCGCGAGGGCTGCTGCTGGCAGGGATTCTTGTGGTTGGATCGATGCTCGGTCGCGCTTTTCCCAAGGAAAATCGAATCATTTTCGCCCAACCGGGCGGGAATGTGGAGCTGCGTTGGCTCCACGTGGAGGTGCTCGATGAGGATAACACCGTGCTGCTTGGCAGTGATTTCTGGTTGGACACAGCCAATTTCAGACCGCTGAGCCTTCCCGTACGGCTGGCCAACGGACGGTACACTGTACGGGGTTCCGTCGAGGTGCGCACCCTCCATCCGAACCCGAAAACGACCTGGGGGGACTGGACGCAGATGGGGTTCCAGCACCAGGTAGAGCTGGAGGGTAGGGACCTCACCTTCCCCCTGCCTCTAGGGACACCGTGACCACCAAAGAAAACTTCAGTAACTCCGATGATTCTCTGCGGCCTTCCGTCCATGTTGGATTCGAGCGAGGAGGCTCCAGTAGCGAGAACGAGTCGGCGCCCATACACACGGCGACTCTCGTCTCCGACGCACCCTTCGACGCCAGCCACAGCTACGGCGAGACTCGGCGTCAGTTTGAAAGCGAGTTCGAACGGCGGTACGTTTCCTGGTTACTGAGCCGGCATTGCGACAACGTGAGTGCCGCCGCTCGGGAGGCACGAATGGACCGAAAGCACCTCCATGACCTGGCTAAGAAACATGGCCTGCGGTCCCGCTCACCCAGATCATCTGACTAGCAGCATTTGAAATAAGCATTCGAATTTGTTCCACTTTCTGTGATTATTTTCCATCAGGAAAGGAGTGTCCGTGGGAGGTTCACCCACCTAAACGGGTAACAGCGGAGTTTGGTCTTGAAACGTTGCGTCATCACAGGCTAGAGAGTTGACCACCCACCGAGGTGGGTGTTACTTTATACTACATTATCTTACTCTCTGGCTTGCAGGCTCCTACGCCTGGTCACGCCGCATTCGAAAATTGGTCCGCGGGTTTTCCCGTGGTCAGTCCATCCGGAGACGCGACGACGATGAAGCAAAGTTTCTGGTTTTTGGTACTCGGACTCGTTCCCGTGACTTTGATGATCTCGAGCGGCGCCGAAGCGACCCAGCTGACCGTCCTCGGGCTCACTCTGGGGATATTCTTCGGCACCCTGTCATTGCGTCGGCCTTCACCGCGTGATGCCACCTCGACGAATTCCGGCTCCTGAACTCTCTCAATGACCCCGATCGGCGGCCCAGTGCCCCACCCGAGGCTCAGCCTGCTAGTCATCGTCTGAAATCAGCTGCGGATTTCACTCTTCACGATGTCGATTCGGTCCGGCTGATTCTGTTCGGGGGCTCGGTGCTGGATTGGCACCGATTGAACTTCGCGGCGGTGGAGGAAGCTCGGAAGTTCATTCGCAACCATGAGCTGTTCCTCGATGACGAACGAGACCGCATCTTCGCCACCCATGTCCAGCGACAGGCCATCGATTATCTGAAGCGCAACTACGACTTCAAGATACCTCCCGCCGTCGAACGCTCTTCGCTCGAGGAGTTGCTGATGATGGCAAGCGGACAGGGGCACAGACAGCTCTGCGCTTGCGCCGTGCTGAAAACCATGCAGATCGTGCATCATCTAGCAGGCCGGGAGCTTCTCTTCCGTCTGCCAGTGAGCGATCGGGATCTCTTTCATTTGGTGGAGGAGAAGGTGTACCGGGTGGTGGGCACCATGCTGAGCGAAGGTTTTCCGATCACCGAGTTCATTGGCGGACGGAAAAACCTCGATTCGACGTACACCAAGCTACTCTCGAAGCCTCAAGCAACGGCGGCGGCTCTCTTCGACAAGTTGCGCTTCCGAATCGTCACGCGCTCTCCCGAGCATCTCCTGCCGGTACTCCTCTATTTGACCGATCAACTCTTTCCCTTCACCTATGTCGTTCCTGGCGAGAGCCAGAACACCATCTTCGACTTTCGGCAATACTGTCAGCAGAGCCCCCACTTGGCGAGTCTCCACGCCTCCTCTCAAGAGCCGGCCAACGAGGCTTTGCTGTCAGCCGTCAACCGGTTCAGCGCATCCACCTACAAAGTTATCCACTTCGTCGCCGACGTACCGGTCCGCGTGCCGCAACACATCGTCGAACTCGCGCCGCGCGATTCGGAGAGCTTCGGACCGATCGTGTACATGCTTTGCGAGTTCCAGATCCTGGACGCCGAAACTGACGTCGCCAACGAGGGTGGGGATGCCAGCCACGAGGCGTACAAGCGACGACAGCGCGAGGCTGTGGCGCGCCGCTTACGTGTGGGCAAAGCGGATGAGAACACACCACGTCGGCGCCGTCAGGTTGGCCACTGAGGGCGGAAACCGGGCACTTTGGCGAGACACCATGCCGAGAGACACTCCGCTTGGCCGAGATCGACTCTCCGGGTCGCTTTTTTGTGGTGGTCACCCGGGGCCGGGAGTAACAATCCGCCCGTTGTATGCGGCTCCACCCCCAGAAGCTCCCAGAACTAGCCCACGAGATCCTTTCGGCTCTCGTCAAATCCCAAGACATCGAGGTTACTGACGCCCGCGAGGTTGAGCTGGACCTCAAGTCAGTCCTTGAGCAGTACCTGCGCTCTGAGCACGAGATCACCGAGAAAGCCCAACAAGTCGTGGCCGCCCGAGGGCTGCCACCCAACGAGATAGGGCGGATCAAACGAGCTGTGGCCGAGGAACGAGGAATCAAGCTCGGCGACGAAGCGATCGACTACCTCCTCGACCAACTTTTGGAGATGCTGATGCACTCCACCAACGTGGAGGAGGTCTGGGCTGAAGACGTGGTGCTCCGTAAACACATGAGGGATCCGCTGCGACGTCACGCCAGTCTCGACACCGATCTGCGCGCCGACGTGCGGAATCAGCTCAAGCACGTGAAGGAAGGCACCGCCCTCTGGGAAGTTGAGTACCAACGGATGATGGAAGAGATGCGCCGTCGCAAGGGGCTTTGAGAGAACTGCCAACAGGTGGCGCCTGCCAATCAACCTCGGCGACGATGACGGTAGATGGTCATGACGATCCGCAGCATGACTGGTTTTGGTTCCGGTGAAGCACCGCTCGGTGAGGGCCACCTCCATGTGGAACTCCGCAGCCTCAATCATCGGTTCTTGGACGTACGGGTACGCTTGCCGGGAGAGCTGGCAGAGTATGCATTTGACGTGGAGCAGGCAGCACGCGCGCAACTGCACCGAGGGCGCTTCGACCTGTCGGTGCGAACCAGCGGGCCCGCCCTGCCTCCCCCTTCCATTTCGATGCCGCGTGCCCGAGCTATCTTCGCGGACCTCTGTCGGCTGCGCGATGAGCTAGCACCCGATACACAGCTCAGCGTTGGACTGCTCGCCCAGATCCCTGCAGTCTTCACCCCGGTAGATGACCGAGTTGAGCAGGAGGTCAAGCGAGCGCTTGGGTTGGCACTCACCAAAGCGATCAGGGAGCTGGAATCGATGCGGCAAGTGGAAGGAACCAACCTTGCTGTCGAGCTTCGGTCTCTCATCAGAGATGGAAAATCTCTGCTCGAGGGCTGTACCGAACGAGCACGGCTCACTGTTGAGTCTTTCCGCGAACGGATTCGCGAGCGGGCGGACCGGCTCTGCCGAGACACCAAGGTTGCGGTCGACCCAATCCGACTCGAACAGGAAATCGCATTGCTCGCCGAACGCTCGGATGTCACCGAGGAGTTGGCCCGCCTCGGCAGCCACTTCCATCAGTTCACCGAGTTACTCGAGAACACACCGCCAATCGGACGTCGACTCGATTTTCTGCTTCAGGAAGTGGCCCGGGAAACCAATACGTTGGGGGCCAAGAGTCAGGACACCGAGCTTTCCCACCTGGTCGTCGAGCTGAAGGCCGTGTGTGAACGCATGCGTGAACAGGTGCAGAATGTCGAATAGTGGACCACTGCTCTTCATCGTCTCTTCCCCCTCCGGGGCGGGCAAGACCACCCTCACCACCCGTCTTCTTCAGGCCATCCCCAACCTCACGTTTAGCGTCTCGCACACCACACGTCGACCGCGCGTTACCGAAACGGACGGGCGAGAGTACCACTTTGTCACCCGTGACCGATTCATCGAGCTGATTGAGGCCGGTCAGTTTCTGGAATGGGCCGAAGTGCACTCCAACCTCTACGGAACCAGCCTGGGCGAGTTGGAGCGCTCACGCGACCGCCGCGGCATCATATTCGACGTCGACCACCAGGGAGCACGTCAGATTCGCAGTCATCGTCCCGATGCGGTAAGCGTCTTCATTCTGCCACCGAGCATGGATACCCTACACGCCCGACTGTCGGGACGCGCTAGCGAAGATGCAGCTACCGTCAATCGGCGCTTTGGTGTGGCTCTCACCGAGATCGCGCACTACGGCATGTTCGACTACTTGGTCGAGAACGATGATCTCACGACCGCCACCACGCGTCTGGTGTCCATCTTCTTCGCCGAGGAATGCCGCCGCGCACGCGCCGCCGGTACCGCCGAACAGCTTCTGGCCGACGGACGTGGCTACGGGCTCATGCAACCACCGGCAAGGGGATCTTGATGGCCCAAGGTCCACAGATACCCACTGACTCTTCTGAGTCCCTAGCATCACTTGCGCATCGACTCCTCCTGCTCGAGGAGCGAGCCTCATACCAAGAGCGGCTGCTCGAAGAACTGAGCGACGTCCTGCACCGACAACAGCAAAGCCTGGATGCCCTCACACGAACGGTAGAGCACCTGGGTAGCCAGCTCACCGAGTTGTGCGCGAGCCCCGGCAGCCTGTCGCCCAATGAACGACCGCCCCACTACTGAATCAGGCATAGGCCGACCGATCCCGCCTTTCTCGGAGCGAAAGCCGTGGTAAACCGCAGGCATGCAGTATGTCCTCGGTGTGCTGGGTGGCAGCGGGCTGTATGAGCTCGAGGGGTTGCTTGAGATCGAAAGGCTGGATGTCTCAACTCCGTACGGACCTCCAAGTGACAGCCTGATCCGCGGTCGCCTTGGCGAGACACATCTACTATTTCTGCCACGGCATGGTCGACACCACCAGATCCCTCCCCACGCCATCAACTACCGCGCCAATATCTGGGCATTGCGCGAGCTGGGAGCCACACACCTTCTGAGCTTGTCAGCGGTCGGCTCGATGCGCGAATCCATCGAACCGGGACATGTGGTGGTGGTAAACCAGTTCATCGATCGCACTTGGGGTCGCGCCTCGACCTTCTTCGAAAGCGGGATAGTCGCTCACGTCAGCATGGCCGATCCGGTGTGCGCTGAACTCTCCGCCAGCGCGGCGTCGGCGGCAAGGCGCGCCTCCGCGCCGCGTGTGCACCCCACTGGAACCTACGTGTGCATCAACGGGCCTCAGTTCTCGACGCGAGCCGAGAGCCAGCTGTACCGGTCCCAGGGGGTTGACGTCATCGGAATGACCGCGCTCCCCGAGGCAAAACTCGCACGAGAAGCCGCCCTTCCCTACGCTTTGGTTGCCTTTTCGACAGACTACGACTGTTGGCACCAGAGCACGGAACCTGTTACGGTGGAGATGGTGCTCGAGGTGGTTCGAAAGAACACCAACCTGGCAAAATCGATCGTTCGCGAACTCTCCCTGTCTCTGCCTTCTCCGCGACTCAAGGAGCGCGCAGCCGAAGTCATGAGTTCGGTCATGACATCAAGGACAGGCCTTTCGGGGCCCGCCTTTGAACAACTCACGCGACTTCTCGCACGCGGCGACTAGGCCGCGACCACGTTGGGTTCCTGGCTCAGCACCCCCACTGCTGGCCCATCGACCAAGCAACGCGCCTCCTTGACCAGGGTCAAGAGTTCCCGCTGTGTGCACAGCCCGGAGTCGAGCAAAAACACCATGAAGCCATCCACCATCCCTTGTGCGTGGGTAAGCTTTTGCACCGAGGCACCTCGGTCATGCAGGGTGAGGGCATCCCGCAACAGCTCCTTGAGTTTCTCCAGCATCTGAGCCTTGTTGGCGGTGTTGGTCATCGACACTCCTTCGGACGCGTGAGCCGTACGCCCCTTTCTAGACCTTTGGCAGAACCGGGCCAAAAACTCAGCAAACAGTGCCCCGGTGCTTGTCCGCGTCGAGTCAAGGCTGCGGCGACTCCTGCGAAGAACGTGACGCACCTCGGAAGAATGGGCGCACAAACCACCCACGGAGAGCGCAGTAGGCCATCCTTACCTAGGACTTCGGCCGGTAAGCCATTTCGCAGTTGCGTGCGGGAAAGTCGGTCGTATCCTGGCGGTGTGGCCCAGGTGGACCTTCTAGAAGGGAAGGCCGCCATGGTGCACGGAGCCAGAGATGCATGAAACTTTCGCTGTTCAAGTCCAAGATCCACCGCGCCACCGTCACCCACGCTGATGTCGCCTACGAAGGCAGCGTGACCATCGACGCTGCGCTGATGAAAGTAGCTGACATCCTCCCCTACGAGGCTGTTCATATCTGGAATGTGACCCGGGGAACACGACTCCAGACCTACGCGATCGAAGGGCCACGACACTCCGGCGTGGTCTGCGTCAACGGAGCGGCAGCTCATCTGAACGCACCCGGGGATCTCGTGATCCTGGCAACGTTCGCAGAGATGAATCCCGAGGAGGCGCGTCGCCATCGGCCCTTGGTGGTCCGCGTGGACGAACGCAATCGACCATTGAAGGATGATCGGCTCGAGGAACCGGGACCGATTCTCTCGAGCTTGACCCTGGCCTGTTAGTCGAGCGGCTGCTCGAGAATCGAACACTTCCTGTGGAACCACGCGCGTTGATTGGCCAGATCGTCGAGTCCGTGGCCCTGCACCCCGTCGCTCACGGTTTTTCGGCCCTTGCTCACACTGCGGCGGAGAGCCGCGATGCGGTTTTCCCTCGCGCCGGTTCTCCCACTCTGTTCGGAGCAGACCTTCGGTTCTGCCATCAAGGGGTTCTCGACGGAGTGGAACTTGGGACAGTGCTCGCACGTGGTGCGAGTTCACCCCGGGAGTTCGTTGTCCTCCTCGCCCTATTGCTCGCATCAGAGCTGGCGCAGCTGCCCGGCCCAGGGCAAGAGGGAGCCAAACGTGCCCTCCATTTGCTGTTCCTTGAAACGCACGCTCAACTTCCCTGCCTCACGGTTCTCCGCACACTGCTGGACGAGGAGCAGCGTATCCTTCTCGCCCGAACACTCGCTGGCGCCGTAGCTGCTGCAGACTCGATCTCGCACGCCGAGCATGCGGTAGCCGCTGCCTGGCTGGCCAGCGATTCCAGCCCCGAAGTCGTGTCGCTCTCCACCCCAATCGCACAGCTCCGGGATGCAACTGCAGCTTGTGCCACTCTTTCCGGACGGCTCGAGGGAGAATTGGTCGGCCGGCGTCATGGTCTCTTGGCGACCATGCTGTTCGCATTCACGGGAGTGCTCTTCCTGCGCGCATTGCTGGTGCTCCTTGGGCGATACCTGCTCGGTTACCGCGCACCGGCCACTCTCTCCCTTGGCCACTCCAAACTGGAGCTCGAGGTCAACCCACGGCTGCTCGGCAAGCCCCTGCGCAGCCTGCGTGCAGTGGTTCCCTTCGAGCAACTGGCGGAGGTGACCCGGGAGGTCCGGTTCGGAACCCTCGGGACGGTGAGTGGTTTGCTAGCGCTCGTGCTCGGAACCTACCTGGGAATGCGTCTGTTCCTGGATGGTCTCCGTGCTCCAGGGATGTCGCTTCCCCTGCTCGGTCTCGGCGTGGCCATGATCATACTTGGACTCTTGCTGGACCTCGGGCTTGCCAGTTTCGACGATCGATTCAAACCTCGGCACCGACTCATCATCACCACCGCTCGGGGCCGCCAGTTTCCAGTTTCGGTCTCCACTCCCACCGAAGCCGACCAGCTTCTTCGCTGTCTTAGTCAAGGCCTCAACGAGCGCGCGAGCTAGTCCCGACCGCCGCCGGTGTGCCGTGCCGCTCCTCGGATGCCGAGCTAACGGCCTTCGGATCGCGAGCGCGCCTGGAAGTCTTCTGTTCCTCAATCAGCCCACGGATCTGAGAGAGCAAGAAGCCAATCTGGAGCCCGGTCACCTCCGCCTCTCCCACAAGCTCGCGCCCCTTTGCCTCCAGCGTGAACCGCACAAAGCCACCGCTCAGACGGTTGAGCTGCGGAGTGAGAAGCTCCTGGTGGGTCAACGCACTCTCGCTCGAGGCATCCACTGCGGTGAGACGGATCCGCGCACCGCCGCTTCGAAGGCCGGACACGACCACCCGTACCGACTCGATCGATTCGGGTACGGTCAACCCCAATCTCCGCAAGACTCGGACACGGTGTGGCGTCTTCAGGGCGGCCACCACCACATCCGCCGAATCAGCTGGACTGGGGAGAACCAACCGCTCCACCGCCACCGCATCTCGAGCGGCACTGCTCTGATCGGGCACCATAGCCACCACCCGATTCGGGTAGATCACGAGGAGCCGTGGGGCGCCGTCGAGGACGGCGCGTCCCACGGTCTTCGCTCCCTCCTTCTCGATACTCCCCGAGAATGCGCGCACCAGGGTGTTCACCCGGTATTCCACATCCTTTACCTTCGAATCGAAGGCAACGATCGCCGCTAGCTCACGCGTGCGGACGAGTTGGGGACCGTAGAGCACGATCTGGTCGAGGTCACGGATCGGGTCAATACCACTTGTGCCGAGCAGACTCTGCCATTGTGGATCCATCATCAGAAGCTCGCCGATCACGGCTCCCGCAGGATGTCTGCCGAGAGCATCCACGAAGAAATGGAGCCGCACGTTGGCATTGGATGGAGCAAGCTTGGTAAGCGGGCCCTTGATGCTCAAAGGATCCGGCAACAGACTCGCGTCGCCGTCGAGCCCGCCGTCGAGCCCGCCGTCGAGTCCGCCGTCGAGCCCGCCGTCGAGTCCGCCGTCGAGTCCGCCGTCGAATCCACCGTCGAGTCCGCCGTCGAGTCCGCCGTCGAATCCACCGTCGAATCCGCCGTCGAGCCCGCCGTCGAGTCCGCCGTCGAGTCCGCCATCGAGTCCACCGTCCGTCCCCGCATCCGCCGAGATGATTGGCTTCGGTCGCGGCAGGGGCACTGCGGTGAGTACCGAGACAGCAGCCCCTTCCTCGGGTGACGGGATCTGCCGCGGGGGAGCAGACTGAGTCTCCAAGAACTCGATCGGGATCCCTTCCAGCGCCTCGCTTGGCTCGTCCGGAACTTCGCTGCGTCCCAGCAAGAAAGTCGCCAGGCCAAGCAACGGAACGGCCGGACTGAGTGGAAGGTGGAGGAGCAGGGAGAAGGCCACCCATCGCCACCAGCCCCGCCGGCCTTCGGAACTCTCGAGGATCTGGCTCAGACTACCCTGCACGTGCCGAACATAACCCGAGCTTGTTCGGGGCGCGAACTCGTGCCTCGGAAATCTCCCCCACCGGATCCTGCCCGGTTGGGTGCCAAGAACCAGAAGCTGCGATAGATCCCCGAAGATCCCCCCGGCGACGCCTGTCAACTCCTCATGAACCCATCCCAACCACCGTCACCAACCTACGGCATCGTATTTGCGCTTGCATTACTCAGCGTCGGCTGTGAGCGGGAGGAACCGCCTCGCAGAACCGAACCTAAGCCGTCCGCGACCCTCCAGACCTCGGCGACCACAACCGCTTCGGCCTTGCCCTCTCCACACAGCTCCGACACGGCGCCTGTCCCCAGCATAGCATCGCCCCCGCCTCCCCATCCGGGACCGTTCTTCACGGTAACCGTCCCCGGCGTCGCAATCTACGAGAGCCGCACCAAAGAACGGACGGCCAAGCTCGGATACGCACAAAGCGGTGGTCGGATCCCAGTCCTTGGCGCACCTGAGAAAGGTCCTGGTTGCGAGGCAGGCTGGCTGAGCGTGCTCGAAGGAGGAGAGATCTGCGCGGCGAGCGGAACGCTGGATGAGAACGACAAGAAGATTCGCTTCGTGATTCGGAAGCCTGATTTGGAAGCGGTGCTGCCCTATCAGTACATGCGAAACGTCCACAACGGCACCCCACTCTACCGCTCGATCCCCACCAGAGAGCAGATGTTGGCCTATGAGCCCTACCTCGACAAAAAAAAGCCGGCACCAAAACCTCTCGCTTCGTCCTCACCTGGAACGTCCGCCGAGGCTCCTCCTCCCATAAGCAGCACGCCACCCGAGCCGGCGCCCTCTGCCATGCCGTCAAGCAGCAACACCAGCCCAGTTACTCTTCCAGCACCAAACCCGAGCTTCACAGCTCTCTCTCCTCAAGCACTGGCGTCGGTGAATGCGCCCGAAGAAGACACTCGCCCGTGGTGGCAGCGCGAAGACGCGGAGGACAAACTCCACCAGGTCAAACTGGATGACCTTCGCGCAGACTCAGATGGCGTGCTGGCGCTGCGAATGGTTAAGGGATTCTACATCGCTGTCGACAAGACCTTTCGGTGGAACCAGCGGCTGTGGCACAAGACCACCAAGGGACTCATCGCGCCCGCCGATCGCATGAGCCCCGCCTCGGCATCAGACTTTCGAGGCGTTGAGCTAGACGTCGAACATCATCTGCCAGTCGGCTGGGTGTACGGTGGGCGCGAGAAATCCACTATCTACACCATCGATCGTGACAAGGGTCAGGTCGTCGCAGACGGAAGCGTGGCAGCCTTTCGAGCGCTGTCACTCACCAACGAAACGGTTGAACTGAAGAACATCAACTACCGTAGACTGGTCGACGGGAAGTGGATTCGAGCGGCTCACGTTCGTGTGGCAGAAGCCACCTCGCCGCCTGGCGAGGTGGGGGCCAACGAACCTTGGGTGGATGTCAATCTGTCCACTCAAACTCTGGTGCTCTATCAGGGGGCTACCCCCACTTTTGCGACGCTTATCTCGAGCGGCAAGAAGTCCAAGGTCAAGGAGAAAGACCACTCTACCCCTCTTGGCAGCTGGCGGATCCGGGAGAAACACCTCACGACGACCATGGACGGGGACGGTTCGGCGGCGGGTGACCACCCCTACAGCATCGAAGACGTCCCCTACGTAATGTACTTTCATCGCTCCTACGCTATCCACGGCGCCTTCTGGCATCGTAACTTCGGTATCCAGATGAGCCATGGCTGCATCAACATGGCCCCACTCGACGCCAAACGGGTGTTTTTCGCCACCACACCCACCCACCCGGAAGGGTGGCATGGAACCGTCTCGACCGAGAAACGTCCAGGCAGCCTGATCGTCGTCCGCGACTAGGCACCGGAAGCGTTGGCCCAGAGGTCGCCTGGACCAGCCGAGGATTTCCTTGACAGTGTGCCGACCGAAGCCCAAATGAGGGCGTCGATCCATGGACCAATTCTCCGCGCATCTCGACCGTGGGTGGGATCTCGTGCAACGTGGCGATCCGAATGGGGCAGAGCTCTCGGCCCGCCGCGCGCTAGAACTCGACGCTCAGTCGCCAGAGGCCTACAACCTGCTTGGATATGTGGCCGCCCTCCAGGGTGACTTCGAAGATGCGCTCGAGAACTACCACCAGGCAATTGCTCTCGATGACACTTATCTCGAGGCCATGCTGAATGCGGCGGAAATCTGCATCCATCCGCTGGGCGACTTCGACGAAGCGCTCAATCTCTGCGAGCAGGCCCTGGATCTCGCCGAGAACGACGACGAGACGGTGGACACGCTGTTGCTTAGTTTCGACGCGCATCTTGGTCGCGGCGATGCCGACCGTGCCCGGGAAATCTGCCGGCGTTTCCCGGCCGGCCCGTTCCAGAACCCAGCTCACACCTTCCTTGTGGGGCGTGCGTTCTTCGAGATCGGTGATCTGGCCCGTGCCAAAACTCTCGTGTCTGAGGCGACCCGCGCGGTTCCACCGAACCCCGACGCCCACTACTACATGGGGCTTATCCACGACGAGGCTGGCAACGTCCCGGCCGCCACCGAGTGTTTCTTGCGCTCGCGTGAGCTCGATCTCGATCTGGCCCCAGTCTCCTGGTCTCTGTCACGCGACGCCTTTCGACAGGCGGTAGAGCGAGCCATCGCCGAGCTTGCCCCAAAGCTCCGCGCCTGCCTCCGCACCGAGGAGATCTACGTGGCGGATGCGCCAGGTGTGGAGGTGATCGTCGACGGAGTCGATCCCCGCGCCGCAGTTCTGCTGGATGCGCTGAAGTCGCCCGAAGAGCATGCCAATTCCGCTCGGGCATTCGTCTACCAGCGCAATATCGAGCGTCTGGCGGCCAGCCTTGCGGCGCTCGAGCGCGAGTTGGTAGCGGCGCTGGAGCGCGAGATCAACGCCGTGTTCTTTTCCGCCGAGGCGCCATCCAGCGGTTCACCTTCGCGACCACCACGTGCGCAGAGCGCCATCCCTCCCAGCAGCTGAGCGGCTTCAATCCACCCGCGCCGAGAGTTCGAGCGCCACCGCGCACAGGAGTTCCCGGCTCCGTGAGGGCGGGATCGACTCAAGGAGTGTCACTGCCCGTCGCGTGACAGCTCGCGCACGGGCGCGCACTTCATCGCAGGCACCGGACCGGATCACAGCCTCGCCCACAGCCGCCACTTCTTCCAAATCCCCACCGTGAATGCGCGCGATCCGAGGCACCAGACTGGGGACGCGCTCTGCTGCCAGAACCAGCGGCAATGTCAGCTTCCCCTCGCAGAGATCGACCAGGCTCGTTTTTCCGGTGTTGGATCCCGCGTAGTCCAGCAGATCGTCTACCAGCTGAAACGCAAACCCCAAGGTTTGCCCGAATTCGCCAAGTAGCGCGGCGTTGGCCTCGGAGGCATGACCAACCAAGGCTCCACAGCGCGTTGCCCAGGCGAACAGTGATGCTGTTTTGCCGCGGAGGATTCGCTCATAGGTCTCGGAGCTCACGTCGAACTTGGTGCGACCTCGCAGCTGTAGTACCTCACCGTCGACCAAATCACGCATGGTTCCAAGCAGGCTCGGCAAGTGTTCCGGCAAGTCTTGCGACGCGCGCTCCAGCGCGTGAACGAGCAACAGATCTCCCCCCAGCACACTCACCGCGTTACCGTAGACGAGCCGCGCAGCCAACGCTCCTCGTCTCTCCCGCCCCTCGTCCGCCACGTCATCGTGCAACAGCGTGGCGGTGTGGATCAGTTCCGCAATCAACGCCACCGTGCGCGCCTGTTCACCGAGCGGGGCGAAGCACGCCGAGCTCAGCAGGGCGGCGAGTGGCCGCACCCGCTTGCCGCCGCGAACCACCAGATGGCGCGCAGCGTCCGTTGCAGGCGCGACGCCCTCGTGGGTTGCCGCGAAGAGCGCGTTCTCCACCCATTCCAAGTCACTCTGGACAAAAGCCGTGATGTCGACCAACCGCTCCACCACTCGCGGGCTGACCCGGGATTGGTCAGCGCCGTAAGCGAAGAATTCGAGAGATTGGTCGAGAGTGCTGGGTAGAAATGCCACGCCGCTTGTGCCACCTAGGGTCGTTGGTTGCGGATTTGGTGCCCGAACGCGAGCCGCCGGGCCTCTTCCTAGCACTGGTCTGGAACCAAGCATCGATCCCTCACAGGTGCCAGCCTGGCCGAACCCTGGGCCCATCGCCAAGCCCTCACCAAACCGAAGCGTGCCTGCAGTTCAGATTTGACTGCGTGCTCCTGGCGGCCTAGGCAGCTGCTCAGGATGAGCGATCACCTTCCCTGCTCTGCCGAACGTATGGGACGTCGACTGGGGATCGGAGCGTTCATCATCATCATCACGTCCTTCATCGCCGTCGCCGGAACACAGGTGCTAAGGCAGGGGTTCGGCGCCCCCGCTGGTGGCGGCCCAACACCGATCAACTGTCGCATGGGGGTTCTGGCACTGCTCGAGGCAGTGGACCGAGCTGCTCTCGCACCCCGCGACCACCACTCCGAACGGCACCGTCTCATTCAGTTCCGGGAGTCGCTGAGCCGTACTTGGTCATCACTGGCCAAGGTGCAGCAGCTGTGTTCCGCCGACCCCTCGGCCGTGGCCAGCGTCCGCGCCGTCGAGCGCTACCGCTATGCGGTTGAAGAATCGGTCAGGGTGAGTTCCACAGATCTCTCTCCCAGTCGTGCGGCCGTTCACCAGTTGCGACAGGCCCTGAGGTCGAACACAGCCGATCCCGTCTCGGGGACAAAGGGCCCATAGCCCCTTACCCCAGCTCGTTCTAAGCTTCCGCCGCGGTCCAGGATGAATCAAGAGCAGTCCATCGAGTCAACCCCCTCCCTCCCAACCTTCGCTGATCTGCCGCTCTCTCCAGAGCTGCGACTCGCCATCGAGGAACTGGGGTACACCCACCCAACCCCCGTGCAGAGGGAGGTCTATGAACCTGCCCTGCGGGGCCGCGACATCGTGGTCCAGGCCCGCACCGGCACCGGCAAGACCGCTTCGTTCGGTATGCCGGTGGTAGATGGGCTTGCCCGGGCGAACATGCCTCGCGTGCAGGTGCTCATCCTGTGTCCCACACGCGAACTCGCGCTCCAGGTCTTCCGCGAACTTGCCGTCCTCTCCAAGCACAAGAAGCTGTCCTGTACCGCGGTGTATGGGGGAGCGCCCATGGCGCGGCAAATCGACGAGCTAGCAGCGGGAGCGCAGATCTTGATCGGTACTCCCGGGCGAGTGCTCGACCACCTAGAAAGAGGCACCTTCGATCCATCTGAGGTGAGGTGTCTGATTCTGGACGAGAGCGACGAAATGCTCTCCATGGGGTTTTTGCCCCAGATCAACGAAATCGACGCCAAGCTACCCACTTCGCACCAGACCCTTCTGTTCAGCGCTACCCTGCCGGCTGACATCCAGAGACATGCCGAGACCCGCCTGCGCGATCCGCTATTTCTGACGCTCAGCGGCGATCACATCGGTGCGCTAGACATCCAGCACTTCGTTTACCTGACGCGTGGTGACAAGCTGGCCGAACTCGAGCGAATCGTCGAGGTCGAGAATCCGGAGAGTGCCATCGTCTTCACGAACACCCGCGACGAGACGAAGCGGGTGGCAGCAGCGCTGGAGCGCGCTGGCTACGCCGCTGATTGGCTGAACGCTGATCTGGCGCAGTCGGATCGGGAAGCGGTGATGAAAAGGACGAGGGAAGGTCGTCTGCGCTTCTTGGTCTGCACCGACGTGGCAGCGCGCGGTATCGACATCTCACACCTCACGCACGTCATCAACTTTGACTTTCCGGACTCCCCGGAGGGCTACGTTCACCGAACGGGACGCACTGGCCGCGCCGGTCGCACCGGTATGGCGATCTCTCTGGTTGCCCCAGCCGACGTGGGTCGCTTGTACATCATGCGGCTCACCTACAAGATCTTTCCGGTTGAGCGGCAACTGCCAACCACCACGGAGCTTCGTACCCGCGCTGAACTCGATGTGGTGGAGATGTTCGAGGATGCCTTTCGCTCTCGACAGATCCATTCTGACGACCTCTCCATAGCGCGCAGGCTCATGTCCCACGACGCAGCCGAGCGAATCGTCGCCTGTCTCCTGCGAGACCACCTTGGCGCTCGCCCGGAGGCGGTACGCCTCGCCACTGAGGCCCGTCGCGCCCAAACCCTGCCGCCCCCCCCCGCCCCAACCGCAGCGTCCGAGCCCACCAGAAGCCCAAACGCTCCGGCAGAGCGCACAGCGCTACAGCAGTCCCCCGTCCGCCAACGCGACGGAGCCCCGAGTCCGAAACCCCGTCCTCGCGCGCGTGCCGACCGAAACCCAAGCGATGATCGGAGGAATGCGGCAGCGATCAGGGAGGCTGAGGTCAGCGAGAACAGCGATGCCGAGGATTTCGGCTTCCGCTACACCGTGACTGAGCCGGCCTGGGACCAGCTCACCCCATCGAGAGATCAGGCTCCGTCGCCAGCGCCCCGCTCATCATCCACCGCACAACGGGAGACCAGGCGCGACCGCCGTCCGCGTAATCCCGCCGATGCGCAACGCCTTGACAATCCCGCCCATGCGCAACGCCTTGACAATCCCGCCGATGCGCAACGCCTTGACAATCCCGCCGATGCGCAACGCCCCGACAATCCCGCTCGAGGGCGAGAGATCTTCATCAACGTGGGGCGACGCGATCAGCTCACCGATCGGGATCTGTTGGCCATCCTGCAACGCGCCCAGCTGCCGCAAGCCGCCATCCGTTTCGTGCGGATCCGACATAGCCACAGTTTCGTTGGGGTTGATGAACTCTGCTTTGAGAAGGCGCTGGCAGCACTGGCCGGAGCGGAGCACCGGGGGCGCCCCCTTGCCGCAGAACCCGCACGAGGCGCACTGCGCGACGCCTGAAACACCGCTCTGGTGTTCTCATCCGCTGCCCAACACACTGTCGTCATTTGTGCATGCGTCGCCGGACCAAGGAGCAGAAAAAGGCTGATATCGAGTGGGCAATCCGCGAAGGTCTGTCCCCTCAAGAACTCATCCCGATGCTGGAGCGACTGCTCGCCACCGCTCCTTCAGATTCCTCGGAAGCCACCTTCGCCCGGCTCACCTTGGCCCGATACCTGGTAAGGGAGCACCCATTTCGAGCTGCAAGCTTGGCTCACGCCGTGACGCGCCGTCACACCGATCCCAGCGCTTACCGTGTACTCGGGCTAGCGCTGTCCGTCATGGGACATTTTCGCGCGGCAGTGCGGGCATACCAACAGAGTCTCGAAATCTGCTTCGAGGACGCGGAGACTCAGCATAACTTGGGACATCTCTTGGACGTCGCCCTCGACCGCCCACGCGACGGGCTGGTGCACCTGGCCACCGCCCTTCAGCTGGCCCCTCGGGTCACGGCGATCGCGCTTTCACACGCTCACGCCCTCGCGCGGGTACGGGGCAGCGATGCGGCTCTGGTCGTGCTGTGTTCGGCCGGGCTCGCTCGCCAAACCGCCCGTGCACACCTGCTCGACTGGGGCTTCCCGCCACCAACCTAGCTGCGCGCAACGCCGATGACTCCCAGGCTTGTGAGCTGGACGATTGCTGACTACTCTAGTGGTGATGCGTCGCACCGAGTCTGCATTTGTCGCGCTTAGCCTGAGCCTCGGCGCCAGTATGATAGCTCTTACGGCCCTCGTGTCTGCCTATGCACCGGTCGCTCAACGAGCAGCAGGAGGGCTGGCACAGAAGATCTTCTACTTTCATGTGCCCGCCGCTTACGCGCTCTATTTGAGTGGATTGGTGTGCGCTGGCGGCAGCCTGCTCGTTCTCCTCCGGCAGAGCGACCGCGCACAAGTGATAGCCCGCGCGGCTGCGGAATGCGCGGTTCTGTTTGGCCTGATCGTGCTCACCAGCGGACCACTCTGGGCCAAAGTGGCCTGGGGAGTGTATTGGACCTGGGATCCGCGCCTCACCACTCTCTTGCTCAGCGTGCTGGTGTACGGCGCGCTCGCGCTGCTTCACGCAATGCTTGATGGCACCCCGGCCGAGCGACGATTTCTGGCGGCCTTCGGCCTGCTCGGCACGGTCAATCTGCCCATTATCCACCTCAGCGTGAAAAAGTGGGGAGGCAATCACCCAACTGTGATCACCGGGCGAGGCGGGGGCATCACCGACGAGATGGCGCTCACCCTTGGGATGGGTTTCGTGTCGTTCACTCTCCTCACTCTGGTTCTTCTCTGGCTGCGCGGTACCACCTTGGCCCAGACCGCCCGTCTCTGTGAGCTGGAGGCGGTATCCCCTGGCGAACCCACTTCCCACGAGGGTCCATTATGAAATCACCTCGCACTTTGCTTTCAGAGCCCACGGCGTCATTGGCCCACTCGACCACCGAGGACGGGTTCGCTGCGGTGGCCGAACCCGCAACGGGCCGAAGCAGCTCGGAGGCTATCACTGTAGTGATCGCGGCGAGCATCTTCTGGACAACAGTGCTGCTGTTCGTGCTCGGCGTGCGGCGACGTCAAATGAGGCTCGAAGAGCGTCTTCGCGCACTGGAGCGTCGTCCATTGACTGCGGAAGCCGACCAGGAAGTGAGATAATATGCTACACATCGTGTACGTCCCTATCGTCCTCGCGCTGGGATTCGCTCTCGGCTACGCTGTGGGCCAACACTCGCTCAAATCTCGCATTCGAGACGCAGCTAACCGTGCCCAGCTCTGACGAACAGACGGCGGCGAGGGAGCGCGAGTTGGTGTCACCAGCCGACCCATGCGTCCTTCAAACAACAGTTCGGTTCGCCCGCGAAGTGATCGGCCCTACTGTGGAGCTCTGCGATCGGATCGGTGAACTGCCCCAACAACTGCTCGAGCAAGCCCATCGCCTAGGGCTGCTCGGCCCACGACTTCCAGCCGAGCATGGGGGACCGGAGCTTGATTACCCGACCAGCGCGGAGGTGGCGAGACTGCTTGGATATAGATGCACTGGCATCCAAGCTGCCTTGGCTTGCAATGATCTTGCCATTACTGCTCTCGTTCTCGCTGGCTCGCGCACCCTTCAAGACCAATACCTTGGCCTGCTCGGCCAGGAACCACATCTAGCCAGCTTCTGTGTCACTGAGCCGAGTGGAGGCACGGACGTTGCGAGTCTTCGCACCAAGGTGGTTCGTGACGGTCATGGGTGGGTTCTCTCGGGACAAAAGGCCTGGATCACCCACGCGCAACGAGCAGCTTTCTACATCGTGTTCGCCACCAGCGACCACGGTGGTAGCCATCGGGGAATCGGTGCCTTCCTCATCTCTCGCGAGCAGGCAGGAGTACTACCTGCTCCTGCCGAGGAGAAGCTTGGACAGCGAGCCTGTCAGACCGGAGGGATCTCGTTTGACGCCGTGCGAATCGCCCCGCAGGCTGTACTGGCCCCACCGGGCCATGGGTTCGCGTTAGCCATGGCTGTCTTTGACCGCACTCGACCGATTGTCGCTGCCTCGGCCGTTGGGCTCATCGAACGGTGCCTCGATGAGAGCCTCAATCACGCGCGAAACCACCAGGTCTTCGGCAAGGCTCTCGGCGAACAGGGTCAAATCCAGGGGATGCTTGCGGATATGGCAGTCCGCGCCGAGACCGCACGACTCCTGGTCCAACACGCTACGGCGAAGATGCGCCGCGGGCTGATCGATGCTCGGAGTTCAAGCATGGCCAAGCTGCATGCAAGTCGCTCAGCAGTCGAGGCAGCCCTCGATGCCGTCCAAATCCATGGGGCGCTTGGCATCGCCGCTCGTGGCCCAACAGAGAAACTGCTGCGAGACGCCAAGATGTTCGAGATCTACGAGGGGACGACCGAGATCCACCGGCAGCTCATCGCTCGAGGGTTGTTGAAGGACGGGCGCAGCCCACACTGAAGCCCGATTCGGGCCAGGCTCGGCAGGGCTCAGCGTTCGCTTGGCGGCGGGACTGCTCCCTCATTGCAAGACCATCGAGGACAAGCTACCGTCCGTGGCCTTGTTCGGGATCTCGTTCTTCGAGTTGCTCGTCGTCTTGCTGGTTGCCCTGGTGGTGCTCGGCCCCGACAAGCTTCCCCCACTCCTCAAAACGATGGGAGTGGCACTGGGCCGGCTCCGCCGTATCACGAGCGAGCTCCGAAGCCAAACGGGCATCGACGAGCTGTTGCGGCGGGAGGGGGTGGGGGGTGGGCTCGAGGAACTCCGCCAGCTGCTCAGAGGTGACTTGCGAGCGAGCAGCTTCTTCGCACCACCCGAGCGTCCAAGCAGCGTCGAGGATCCAGCCTCTCCCTACCCGAGCTACGCTGAGGACTGTAGACGCGCAGCACGAGAGGTTGATATCTCCCGCGAGCGACCGGTGGAAGGCTGCGATGCGGACGGAGCGATTGCCGAAGACCTCCTCGACCCACCGCCTCAGTCGTCTCTCAAGGACCAGCCGGAGCCACTCGGAGTTTTTCCTCGGACCACGACTGAACCCGAAGCGGGTGGGCAGTGACTGAGCCCACCTCCGGAAAACCGATGACCTTCTTCGAACATCTCGAGGAACTCCGCGGGCGGATTGTAAAATCGGTGTTGGCGATCGGGATCGGGTTTGCAATCGGGTGGGTGTTTCGGGAGCCGCTCCTGGCTTGGTTGACGCACCCCTTCGTGATGGCCTGGAAGGCTGCCCACCTTACCGAGGCCGCAAGTCTACATTTTCCAGCTCCAGCCTCGTTGTTCTTCGCCTATTTGAAACTCTCATTTCTTGCGGGGGTAGTGTTCGCGCTGCCGGTGCTCTTCTACCAGCTATGGGCGTTCATCGCGCCCGGTCTCTACGCGCGCGAGAAGCGGTACGCGTTTCCCTTCGTGCTCTCTTCAACCTTACTCTTCGCCGGCGGTGGATACTTCGGATGGAGAGTGGCGTTCCCCATCGCGTTTCGATATCTGCTCGGCCTAAGTGGCGCAGTTAGTGCAGAACTCACGGTCAGCCCAACCGTCATGATCGATGACTACTTGGACTTCGTGATTCGCATGCTTCTCGCGTTTGGAGTGGTCTTCGAGCTGCCGATCTTAGCCTTCTTCCTTTCTCTCTCAGGGGTGATCACCTACCGGCATCTCTTGCGTTTTTTTCGATACTTCGTGGTACTGGCGTTCGTGGTGGCCGCCATCGTCACGCCGCCTGACATCATAAGCCAGCTACTCTTGGCCATTCCACTGTGCCTCCTCTATGCACTCTCGATCGGGCTCGCATGGCTGGTTGGGAGGAAACGTACCCAGGTGGATTGACTCAATCCTCGCGTGCGTATGGCTCGTGGCGAAGGATGGTAAGGCCACGATAGACTTGCTCAAGCAGTAGCACCCGCGCCAATCGGTGGGGCAAGGTCATCCGAGACAGAGACAACCGCTCATTCGCGCGACCAGAGAGTTTGGGATCCAGCCCCTCAGCACCACCGATCACGAACGCAATCTCACCTTTGCCCCGACACCCCCAAACTGCGAGACGCTCAGAGAACTCCCGACTGTTGAGTGCTCGACCCTCAACCTCCATCGCCACCACCGTGTCCGCCGTCGGCCACCGACGCGCAAGCTCCCGGTCATCTCGCAGCTCTTCCTCTTCGCAGCGTACTACCCTCCGGATCCGCTCCAGGTAGTCGTCGGCCAGGCTCCGAAAGGCGCCTGCTCGGAGCCGCCCGACTACCACCAACTGAATCCTCACGTGCGACGCGCAGGGCTGGAGGGCTGCTCTATCTCGACCGGAATCCGCCGCGCGTCGATCCACAACCCGTCCAGATCATAGAGCGACCGTGCGTCCTGAACGAACACATGAACCACCACGTCAACGAAATCCATCAAAACCCAGCGTCCGGTAGGCAGCCCCTCCAGGGAAACCGCGCGCACTGCATGCTTTCTCAGGTGTTCCTCCACGAAGTGGACGATGGCCGCCACCTGTCTCTCATTCTGGCCACTCATCAGCACCAGGAAATCCGCGTAGTCAACCTTACCCGTGACATCCAAGATATCGACATTCAGCGCCTTTTTCTCCAGCCCTGCCTCGGCCGCAAGCAGGGCGATGCGACGCGATTCTTCGGAGGGAGTGGGACGCTCGGTGAGAGACACCCGACTCGGGGCACCCGTTCGACGTGAGGGTGGACGAACTCGAGCTCTGGTCTTCTTGTTCTTCGAAAGGAGTGCCATCAGTTTCGTACCTGTCCATCTCCGAGAACGATCCACTTCTCGGTGGTGAGGCTTTCAAGACCCATCGGGCCATAAGCGTGCAACTTCGAGGTCGAGATACCTATCTCTGCACCGAGTCCGAGCTGACCTCCGTCGTTCAACCGAGTTGACGCGTTGACGAGCACACAACTGGCATCGACCTCCCGCAACCATCGTTCGGCGTGGCCATGATGGTTGGTGCAGATCGCCTCGGAGTGGAGAGATCCGTAGCGACGAACATGCTGGATGGCACCATCCAGCCCGTCGACCACGCGGACCGCGAGAATCTTGTCCAAGAACTCAGTCCCGTAATCGGTGTCGCTCGCCGGCCGCGCCGCTGCAACCAAGCTGACGGTTCGCGGACAACCGCGAAGCTCCACCCCCGCCTCCACCAGCGCTACGGCTACCTGAGGCAGAACTCGCGCCGCGTCTGCCGAATCGACGAGCAGGCACTCCAAGGCATTGCAGACCGAAGGCCGCTGAACCTTGCCGTTCAGAGCGAGGCGGGTGGCCATCGCAATATCACAGCCAGCATCGAGGAAGAGGTGGCACACCCCCTTGTAGTGCTGAATCACCGGTACCCGGGCGTTCTCAGTAACGTAGCGGATCAGTCCTTCACCACCACGTGGAATCACCAGATCAATGAGTCCCGAGAGACTGATCATCTCCCCGATGCTGTCCCGGCTCTCGGCGGAGACTATCTGGACCGCCTCTGCTGGAAGCTTCGCGGAGATGAGCGCGGTAGACAGAAGCTCCCCTAGCACTCGGTTGGTCTCACGCGCTTCCTTGCCGCCCCGTAATAGAACCGCGTTCCCCGCCTTGAGACACAAACAGGCAGCGTCAATCGTGACGTTCGGGCGTGACTCGTACACGATGCCAATCACCCCAAGTGGTACGCGCTGACGGCCAACGAGAAAACCCTCTGGACGGCGCACCATCGGACCCCGGGCCCCGACCGGATCGTTCAAGCTTTGCACATACTCGACAGCAGCCACGGTCTGGCCGATCACCTTCTGATTCATGACCAGCCGATCGACGAGCGGTTCAGGCAGCCCTGAGGCGCGTGCCGCCTCCACATCTCTCTGGTTTGCGGCATCGATCTGCCCTGCTTCCTCAGTCAGCAAACGGGCAAGGTGCGAGAGTGCCTGATCCTTGTCCTTCTGCCCGGCGCAGATCAGCGCGGCGGTGGCATTTCGAGCCAGGATGGCTTGTTCACGTACGGTCATGGCATCTCCGGCCGGTCGGGAGGTTCAGGAAGCGCGCCGCCGGCCGCCCCAGTGTAGCCAGTTGGAGCCTCGGCGCCCCCTCCTTGACTGGCTGCCGAAGAGCACCCGCCCTCGCCGCCTTTGCCCAAGACCGCAGGCAACGCCAGGGAAGCGCCGCCGATCCCGCCTTCTCCCCGAACTGACTCGGCAACCTGACCTATGGCTATTGGGTTCCTGGCCGGCTGCGGAATGGCGGCTGATGGCCAGGGAATGACCTCGGGGCGCTGATACTCGACTGGAGAAAACACCGGTGGCTGATCGTTGCCGCAGCCAGCACAAAGCCAGATGGTCAACCCAAAAGTGGCCAAGCTTCGCGAAGCGGTGTTCCCCCTGCTGGCAACACAAGTCTTCTTGGCTTGGCCCAAGAAGCACCAGCCCAATTGTCTCGGCGATGGCGCCACTGAAGTCACAGCATGACTCCTCTCTGCTTGGTACGGAAGGGAGTGGGGTTGAACGGAACCGGAGCGGTGCCTTGGGGCACACCAACACTGGTGGGAGGAGAGACTGTGCTGGTTGGGCGAATCAAGGCTCCCTGGGCAGAGAGTGCCGCTCGAACCAACCCGATCGGTACAGGCCGTGTGGATGGCGCTTCCGTACTCACCGACTCAGGATGCACGGCATCGCAGCTCGGCTGCAGCAGCCCAAGCTGAAGTGCTCCCAGTACTAGCAACTGAGATCTCAAGCGAAAATCCCCCTGCGTCTGCGGAGTCCCTCGTCCAGCAAGGCTTGGACGGCCTTCTCCACCATGAAAACCTTATGCGCGATCCGCGACTCCGGCTCGTCTGCACGGCCGGCGAAGCGGAGCGGTTCACCGAAGTGGATGCGGTACTTAGTCGGAAGCGGGAGCTGACCCAATGGCAGCAACATCTGCGGCACGAGTGGAAAAACTGGCACCCCCAGCAGTCGCGCGAGGGTGCGCGAGGTGCCAATGCTCACGTACTGCTCCTCGGCGCCGACAACAGCACAGGGCACGATCGGAGTCTCGGTCGCGAGCGCGATTCGAATGAATCCGTGACTGAACGGAAGAAGGCGGTAGCGTCGCGGAAACGGCTTGGAGATCCCGCGCATTCCCTCGGGAAACACCAGAACCGCCTCATTGCGCTGAAGCAGTCGCTCGGCGTTGCTTCGTGAACCCACGATCGAACCTAGTCGGGCGAAGAAGGTCGATACAAAGGGGAGCTCGCCCGCCCAACGGTCGATCATGGCACGCAAAACCCGAGGTTCGGCTGCGTCGAAGAACAGTGTTGCCCCCAGAATGGCCGCGTCGATCGGGATCTGACCAGAGTGGTTGGCCACAATCAGCATCCGACCTTCGGGCAAGTTATCGATGCCATGCACCTCGGTGCGAAAGTACGCACGATGGAAGAAAGCGGTGATCCGTGCCGCACGCTCAAATGCCAGCAGATCGAGGCCTAGCGGATCAAAGCGTGCGCCGGAATAGCGCTCCTGCAACAGGCTGACTCGTTCGTCGAAATCACCTCCTAGCCATCGTTGGCGCAGCTCGAATGCCTTCGATCTCCCCAACGCAACCAAGCGGGTCACCAAGCTCGGAACCGGTCCCGATTCGGTACTGGCACCCAGGGGGCGGAGGGAACGCTCAGTCATCGCGCGCCCACCATAGCGCAGCAACTTTGCACCAGCATCCGCCCGGAAATGGCGGAGAGCCCCGTCCTTTGGGCCGATCGGGACTGATGAGGACTGTTGAACCGAGAGCTCCTGTTTTCTCGGGCAAAGCTCGAGGAGTACCCTGCCCCTATGGCCATACTCGAACTCTTCTCGCGCCGGTATTCCTGCCGGTCATACCATTCCACTCCCATCCCACACGACCTCTTGACCCGCGTCTTCGAGTGCGCCCGGCTCGCACCGACTGCCTGCAACCGACAGCCTTTTCGTCTGGTCGTGCTCCAGACCGAACGCCATCGGCAAGCGCTCGGTCAGATCTGTCGCCACAGGTGGCTGCTCGATGCACCCCTGCTTCTCGTGATGATTGCAGTGTCCGAGCGTGCCTGGTCACGGCAGGATGGGATGAACTACGCGGTGGTGGACGCCACCATCGCCCTAGACCATCTGATTCTTGGAGCAACCGACGAGGGGTTGGGAACCTGCTGGATCGCTGCTTTCGACAGCAGACAGCTCGCAGAATTGCTTGAACTTGGACCACGAGAACAACCGGTAGCCATGACGCCGCTCGGGTGGCCTGCCGACGAGGCGGCTCCCAAACAACGATTGCCCATCGAAAAGCTGGTGGAATATCGCTAGGCTTCGAGCATTCGGCATGACCGGTATCACATCTCGTCCTCGACCACTGCTGGTGCCAAAGGCGCTTCGTCCCCACGACGTGGTAGCAGTGGTCGCACCGAGCAGCCCCTTCGATCGGGACGATGCGAGCCGTGCACTTGACTGGCTCCGAACCCACTTCGAGGTCAAGTTCGATCCCCGGATCTTCGAGCGCGAGGGTTTCTTGGCTGGCTCCGATGAGCGCCGTCGAGCCGAACTCAACGCGGCATTAGCCGATCCCAACATAACAGCCATCATCGCGGCTCGTGGCGGACACGGACTGCTCCGCATCCTCGATCAGCTCGAGTTCTTTCATCTCCGCTCCTCGCCCAAATGGCTGGTGGGCTTCTCCGATCCCACGTTGCTGCATCTGGGTGCCAGCCGCGAGCAGGTTGCATCACTGCACGCCCCCAACCTGGTGGGACTGGCCCGCAGCTCCGAGTCTGCCCGACGTGAGTGGCTGGACGCCCTCCTTGCCCCCACTCGCCCACGCACCTACACTGGAGCAGGTTGGGTCGAGGGTGATTGCCGCGCCCCGCTGGTCGGCGGCAACCTCACCCTGCTCGTGCATGCCGCAGCCGCCGGCCAGCTGGAGCTGCCTCATCGTTGCATTCTGGCCCTGGAAGACGTGGCCGAATCTTCCTACCGAATAGATCGGATGTTGACTGCCCTCAGGCTCTCCACCCCGTTCTCACACGTACGCGGGCTAGCCCTCGGTCAATTCACGGGGTGTTCACCCGGCGCTTTCGGAGTGGAAACGACCAGTGTTCTCGAAGCCTTTGCCAACACCTGCGGACTCCCAACCGTAGCGGAACTCCCATTTGGTCACGACGCTGGGAAGAACCGCCCGTTGGTGTTGGGTATGGACGGCTATCTCAACGGACACGAAGGCACACTCACCTTCGCGCTTCGAACTCACGAATAAGCTTGGCCTTGCCAAGGCGGGGACCGAACCAGCGCAACGCGAGGCATTCCTCCTGCAATTAGCGCTGAATTCGGTCCCTATGACCTTTGACGTCCTCCTGACAAAACCGACGGAGGCGACTACTCCTCGTCGTCGCCGCGCCGATGTGGGGGAGGAGGAGGAGGCTTCGGAGGAGCAGCGGAACGACCTGCTCCCGGTGGAGGTGGCGGCACAGGCCGTGAACCGGGCGGTGGCGGGGGTGGAAGTCGGGAGGGCGGCGGGGGTGGCATAGGCACTGGCCGCATGGAAGGCGGGGGTGGCGGGGGTGGTCGACCGGGACTGGATGGCTTGGGTGGCGGCGCGGATGGGCCCTTCTGAACCGGTACCGGCGGCGCCGCTCCCTTGTGGGCAGAACCGTCCGCCCCGTCACTCTCCCGTTCCATCTCATCGCGCAGTTCCCGATCCGCTGGGTCCCCCCCCCCAATCTCCTCCGGATCTGGGTCGGTTGGGGTAGAGGCGTCCAGTTCGTCCGGTTCCCTCGCTCCCGCCTCCATCTCCGCCTGATCATCGGGATCACTCACCAGTTCTGACCAAGGCTCCTCCTTCGGTGAACTGGGGGTCTCCATCACCTCCGGCACGGTGTTGGCCACATCTTCCAGAACCGGACTCTCGCCCTCGAGGTGCTCGGAATCGTGTCCCTCAACCATCGCCAAGGGCGCCGAGTCTCCTGGCTGGTCGTTACTCATCTCTCCTGGCAAATCTGCAGGGGCCGGATCGGTAGGGCTCGGTGCTGCGGGCACCGAACTCGCCTGTGGGATCCCTTCGCCATTCGGTTCCTCCCTGGATGGCTGAGGGGAACCGGAATCTGGTGCGCTCGCATCCGGTTCCCACGGGGGAGGAGACACGGATGGCTTCTTGAGCATATTCGCCTTCGCCCGCTCCAGCCCTTCCTGAGCCTCGGGATCATTCGGCTTGAGCCGGAGTACGCGGCGCCATGCATCGGCAGCCTCGCGATGGTCACCCAGACGTTCCTCCCACAAGCGACTCACTCGACGCGCCAGCTCAGCGCGCTGACTTGGATCCTTTCCTCGCAGGATCTGATCCTCGAGCAACTGAACCAGTCCCCGGTGATCTGACAGCTCCTCGTACAGAGCCTGTAACTCCTCGTTTACCGCGGCATCGGAGGGGGATAGTTCATGCAACCGCTTGAGATCCTGCGCCGCCGCGATAGGATCGCTTAGCACTTCCCGTCGCAGCTTCGCGCGCCGGGCGAGCAGTTTCCTCACCAACGGTCCGTCGAATACCTCTTCCAACGCTCGACCGAGAACTGTCTCCACCCGTTTCGGATCGCCGGTCTCCTCAGCCAGGCGTTCAAGCTCATCCAGGCCGTCATCGTCAACATGCGTCACCAGCGCCTCCCCGAGCCAGGCGAACGCCTGCTCAGTGTCTCTCAGGCTAACCTGGGCGATCCGCGCAGCGCGACGCAGCATAGCGCTCCTGGTCCTGCCCCCATCCTTCGACCCTTGACCGCCACCTGCCAGCGACTCAGCCAACGTCCTTCGCAGTGTCGAGGTGCCGTTCGCTGCATCGCTCTGCTCGGCCAAATCTTCGAGCACGGCGAGAACATCGTCCTGGACTACCCCTCCCACCGCGATCTCGAAGAAGACCCGGGCCCGATCCACAGCACCATTCTCAGCAGCCACCTGAGCCGCACGCCCCAGCGCGCGGAACCGGTCCATTGGCACTTTGCAACGAGTGACCTGCCGCTCATAAAGGTCAATCACTTGCTCGCGATTCGCACACAACCGGGCCAACCGAGTGAGTAGCTCTTCAACCTCATCGGGAGAGATACTGGTCAGCGCCTGCTCACCGTGCTGAACCGCCTCCACCGGATCCACTCCACAACGCTCTAGCACCTCAGCTTGCCGCACCATCTCCTCGGCCCGATCGGCCCCGGACAGATCATGGGTGATGAGGTCGTGCGCCAACCCTAACGCATCGAGGTCCTTCAGTCGCACCGCGATAGTCTCGAGCTGGCGCGCCAACTCGCCGTCGGCTGCGCGCGCGCGAACCAACTCTCTTGCCACGTTCACCGCGTCGGCGTCACGGGACACCTCAAGGAAACGGTCAAACGCACCACGCAAAGCATGATTCCGCTCCTCGGAGCCCGCAGACTCCAGGTTCCACTCCACCAGCTTGGCTGCCACCAAGCCTTTCCAGCCCAAGCTATCGCCCAAACGCACATACTCTTCACGGCAGGCCGTGTCGCCGAGGTCCGCCACCTGCAACAGCACTGCCAGTGCTTCATCACTCTTGCCCAGACGTTCATGGTAAAGGAGCGCTAGCCGCTGTGTGAGCTGACTGAGTTCCTGTTCGTCTCCCTCTACGGATATCAGCTCGCCGAGGTGACCGGCCAGTCTTGGCCAATCCTCGCCTTCTTCGGCGAGCGAGACCAATCGCGCCAAAGCATCGTAGTTCTCGGGGTCGATGCTGCGAACGATGTCCAGCATCCGGATCGCCTTGCCAGGGTTCTGGAGTCGCGACTCGAACAAATCGGCAAGCCGCGCCGCTAATTCAAGTCGAACCGCATCGCTCTGGCCAGGCACGGCGAGCTGTCTCTCCATGGTAGCTGCCATGCCCTCCGCGTCATCGGCTCGCTCGAAGAGTTCAGAAAGCGCCGCCAGACATCCGAGATCGTTCGGATCGTGCTTCTTCAGAACCAGCTCAAGTTCCTCAATGGCACGATTCAGATCATCAAGCTGATCCGCGGTCATCTTCGCGATGCGCAGGTGGAGAGCCACCTTCTGCTTCTGGTCGCTCTCAACCTCGGCCAAACGCGTCAGGAATTCCACCGCTTCCGCGTAGTCTTCGCGACCCTCCGCATCCTCGATCAATTGTCCAAGGGTCTCGGCGTCATCGCCATCGGACAGCACCAAGAGCAGGCTCTCGCGAGCTCCCTCGGGGTCACCGAGAGTCTCCCTTTGAATGCCGCTCGCCCGGCGTCTGAGAGCAATGCGCCTCGAAGTATCGTCCAAGCCCTCCGCCCGAGCGAGAAGTGTCCGAACCAATTCGGATTGTCGGTCCTGCTCGACGTAAATCTTCTCGAGACGCTCGAAGTACTCGTCGTTGATCGGATCTAGGCTGGTGGCCTGTTCTAGCCGCGCGAGTGCGTTGGCCTCATCGCCAAGCCGAGTCAAGTGCTCCGCGATGCGCGCAAAAAGCGCGGCGCGCGCGGGACCGGCGGTGACGTGTTGCGACAACTCCTCGAGTGTGCTCGCCGCCTGTTCGAAGGCACCACCTGCGGAGAAACAGCGCTCAGCCGCCTCCAAGAGTTCGCTCGACTTCTGGATCTGCGCCGCTTCGGTATAGGCATCCCCCGCCCCCACCCAATCCGAGAGCTGCTCCCGAAGCTGAGCAAGCTTCTGGAACAGCTGGGAGCGGGCCCTCTGGTCCGCAACCGCCCCCACGTTCTCGGCGATCACCTGTGCCGCAAGGTCCAAGCGGCCACCCTTCTCGAGGTTCTTCACCGCCGTCTGGATCGCAGTTTCATCATCCGGGAGAAGGGCCGCGATCCTCGCCCAAGTCTGCCCAGTCGCCACCGGATCGCGTCGTTTCTGCTCATGTAGCTTTGCGATCGCCTTCTCCATCACCACCCGACGCTCGACGTCGGACTCCTGCTCGGCCTCGCGCTCCAGGAGCTCCAGAAGGTCGTCCCAACGTCCTGCTCGCTCCAGCAACCTACGAAGCTGCTCACGAGGCCCGTCATCGTCCGGATCCAGTTCCAACAGGTCTTGCCAAGCGCGGATCGCGGTGTCCGGATCGCGGAGTTGGGTCTCGGAAAGCCCAGCCAACTCTCGCAACCAGTTGCGACGCGACTCGAAGGGGGCGTCCGCAACCGCCGCCGCTGCCCGCAGCATATCTCTCAGTTCCGCATACTTCCGGCGCTGCTTCATGTAGCCTTCGAGGAAGGCAACCGCCTCTTCATTCGAGGGTGACAATCTAAGAACCTCGAGAAACTTCTCGGCAGCCTCAGGCTTCCGCGCCTTGCGGGAGAGTGCATTCGCCTGGTCCAGCAGTACCTGGAGCTGGTCGAAATCTCCTGCACCTTCGAGAACGGCCGTGGACGGCTTCTCGGGCTCACGGTGAACCGAAGGCTTGGTTTGCACTCCTGCCGGAGCCGCCAGACTGCTCGGCACCGCTGCTTCAGGGTGCCGCTGTACCAGCGCACGAGCCTCCGCCGCGAGCGCCCCCTCAGGATTGGCGGAGAGGTAGGCCGCCGCCGCACCCGCAACCTCACCCTCGCGCCCAAGCTCGGTCGCGTAGTACATCGCGAGCTGGACCGCCCGATCGGCGCCAGAAACCAGTTCGAGGGCGCAGAGCGCATAGGAGAGGCCATGCTCACCGGGGTACTCTTCCGCCAGCGCGGTAAAGGCCTGACCGCCCTGCTCGATTTCCTCTTTTGCCACCTTTTCATTGGCACGCACGCGTTCGAGCACCACCGAGCCAAACATCTGTTGCAAAGTAGGATCCGTACCCCCCTCCAATGCACGCGCACGGCTCAGTGTGGCCGCCACCCCCGCCAGATCATTGAGCTGACGACGAACCGCCGCTTCATCCTGATACAGGGCGATTTTCCGGTCCATTTCCTCCACCAAACGCTGCTCCGCCTCGAAATAGGCCAGAGCGTCCCCCCAAGCTCCCTCGCCTTTCAGAAGCTCACGGAGCGAGTAGATGGCGTATTGGCTGGTCGGATCGAGCTCGACCGCACGCTTGAAATGCTCAATCGCTTTTCTCGGCTGGTTCATCACGGGCTCGCACCACAACCGACCCAACTCGGCGTGGAGCGCAGCAGACTGTTCCGCCAAGCTCGGATCGCGCGCCAGTCGCTCATCAATCGCCTTCGACCGCCGATCGTGTAAAGCCAGCAACGCCTTCGTGTCACCACGTTCGCGGTACATTTCCGCCAGACGGTCCGCAGGAGCTTGCTGGGTCGGATCGCGCTTGATGGCTTCAATCAGCACCTGCGCCGACCTCCGAGCGTCACCAAGCGACTGCGACCAGACTTCCGCCGCCGCAGTCAGCCAGTGGCAAGAGAGAGCAGGATCGGTGGTCTCGGTCCCAACACGCTCGAGAAATTGCGCGTACTGCGCAGGATCGGATTGACCGGCCTGGAGGGCGGTCATCAGCGCGTCCTGGTCGTTCGGGTCATCTACCAACCGCCGCACAAGTGTCTCGATCTGACGGGGATCCATGGCTGGGCGGCACGCTAACATGGTGAATCCGTTGGCGGCAATCGGGGGCAGGCACCAGGAGGCGATTCTTTTCGGCTGGAACCGTTCCTGCGACACGGGATTCCGCTCTCTTTGCAACCCCCAAAGCCCCGCGCTGAAGGCGTAATGGTGAGTGCGACCGTCGGTCCGCACAGACTGGCCAGACGCCCTGATCGCCCCAGATCCGATCCCCACCAGACAGGCTCGACACCACGAAGTCTGTTACTATCCGCCCCCCAAGAGCAAAAATGGCCCACCAACTCGGGACACCCCTGCCGGTCGGAACCTCCATCATTCCCAACACCTTGCGTGCACATCTCGAGGAGTTACGCGCAAACGGTCATCGCCTGTCCGTCGAGGAGACGGTTGCTTTCCTCGTCCCCCTCGCCGTCGAACTCGCCCAGGCACATGGGGTGGGCGCTCGGCTGTTCGTCCATCCTTCGAGCGTGGCACTCGACCAAAACGGCCAGTTTCGCCTCGACCGGACCCTGGCCACCAACCCGCCCACCCTTCCCCGGGATCGGGCTTGTCTGGCCCCTGAGGAACGTGATGGTGAACCGGGCAATGCGCGTGCCTCCGTCTACGCGCTGGGCGCCATCCTCTTCGAGGCACTCACCGGAGCCTGCGTGGGCCCCGGCATGCGTCGTCCGCAACAGCTCAACCCCTCCGTGCCGGAGGGAGTCGAACACCTGTTGACCCGGGCGCTGGTGGCTGATCCCGCTCATCGACCTGACGATCTCTTGGCCCTCGCTCAGGCGCTCCACCACATGGCACCAACCAGCAGTGTTGCCCCCCCAGCCGCCGATGAGTCGCACCTCGACGGTGATGCCGGCTTCACCGTGGACGTCTCGATGTCGATGCTGCCACCCCAATCTCGCGGCAGCAATCCAAACGCTTCCAGCCCGTTTGACATGATGGTGGTGGAGAATCGACGGGTTCCGGCTGTCCAGGACAACCGTGTGACCGAACTTACTGCGCTGAAAGCACAGCTTGAGAGCGATCCGCGGCCGCGATACGTCGTGATCCGCGACGGCATGGACCATGGGCCCTTCACAGCCGTCGAGTTGCTCCAGCAGATCGCCACCCACGGCTTCGTGGACTCCGATCTCCTTCAAGATTCCCTCAGCAAAGACGAGCGCCCCATCAAAGACTGGGACCAGTTCGCTCCGTTTGCGGAGCAGGCTCGACTTCACCGAGATATTCGCGCCGAGAAGGAGGCGCTGGAACGCACGGTGGTCCGCGAACAGCGCAGCACTCGCGGTAAGGCTGTATTCGGGATCGTGGCGGTGGGTGCGGTCCTGGCCGCCGGGGTTACCTGGTATCTTACCACGCGCGGATCGAAGAGCGACGAGATCGCCGTTCACGGAGAGACCGCCACCAACATCGAGACTGAAGGGGCGCTCAAAGGCAAAAAACGCGGGGGTGGGCGCGGGGGTGGTGTGATCGGAAACCAGGGAGGCTTTCCGGTCCTCGCCCAGGGTATGAGCTGCGAGAGCGCACAGTCCGCCTATGTTGAAGAGATGAAAATGGGACAGCGCGGACAAGCGGACATCACTGCAGGACAGTATGGAGCCATCCTCAACTCGGGCCGCTACCTAAACGGTTGCGGGGTTCCTGAGTCGATGGGAGTCAGCATTTGCGCTGCCGTGCAGAATGGACGTGCGGTCGGCGTAACGGTCACCACCACACCAAGAAACCCCGGCATCGCGGGCTGTGTGGCAGCCGCGGTGCGCCGGATCAATTTCCCCTCCCATCCGAAGCTCGATGTCACTCGCACCACCTTCGCTCCTGCCCGGTGATCGGCGTACACCCATGACATCCGAGGGTTCCACACCGCACCTCTCCCCGCTCCGCTCCGCCGCGTCACTCAGCACAATCCTCCTCTTGCTCACGGCGTTGGGGTGCACGACAACGCTAGTCCGGGACGTGGACGAGACTCAAGCCAATCGGATCGTCAGCGCTCTGACCGAGCAGGGAATCGTGGCTGAAAAACAGCCACTCGGCGAGGATGGGGCGCGCTACACGATTGTCGTCACGCAGAGGGATGTGACAGCCGCCATCAGCGCGTTGAGCCGAGCGGAACTGCCCTCGACAAGCCCCGCTGGTGTTCTTGACGCGTTAGCAGACAAGGGGTTGGTCCAAAGTCAACGTTCGGAGGAGGCACGGCTGCTCGCCGGCATCGCAGGCGAGTTGGAGCGGAGCCTCTCTCAGCTTGCTCAAGTTCAAAGCGCCCGGGTCCACCTGGCCGTCCCTCGGCACGAGCCGCTGCTCGATGAACACGAGCGACAACGCCCCTCGGCCTCGGTGCTCCTCCGTCACCTTGGGGCAACTCCTCCGATCGCGCCCGAAAATGTGAAGGCCTTGGTGGCTGGGGCGGTACCCGGAATGGTGCCCGAACGAGTGACCGTCGTCAGCGCTTCGGTGCCTCTTCCACCTCATAAGGGCCCAGCTCTCGCCAAGTTCGGTCCCTTCCTGCTGACTCAGAGTTCGGCGGGAGGGTTTCGTGCCCTCGTGCTGACACTCTCACTCATCAATCTGGTACTCGTAGCGGTCCTCGGATGGTTCTGGTGGACGGTCCGAAACCTCCGTGCGAGGCTAAAGAGCGACCATCGCGGTGACACAGATGCTAAGTGAGATGGCTCGTCCCTCTGCGTGAACAGCAAGGGCTTGCCCCTGAACATCTCGATGGCAGGCCTTCAGCGAACAGCCAGAGTCATCAGTGGCTCCCCCTCTTCCACCGGCGCCCCAACCTCCACCAGAATGCGCTCGATGCAGCCTGCCACGGGAGCCAAGACTGGGATTTCCATCTTCATCGACTCGATCACGGCCAGGGTCTGGCCCACCTCGACTTGAGCGTTCGCCTCCACCAGCACCCGCTGGACGGTGCCAGTCATCGATGCCTCCACCTGCTGGATTGTCATGTAGGAACTCCCTCTACCTTGGCCTACCTCGTCAATGAGGGGTGGCGGTTCTAGCGAACGGGAAGGCAGCTGTCACCATTGGAATTGCAAGCGCGTATACGGTCCGACCCAACCCAAGGAGCCAGCGGGCAACGGTTCAGAACCTGAGTTCTGCGGCCCTTCGCCGCGGACCGCGGCCGGCAGCCACACCACCAGCCGTTCTCCCCCAATCACCACAAAAACGGACCGATCGGATACTCCCGGTTGACGTCCCGGCCCCCGGTTGATATGGCCCGTACTCGCACGCTGACCCAGGCAAGGCAAGGTATCGATTCCATGGCCGAACAGAAGGAAAGCTCCGTCCTCTTCTCTCTCAAAGAGCTGATGAACCTCGAGGAAGACCGCATTCGCGAGGAAGAAGCTGAGAAAGAAGCCCAAGCCAAGGCAGCCCTCGAGGCCAAGCTGGCCGCAGAAAAGGCAGCTCGCGAGGCGGAGGAGGCCCGTCTGCGCGCCGAAGAGGAAGAGCGGCAGCGCGACGAGGCACGGCGACGCGAAGAGGCAGTGCGCCTCGAAGCGATCCGCCTCGCGGAGATTGAGCGCGCGCGCGCTGAGGCCGAGCAGAAAGCTCGCCTGGAGAGTCTGACCGCACAGCAGCATCACGAGCAAACCCTCGCCGCTCTCACCCAGGACAAGCACAAGAAGCGCCTGCAGATCATGGTTGGTGTGATTGGCGGTGTGCTTCTGATCGGTGGCGTGAGTGGGGTGATGATCTATCAAAACGTTAAGGCGGAGACGGAGCGACGCTTGGCCTCGGAGGCTGCACAGCGCAAAGAGGCCGAAGATAAGATCGCGCGGCTTCAGCGCGAGTTCGAAATGGCTGCGCGCAAGGAAGAAGAGCTCAGAAATAGCCTGGCCAGCGCCAAAGACGCCGCCCAGAAAGCTGAAATCGAGCGGGAGCTGGAGCGTGCACGAAACGCCAAGAATGCGGCGGGTGCTGCCGCACAGCGTGGGGCGACGGGTGGCGGGAAGCCGAGCGGTCCCTCGAAGCCAGCCTGTGATCCCTCGGACCCGCTCTGCGGCTTCTAATCCCTGGAGTTCAGGCGATGGATGCAACAACGCTGGGTGCAGCGCGGGCTCGTCTTGCCTTCGCGCTTGATTACCCTGACCTGGCCCAAGCATTGCGAGGACTCTCGCTGGTGGGTGAGAGTGTTGGGGTGGCGAAGATTGGCCTCGAACTCTTCGTACGGGAAGGTGTGGTGGCCGTCTCCGAGGTCAAGAGGCATTCCTTCGAGGTCTTCTTGGACCTCAAGCTCCACGACATTCCAGAAACCGTGGAGCGAGCGGTGGCCAATGCTTGCGCCCTTGGAGTGCGCTACTTGACCCTCCACGCAAGCGGCGGCCCGAAGATGTTGGAGCAAGCGGTGCGGCGTGTGGAGCGTGAGGGTGTACCGCTTACGCTGCTTGCGGTTACAGTGCTGACCTCTCTCGACGCCCAGGATCTAGAGCGGCTTGGCGTTGGGGAAACGCCCGAAGCGCACGCACTCAGGTTGGCACGGCTCGCACGTGACGTGGGTGTGGGGGGCTGCGTGTGCTCAAGCCGCGAGGTAGCTTCCTTGCGGCAAGCGGTAGGTGACACAATGCTGCTGGTTACCCCCGGAATTCGCCTGGCGGCGGGGGAGGCGGACGATCAGAAGCGCACAGGCTCACCAGCCAAAGCCATCCAAGATGGGGCAAACTTATTGGTGGTAGGGCGCCCGATCAGAGATGCGGCAGCACCGGCCAGTGTCGCCCGGGCCATTGTGGAAGAGATTGGCCGGGTCTTGTGAGCCGACTGACACCATTACCTCTCCCTTTCTCCCTGTCTCCCCATGCCCGCCTGGTGGTGGGGCTCAATGCCGTCCGTGAAGCAGTGGCGGTTCATGGGAAGGCGATGTTCGGTCTGGTGATCGATTCGCGAGAATCACCTCGGCTCGAGGCCTTGGCTCGTTTCGGTGCCGACCAAGGACTGACCTGCCTTCGGCGAGTCAGCCGATCCGAACTCGACCAGTGGTCACAGGGTCATGAGCATCAAGGAGTTCTAGCCTGGGCGCCTCCCCTTCGACTGATTGGTCTAAGTCAAATCCTTGAGCAGCCCAACTTCCTTGCCATTGCCCTCGACCGCGTCCAGGATCCGCAGAATTTTGGTGCCGTAATCCGATCTGCGGTTGCGGTAGCCGATGCCGCAATCATCTTCGCCGAACACTCGGCTGCGCCTCTTACGCCCGCCACGTTTCGGGCGTCTGCGGGGGCAATCGAGCATGCTCGCCTGTGCCGCGTCTCGTCGCTCAGGCAGGCGCTGGTGGAGATCCGAGACCGTGGAGTGCGGGTGCTAGGCCTCGATCCCCATGCCCCGCTGCTGCTCCATGAGTGCGCAAACGATGAGCCAACGGTGGTCGTACTCGGAAGCGAACACGAAGGCTTGCAGAGATCGACCCGCAAGCTCTGCTCGGAGCTGGTTCGGCTCTCCGCCACCTCCCGGGTCGATTCACTGAACGCCAGTGTAGCTGCCGGGATCGCCCTTCATACCCTAGCGATCCACCGGTCGAGGGGCGGGGACTAGAGCCCACCTCGCGCCATTGTTCGCTCGGCCCTCGCCGGCTGACCACTCAGCGTTGGGAAGGCGGCTGACACGTCCAAGCCACATAGCTCCACCCATCGGTCATGGAGGCTAAACGGTGGGAAGGAGGAGTGCTGTAGGAGCGGCTTCGCGCGTCCGAGCGTGGAGCGTCCAGCCCATGTTGGCGCCTGCTGCGCGACAGCTTCCCTGTGAAATGGCAGGCGGGGCGATTCGTTTCGAAGGAGCGAGTTGCTCACCGGGAGCGATTGTGTTTAATTAAACGATATCGAATATTTACCAGCTGCAAATCAACTACAACATGAATTCAAGAAGTCGATGTGAGGCAGCACATGAACGATCCCATCCTTACATCCCGATCCCACCTAGCTGTCTCCTCTAGAACATCCCGATCCCACCTAGCTCTCTCCTCTAGAACACTCCGAATCGGAGTTCATGCTGCAAGCCCAGCCGGTCAAACCTGGGTAGGGGGTGAGGTGGGGGTCGGGCTCCCGGCCCGCTCGGGGACCAAGAGGTAAAAGGCAGCCCCCCGAAACGTCACATCGGCGATGGTTTCGTCGGCGGGGGAGCTGCATCGCACGTCCCCTCCGTGACCCCGCGCTATGCCGCGCACGATAGCGAGCCCCACACCCGTGCCTCCGTGGGCGCGGGTGGGTGAACCATCTCCCTGAACAAAGGGCTCAAAGAGGCGTCCTAGCACTTCCGGAGCGAGGCCGGCGCCGGTATCAGCCACGCACAGTTCAAAGTGTCCTGTGGTCAGCCTTCGCACCCGAACCCCCACCGTACCCCCCGAGCCCACGAACTTTCCCGTGTTGTCGAGCAGGTGATCCACCGCACGAGCCAACCTCTCCGGATCCCCGTAGCCAGACAGACCGGTTCTTGGCACATCCACCGCCAACCGCAGACCCTTCTGTTGGAACAGCGGAGAGTGACGCTCGATCTGATGGCGGACGACCTGGCCAAAATCGTAGTCGTGGTGGACCAATCGCAGGCGACCGGTTTCGAGGCCGGTCACGTCCAAGAGATTGTCGATGAGGCTTCGCAGGCGCACCACACAATCATCCATGGCTCGAAGCGCCTTGCTCTGAGCAGGCTTAAGCTCCCCCAGCTCCTCGTCACGCAGCAGCTTCAGATAACCCACGATAGGGGTCATTGGAGTCGACAGTTCGTGGGTCACGTTGCGGTAGAATTCACGGCGCAGCCGATCCATCTCGGTCAGTCGCTGGTTGGCCCCCTCCAACTCGAAGATCTTGTGCTCCAAGTGGGCGACGATCCGTTGGCTTTGCTGCCGCAGGTGCTTGCGCGTGCGGTCGGGGGTGGTCTGCTCCCGATGGCCCCCCAGGTACCCTTCGATGGTTTCCACAAACGAACGGGCGTCGATGGGCTTCTGCAAGTAGCCGTCACAACCGACGGCCAGCGAGGTATCACGGTTGCCTTCGGCCGTGATGGCGATGATTGGAGTGGTCCGAAGCGTGGGCTCAGACCTCAACCGGAGTGTCACCTCATAACCATCGAGCCCAGGGATCGCGATGTCGACCAGGATGAGATCAGGGTGCTCGGTGCAGGCCCTGTGAATGCCATCGACCCCATCGACCGACTCGATGATCTCAAAACCAGCTGGGATGAGGAGTTTTCTGACGAGGAGACGATTGGCGGGATCGTCCTCGATATGGAGGATCTTTGGCATTCGGGCCGGTCCTTTTATGGCTCCTGAGTGGGAATGCCGCAACCCAACCTTTCAACCTCCTTGCTCCGGCTCCGGTTTCTGCTGACACTCCGCCCATCCCAGCCCATGGTTTCCGAGAACTCCTTCCTCTCCCCCCGTCCTCTTCCCCTTCTGCACGGCATAGGCCTCTCGGCCTGCACAGGTCTGCTCTACTTCCTGTCGTTTCCGGGAATCGACGTGTGGCCGTTGGCCTTCGTCGCGTTCGTCCCTCTCCTTGTCGCCCTGCGCCAGCAGACACCACGCCGCGGGATGCTCTTCGGCTGGATCGCGGGTTTTGTGATGACAATGAGTGGTTTCTATTGGCTGCTCGAGATGCTGCGCACCTTCAGCGGTTTCTCCACTCTTCCTTGTCTATTTTTCATGGCGGTGCTGTGCGCGTACCAGGGGGGTCGGATCGCTCTCTTCGGCTGGCTCCACGCCCGCGTCGCTGACCGAGGTTGGCGGCTGGGCATGGCGGCACCGCTCGCATTTGCTGGCAGCGAACTGCTCTTTCCTTTGCTATTTCCCTGGTATTTTGGGGCAAGCATGCACTCCGTGCTGCCGCTCGTACAGGTCGTGGAGCTGACGGGACCGATCGGGCTCGGTCTGGTGGTGCTGGGAGTCAATCAAGGGGTGACGGAGATCTTGTTCGCCCGTCTCGACCGTCGGCCGATTCAACGTCTCGCGGTCCTCCTACCCACCGTCGTGCTGGTCGGAACCATGCTCTTTGGTTGGGTTCGGATCAGGATGGTGGATGAACTGGTGGCCAAGGCTCCCAAAGCCGAGGTCGGCCTGGTTCAGGCAAATATGAGCCTGTTTGGCAAACGGAAGGAGAAGGCTGAAGGTCTCCGGCGCCACCTCAGCCTCACTGAACAACTGAAGGACCAGGGACCTCTCGATCTGGTGGTGTGGAGTGAGACGAGCGTGATGAGCGCTGTGCTCGAATCTGAAGCAGAGCAGCGGATCCCAGAGGTGGTGGGCAGGCGCATCGGCGTGGATGCAATCTTCGGGGCGGTGCTCGCGCGACCGGTCAAGGACGTGCGTGAGATGGTGTTTTTCAACAGCGCGGTGGCCACTGATCGCAGCGGAGCGCTCGTCGGCCGCTACGACAAACAATACCTGCTGGCTTTCGGTGAGTATCTACCCTTCGGTGAGACCTTCCCTGTGCTCTACGAGTGGTCACCCAACAGCGGCCGCTTCAGTGAGGGCAAGTCGCTGCGCGCCCTGCGCGTGGCTGGACACCCCATCTCCACCATCATTTGCTATGAGGACCTGCTCCCCGGCTTCGTCAACACCATGTTCCGTCACGATCCTGGGCATTTGCTGGTGAACATGACCAATGACGCGTGGTTTGGGGACACAATCGAGCCGGCTATCCACATGACCCTCTCCAAGCTCCGCGCGGTCGAGCAGCGTCGCTTCTTCGTCCGCTCCACCAACAGCGGGGTAAGTGGCATCGTTGACCCGGTGGGACGGACGCTGGGGCTCACCAACACCTTCGAACAGGCCGTGCTGCGGCGGCGCGTGGCGTGGTTGGAGGGTTCCACCGTCTACCGGGTGGTAGGTGATGTGCCGATGGGCCTGATGACGCTGGCAGCCCTGCTTGCAGCCTTCTTTCGCCCTTTCGGTCGCGTCGGCCGGTGGCTGTCGGCGTCTGATGAACCCAGAAAGGGTTGATGAGAACCAAGGAAGCTGAAGCCAAGCTTCGGCGTAGAAGAGTGACGGCGGCCCGAATCCCGCCAATTGATTGCAGCAGCCAAAGGACCCGGGTAGATTTCACCGAACCGTCGAGCCCCTTGGCCTGTGTCGTAGGGTCCAGAACGGAAGGGAGTCATCATGATGTCTGCTTGGAAGAGTCTTCTACTTGCCACCTCGATCGTCTTGTCAGGCTTCGTCGGCTGCACCATAACGTCGGGTGACGGCGACGGAGACGATGACGAAGATGTCGTCATCCGAGGTGGGAGCACGGGAAGCGGAACCGAGCGTGGAGGTCAAAGCGCAGTGGGAGGCAACACCGTTTCCGAAGGGACCGGCGGCTCCACCACCGTGATCGATTTCACGGAGGCTGACTGCGAAGGCCTTGCCGCTGATGAGCCTTCGGACAGCTGCACCGAGTGCATCTATGAGAACCTCTGCGCGCTCTCCGTCGAGTGTTTGAACACAGAGGGCTGTATGGATGCGGTGATCGACGCCGCAAACTGCATCTATGACGCCTGGGTGGTCAACGACGAGGATACTGCAGATATCCCGGACGACGGCTTCGTGACCTCTGCCCAGGAGGACACCTGCGTGATCGACGCCAATCTCGTGGAGGTGAACGGCAATGATCTTTGGGCAGCGATGGCAGGTCGTGACGAATCCCAGTCCACCGCCTGTGCCTACCCCTGCTATCTGACCGACGTTCTTCACTGACCGTCTGCTTCTGTACAGCAGCAGCGAAAAGACCCCAGAAAACGCGGGGAGATGCGGCCGTATCTTCCCGCGTTGTGATTTTTCGATCAGCCTGCGCCAAGCGAGATTTTCCCCAGTGTGGCTATCGTAGGGTTGCCGACCGTGTTATCGTTGCCCACGATGATCACTGTCGGGTGTGCTGGATTTGCCGTTCCTGCGACCCGGTACTTCAAGGAGTACCTGTTCGTGGAGATTCAAGAGACCCACCTTGCCACACCCGGCCAGGGCACAGTGCGTCGCTGGCAGCGCGAAGCTCCAGAGGGCTTCGAGTTTGCACTGCTGGGTCCGCGTGAACTGGGTCAGGAGGGGTTTCGCGATGGCCCCACCACCCAACAGGCACTCGAGCGTCTGCTTGGTGTTCAGAAGGAATTGAACGCAAAGACGGTGGTGGTGGTAGCGCCCAGCGATTTCGCACCTACCCGTCCCAACAAGAGCGCTCTCAAGAGTTCTCTCGTTCAACTCACTAAGCCGTTCAAGCGGGTTATCTTCGAGCTTGGTCAGCTCTGGTCGCCAGATGAGGCTGAAGCCCTAGCGGAGGACACCAAGACCGTCTTCAGCCGTGATCCGTTGCAGCACGGGCTATCAAAGCGTAAGCTGGCCTACTATCGCCTGCCAGGTCCGGCGGGACACAAGTCGCGTTACGAGGACCCCGCAATCGAGAAATTGGCGCAGATCGCCCGGGGCGACCTCACCCAAGACGCCACCTATGTGTTCACCAACGTGGACATGTTCTCCGACGCCAAACGGTTCCGCAAAGCGCTCGGACTGTGAGCTGTGATCGGGCGAGGAGCGCTGTGCTTCACATGGGCTCGTCCTTGGGCTCGACCTCTCCAACCACCCGACGACCCAAAGCTGCCCCCACGGCTTGACCGGCAATTCTGAGGGCAGTTTCTCGCCGATCCACCTCGATCAGACCGCTGCCCGTGGCCTGCATGGCGGTCCGGCGCACATCTCCAGTGTCCCGAATTGGTCTTTGGTGAGGTCCTTCTTCGATCCAAGCGCGGGCCGTAACCCCAACCAGGCTCGCACGTGATACCGCCAGCGCGTCCCCTCCGACCCCGCTGTGATTGGTCACCGCTCGCTGCCCCGCAGAGCGTTCATCGACTCGGACCAGTTCCACCACCACTCTTGGGTAGCTGGTTCCCGGCCGTAGCACCCCCTGTCGCGACAACTCCCCTCTCAGCCCGTCCGCGATCGCCATCATGGCCCCAGCTTCAGGGGCGCGCGCGGGGCTCAGCACCACCGAAAGGCGCGCCTCCGGACGTTTCCCACCATAGGCCGGACCGTATCCACAGCCCAACACCACAGAGAGCAGCAGGGCAAGACAGACCCTGCGCCTAACCGCTGAGTGCGATCCACCAGGGCCACCGAGTGGGCCAAGTTTCACGGGAAACCACAGCTTATGAACATCCGATACCATGTTCATGTCTGCTCGGTCGCACACGGTTCACCTGTTCAGCCAATCGGACTACTTCACGATCAGGTTCAGGATCTTCTGCGGCACATAGATCGTCTTGGCCACCGGTTTACCAGCGATGAATCTCGCCACATTCTCCTCGTTGAGAGCCAGGGCAACCACCTCTTCCTCACTTGGTTGGCCAGTAACGCGAATGGTTCCCCGCACCCGACCGTTGACCTGCACGGCCATTTCTACCGTGTCATCTTCACACCACTCGGGTGCGTACTCTGGCCACGCTACATCCGCGATCGTCCCCGCGTGACCGAGATGATTCCACAGCTCCTCTGCCAGATGGGGGGCAAAGGGAGCGAGGCACAGCACCAGCTTCTCGACGGCCTCCCGGGGGGGTCGAGCCTCACCGTTCAGCTGATTGGCCAGGATCATCATCGCTGAGATCGCAGTGTTGAAGCGTAGTCCCTCGATGTCCTCTCCCACCTTTTTCACCGTACGGTGCACCAACCGCAAGAGTGTTGGACAGGTGAGCTCTGGGGCCGTCTCTCGAGTCCCGATCGCATACACCCGGTCGAGGAAACGCCGCACCCCCTGGATCCCGCTTGTCTGCCAGGGCTTCGACTGCTCGAGCGGCCCCATGAACATCTCATAGAGCCTGAGCGCATCGGCGCCAAACTCCTCCACCACTACGTCCGGGTTGATCACGTTACCCCGGCTCTTGCTCATCTTCTCGGCCACCGGAACCACCCGCACCAAGTGTCGACCGTGGAGCTGCACCCCTTCTCTGGTCACGAGATCTGCGTCCAGGCAGAATCGGGGAGAAACCACCTTGCCTAGGCGCCGATGCACGAGCTCACCCGTGATCGCATCCCGCCCGATCTCTGGGTCATCGCCGTCGAACACCTGCTCTTCTCTCTCACCCGAAAGAAGCGCGTAATACCGATAGACCATGCCGAGAATCAGCCCCTGGTGCACCAGCTTGGTGAACGGCTCAGGATGGCTAACCACGCCAATATCAAACAGTACCTTGTGCCAGAACCGCGCATAGAGCAGGTGAAGCACCGCGTGCTCACTCCCGCCCACGTAGAGATCCACAGGCATCCAGTCGTCGTAGGCCTTCTGACTCACCAATTCCTGGGTGTTGTTCGGATCGAGATAGCGGAGATAATACCAACAGGAGCCGGCCCACTGGGGCATGGTGTTGGTCTCCCGCGCGAACCAGCGACCATCCTTCTGAAAGAAGCGCCAGTCCAGTGCCTTCGCGAGCGGTCCCTGCGGATCTCCAGGGCGATAGTCTTCCAGCTCTGGGAGTTGGAGGGGCAACTCCGCATCGTCCACCGCGATTGGGGAACCATAATCGATGGTGTACGGTGCGCCGCTCCGCGGATCGCCGATCGTCTCAACCGGGAAATAGATGGGAATGGGCTCGCCCCAATAGCGCTGGCGTGAGAACACCCAATCGCGAAGACGATAGTGCACCTGACACCGGCCAAGCCCTCGCTCCTCCAACCAGCGAACGATATTGCGCTTCACGTCGGCGGTGCGCTGTCCGTCGAAGGGCCCGGAACGAACCGCAATTCCATCGTCGACATAGGCTCGCTCCAGCCGCTCGTGCAGCGTGCCATCTGGGCTCACCACCTCCACGATCGAAAGACCGTGTTTCTGCGCAAAATCATAGTCCCGTTCATCGTGGGCAGGGACGGCCATGATCGCCCCAGACCCGTAGCTTCCGAGCACGTAGTCCCCTGTGAACACCGGGATCGGCTGGCCATTGACAGGATTTCTTGCGTACGATCCGGTGAAGACTCCCGTTTTCTCGCGGTTCTGAGCGGTCCGCTCCAGCTCACTTTTCCTCGCTGTACGTTCGACATACTCTTTTACCGCTGCCTGATGCTCGGCGTCGGTGATCTGGAGGGTGAGAGGGTGATCGGGCGCGATCACCATGTAGGTCGCCCCAAACAGGGTGTCGGGTCGGGTCGTGAAGACAGTCAGCGTTTGCTCAAATCCAACCAACGCGAAGTCGACCGAAGCGCCCTCACTCCGCCCGATCCAATCCCGCTGTTTCTGCTTGGTCTCGGGCCAATCGAGTCCCTCCAGATCCTCGGCGAGCCGGTCCGCGTAGGCTGTGATCCGGAGCTGCCACTGTCGGAGTGGCTGGCGAATCACCGGATGCCCTCCCCGTTCACTGCGACCGTCGATCACCTCCTCGTTGGCCAGGACGGTGCCGAGCTCGGGACACCAATTGACGGGAATTTCCGCCTGAAACGCCAGATTTCTCTCGAACAAACGGAGAAATATCCACTGGGTCCAGCGCACGTAACCCGGATCGGTGGTGTTGACCTCACGCTCCCAGTCGTAAGCAAAGCCCAGGCGGCGGAGCTGACCACGAAACATCTCGATGTTCCGCGCTGTGGTCAAGCGAGGGTGAGTGCCGGTGGCGATCGCGTACTGTTCGGCAGGCAGACCAAACGCGTCCCACCCCATCGGATGCAGCACATCGACCCCACGCATGCGTTGGTGTCGAACGATGATGTCGGTGGCCGTGTAACCCTCTGGATGCCCGACATGCAGCCCGCTTCCGGAGGGATAGGGGAACATATCGAGAACGTACATCTTGCTGCGCCCGGCGCGTCGGGTCGCCCGAAAGATGTGGTTCTTCTCCCAGAAGGCCTGCCACCGGGCTTCGATGGTGCGGTGATCGTAAGGCATGGCGGCGCTCTTCTAGCACCTCCCGCCCCTCGAGAACCAGCTCAGCTCCTCACCATACCGGAGGCCCGGACCTTCTCCTCCAGCGCGCGAAAACGCTCCGCAAGCGCACGCACAAGGGCGCCGGTCCAACCGTCAATCCCAAGTTCAGCCGTGAAAGCCTGTTTGTCGAGGACCAGCACGGTCGTGGTGGTGAGCGCCTGAACCGAAGCGGCCCGTGGTTCGTCCAGAATCAGTGCCATTTCCCCAAAGACACTCCCCGCCTCCATCGTCGCCAGGGTCTCCTCACCGCTACCCAGCTTGCGGAAGGCGCGGCAGCTACCGCTGACGATCAGGTACGCAGCATCCCCCGGATCACCCTCGCGGATGATGATCCGCCCGGCCGGGAAGACCAGCCGAGGCAAGTGGAAGCCACCGCGGAGGAAGCGGTGGACCGCCTGACGCAACTCCGACACGCTCTGGTACCGCTCGGAGGGGTCAGAAGCGGTGGCCTTCTCGACGATCCGCCGCAGCTGGCGGGTGATTCCAACATCCATGCAGGCGATGTCGATGGACACCACCCTCCCTTCCGCGGCCCGCTCGAGCAACAGATTTGTGTCCGTGATGTCTCCGTAGGGCCGTCGTCCGCTCACGATCTCGTAGAGAATGGCCCCCAGTCCAAAGACGTCGCTCCGTTCGTCCATCTCGAGTGGATTGCCGCGCGCCTGCTCCGGAGACATGTACTCCGGGGTTCCCACTGGGCCAGGTGCTTCCATCTGCGCCATTTCTCCCGATGCAGCCCGCGACCGACTGAGCCGCGAGAGTCCCCAGTCCATCAGGTAGACCTGACCAAAATCCCCCACCATGATGTTGTCCGGCTTCAGATCGCGGTGGATGACTCCCCGATGGTGGGCATAGTCGACCGCGTCACAGACCTTGAGAAAGATCTCTAGGCCCTCCTCGAGACGCTCAGAAGAACCCCGGGGATGGCCTGGATCCGCAAGCCACCAGGCAAAACTGATCCCTTGAACCAGCTTCATGGTAAAGTAGGGAACACCGTTGTCGGCGAGCTGAAGCTCGTGCACCGGAACGATGTTGGGGTGCTCGAGCTGGCCTGTGATCTGTGCCTCCGCGATGAATCCGTCGCGGTAGAAGGGCTCCCGCGCCAGCTCCCGGTCCAGGCGCTTCATGGCCACGTGCCGCAGGAGATTGCGGTCGGTAGCGGGGTGGATTCTCCCCATCGCACCGCGGCCAAGCTCGGGATAAACTACCAGGTGCTCCGGTGTTGGGATGCCCTCGGACGCGACCAGCTCGGAGGGAAGGACCCTCGTGCCGTCACCGACGGGAATCGCCTCATTGACCTGAACAGGTCCAGGTGTAGCCTTGTCCGACGTTTTGAGAGGTCGCATGGGCAGTCCTCAGGGTATCGCGGTCTAGGGTATCCCAACACATCCCTGAGGAGAACCGCGTATCTTGCGTGACCTTGTTCAATGGCTGAGGGAACGGCGCAGCACAGCCTCCACCACCGCCAGGGTCACGTTCTGACGTTCGCCTAACGTGAGCTGCCCGTGCTGCCGAAGGCTATCGAGCACGAGAGGGACAGGATCCGAGTCCAACCCGATGGCCGACAGCCGTGTTGGCACCCCAAGAGCCTCGAAAAACCGCTCCGTCGCCGAGATGGTCTGCTCGGCTAGCGTCTCCCCCTCCCCTGCCTCGAAGCCAAACACCCGGCGGCCCATCTGGGCCAATTTTGCGGTCTTGTCTGGAAGACAGCAGCGCATCAACGATGGCCAGATCACGGCCAGGGTGCGCGCATGGTCGATGCCGAAACGGGCGGTGAGCGCGTGGCCTATCATGTGGGTGCTCCAGTCCTGGGGCACACCAACACCGATCAGCCCATTCAGCGCCATGGTGGCAGCCCACATCACGTTCGAGCGAGCTAGAAGATTGTTCGGCTCCGCATAAGCCGTTGGTCCCCACTCGAGCAAGGTCTGCAGCAGAGACTCGGCAAATCGGTCCTGAACGCTCGCTCCCACAGGATAGGTCACATATTGCTCGAGCACATGGACGAAGGCATCCACTACCCCATTGGCGGTCTGGCGAGGGGGCAGCGAGCAGGTGGTCTCTGGATCCAACACCGCGAAATCAGGGAACACCAGCGGAGTGCTGAAATGCAGCTTCTCCCCAGTTTCGCGCCGGCTGATCACCGCCGTCGGATTCGTCTCCGACCCGGTCGCCGGTAGGGTGAGCACGCAGCCTAGGCGAATGGCCTGGGTCACCTCCGCACCTGAGCGGAGGATCTCCCAGGGCTCCCCCAAATAGCGCGCTGCTGCGGCAATGAATTTGGTTCCGTCCACCACCGAGCCGCCACCCACTGCCAACAAGTAGTCAATCTTGTGCTCGCGCACGACTTCGACCGCACGCATCAGCGTCGCGTAGTCCGGATTCGGCTCCACACCCCAGAATTCTTCCACCGCAACCTGCCGCAGACCCTCGCGCACCTGCTCATAGACCCCGTTGCGCTTGATCGAGCCCCCACCCGCCACCATGAGCACCCTTCCATCAGAGGGGATGTGTCGAGCGATCTCGCTGAGCTTTCCACGGCCAAACAGGATCTTGGTAGGGTTCTGGTAGACGAATGGCTGCATGCTTGGTCTCACTTCCTCGGCGCTCAGAATAGCCTCCGATGCTGCGGTCGCAAGACCCAGATCCAATGGGCTTTTGCCCAAGACTCCGCAGATTTCTACACTCCCAACCCTTCCGGATCCTCAAGCAGGCGGGTGAAGGTCTGGGCGAGACGCGAAGCGTGGTATCCGTCGATGATCCGGTGATCAAGGGTGGCAGCGAGCGGCATGATCGGACGGATCACGATTTCTCCGTGACGCACGACGGCACGTTCCTCGATTCTTCCTACCGCCAACATCATGCTGTGGCGCATCGCCGGAACCAAGGGAGCAACGGCATACTTGATCCCCATCATGCCCATGCTGGTCACCAGTGCGCCACCAAACGTGTCCCTCGGGATCCCCAAGCCCGAAAGGTCGAGGTTGAGTTCATACTGAAGGAAGGTGACCAAGCTGAGGCCAAACCTGGCGATCAACCGCGGCGGCCGGGTCAAGTAGCGCTTGAGTGGGCCCACGCGCCGATCGCGACCACCCCGCAGTTCCGCTTTCTGCTCCTCGAGCCCGCTCGCGATCTGTACCACGGACTGCTCGTCGACGCGCTCCAAGCGCACACCGCTGAGGTCGGCTCGCTGGTCCCGATCCGCCTCCTTTGCCGCCGGAGGCTGCGCCACCAAAACGAAGATGTCCACCTGTTCCCGCTGGTAGAGCTTCCCCAAACGCAAGAAGGCGTTGCACTCCGGGTGCGCGCGGAGCGCAAGCCCGAGCGCCCGCACCACCACGTGGGTGACGGTCACGTGCTGGCCTGTCTCCGTCCGCAACCGGTCGACGTAACGAAGCACAGCGGTCGCATCGACATCCAGTGTGCCATAGGTGGTTGGATCGTTGGGACGCCGCCACGCGATTGCCGAAATTTGCCGCCAAAGGCTGGGACGACGGATGAAGTGTCCGGGAACGTTCTTCCCCATGGGGGCCTGTCGTTGCCACTCACCAACCGCGAAATCAATAGAAATTGCATGACGCAGGACGGCAATTCAGAAAGAACGCTGCCTTTTCGACCGCCCACCAGGCTCACAGGGCGTGCTGTGGACCTTGACTTCACGCCGCGATGCCTTGCGGTTCAAACGCTCATAGCGGCGTGTGGTTGCCGCCGAATCTTCTCCCGTCCCCCTCTCCAGCACCTTGAGCGCACGGAGTGGTGCCTTCGCGTGATGCTCATAGAGCTTCACCAGTTCCAACCGAACTCGTGGATCATCCAGCTCTTCTGCCAAATGCTCGAAGTGCTGGAGTGCTGCATCCCGATCTCGGCGCACCCGCGAAAGATCCGCAAGTAGCCACCGAGCCCTCGGATCACCCGTGATCATGAGAGCACGTTCGGCCGTATCAGCCGCACGAACCAGGTCGCCAGCCCGGAAGTATGCACGCCCTAACCCCACCAGATCGCGCTGATCCAACAGGGGCAACGGCTCCCCATACAATCCCATGAGCGCCATCATGGACAGCACATCCGCCTGGTTATGCACCATCACCAGATCGAGTTCCAGAGGGTTCCCGGTGCGAAGGTAGTGGGCATACCGCGCAGGGATCTCCCGGCTGTCGACATCCTCGCCTCGCACCATTCCCAGCACCTCGCCCTCGAGACGCTTCAGGCTCACCGAGCCGAGCCTGGGACGATGAACACGCCGAGCCACGTGCAAGAGATCGAGATGGGGCAGGCTTCGAGGCACATGCCGCCGATTCATCACGAAACGGCCCAACAAGAGAGGCCAGTCGAAGGTCTTGCCGTTGAAGGTCACCAGCAACTCGGCGGCCAACAACCGTTCGCTCAGGGCATCGAGCAGCGCCCCCTCCTCGGCAGGAGAGCGCAAGAAGAGCTGCTCGAACCAAGGCTGCTCCTCCTCGAATCCGGCCAGCCCTACCAGGAAAGCCAGCGTACCCGCCCCAGCGCCAAGCCCTGTGGTCTCCGTGTCCAAAAAGAGAGCGCGTCGCAGATCCAGCTTCGCCAGCGACGGATCAAGGGCGAGCAAGGACAAGATCGGCGCGCTAGCATCTTTGGCCGCGGAGATCGGGACTCGCCCCACCCGGGCACCGAGCGACGGTCGCAGCAGACGTCGACCAAGAGGGCCACCCTCCTCGAAGTCCTGAATTGCCCGGGTCTGAGCCAGCTCTTCGCGCCAGAAGTCCCCCGGATCCGTCTCGGTTCCCAGGAGCTCCGTGAGCGCCGCCCCTACCCTGCTCGGAAGGCCCTGCGAGCGGAGTTCGGAGCTCACGCTTGGCGCCGACAATCGCGTGAGCTTGGCCTTCAAATCCACCGCGTTAGCTTACCGAGGCATCCCCGGCCACGCTACCCCGGGGCTCGCCATGATACAGAGGTGAGCCTGCCTGAGCGTTCGCCCACCAGTAAGCGGTGCCGAGGGCAGTCGAGCACCAAGAAGAGCGGACCTCTACCAAACCCTCCCAACCTGCGAGCCACGCCGTTCGGTGCGAGGATGAGCAGGCTCCCGTCGCCGGCGCTGAGCCAGAGTCGCCCCTCGCAGTCGGTCACCGCACCCGCGTGATCCAGTTTCTCGCCCTCGAACCCCACCGACGCAAGCCTCTGCCCGTTCCGATCGTACCAGGTCGCACGGGGTCCTCTCTCGACCAGCACGACAACCTGCGCTTCAGGCTTGGGCAAGGGCGCCATCAGCAGCGCCCTTTGCCCCGAAAACACCCGCTTTCTCCGGTCGAAAGCAAGAACCCGCTCCGCCGTTCTCACCCAGAGCCAGGGAGGGTGATGTCCGTCCGCCTTGAGGGCCAGCACCGGGCCATCGAGGCGGACGGTACTAGACGGTTGGCCCTTGCGAATCCACCAGAGACATCCATCTGCTCCGACCCACGCCAGATCATCACCAACAGCGACCGGCTGCCCGGACACGGTTGTGGGGGATTTGTGCATGAGTGTGACCACCCCATGCCGTGTGAGCCCCACCAGATGGCGGGATCCTGCCGACGACACCAAGCCGTAGCCTTTCACCCAATGCAGATCAAGAAGAGGCGCCCGCGGCGTAAGCATGCGCCGCATGGTTCTTCCCTGGGGTCCTACGGCCACCACGGTCCTCGGGAGAGTGGGCACAAAGATCCTTCCCCGCTCATCGATCAGCGCAGCGCCGGTGGGTGCCGCCGGCAGCGTGATCCGAAAACGCAGGTTTCCGTCGAACTCCAGCAGATCCAGCGTACCCGCCACGCCAAGCAAGGCGATCTCTCCGGTTGGTCCGACGCGGGGCTCGCCTGCAAGCGCACTCCCCGTGTCCCACAGGGGATCGACCGGCCAATCCCCCGCTTCAGAGCTTGGTGAGGAAACCTCCCCTCGCGCCACATCCACCCCCACCCCAAGGGCCAACACTAGGGCAAGGCACGCTGCGCTTTGTGCTCCCCTCCTGCCCCTTAGTCGGGCTAGCTTCCACCCGTGACGTGTAAGATCTTTGGATTGACCGGAGGGATCGGTGCCGGCAAAAGCACCGTGGCAGCGCGCTTCCGTGCGCGCAAGCTCCCGGTCATCGACGCTGATCTGCTCGCGCGCACAGTTGTTGCTCCTCAAAGCGACGGCTACCGGGCGCTGCTCGCTGAGTTTGGTGACCAGATCCTGCATGAAGATCTGTCTATCGATCGCGCCAAGCTGGCCCGCCTGGTCTTCGCCGACCGCGATGTCCGGCAGCGACTCGAAGCGCTCGTTCATCCGCGGGTCGAGGCCGCGCTGGAGGTCGAGATCCGTCGTCTGGAGCTCCGCGAAGAACCACTCGCCTGTTACGAGGCCGCGCTCTTGGTCGAGACCGGGCGCGCAGAGCAATTCCGACCTTTGGTGGTGGTCACAGCACCAGAAGACGTGCAGGTGGTCCGAGCGCTCCACCGCGATGACGGCGACACACAGCAGATTTTGCAGCGCATGAGCGCCCAGGCGTCCACCTCGGACAAGGTGGCCGCGGCCGACTACGTGATCGAGAATGCTGCGGAACTCGAGGACACCATCCAGCGCGCGGACCGGGTGCTCGACGCGATCCTGCAGAAGTTTGGGGTAGATCCGAGCCGGTACCCACGGCCGCCGGAAGACGCCGCCTGACACGGCCGACCCGGGAATCCCCATCACGAGCCGTTGCGCACCCGCATTTCGGCTGCGAGCAGCGTGTTATCGAGCAGCATCGCGATCGTCATCGGCCCTACGCCACCAGGCACCGGCGTTATTGCACTCGCAACTGCCTTCGCACTCGCGGTGTCGACATCCCCGCAGAGTCGTCCGTTTTCATCCCTATTCATGCCGACGTCGATCACCACTGCCCCTGGCTTGAGCCAGCTCCCTGGGATCATTTTGGCACGACCGATCGCCGCCACTAGCACGTCCGCTTCCCGGCAACGGTCTGGCAGATCGGCGGTTCGTGAGTGCGCGAGGGTCACGGTCGCGTGGCGCGAAAGAAGCAGCGCTGCCACCGGCTTGCCTACGATATTGCTCCGTCCAACCACCAAGGCCCGCGCACCGGCAAGCTCGGCCTTGGCCTCGTCGAGCAAGCGGAGACAGCCACGTGGAGTGCAGGGTACCAAGCCAGCGAGACCCGACCACAACGCACCGACATTGCTGGGGTGAAATCCATCTACGTCCTTCTCAGGGGCAATCCGCTCCAGCACCAGCTGCGAGCGGAGCCCACCTGGAAGCGGGAGCTGCACCAGAATCCCGTCCACCTCTGCCGAATGGTTCAGCTCTTCGATCAAACCGAGCAGCGTGGTTTCCGCCACATCGGTAGGAAAGCGGTGGACCACCCCCGCCAACCCCACCTCGAGCGCCGCCTTCTCCTTATTTCGCACATAAACGGAAGATGCGGAATCCTCACCGCACAGAACCACGTGCAAGCCTGGGGTCCGCCCATGGTTGCGTCGAAACGCCGCCACCTTGTCTGCAAGTTCGTGCCTGATGGACTCGGAGAGGGCCTTTCCGTCGAGGATGCGGGCAGTCATGGTGTCGGACCGGTTACCAGAACTCGGAGCCGTCGGCCAGTCACTCTTCGATCAAGACCTGCGCCACCGTCACCGCACCAGAACGAAACGCCAGGTTGAGCTGGGCTTCGCCGCGGCCGGACAGACGCACCGACAAGAGGCCACCGGGTACGCTCAACGCGGGCACGTTGAACGCCAGATACACCCCGTCCGGCCCGGTTGCGCCTTGGTCGTCCGAGAAGCTGCCAAGCGAATCGTAGGCCTCAGCCTCAGCGCCTCCTACACTCACCGATACCCCCGCCACCGGCGTCTGACTGGCGTTCACGCAGCGGAGCACGAGCTGTGCGGCGCCCTCGTCCAACACTACCGGCATCGAGAGCCCTAACGCGATCGTCGCGAGCTCGCTCCTCGATGCGACTGCCACCCGCTCAACCGAGAGTGCCGACAGATTCGCGAGCACCACGCCAGGGTACAGATCTGCAGCTTCCGGTGTCGCAGACAGCCAGGCCTCGGAGGTCCGCGCCACAGAGGAGAGCTCGGCCTCGGCAGAGCCGCTCAGCGTCGTCCACTCCCAATCCACACCAAGGAATGTGTAGTCGACCCGACCAGAGACCAACTCTCCCTCCTCGATCGAGAAACCGGGGGGGGCGACCCGACGTGTTTCGACTCTAACCGGTTCGTCGACATCGGTTGTCACCCCTGCGCTCCCGCCGTCACCAGCTCCCGCGGTACCTTCTGCACCCACCCCAGGCAGGTTCGTTGCACAGCCATCGGCGCCACAGTCATAGGCTTTTGGTCGAGTCTCGTTCTCACCACAGCCAAGAACGAGCCCCACCCACACCATCGCCACCCTCAACCGGTCCATCTGCCTATGCCTCCTTCGCGCGGCGCAACCGCGCATTGGCAACGAGTGCGCCCGCGATCAGCGCCAGGCCAAGGCCCTGGGACGTCGACATACCGAGGAAGGTGCCCCGATCATCGGCGCGAAAGAACTCGAGCACGAAACGCGCGACCGCGTACAGCACGACGAAGCCAAGGAACAGTTGCCCGTCGTAGCGTTTCCTTGGATGGCCCACGAAGATCAGAATTCCTGCGATTCCAAGCGCTGCCAGGGATTCCGCGAGCTGGGTGGGAAACACCGGAAGGCTCTCTTGGTTTGGACTCGGCAAGAGCCCAAGTTGCCACTGCTTCTCCGAGGCCGGGCTTCGGCTCGGGAAGCTCATCGAGAAAAAGCCGGTGCTGGGACGCCCGAAGCAGCAGCCGCCGAGTACGCAGCCCAGCCGGCCGAGGGCGAGTCCGAGTGGAATCACCATCGCCGCCATGTCCGCCGCACGGAAGAAGGGAAAACGGTCTCGGCGCAGCTGCACGAACGCAGCGCCAACTGCGCCGAGAAACCCTCCGTAGTAGGTGAGTCCCCCGTTCCAGAAGCGCAACCAAGCCCAACAATCGGTCTCGAGTGGCCGGCATACCTTGGACAACTCGTCCCACCGCCCAACCGGGCCACCCTCACACAAGAAGTCACCCTCCACGATCCGCAGGCACTCACCGCGGGTGATCTTCCAGGCCACCTTGTCGATGTCGGTGCAGAGGTGGACGTAGTCTTCGAGCATCCCGTCGAAAAGAACATGTCCAAGCCGGGCCCCAATGACCCCGAAGATCAGCATGCCGATCCCGAGATCCACCACCACGTCCGGATCGTGGCCAACTCTCTTGGCCCAGAGAACCCCTACCGCAGTCGCCAGCACGAAACCAGTGACCAGCAGCACGAAGTAGCTCGGGAATGCCACATCGAACAGGGTGAAGAGTCTCGGGAACATCGCAGATCACACCAAGCTTATGTAGAGGGCTCGGAACCGGTCGGCGAGAGACCCGATGGGGTTTGAACGGCACCCTTCGGTTTCTTGGTGAAGAGCACATCCAGCGCCATCAGACCCACCCCGATACAGATAGCGATGTCCGCTACGTTGAAGGTCGGCCAGTGGTCGGTCACTGTCCAGCCGGGGAAGACCCTGGCAATCAGCTGGTTCATCGACAGCAGAAAGTCTGCCCGGAAGTCGATGAAGTCGACCACACCCTCTCGAGTGATTCGATCGACGAAATTGCCGAGCGCGCCGCCCAAGACCAGCGGCAAACCCCAGATCAGCGCCCATTGGTTGGGATGGACCTTGCGGTACAACGACACAATGAACCCGATCGCAACCAGGCTGACAACGATGAAGAAGGGACGACGCACCAGTTCCGGCGCGTCGTGCAAGAAACCAAACGCACCGCCCTGATTGTATGCAAGCACCAACGCGAGGTGCTCGGGGATGAGTTCCAAACCACCACCACGACTGGTGCGTTCGGTCAGCGAGGCGTGGGCCCAGATCTTGGTGCCAATATCGAGCAGAAGGACAATCCCTGCGACAACCGCGAAGCTCTGAAACCGGGGACGCTGCGGCGCAGGGCCCGTCGGAGGCTCGGAGGCTCGGCTAGGCTCGGTGGGCGGAGTGGGCTCGGTGGTCATGAATGGGGACTTCCTACGACAGCTGTCCGTCGGTTGCCAGACCACCGCACATCTGTTTAGCTACCCAGCATGGAGCTGTCCCCATTTGCGCGGCCGATCGGCCTTCCTGCACTGCTGGCCGAGTGGGAAAGAACGGGTCGTTTCAAGGATTGTCTGGCTGAGAACCGGGAGTTGCCCCCCGTTCCGTCCGAAGTTGGGTCGTTTCCCTCTTCCGTGCCCGAACCTGTGGTCGAAAGTCTGCGCCGCTCGGGGATCGCGGGGCTTTACTCGCACCAGGTGATGGCCATCGAAGAGGCCGCGCAGCGCCATGTGCTGATCGCCACCCCCACCTCGAGCGGCAAATCCTTGGCCTTTCACCTCCCGGTGCTGACCGCATTGACCAGCGATCCGAGCGCAACGGCACTCTATCTCTACCCCACCAAAGCCCTGTGCCGGGATCAGGAGAGCGCTCTGCTCGAGCTGATCGACCGAGCAGGGCTCTGCCTGAGCGCCAGCGTGTACGACGGCGACACCCCCGGTGACGCGCGGCGTGCAGCACGCGACCGAGCACGGATCGTGCTGTCCAACCCGGACATGCTCCACAGCGGGATCCTGCCCAACCATCCCCGTTGGGCCAGCTTCCTGCAAGGCCTGTCCTACGTGGTGCTCGACGAACTCCACACCTACCGCGGAGTGTTCGGCTCGCATATGGCACATGTGCTCCACCGGCTGGTGCGCATCGCGCGCTTTCATGGCAAATCCCCACGCTTTCTGTGCGCAACGGCTACCATCGGCAATCCACTCGAGCACGCGGCACGACTGCTGGGCGTGGCACCAAGTGAGATCGCGTTGGTCGACCACAGTGGAGCCCCCCGCACGGCCAGACGGCTGCTCGTCTACAATCCGCCCATCGTCAATCGAGAGTTGCAGATCCGCGGCAGCTGCCTCAAGCACGCCGTGGAGATCAGCGCTGAACTGATCCGAGCACGGGTACCCACCATCATTTTTGGCCCCTCTCGCAACTCGGTGGAGGTCATGCTGAAGTATCTGAGGGAGAAGGCGGGGGACGTGGCAGGGCCCGAGAGCATCGTCGGGTACCGTGGCGGCTACCTCCCGGAGACCCGTCGGCGGATCGAGCGCGATCTTCGCGAGGGGAGGATCCTCGGCGTGGTGGCAACCAACGCCCTCGAACTCGGGATTGACATCGGAGATCTATCGGCGGTGGTACTCGCCGGCTATCCAGGGAGCATCGCCGCCACCTGGCAGCGCTTTGGTCGGGCCGGCCGCCGCGGGCAACTCAGCCTGGCGGTGCTGGTTTGCAACTCTGAAGCCATAGACCAGTACTTGGCGCGGGCACCCGAGACCCTACTCAGCCAGGACGCCGAAAGTGCACGGATCGATCCCGGTAACCTGGAGATCCTCATTCAGCACCTGAAATGCGCGCTGTTCGAGGCTCCCTTCGAGCTCTCGTCACGGGGCGACCGACCCGCCACGCCCCAGCCACCGCAGGGTGAACCCTATCTTGGCGTCGATCTGGAGGAGACCCGCGCTGCCCTCGAGTTCTTGGGCTCCCACGGGCTGACCAAGAAAGCGGAGGGGCGTTTTTACTGGACTGGTGAGGCTTTCCCCGCCAACCAGATAAGCCTCCGCAACCTGTCGTATGACAACTTCGTCATCATCGATCTTGACACCAAAACGACCCTCGCCGAGCTCGATTTTCGTGCAGCACACACCATGCTCCACGAGCAAGCGATCTATCAGCACGACGCCGAGCAGTACCAAGTAGAGCGTCTCGACTACGACAACCACAAGGCTTACGTCAAAAAGGTGGTCCCCGACTATTTCACCACGGCCCTCACCTACCGCACAGTCTCGCTGATCGAACTCGAGCGCAGCCGTGACTTGGGTGGAGCACGTCTGGGACTCGGTGAAGTGAAGGTGCTGGAGAAGGTAACTGGTTACAAGAAGATCAAGTTCTTCACTCACGAGAACGCCGGCTACGGTGAGGTGAACCTTCCCCAGATCGAGAAGCACACCACTGCTTTTACCCTCACCGTACCGGAAACCACCCTCGCGGTGCTGGATCTCGATCGGGCACGGGTGATCGCCGGATTGCGTGGTCTTCTGAGCGCGCTCGAGGCGGTGGCCACACTGACTTTGATGTGCGATCCAAGGGACATCAACCAGTGCCTCGGAGACGGCTCACACGAGGGTCTCCCCGCCGCTCGTGACCCCTTCGCGCGACGCACCGGCACCTTCGATCCCACCCTGTTTCTCTTCGACGCGGTCGCCGGCGGTGTCGGCCTCGCACCGAAGATGTTCGAGTCGGCCAGCTTGCTACTCGAGCGAGCACGCACCTTGATCCGCCGCTGTCCCTGTCAAACCGGTTGTCCTGCGTGCATCGGACCCGTCGACCCGACCTCGGAGGCGCGAGCGACCAGCCTCGCCCTCATCGCAGCGATTCTACCAGCTTGACGAGGCCGCACCCAAGGTGTCCTTTTCCCCTCCTCGCGCAGAACCCAGAGTCGCCAATGCTTTGGATGAACTGGCGTTTTCGTGGTATGAGCAGGGTCCCTGTCGGGTCTACCTTGACCACGATCGCTCCTGCCCATGACTTCCCCCTCTCGCCGACGCCCCTCGCGGACAGCCTGATTGACGCCCGTTATAGGGTGCACGGCCTGGTTGGTGAGGGTGCGACATCGAAGGTGTATCTGTGCACGGACGAGGCGCTCCCCGAGAGCGAACCGGTGGTTGTGAAGCAGATGTCACCGGGCCAGACCACTTCGGAGCATCTTCTCCGCCGTTTCGCGGTCGAGGCCGACGCGCTCGAGCGTCTGGAGCACCCTTCGGTGGTGCGACTCCTCAGGCACTCGGTACCTCCTCGGGGCGATGCCTATCTGGTGATGGAGGCGCTGACTGGCGAGACCCTCGGTGAGCTCCTGGACCGGATCCCCGTTCCAGAGACCGATCTGGCGCTGCTGATCGCCCGCCAAGTGGCGGTGGCCCTGCTGGCGGTCCACAGAAGCGGGTTGGTTCATCGCGACGTCAAGCCGGACAACCTCTTTCTACTGGGTCCGAAGGGGGCGCCCTATGGGGTCAAGATCATCGATTTCGGGATGGCCCAGCTGCCTGAAGCGGCGTCGGCCCTCGAACCAGAACTCGTGGTCGGTACAGCGGCCTACATGGCTCCGGAACAGGTGATGGCCGAACCGGTGGATCCCCGCACAGACGTGTACGCCTTTGGAATCGTTCTGTTTCGCATGTTTTCCGGTCATCTTCCCTTTGAGGGTGCCGAGGGGACGAACCTGCTCTGCCACCAGGTATTCTCGGAGGTTCCTCCTCTTTCGAGTGCGGTTGCCCATGTCGATCCTCGCATTGTGGGCCTGATACGGCGCGCCACCCGCAAACACCCTGAGAACCGCACGCCCAGTGTGGCCCTGATGCTCGCCGAGCTGGAGAGCATCCTCGGCTTCAACACCCTTGCCGGTCCCCCCAATCCACCTCTCCGCGTGGTGCCGGACCACTACTTGCCGGTCAGCCCCCAAGGACGAAGGTACACGAGCCTGCTCGTTCGGCGGTATCGTGCCCTGTGCCCGGACGCGGTGCTGTCGTCCTGGCTCGACGACTCGGAGCCCGAGTTCGCCTTGGTGCGGCGCCGAGCAACCACACCGCCACCGGCCCCCGTGGGTCCGCCAGTCGCTTCCCAACCTCGTGCCGAGCTTGGGAATGTAGAGGGTGGAGTGTTTGTTCCGGGGCCGTAATGGCTCAACGTCACGGCCTGCGTTTCGCATCGCTCCTCGTCCTCGGTCTCTTGCTCGGGTGCCAAAAGACCCCAACCGCTACCGGCGAAGCTCGACAACCACAGACTCCTGCACTGGGGATGGCCCCACGCCCGTCCCCCATTCTGCCTTTGCCTAGCCCGGCTCTCAGCCGTGCCGGGGGCGGTAACGCCACCATCAGCGACGTGGTCGAAAAGGTGCTTCCAAGCATCGTGAGCGTTTCATCGACCAAGGTGTCAAAGGCAAGGGCAGGATTTCCCACCGATGATCCGTTCTTTCAATTCTTCTTCGGACCGCGGGGTGGCGCACCTGAGACCAAACGGCGGGAACAAGGGCTTGGATCCGGGGTTGTGGTCGGAGATGGCGTCATCGTCACCAACAACCACGTGGTCGATGGAGCGGACGAAATCAAGGTGGCCACACTAGACCGTCGTGAGTTCATCGCTGAGCTGGTGGGAACCGATCCCAAGACCGATTTGGCAGTCCTGCGGGTCAAAGACCTGAACAAGCACCTCCGGCCCATGCCACTCGGCGACTCGGAACGGCTTCGACTTGGTGATGTGGTCTTGGCCATCGGCAATCCCTTCGGAGTCGGACAAACCGTAACCATGGGGATCGTCTCCGCCCTCGGCCGCAGCGATCTCGGTATCGTCGACTACGAAGACTTCATCCAGACCGACGCTGCCATCAACCCTGGCAACTCGGGTGGCGCCTTGGTGGACATGGAAGGCAACCTCGTCGGTATCAACACCGCAATACTGTCGCGTTCCGGCGGTAACATGGGGATCGGCTTCGCGATTCCGACCAAAATGGCGCGCCCCATCGTCGACAGCCTGCTAACGGGAGGCAAGGTGGTGCGCGGGTGGCTGGGGGTCGCGATCCAGAACATGACGGAAGATCTCGCGGCAGCTCTCGAAGTTCCAACCAGCACGGGCGTGGTGGTCTCGGACGTCACTCGCGGCTCACCTGCCGAGAAGGCCGGATTGCGGCGCAACGATGTCATTGTGGCCGTGGACGGGAAACCGGTCCAAACCGTGGGAGAGTTGCGCAATACCATTGCGCTCTCGGGGGCGAATCGGAGCGTCTCGTTGACCCTCCAGCGCGCCAACCAAACCGTCACTCAAAAGGTCGATCTCGAACCCATGCCTGAGCAGATGAGCGACGAAGCCGAAGAGAAGATCCCCTCGCAGGCAAGCGAACAGAACTCACCTCTCGGAGTAAGGCTCGGACCGCTCTCGCCCGACATGCGCCGGCGTCTCAACGTCCCGACTGAGATCGCGAGCGGTGTGGTGGTGTTGCAGGTACTCCCTCAAACACCAGCCGCGGAGGCGGGACTCCGGAGGGGCGACGTGATCGTCGAATTGGGGAAACAGCCCGTCAATTCCGGAGAGGACTTCGACCGAATCTGGAAGAAGGCAAAAGGCAAGCTCGCGGCTCTGGTGCTCCGCAATGGTGCAACGAGCTATGTCGTCTTGAGCCCCACACCCACAGATTAGCCGGAACTTTCCCGGCGACCGCTGCGAGAACGTGTGGGAAAAGGGCGATCGCTCTCGAGCTTCTGTCCGCACTTCTTCACACCGCTTGGTCGCCACAGCCTGAGCCCACTGTCATCTGCCCAACCCGCCTGTTCAGTCAGGCTTGAGACGCGATTCCTGCTGGCTGGAAGCGATTCTGTACCGCTGCTCACGGCAGGAAGCAGGATCTCGAACTCGGTACCACGCCCAAGTCCGGTGCTGAGCTGGATCACACCGCCGTGCTGCCTTACGATGCCGTAGCTGGTCGGCAACCCCAGCCCAGTACCTTGGCCCGCCGGCTTGGTGGTAAAAAACGGATCGAAGGCCTGTCGAGCAGTCTCCTCACTCATGCCCTCGCCCGTGTCACGGACCACGAGCCGTACCACTTTGCTTCCAACCAGAGCCTGCCGCGGCAACCTGCGTTCCTCGCTCTCGGGAACCAGCCGGGTGGGGTTGGCCGTGTTCTTCAGGTTTGGACCCTGTTCGAGCACAAAAGGCCCGTCGACGGTCAGCACCAGCTCGCCGCCGCCAGGCATCGCATCACGAGCATTCACGACCAGGTTCATCAGCACCTGCTCGATCTGCGTCACGTCTACCCGCACCAGAGCAGGCGTTGTACCGCGGACGAATCGAAGAACGATCTTCTCTGGCACTACCCTCTCCACCAGGTGGAGCAGCTCCTCGACCACCTCGTTCAGATCCACCTCACGCTTCGCCAAGACCTGGCGGCGCGCGAGAGCCAACAGCTGTTGGGTCAAGCCTCGTCCCCGATCGATAGTGTGACGCAGATCCTCGATGCTCTGACTGGCTTCCGGATGGTCCGGTAGCACCGAACCAAGCCAGTCGACATGACAGGAAAGGACTGTGATGATGTTGTTGAAGTCGTGCGCCACCCCGCCAGCCAGCTGTCCCATGCTCTCCAGCTTCTGGGCCTCGATCAGCTGATTCTCCAGGGCTCTCCGCTCGGTGACGTCGCGGGCCATGAACAGAACGAAGTGTGCTTCACTGGTCGAAAGCAGACTCGCCCGCGCGTCGAGCCAGCGAGATGAGCCGTCGGCATGCCGCGCCGACATGGTGATGGTAGCGGTGGTGCCAGCCGTGATGACGCGCGCAAGCTCAGCGTTCAATAGCTCCAACTGCTCGGTTTCCACGATCGCCTCGAGGGGACGCCCTACCAGCTCATCAAAGGAGTAGCCGAGCACCATGTTGAACGACGGGCTCGCATAGGCAACCTTTGCCTGCTCGTCAATCAGCGCGATCAGATCGGTGCTCTGCACCAAAATCTGTTCGTAGAGCAGCTCACGGTTGGCCACCGCCACTTGTCGAGCCAAGAGTCGACCAAGCGAATCACACGAGTGCCGCATGGGTTCGGAGCCTGGTTCTGCATCCGCCTCGGCTTCCTCCCTCACCGGCACCGAGCGAGCCTTGAGTTTCGAGTCCTCGGGCACTGCACGGGATCGGCGCTGACGCCGAAGCCAGACTCGGGCGCCCCACCCCAGCGCAAGCAGCACCGTAACCAGCACTGGCGCAGCGTGCTCTGGCATGCTGCCCGCGACAGTGTCGAGCAGATCTGCGAGCGCTCCAGCGGAAGGGACGATACCCACGGTGAGGCGCATCATGCCAGAGTTCCCTCACCCGAAGAAGAAACTTTTCTTTTCCAACACATACGAGGGGTGCGGGCAACCGGCCCACGACGCTTGACCCTTCACAAATATGTGTTGTGCGTCCAGAACCAAGGTACGGGTGAACCAAGGCAGAGGGTAATTTCAGCAGGACTCCGTGCAGCCAGCCCCGCAACCACCATCACCACTGCTAGGATGCACACCCAATGTTGAATCGATTTGTGATGGGGCCCGGGGTTGCGCCAACCCCGAAAGGCCCAGGGCATGGGCGGGACGGAAGGTGGATGTGACTCGGCACTCGGTGCTGGTAACGGGAGGGGACGGCTTCCTCGGGAGCCATGTGGTCGAAGAACTGCGGGCCCGCGGCTACCCAGAGCCGATCGTTCCCCATTATCCGGAGGTCGATCTCATCGATCCGCGCGCGGTGCGAGCTCTGTTCGAGCGCACGCGTCCAGAGCTGATTATCCACCTTGCCGCCAAGGTGGGAGGGATCGGCGCCAACCGAAGGAGCCCGGGTACATTCTTCCGAGACAACCTGCTGATGGGCGTCAACGTCCTCGATCTGGCAAAACAGCTCGAGATCCCGAAAGTGGTCGTGGCCGGGACCATCTGCGCCTATCCCAAGCATACGAAGGTGCCATTTCGGGAGTCGGAGCTTTGGAACGGCTACCCCGACGAGACCAACGCACCCTATGGACTCGCGAAGAAGGCTCTTCTCGTGATGTCTCAAGCCTACCGCGCCGAATTTGGTTGCAACTTCGTCATGCTGTTCCCGGTCAACCTGTACGGACCACGCGACAATTGCGATCTTGAGACCTCCCACGTGATCCCGGCCATGCTCCGCAAGTTCGTAGAAGCCAAGCGTAGTTGTGCCAAGAGGGTCACGTTGTGGGGCGATGGCACGCCAACCCGCGAGTTTCTCTATGTTACCGACGCCGCCCGTGGTTTCGTGGACGCCGCGGAGCGGTACAACGATCCTGACCCTGTGAATCTTGGTGCTGGCTTCGAGATCTCGATGCGTGAGCTCGCCGAGCGGATCCAGGCGCTGGTGGGCTATGACGGTGAGGTGGTCTGGGATCCAGACAAACCCAACGGGCAACCACGTCGCATGTTGGATGTTTCAAGGGCTCGTGAGCGTTTCGGATTCGAAGCTCGGGTGAATTTCGAGGAGGGTCTGAGCCGGACTCTGGCGTGGTTCGAGACCGCCTTTCCAGCGAGTTGAACCAAGCCCCGAAAGGTGCGTTCAGGCCTTTACCACCTTGGGGTGTGGCTCTCGGTACACCCCTCGGGCATCGACGATCAGGCGAGCGTGGGCCAAGACGAGTGTGTAGTCGATCGCAGTGTGGTCGGTGACGATCAGCACTGCGTCCACCTCACCAAGCTGCTTTGCGGTGAGCGGAACACTTCGCATCTCGGCCAGCCGGGGGATGTCGGTGTGTTGCGGCGGCGCCATGAGAAGCGGATCGTGGTACTCGACCTCAGCCCCAGAATCAAAGAGCATTCTGATGATCTCGAGGGCAGGACTCTCTCGAGAGTCGTCGACGTCGCGCTTGTAGCCAAGGCCGACCACGAGCACGCGAGCTTGGCTGAGCCGACGATCGAGCGCGACGGTCAGCTTCTGCATCACATAGCCGGGCATACCTCGGTTCACCTCCCCGGCCAACTCGACCAGGGGTGTCTTGCCGCCCACAAGTCTAGCGCAGTAAGCCAAATAGTAGGGATCGATGGGGATGCAGTGCCCCCCAAGGCCGGGACCAGGATCGAACCGCATGAAACCGAAAGGTTTGGTGGCGGCGGCATCCAATACCTCCCAGACATCGATCCCCAGCTTGTCGAAGACCATCTTCAACTCATTGACTAGCGCGATGTTGACCGAGCGAAACGCGTTCTCAGTCAGCTTGGCGGCCTCGGCCAGCCGCGTCGAAGACACGGGGATCACCTGCTCGACGAAGGTCGAGTACAGCGCGACAGCCAGGCCTGTCGACACCTCCTCGATCCCCCCCACCAGTCGGGGCGTATTCGTGGTCCCAAAACGCGAATTGCCGGGATCCTCACGCTCTGGACAATACGCGACAAACAGCTCTTCACCGAGACGAAGCCCGCTCCGTGCGAGCGCCGGAACCACCAACTCCTCGGTTGTTCCCGGGTAAGTAGTAGACTCCAACACCACCAGATGCCCACGGCGCAACCGCGGTGTCAGCCGCTCGAGGGTCTCGCTCACCAGGCTGAGGTCCGGGGTCCGCTGCGGCGAGAGCGGTGTTGGAACCGAGATGATCAGTGCATCCAGCAGCTGAAGTTCCTCGTAGCTCTCCGACAGTCGAAGGCGACCAGACTCTCTGGCCGCTCGAATCCGGCTCGCAGCAACATGCCCAATCGGTGACTCACCCCGCACGAGACAGGACATCTTCGCCCTATCCGTATCGAAGCCCGTTACCTCCAGCCTTCCCCGCTCCGCAAAACCAAGCGCAAGCGGTAGCCCCACGTAGCCAAGTCCAAAAATCCCGACGCGAGCAGTTCGCGCCGCAATTCGGTCATTGAGATCCGCGGCGGGGCTCTTCACGGGCGCACATATGCCCTCAGCCCCGCACCAGGTCAATCATCGATCGAACCACTATTTTGCCGATCGTCTTCGGAAACCACGCCGGAGCGGAAGCCAGGCGATTGCCAGCCACAACCCCACGAGCAAACTCGGTCGCGAAGCTCGCTTGGGCACCCGGCAGCCACAGCCGGAGTCCTCTCCTCCTCGGGCACTCTGAGCTAGAGTCGCTGCTCCCGCAGTCTGAGGCCCATCGGTACCAGCACCACTTACTGACCCCCCGACCTCAGGCAGATCCCCACTGCCGCCCGAAGTTCCGGTCGCTCCGCCAACGTTGCCCATCAACCCGCCTGCACCCGGCGTCTGGCCACCAAAACCCGCCGATGAGCCTCCGGCACCTGGCGTCGAACCTCCGGCGCCTCCGCTGGCCGGCGTCGAACCGCCGGAGCCTGACGTGGAACCACCATTGCCCGGCGTTGCACCTCCGGCCGCCGGAGTTGAACCTCCCGAACCCAACGTGGAGCCACCCTCCCCCGCCGTTGAACCTCCCGTACCTGACAGCCCACCTCCGACACCCTGTGACCCACTCCCTCCCTCACCGGTCGCCCCACCGGACGAATCCGCCCCGCCTGCACTCGTGTCGCCACCAACACCGGTGGCTCCGCCCACCCCACTTTCTCCGCCCACCCCACTCACACTGCCTATGCGCACCACGTAGTTCGGGTTTGCTCCAAGCTCGACGCTGGCACGGGTCACGAGGTCCTGGCTCGCCGTCACCGTGCCCACCGTCGTGTCGTCCACTGAGACGTCGTAGGTTCCTTCTGTCAGACCATCGATGGACACCGTAAGCGGGTGACTCTCCGCGACCACCGGTCGTACCGAAAGCTCGATCCCGTCTTTGGCTTTGTTCAAGGTTGCACGGGTAACCTGGTTACGATCGATCCAAACGTACAGCTTCTCGCTGATCAAGTTGAGACGTTGCTGCACACCATCACGCGGCACAATCGTGTAAGCGGCAGCGCCGTCAACCACATCACAACCGTAGCAGGTTGCCCCGAAGATCGGATCGATCGCCACGTCCGAACTCAGGATCCGAAGGGCGCCCCAAAGGCCGAGATCGGCCTCACCGGCCATGAAACGCCAGCCATTGTGGAGGGTGAACGTGGCCGGATCGTACTTGGTCTCTCCGAGCAATCCTGTGGGATAGAGCTCCGCACTGGCCTGGTAGAAGTTTCCTTTCTGTGCCTGGTAGGTCCAAGAGACAGCTCCCAGGTTTGCTGGATCGGCATCGATCTGTCCCGAGTTGATGCAGGTGAGATTGCCGAGCTTGGCGGCGTAGGTGAGGCGAAGCTCCTCCTCGGGGGAGGCGCTGTGGTGGCGCAGCCAATCATCCATGCAGAATCCCGCCAGGGCCACCGTGTATTGGAACTGCCACCACCCTTCACCATTTAGGGTGGTTGGGTTCGAGTAATAGTACCAGACAGGCTGCTGTCCCCGGCATGCCCTCGATTTGGCATTGATCTTACCCATCATGCCAGCATTGCCCTGCATCTTGGCCAGGGTGTAGACCGCCTCCTCGCCGGTGTTGTCGAAGCTGTATTCCGAGCCATAGGGATAGGTGGCGGAGCTGAACGTCGCATACTTCTGCTCCATGTGTTGGGCGAGCCGGTCCGCCTCGGCCGAAAACCCCTCGTCCCGGAGCGCCTGAATGATGTCTGGCGTGGTCTGTTCGCCCATCAGCCCAGTATCGAAGTTGTAGTTGATGTCGTTCGCATACAGCGCGTTCATGATGTTGTACGCGCGGAGCAGGTAATCTGTAGCCGCATACCGGTAGCGAATCAGATTCGGGTACAGCTTCGCGATTCGATACATCGCAAAATACGTATTGTAGACATGGGGATAGGCGTAACCACGCGTCAAGTCGTCCGTGTAGGCTGGGCTATTCAACCAGTCATGCACGAGGTAGTCGTCGTGGTAACCCGCCATCACCATATTCCAGATGTTGACTTCCAGGTTGTCGTCCAGAGCCTGCACCTCGCTCGCCACAGGAACAATCGCGTTCTTCTCGGCCAAGAAGGTGCCATGGGTCAACCCCCAGTCATCCCCCCAGCCCATGTAGCCCCCGAAGGCATCTCGCCGCGACTTGGTGTTCATCATCCAGTCATCGAACGCCTTGTCATAGAAGCGGCTGGAGTCATTGACCTGGGTCTTTTCCACCATGAAGGTAGCGTGTCGCTGGAACGCCGCCGCCGCCTCCTCCATCACGTAGAACTGGAGCACTGTGCGCTCCGTGGTGCCGTAATTCACTGTGATATCGTTCTGTCCGAGCCGATCGAAGCGCACTGAGTACACATGCTGGTCGGCACCCACCACACCGATGTCCGTCAGGGTGGTCTCCGCGGGATACTGGGCAACCACCGAGCGAATCGGCTTCTGGGTCCGGAGCGCAAACTTCCCCGTCATGTCCCGCGCCAGGGCCAGGCTGGGGACCACCGTGACGTCCACCAAACCCTCGCTCACCAGACGGTCCTTCACCTCCGCCTCCGAACCAACCTTCAGGATTCGAAAGGCATACCCATGGCTCTCGCCAGCGCCAAGGACCAAACTTGTGCTCTCGAGGTAGCCCTGATTGGTGCTCTTGATCACGTTCGAGTGCACGTAGTAGACGCTGAGCCCCACCGGCCACGACGTGGGCGTTCCCCCACCCTGGGCCCAAGCGCTACCGGGGTGCTCGAGTTCCGTCCAGTGATCCTGATACTCGAGTTTGGCGCCCGTGGTCGCGTCGGGCACAACCAACAAGTATGGTCCGATCCCGCTCGGTCGCTGTACCGTGATGTACGAGCCCTCGTAGCCAATGAAGGAGTGGGCCATCACCCGGGTCTCGTAGATCCGATCGTTGGCGGAGAACCAATACTCGTTCCAGGGCATCGGAAGACCCAGATCCCCGATCTCGAGGGTCTCGCCGCTCGTATTCACAATCTCCATGCGAAGAACCAGCGCATCCCCCACAAGCTCGTAGGTCTGGATCAGGCGAAACCCTCGCACTCCCTCGGGGTCGGCCGAATTCTCGTAGGTCACTGTGACCGCGTTTGCACTGCTTGTGATCGACCGCGCATCCGCGCTTCGGTTGGTGAGGGCGGTCTGCCAGGCTCCACCACCCAACCGGTAGCTGATGATCAGCTCCCCCAGCCACTGGTGATCATCAGTGTCTTGGCTCGGAGCGTTCGACGGGCTGAGCACATAGTTCGTGGGAAAGTCGTCGCCAATCAACCGAAGGGAGTTGATCTCGCCGTGGTCACCCGTGGTCACCGAGAAGATGTCATTGTCGAGTGTGGCCGCACCGGCCGTCACATTCCATCCCAATCCGGCCGCTAGACAGAGCGCAACCGGGCTGCTCTGACGCACAAAACCCACATGACCAGGTGAATAGAGCGAAACCATTGCAGACTTCATTGGGTGACTCCCTCCGCACCGCATTCAGCGGACGCCCAGGTTTCGTCGGGAATGGGACAGGCAAGCAGGCACTTACGCCAATCGCATGCGATTTCATGCCTTGTTCCAGAATCGTCAATCGACCCACCAGCGAAGAGGTCCTGTCTGCATCTCTGCTCTGGTTCCCCTGAGACCAGATCATTTCAGCTTGGAGCATCCATGAAAACCACAGCTCTCGTCGTCGGTGGCACCCTCATTTCCCTCAGCATTGCCTGCAGCAGCGCGGACAAGACTGGTTCCGACGCAGGTCAGGGCGGCGGTACGGCGGTGAGCCTGGGTGGTGCGAGCAACTCTTCTGGGAGCCCGGGCGTGGGAGGCGAGGCGGCTCCCGGTCAAGGACGCGCCCCTCTGGGAGAGGGCGGCGCCGCTCCCGGTCAAGGAGGCGCCCCTCTGGGAGAGGGCGGCGCTCCCGGTCAGGGCGGCGCTCCCGGTCAGGGCGGCGCTCCCGGTCAAGGAGGCGCCCCTCTGGGAGAGGGCGGCGCTCCCGGTCAGGGTGGTGCTCCCGGTCAGGGTGGTGCTCCCGGTCAGGGCGGCGCTCCCCCAGCAGAGGGTGGGACTCCGGGTCAAGGTGGTGCGGGTCTCGGAGGCGCCAACGGCAATGGAGGAAGCACGCAAACGGTGGGGAGCTGCGAGCGCCTGCTCGGCTCATGCGCCTCGCCTGAAGTGCAGGTCACCCCTGTAGACGTGGGGATCCCGGTCAGCAGCTACGGCCGGGAGGGAGACACCGATCCCTTCCCAATGGCCATCGCCGCCATGCCCTCCGGCGGCTCGCGGTTGGCTT
>CAYNEY010000002.1:171833-183067 GCA_964396375.1 uncultured Polyangiaceae bacterium | reverse complement strand
CGGTGGCCAGATTCTCACGAGCAGAGGTGGATGCCTTCTGCCCAGCGCTGAAGCATAGCGGGCCCGCAATGCCGGCGTTTCATCCTGTTCGGTGCTCTAGTAGAACAGGTACCACCCGTCGCGGACCTTCTCCGCGTGCATTGCTCCCATCTTGCCATCCCGAATCCATGTGCTGCCGGGGTAGTAGACCAGACCGCGACGCATAGTTCCCCACGTGAGGTGAAATCGAACCCACATCTCACCGTTCTCGAAACGCTTCGCCTTCAATTCACCCCACGGGTCAGGCAATCCCACATTCGTCGTGTATTCCCTCTGACTCGCCAACACCGCCTGCGCCGCAGGAACAAGTCGTGAGCATGAGTCGATAGAGGCGATTGCCTCTTCCCGATAGTGGCGGACGCCTATCGGTGCCGTCAATGCCGTCGTGCCGACAGCAACAACCACACCAGCCACGAGATCCCGAACAATGACGCCCCAACGATGCTGCGACCAGGTTCGCGACCTCAGATACACGAGGCTACCCAGGAAAACCAGCTCAACAAGAACCCCGAGAGGCCCGAGGCATCGACCCGTCGCGTAACCACCAAGACCGGACCCCAAGACGAGCAGAAGAGGAATCACTCTGGACATTGAGGCATCACTTTCAGTGGGGTGGGCTCAGGGCTGCCGCTCCAATTTGAACTACCGGAGAAATCATGATTAGGCCCTGCCGCCAGCCGCCATCTCGTACGCCATCAACAAGTCCGGGAAACCACCTGCTCGCACTCCCAAAGTCATCACCAAGAAGAAGCACCTGGCTGAGCTCCCACTCTCCGGATAGCACGCTCTCTCCCATGCCAAACGCCGAACCACCAAGCCAAAGCGGCGGCAACCCTTGCGGGCCCAGTGCATAGCCCGCGCCGTACCCTGCAATGTAGTTGCCGAACTCATCCGCGTTCATCACGTCACCGCTGACCGCAAACTTGTCGGTGCTGCCTTGTCCCTTGAAGTCCAGATACCCCTGGCGCGTCCCCGATGCCCGATTCACTTCCCACGCTCGCCCTGGTCCAAACGAGCCCCAAATGTCGATCTGCGTGCGCAGGCCTGACTTGATACCTTCAACCTCCTGCGCCGAATGTGTTCGCGGCGGTCCATCCCCACCCCCATTCGCCGGCGGGGCGATCGAGCTCTCGCCGGGGCGAACCGTCGGGGGCGCCGGCAGTGCCGGTTGCTGTATCGAAGGTCCCGCTTCCGCCGCGGCCACCAATCGCGTCCAGGAGGCTGATGACCTCGGTCCCGCTGAGGATCTCGGGTACACCGTGGGCCACTTTCGGCCAAGGGATCGAGGCAACCACCTCGGGTCGGCGGAGGGTGACCTCGTAGAGGAACTTGATCCCAGCCACATGCATCTTCCGGCTCGCCGGACCCGCCTTCCTTGTCTCGACGAGGTGCATCAAGAACTGGCGCACCTCAAGCTCCCCCATCTGCTCCGGCGACTTTCGATGGTACACTACGAATGCCCGCGCGCAGTCCACGGTACCCAGTGCACTGACGGGCCCGCGACACGCGAGGGCTGATGGGCTATCCTGAGCAGCGAGGTCGGCGAGCATGTCGCTGGCGGTGGTGAAGCGCACGGTGTCGCCCTAGCCGAGGGCGTGGTGCGCAGCATTCTTCATGAGCATCGTTTTCCCGACGCCATTTGGCCCGAGGAAGATCGTGTTCTCGTTGTCTTCGATGAAGGCAAGGCTGAAGAACTCCTCGTTCCTCTCAGTATAGCGTGCCCATTAGGCTGGCAGCATCCGGTGACGTTCACTTGCCTCCCGTCCCGGGTCAGGAGGAAGATTGTGCCCTCTCATCGCCTTTGCTGGTGTTGGATAGCCAACAAATCTCGCCAAGATTAGGAGTTCTTCCGAGAGCGTTCCACTCTCTTGCGATCCTGTCTAATGCTTCGGTCGATGTCATGTTCCACTCCCTGAAGCCGTCCCCGGTTACCTCGCCGATCACCATGAGCCCTTCTTGGAGGACGTTGCTAATGATCCCAATTGCTAGTTCGAAAACGAATCCAGCTGCGGTTGCGCCCCCAACGGACTGGGCTACCCAAGCGACCTCAGCGGCATCAACCCAATCTTGCAAGCCACGGTTCAGAACCTCCCGTACGCACGCATCCAAACCTAGACTTGTTATTCGATGTGTACTTTCCATCGCGCGCCTCCGGGAAGGGTTACATCAATCGCTGGCCCGCCTGACTTTGACACAGCACGAATACCAACCGTGGTCTTGTCCCCGAGCTCGATCAGCTTGCCTGGGTAGCTTGAGCCCTCGACTACTTTGCCACCGGCGCTCATCTGAGCGAACAGCGATTCGAGCTCTTCCGCCGACTTAACAAGTCGCACTCCAGCGTTCTTGCCTAGACCCAAACCCTCTAGCAAAGCTTTTATGCCGCTCCCTGCTGTCTTTACCGCACCCGCGAACAGTCCCACCTCCGGAAGGGGAGTCATCGCCGTCGCAAATGCGAACATAGTCTCCCACGTTCCCGACGTGTCTACGATCTTCATCTGACCAAACGCTTGAACGTCTGCCCCGAACGCCGGTGAAGCGCATGTGCCGTGTGGACAATCCTGCGCCACTCCGAGCGCGGCTAGCGTCGGGGAGAATCCATCCCCACCCCCATTCGCCGGCGGGGCGATCGAGCTCTCGCCGGGGCGGACCGTCGGGGGCGCCGGCAGTGCCGGTTGCTGTATCGAAGGTCCCGCTTCCGCCGCGGCCACGCACATGGGCCCTTGTTCCATGTGGTAATATTGGCTGGAGGTGTTGGCTGCGTCTTGCGCTGCCGCAGCGGAGGGATCGAACTGGTGATTCGCTGCTCCAGCCGCGCTCATGCCGTGGACTGATGCGGCCATTTCCGCATCCGTCGAAGTATCCTGCCCTGCCAGCGGGCGCACCATTTGGGTGTCCGGCGACGGCGCAGGGGTGCGCGGTACATGGGCCGTCTGCACATCCGGTATTGTGAGCTGCAGGTCCTCCCCTGGTTTCCCAATCCACGGTGGCGAGATGTCGTAGGGCATCCCATTCCACATGTAGCTGCCGCTGAACCCACTCGGATCGACCATGCTCAGCGGGTTGTTCATCACGTACGCGTAGCGGTTCCAGTTCTGCGCGTTCCCGGGCTCCGTCACGAACGGATCGGCCGTGGTGAAGCGCCCGATCCTTGGGTCATATAGGCGCCCTTTCATGTCGATCAGGCCAAACTCGGGGTCATTGTGGTGACCGGCGAAGCTGCTCCTGCTGGTCTCAGCCTGGAACCCTTCGCTCACCACCTCGCCGAACGCCGAGTAGTTCCGGGTTTCCACCGACACTCCGCCCAGACCGTCCACCGACGACACCACTCTGGCCGAGCCGAGCTGGTCTCTGTGGAGATACACGGTGCGCGTCGCATCGACATCGATGGCTTCACCCACCTCCTCGCGCACCACCTCGGCGATGGGACCACCCTTCCCCATCACCGTGTATCGATGGATTCGCTTCGCGACGGTCACACCGTCCTCACCGTACTCCGTCGTGCGCTCGTAGAACCCCGGCACCTCGAGGGTCTCGCGAACCAGCCGCTCGGTCGCACCAGCGATGGCTGTCTCTCTCTTCGACACACGTGACCCAGAGCCATCATACGCGAGTTCGAACTGAGTGCGAGCCCCTTGCGGCTGGCCGCTCGATATCCGCCACGGCATGTTGAACTCGTTGTACTCGAAGAACTGGGTTCCACCCGGAATGCCGCTTCCCTGCCGACTTCGCGTGTTGCCCACGGCATCGTAGGTGTACTCCATCCCTCCCGCTCGGTTCAGCTGAAACGGAGCCCCCGCGTCGTACTCGTAGTCTCCGAGCCCCGTACGGCTCAGGATCCTCCCTGCCAGATCATAGGCGAAGGTCTCGGTTTCGCTCGCCCCTGTCTCGTCGTCGGCCAGGGCACTTCTGGTCTCGGCCACCAACCGCTCGAGCATGTCGTAGGAGTACTCGTGGCGCGTACCGCCGTCGTCGATTCTCGACACGTTCCCGTTTCTGTCATAGGCGTACTCGAGATCGAGGAGTGGAGTGGTCGCCCCTGTCCCGAACGAGGTCCGGATCCCCTTGACCGCTCCCGGGAAGCACGAGCCGCCCGAATCAGGCGTGCCGCACGACGCCCCCTGGTCCTCGATGCCGAAGTAGTCGAGCACCGTCACGGTGCCATCCCCGTACCCCTCCTGCTTCGGGCGCATGCCATCCTCCACTTCCTCAAGTTCCCAGAAAGCGTGCGACGGGCTGTCCCCTGGCCGCACCGACGCCATGATTCCCGAGCTGCGATCGAAGTCGTAGAGAACGCTGAACGGCTCCCCGGCGCTCGACGGATAGTTCACCGTGCTCACTCGCCACGGGACCTCCGCACCATACTCAAACTCGACGGCCAGCGCTTCGCCCGAGTCCACGGTGTCCACGTTGCCGTTGAAGCCGTACTCAATCCGAGCGAGGAGCGCCCGGTTCGAGGTCTCCGTGGACGCCTGGTACTGGTATCGCGTCCATGTTCCAGTCGTCGAACCCGGTGCGTCTTGTCTGAACACGGCAACCGGACGACCAGGCTCTGGGGATTCGGCGGCGCCATAGATCCACCTGGCGATCGTCGCCCCGTTGCCATCCTTCTTGGTGCTTGGTCGTCCGACTTGATCGTACTCGAATCTGGTGAGCTCTCCCCTTCCGTCGAGAACCGAGGTGATCTCATCGAACCCGTTGTACGTGACACTCCGGTATCCAGCTCCCGGATCGTCCACCGACACGACCCTCCCGAGGACATCCGTGCCGAGTTCCGTGGTGCCACCGGGAGCCACAACTCGCTCCAGAACGCCAAATGGCCCGAAGCCGAACTCGACGCGAGCGAGATCCGGCGTCCCGAGCTCACCCTGAGCCGTAAGCGCCGTAGCTCCGAAGGCATCCACGAACTTGGCCGAGACGTTGCCTCGAGGATGGTGAGTCACGACCCCGTTGATGAGGCCCGCATTCGCGTCGAACCACTCCGATACGGAGCCCAGCGCGGTGACCCGACTCGGATAGGAGTACTCGGTGACCCCGCCATCTGGCCCCGTGATGGCAACGACCCGCGCTCCGTTGTAGTCGATCGTCGTTGAGCCTTGGCTCATCGCGCCAGCGGCGATCGAATGTGGCTGCGAGAAACCGATCAGGCGACCAATCTGGTCGTAGTACATCTCCTCCTGGAGGATCGCGCTTCGGAAACCGACCTTCCGCCTTGCAAGGACCCTCCCCCTTCCGTCCAGAAGAACCGAGGAATCTCCCTCGCCAACCTGGTGCACAATGACCTGCGCAGCACCAGTCAGGCCCTCAGACCCACCCGATGATTCATCGAACCACTGAACTGAGCCGGTGTATCTAACCTCGATCTCCGACGATGGAGTGCTCCTGAAGACCACACGACCGAACGCATCATACTCGCTCTCCTGGACGAGCCTCCCGGCCCCGTCGTACGCCCACACCACCTGCCCAGTGCGGGCGTCGTGCGCCATTTCCAACCTTTCGCCCAAGGCATTCTCAACCACGACAGGAAACACTTCTCCCGGACTCCAGTCGGTGACTTCGACGAAGCGCTTGCACGGATCACTCGAGTCGTCCGTGGTGCAGATCAGACCGATGTTCCCCCGCATGGTGTATTCGAGAGTCGTCAGCTGGAATGCACCCGATTGGCTCGATGCTTCTTCCGGTTCCCGCGCCACGGTCATGACATCTCCGTCGGCATTGTACGTGAAAGCTGTGGTGCGAGTCTTCGGGAGGCCCGCGTTCCGAGAACTCTCCCTCACCTCGGTGTCAACGAGTCCGATCCTCCACTTGTCCCCAGTCCAGTTCTGGAACGTGCGGACCACGCTGTCCGTCGACGACCGTCCGTCCACGGTGGTGGTCGTCTCGGATGAGAGCTCGTTGCCGTAATCGTCCACCTCTCGCCCTGTGTACGTCCACTTCAGCACCTCATCGTTTTCGGAGTACGAGGTGTACTGTGACATGAGGTAGGGAAACCCGTTTGGGTGCAGATCCCACCGATACTTCGCCCAATCAACCGTTGAGACCAGAGGAACCGAAGTGTCATCATGATAGATAGCGCGCCCCTCCAAGATGCTCTCGGTGGTAACTGACTTGACCTTGCCTGCGAACTTGAAGATCTCCCCGCCCGTGACTCCCCTCATCGCGTCATAGTCGAGAGAGTTGTTGATGTATTCGATGGTGGTCTTCGACGTCGGCCCTTCGATCGTCCGCTCGGCAAAACTGAACCACTTCCGCCCAGAGTTGCCCCGTCGACCGTCCTTGTAGGTGTAGCGATACTGCACGATGGGTCCAAGTGTCTCGCTCTTGGCACGGGGATTGAGTTGCGTCTCGGTGTGTTCGCTCACCAACGGACCCACCTTGCCCGCGCCGAGACAGGGCGTTTGGCAGCGACTGCCAGGCGTACAGTGTTCCGAGCGTGTGTAGGTCTTGACGACCTCCTCCGGATACCCCTCGATCCGACGCTCCGTGTCGTAGCGCCAGGACGTCCTCTTTCCCAACCCATCCGTGACCCCCGTCATCAGGAACGACCGTGCAATGTCCGGGCCTTTACGGTAACCGATGCGGACCGAGCGCTCCGAAGGCTCGGGACAATCTTCCTCGCTCTCGACTTCTGAGCCGTTGCAGAGCAAGGTGAACGCAAACAGCTCCGGGTTTCCGTCATTGTCGAGATCCGGGCCCAAGACTTCGTGGCGGTGGTATCCGCCCGGAATGTCGTTGCGGATCACCGCTTTGCCGAAGCCGTTCAGGTCGAGGAACTGCGCAGGTGCGGGGCCGGGCTCTGCCTGGCCGAGTTGGATTTCCTCGCTTCCATCCCCGTCGAAGTCAAACGGCGTTCGATCGATGTCGCAGACACCGTTAGGGCAGAGAACCGTCCCGGCTGGTGAGAAGACCAACAGCGAACCGGGTGCCTCCGTCCCGTCGCCCGACACAAAGACCAATCCAGGATCGGGATCCAGCCCTCGGTTGATGAGCACCTCCAATCGGTCGTTGGCGGCGTTGATGTTCACGGCATCTTTCAACCCGTCGCCATTCAGATCCGCCCACATGGTCCGGTAGTCGCGATAGTCATCCGTCTCCCCGCGGTACGCGAACTCCACGTCACCGTCGCCGTCAAGGTCGACCGGATCACGGAGGAAGTCGCCGTCGATCCGGACTGAGACAGAGACGCCGACGTAGCAATTGCCGGGTTCACATTGCCCATGCACGTAGGTACCCGTGACTGCGACACTCTGCTGCTCCACAAGCTCATCGCCACCGTCGCCGTCATGGTCGATCCAGAAGCCACGGCTGTTATATATTAGGTCCTGCCTGATGGTATTCCAATACGTCAACACCGAGCCCCCTTCTCCATAGCTCCCATTGGGCTGCTCCAGTGGAGCGACCCCATTGTGTGGCACCAGTCGAGACGCCCCGTCTTCGTTCCACAGCTCGGCCCCTTCGAAGACAGCATCCTGGTCACCATCCCCGTCGAAGTCGCCGACATAGAATACCGGGGACGCCCAGACTCCACGTGACTCTCCGTAGTCCGTCAAGCGTGGATACGCATCAACGGACACCTCCTGCTCCCCAATCACTTCTCCGGGGCCGATGCGCTCGTTGTAGTCGAACTTGGTGGGGGCATCCTTGCAGATCTTGGTACCCAGTTCGTCAAACGCGCATTCAGTGATGGCTTCCACCAGGTTCGGCAAGGCTGAGCCCCAGTCGAAGTACGAGATCTCGATGCGCTTGACCGGCACCGTACCCACAAAGGTGTTGATCGCCTTCAATCGACTCATCGAAATCGTCCGCACCCCGCTCACCCACCGGATCAGCGGGGCGTTCCGCGGCTCGTACTCGAACGTCACGCTGCTATACGCGTTCGCGTAGGTGATGCTCTCCGGCAGGAGTTCCGCGTCGTTGGCACCCTCCAAGGTTGTTCCCGTGCTGACTGGAGTGCGGTAGGCGATGTCGATGGTGTTTCCGTGGTCCACCACCCTCGTCACTCCCCACAGGCGAGGGACCGTTTCCGATCGATTTTCGAGAAACACCTCGAGCACAGGCTCATAGTAAGTTACCCGGCCGTTGCCGGATTCGAGAGTGAAACCGTGATAGGTCTCGGTCAGGCGGATCGAGGGGTCGGTCTCTTGGAGTTCAGAAATCTCCTTGCCATCCAGGCAGAGTCGGTCCGTGTCCGTGAGCCTGACCGGGTCCATCTGACCGTCGCGATCGAGGATCTGCTGGCACCGGGAGATGGTCGAGATCCCCGCCAGTGACCAACCCATTCCCAGAATTCCATCCGTCTTGTTGCTCGTGTACATCAGACCCAAGGTCGGCTGCACGCCCTTGACGCCTGGGGGAACCTCGATCGGAATGGCGTAGGTCGCCTGCCCACGATCATTGACGGCGAACTTGCCTGACACCGCGCCAGATTCTACCGTCGTCCCGGGTTCTCGACTCGATGCCGGCGCGCCGCTGGGGGAGTACCGCAGCATCGAGGCCTCGGCAGCGATGCATCTTCCGGCAGGTCCGCGAATTTCGCCGCTGGAGCAGTCGCCACAGAACGAGCCACAGCCGTCTGGGCCGGTGTCACCAGCGTCACAACGTGGCGTGCAGGCGGGCAGAATCCCACAATCTTGGTTGAGTTCGGCGTCGCTCGGATGCGCCGGATCGTGGATCGAGCATTCGAAGGTCCAACAGACGTTCTCCTCGTCCGAGAAACCGAAGCGCTCACCGACTCCGAGCCCGCAGATCGTTCCCTCACTGCAGTCCGCGTCGGCGCGGCAGCCCGGCTCACCCAAGTCACAGCGGCTCGGGCAGTACTCCCCACAGCGATTTCGGCTAGCATCGGCGCAACCATGGTCGTCGCACCGATCGGCGCATTCGCACACTCCATCTGTTCCGCAACTCGCGCCCTCAACGCAATCCGTCTCATCCGTGCAGCCACTGTCTCCGATCTCGCAGGGACAAAGAGCGCTACAGGGCGCATTCGCACCACAGAGCCCATCGTGGGTCCATGGCTCATGAGAGATGGGAGTCCATTGATGGGCCTCGATGGCTTTCGCGAAGAACGAGCCGCGATGACCGTCATTATCGGAGCCCATGACCACGGTCCCGTAGGGAGCGACCAGTAGACCTCGGAACGCTCCGCCAACAATCTGAGTGCCGGAGCCCGCCAGACCGAAGAGCACGTTCGCTCGGTCCACGATCCGGGTCATGGCCCCACGGAACGTCATGTCATTTTTGACATAGAGCAGCACCATTTGGGCGGTGTTGTCGATGTCGATGAACCCGCCAGCCTCTACCGTCAATCCCTCGAACGTGTAGGTTCCACTGGTAAGCTGGAGGTGCGCGTTCTGATTGACGACGATGTGCGGATAATGACCGGGCGGTAGAGCTCGTGACTCACCAGGCTGCAGAAATTCCGTCGGCCCGCTCGTGGCCGGGAACTGGACCGTCCAGGCTACCCTCGCCAAACCGCCCAGGTCGTGGTGCTCGCGCCTATCGCCCCCGATATGGGCCTCGGGCGCGACCTCGATGGTCGACCCCGACGTGGCGGAACCATGAACCACCGCCCGATTCGCCAACACCACGGGCCCGTCGCTCCACAGGTTTCCGACCGTGGCTTCGACGCCCAAGCGGCTCACTTTTCCACCGTCGACGCTGCTCACGTCGGCCAGGCCGGATTTCACGCCGTCGTTGAGTCTCAGATCGCCTCCGGTGGTGGCGAACACTACCTGCTCTCGACGCACCCAGGCGGGCAACTTGAAGAAGAACTCCACCTCGGTATCAGAGGTGCTCCCAGCAGCACCGCCCGAGCCAGAGGTTCCGGCCGCTCCTCCGCTCTCCGTGGCTGAGCCACCACTGCCCGGAGTGCTGCCGCCTTCGCCCGTGACCGCGCCAGTGCTCGATGTCGCGCCGGCCCCCGTACCGGCAGCGTCTCCCGCCGTGCCACCACTGCCTGGCGCTCCACCGCCGCCACTTGCCAGGGGACTTCCGTAGATTTCGAGCTCCTTCATGCTCGCCCAGGTCACCGGGTTCGAGACAAGATCCGTTACGGTGAGTCGCACGTAACGCGCCGTCGCCTCGAACGTGTCAGCGCGAACCTGTTCGGTCCCAAGGTAGCCGCGCTTGTCGACCACCTCCGTGAAGTCGAGCCCATCTTGCGAGACCGACAGGGTGTAGCCGTAGGGGCGCCCAGAAAATTCCCAGGTGATTCGGCTACCCGACAGGGCATAGAGCCCCTCGAGATCGACTTGCCACCATTCTGGAGAGGCGCCGCTCGCCGCACACCACCGGGTGTCGTCACTGCCGTCGTTGCCATCATGCGCCGCGTGACCACTCTGCGCTGATGAGGCCGTCGATGGGCGATCGAGGGCGATGTTGGTGGGCGAGGCACCGCTCCCACCTGCCCCCGCGCTCGGTGTCGATGGGGTGCCCCCAGCGTCACCCTCACCCGCTGCCCCACCGTCTCCCCCATCGTGCTCTCCCGAAGCGCCGGAGATCTCCCCGGTGCCTGCCGTTCCCGAGGAACCGCTGCCCCCTTGTCCACTTCCACTGCCGCCCGCTCCCGTTGCACCATCGCGCGTGACACCGAGGACCGTCGGTTCGTAGCTCGGCCCCGTCTTGATTGCCTGAAAGCCCACCACGATGGATGAGTACGGGTAGATGGTGTGATTGTAGGGAGCCGGCGTGACCATGACCCTCCCACTGGTTCCAGACAACGTCCCATTCCACGGGGTCGGCACCACTTGGGAGTCGTTAAGCTGAAGGTCGAGTTGCCAGGTACTGGTCGCAACGTCCGTCGGGTTGGTGATGGTGATTTGCGCGACGTACCCTTCGTTCCAGTCAGCGGTCAGCGCCAGCTGGGCCGAGATCCCGGTGCCAGTGAGGGCCAGGGCTGCGGTCGCGAGCTCCGTGCCCGCCAATCCTTCACTCTTGTCCACGGTGTCTGCACAGGCACCCACACCGGTCGCTACCACAGCGAGCAGAAACTTACGCAGGGCACGGCCCAGGTGCAAAGAGCGCGGGATTCTTCTCCCACCGCCCTCATCGTCACACCGCATTTCCTGCCAACCCGCGAGTGTACCCTTGGTCATGTGAGGCTCACCTGTGAACGACATGAAGCCTCGAAGCTACGCCGACCTCGTGCCGCCGCGCCCGAGACGAGGGCGTCCACGTCACCCGCGGCGACCCCCGCCGCG
>CAYNEY010000002.1:81692-171823 GCA_964396375.1 uncultured Polyangiaceae bacterium | reverse complement strand
GACGAGGGCAGAGTTGCACGCCCCCCCCCCCCCTTCGTCAACACAAACCCACCCAGCGCCCGACCACGGTCTGACTCACGCCTTCGGCAACGTGACGCCGAGCTTGCGAGCGACCAGAGTGAGCACGTCCACCTGGCTCACGCCGTCGGACTCCGCCCGATACCCGAGCACCAACCGGTGCCTGAGGCAGGCAATGGAGAGCGCGAGCACGTCGTCGATGTCCGCCGCGGCCTCACCCTTCAGCGCCGCCCGCGCCTTGGCCGCCAAGACCAGCCCCTGACTGCCCCGCGGTCCCGCGCCGAACCGCACGTACCGCCCCACTTCTTCCGGCGCATCCTCGCCTCCGGGGCGGGTGGCGCGAGTCAAGCGCACCGCCAAGCGCACCGCCTCCTCGGTCACCGGGATCTTTGGCACCAGCGCCCCGAACGCGCGCACCTGATCGACGGAGAGCACCGGCGTCGGCACCTCGAGCATGCCTGAGCTAGTGCGCTCGGCGATCAACTGCTCCTCGTTGAACGTGGGATAGTCGACGTGCACCTCGAGCAGGAAACGGTCGAGCTGAGCCTCCGGCAGTGGGTAGGTCCCCTCTTGCTCGATCGGGTTTCTGGTCGCAAACACTTGGAAGGGATCGGGCAGCGGGTGGGTTGCCACGCCCACGGTGACTTCGTGCTCCTGCATCGCCTGAAGGAGCGCGGCCTGCGTCTTCGGCGGCGTGCGATTCACCTCGTCCGCCAGGACCAGGTTGGCGAAGATGGGACCACGAATGAACTCGATCTCCCGACGCACCCGCCCGCCCCCCTGCTCCACCTCGTTCATCACGTCGGTGCCGGTGATGTCGGCAGGGAGCAGATCGGGGGTGAACTGCACCCGTCCGAAGCTCAACCCCGTTGCCCGCGCCAGACTGGAGACCAGCCGGGTCTTGGCCAAGCCGGGCACCCCGACCAAAAGGGCGTGACCGCGGGCCAAGAGGGTGACGAGGAGCGCCTCGACCACGGTTTCCTGGCCGATCACCACCCGGCCGATCTGCTGCCGGAGCGCCAGAAAGCTCTTGGCGCAGCGTCCCAGCAGCTGAATTTCCTCATTATTTCCGAGATTTTGGCTGGAACTCACAGCGTCGACCTCCCGAGATCCGGTGTGCACGATAGCACCTCCCCTCCCCCTACCGGATCGGCTAACGTACCGTTACCCGTTCGCCCGAAACCGCCGTCTGTTCCTTCGTTGGCTCATGCCTCGCTGGTCGTTCCTTTCCCCCACCACCCTCCGCCTGCTCCTCGTAGGTGAGGTTGCCCTCGCCTGCTCGTGCCTCGCCTGTTCCGGGACCGCTCCGTCACGCACCTCGAAGGCGTCCACCACGGAGGCACCGACAGCATTTCGCCCACGTGGTCTTCAGGCTGCAAGTCATCAGGCCGATCACCTCGCGTGGACGGGCCCCGAGGAACGCTTCGACGACGTGCAAAGCCTCGTGCAGCTGCGCGCTCGCCTCACCACGCGGAGCGCGGGTTTGGTGCGCTTGGATCTATCCGGGCGAGGCTTCGGACCCGGCCTGGCAGATGTGCTGGTCGAGACGGGAGTGCTCCCGCAGTTGCGTGGGCTCGATCTCAGCGACAACAACCTCGGCTTCGTCGGCATCGAGACCCTGCTCGGAGCCACGGGCCTCGGCGGCCTCGAGCACCTGGATTTGAGCGGGAATGCCCTCGGTGACGAGGGGCTGCGCCGCCTGTTCGAGACCGCAGAGCTGAGCCGGCTCCGCGCCCTCTACGTGAATGCAAACGACATTGGGGAGCGTGGACTCGAGCTGGTGGAAGACAGCCCCATCCTCGGTTCCCTTCAGGTGCTCGATCTCACCATGAATCCGATCGGAGAGAAGGGCGCGGATCGCCTGGCGCACAGCCAGCGGCTCTCCGAGCTGCGCGCGCTCTTCTTGCTCGGCTGCGGGATAGGCCCGGCCGGAGTGCGCGCCATCGCTGATTCGCGGAGCTTGTCGAAGCTGGTGGTGCTCGCCCTCTCGGGCAACGGCATCGGCGACGATGGCGCGGGGGCTTTGGCTGGCTCAGCTTCCCTGGTCGACCTCTATATGCTGGATCTCGCCGCGAACGACATCACCGACGTCGGCGCCGCCCAGATCGCCCGCTCCGAACGGCTCCGCCAGCTCGGCTCGCTCGAGATGTTCGGCAACCCCATCGGCCCCGAGGGTCGTCGGGTGCTCGCCGATCGCTTCGGCGGACGGATCAAGCTCTGAGCCGCAGGAGCAGGCGGGCGAGCGCCTCGGGCAACGGAGACTCGAAGAAAAGGGGTCGTTGCTCAATCGGATGGATGAAGCCGAGGGTGGCGGCGTGCAACGCTTGCCTCCCGAGCTCGCGGTGGAGCGCAGCCAGAAAAGGATCGCTCGGAACCCTTCCGTACAGTGGGTCCCCGAGGATCGGCGTCTTGGCGCACTCGGCGAGGTGCACGCGGATCTGATGGGTGCGGCCGGTCTCGAGGCGACACTCGACCAGCGCCGCACCGCCGCCAGCCAGCCGTTCCTTCACCCGCAGATGCGTGATGGCAGTGCGGCCGCTCTTCACCCGCGTGGTGAAACGCAGGCGCGAACGAGGATCGCGCCCATGCAAGGTGCTGAGGGTGGTTTCGGTCGGCACCCCGAGGGTGATCGCTTGGTAGGTGCGGAGCACGGTGTGGGCGGAGAGCTGTGCCTTGAGCCCAGCCTGAGTCGGTTCATCCTTCGCGATCACGAGCAGACCGCTGGTGTCCTTGTCGATACGGTGCACGATCCCAGGTCGCAATGCGGCATCCCCGCCCTCCTCGGCCCTCCCCTCAAGGTGGAAATCGGGCAGCGCGAGCAGACCGTTGACCAGAGTGCCGCTTTGGTGCCCACGCGCCGGGTGCACCACGAGACCACTCGGCTTGTCCACCACGAGGAGGTGAGGATCCTGATAGACAATGGCAAGCTCGATGCCCGGCTCAGGCCTGGCGAGGCTCGTCTGGCGCTCCCCCGGCTCGACCTCGATCAGCTGGGAGGGGCCGACCAACTCCCGCGGCCGACAGCACCGACCATCCACGCGAACCCGCCCCTCCTCGATCCATCGCTTCAGCGTGGTCCTCGACACCTCGGCCACGAGCATCGCGAGCAGCTTGTCCAGCCGCTCTGGCCGTTGCTCGCCGGGCACGCAGAAGCGGAGCTTCTCTACCAAATGTGGCTTTTGATATGCCCCTTGGACTTGACCAAGATGTCCACGATGGCACGGTCGTAGTAGTTCTTCTTGTAGAGATCGGGGACCACTCGGCTCTTGTAGAGCGCGCGTCCTTCCTCGATTTCCTCCGCCAGCTCCTCAAACAGATTGTCGTTCTCGATCCCGCGGACGATCTTCTCCTCGTTGTAGAGGGAGAGGTCACTGGCGATGGCTCGGGCAAGTCTCCGTGCGGCGTCCTCGGCTTCGATGGGCATCGGCGTTTTCTCCAGACTCGGGGCTTCGGCAGTATCGTACGGTCCCTTGGCAGTTGTCAAAACCCCGACCGATGCCTGGGCCAGGCCAGCCAGAGCGGACGGCGGGCCGTCATCGCGGCGCAGACCACCCAAGGCGCAATCACCACCGCATAGCGCGCACCGCCGAAGAACACGCCGTGGACGAGGGCCGTCAATCCGACTCCGAGCGCGAGCAGAAGGAGGATGGGGTGGGCCAACAGAGACCGGCCGAGAAGGAGGGCGAGCAGGAGGATCGCGAGCACACCGACCCAGCCAGCAGTAGTCAAGAGAAAGCCTGCGGCCACCACCGCCAAGACCTGCCGGAGTCGGCGTCGCGGCCCCTCGGCAGTAGCCGCCGAAAGCAGGGCGAGCAGAAACAGGCCCCGCTGCGCGACCACCTCGAAGCCACCCAGCACGGTCTTCGCGCGGGAGGAGAACAGCTTGGGGTTCGAGGCGTGCAGATACCAGCCAGGGGCGCCCACGTCATCGAAAACCCGGGACAGCTTGGCAGGCACGAGCCGAAGCCAACGTGCCGGCTCGGCGACGATCCGTTCCCGCGCCGCCTCGCCAAAACATCTGTCTTTTGCCACTTCATCGAAGACTAGGCGACACTTCTCGGGAACACCCATCTCGTCGATGGAAATGAAACCTCCGCGCCCGCGCTCCGAGGTCCCAATCAAGAGGTTCCATCCCGCGTTGGCACTCACGAAAACGCAACTCTTCATCTTGTCGCAGTTGCGCAGGGTCCAGGGCAAGCACAGACCAACCGCAACCAGGGTCACCGACAGCGCGGAAAAGCCGATTTTCAGCAGCCGAGGGGCCCGCCGAGGACACCCATCCGTCGCCCCCTCGGCGACGCTTTGTCGCAGGCCGAACAACGCCCCCAGCGCTGGAGCGAACAGCAGCAGCTGCGGACGAATCAAGGTGGTGAGCCCGAGCAGCACACCCAAGGCACCGAGCAAGCACAGCTGTCCCCGTCGGGTGGTAGGTCGCTCGAGGGCAAGGGCACCACACACGAGCAAGAGCGCAGCAGACACGAGCTCGGTCATCATCAGCGGCACGTACAGCAGCAACGTCGGGTGAAGACCGACCATGGAAGCCGCTAGGCGCGCGCGCCGCACCGAGGTAAACTGCGCCACAATCCTGCCAGTTGCCCACACCAGGGCGAGCAGCATAAGCAGATTGAGCGCCATGGCCAGGCCCGGATGCGGGCCGAAGAGGCGGTACAAGCCGCCGAGCAGCGCGGGATATCCCACCGGATAGTGGGCGGCGTAAGTGACAGCACCATCCGGCCACAGCCAGGTGTAGCCGTGTCCGAGGGCAATCCGGCGCGCCACCACGTCGTAGAAAGTGCCGTCACCCGCCGGCGGAAAGCGCTCGTGGGAAAAAGCCAGCAGCACGAGGCCGAACAGCCCCGTTCCCACGAAAGGCAGGGCTCCAATCGCAGGGCGAAAGGAGCGACGCGGGGGCACGAGTTCCAGAGCCGTCATCTGCTCCTCGACTACGGGAAGTCACGGAGCAGCCCGTGCCCCATGAGTTCACTTACTACCTCGCACACCGGAAGCCCCACCACGTTGAAGTAGGAGCCGTCGATCCGCTCCACCAGAAATGCGCCGATCCCCTGAGCTGCGTAGGCCCCAGCCTTGTCCAGACCTTCTTCGGTCGCGGCATAGCGCCGGCAGAGTTCGGGCGAGAGAGCACGGATGAAGACCTGTGAGCCTACCGTGCGCTCGCACAGCGGTCGCTGGTAGTCAGGCTCAGCCGAGAAGGCGAAACGCGTCAACACTTGGTGCTCGCGACCACTCAAAAACCCCAGCATCTGCTCGGCATCCTCGCGATCACGGGGCTTTTGCAGGATTCGTCCGTCGATGATCACGATGGTGTCGGCGACCAGCACCCCCGCACAGCCCGCCACACGTTCCTTCATCTGCCCCACCGCGCGGAGCTTGTCCCGGACAATCCGCTCGAGGTAGCGCTCCACCCCTTCCCCTGGCAGCTCCGCTTCCTCCACGTCCGCGGGCACCACCCGGAGCGGTAACCCGAGCTGGGTCAGAAGCTCACGACGACGAGGCGAACCAGAACCAAGGCAGAGGGGGCTGTCCTTCGCGATGAGCATTGGGGGCCGATCCTGGCACGACTCGCTGTGACGGCAAGCCGCGCCCGAAGCCGCGCCGGGGCTGGGCTCGCCTTTCCCGCCGCCGAAGGCTTCAGGTTTGTTCTCCCATCATCCCCCGATTGAGCTACCGTGCCAGCGTTTCATGACATTCTTCCGTAACCTCGCCCCGCTCGCCCTCGTGCTCCTCTGCTCGCGCCCCGGGCAGGCTGCCTGTGACGGGTCGGTGGATGGGGTGGGCTGCTTCGACGCCGCGCCCATGAGCGGCCCCGCTGAGCCCTCGCCGTTTCTCGGGATTGGTGTGAGCCGAGGCCTCGCGGCAAAACGACTCGCCATGAAGTCGAGCTGGCTCTTCGCCGATCCTTCCGCGGAGCTGCTCGCCGCCAGCCCCGATCCCGCTGGCAAGCGGATCCCCATCGTCGAGCGGTCACTCCGAACAGAGCTCAGGTTCGCCTTCGGCCTCGGGCAGAGTTTCGACGTGACCGGCACCCTCGGGGCGGCGGTCGCACAGTCTGGAGCCGGTCCGGACGTGCTCTCCTCCCAACAACCCGAAGCGCTGTCCCAAGCCGCTCTCGCCGATCCCAGTCTCGGGCTCCGCTTCGCGCTGCCGCTGCCGAGTCAATCCTTTGCTCTGCTCGCCCGCGCCGAGAGTACGCTGCCCCTCGGCGACGAGCGCGCCTACACCACCTCCGGTGGCTTCTCCCCCAGTTTGGCCCTCAACGGCTCTCTCCCCTATCGCCGCGCGGTGTTCGGCTTCGACACCGGTCTTCACCTGCGTCGCTCCGTACGCTTCGCCGACACCCGCCTGGGCAGCGAGGCATTTCTACGCCTGGGTGCCGCGCTCAGCGTCTGGGGAGAAGATACCCTCGCGCTAGGGGTCGAAGCTCATCTCGCGCACCACCTCGCCTCTCAGCCCGAGCCCGAGCAGGAGCGCCCCGCCGTCACCACGCTCGCCTCAGCCACCGCGCTTGGCACCGTCACCTTCCACGTGCCGAACACCGCGCTGTTCTTGGGTGCGGGCGGGGGCCTGGGCCTGCCCGTTTCACGTCGCAGCGCCGACGACCGCCGCGTCAAAGATCCGTTCTTCGCGCCGAACGAGCCCCGCGCGACGGTCAGCGTCGAGTTCTCGATGCTCCTGCCCGAGCCGGGAAAGGAGGGCGGCCGAAGCGCGCCCTTCCTACGCTGAGCCCGACTCAGAACACCCGCTCAGCGACGAAGATCACATCACCGGTCTGGAGCGGGACGTCCGGCGCGTTCCCCTCGGTGATGGAGTCCACGCTGAGCTCGACGGTGCGCGCCCCGATCCGGCCCTTCCTGGTCAACCGCACCCGGTCACTTTTCGCGATGGACGTGAATCCGCCCGACACCGAGATGGCCTGAAGCAGCGTCATCCCCGAGGTAAGCGGAAAGCTTCCGGGCTTCTGGACTTGCCCAAGTACCGTCACCTTGCGGCTCCGGTACTCCTTCACACTCACGATAACGCTCGGATCTACCAAGATCTTGGCTTCGATGAGCCGCGTCCGAACCAGCTCGGCGATTTGGTGAGCCTCGAGACCCGCCACCGGCACCCGATGCAAATACGGCAACTCCACGGTGCCGTCGGAGGCCACATGGAACTCCTCCGGCAGATCCTTCTCCCGAACGATGGTCAAGGTGAACACGTCATCGGGACCGACGCTGGTGCTCTCCACCGGCGGGGGCAACTCCACCCGGGAATTGTCGATGGACGGCGCACAACCCCAAAACCCGTACAGCAACACCGCCAGCATCGCGAAGAGCTGCACCCGCCTGCCCAAGCGGCGCGGCAAAAAGCGCCCGCGTGACCGACGGGCAGGCAAGGTCCAAGGAGGAGTCGAACGCAACATGTTTTGGCTCACCGGAAATAGCGCACCCCGAGAAAGAGGGTGAACCGACCGTACTCGAGGTTATCCCAATAGCCCTCCCCCGGCGAGGCGTCAGGCCCAGAAATGATGCTATCCCAGAGGCTCGCGTCATACCGCGCGGTCGCATTCAGCGCAAAGCCGTCGCTCAACCGATGCTCCCCGAACAGCTCGATGTCCAGGCGGTCCTCGGTGAGCCCCCCGTAGCTCACCCCCGCCCGATCGAAGCTCGGATGGGTCACGTAGGAGTACCCAGCCCGCGCCTCGAGCAGGGTGCGCCCATCGATGAAGAAGGCGGCGTTGCCGTACACTCGGTCGCGCCGGTAGTAGTCGGCGATGTAGCTCTGGGAGAAATCCCGGAGGTACCCGACCGCAAGGTGTGAGAGCCCGAGATCCACCGGCGCGGAGGTTTCTCCAGACTCGGTCGCGCGGGGGGAAAGAAACCACTTGAACTCGGTGTGGGCGACTACATCATCGTAGTTTGCGCGCACCGGGGAAGCGGTGGCAATGAAGTAGCTGCTCGCCCAACCTCCCAGGATCAGGATCGCGAAGCGATTGCTCACCAGACCGTGAAGACCGAGCCGGGAGCGGATGGTCTGGCCGTCGTTTCTGACCGCGTTGTGGAAGGTGTAGTGGATGAACCGGGTCTCCGTGTCGCAGAGCAGCGCGGTCTTTGGGAGAAAACGCCAGCGTCCCTCGGTCCCGAGCGCATGCTCGGAGTTGGTGAGGTGCCGCGCCCCGTCGGTCTCGAAATAGGTGAAGCGCGCGTCGTAACCGAGCCGCCACTCGAAGAGCCCGCCTCCAGGGCGATAGGTGAGCCCTGCCCCACCACGCACCGTGTCCCGATCGAAGTCGTTCAGCGTGCCCGGATCGTTCGAGGGCTGTACCGCACGCACGAACTCAGCGCGCACGTCCCCCCCCACCCGCTCTTGGGGGAACAGGGCGAGCTTGGCCTGCGCTCCCAGCTCGAGGCTGCGGTACTCGGAGAGTTCCAGCGCCTCATCACCCCCGATCAGCTCATTGTACGAAGCGAAGATCCCCGAGCGAAACCAGAGCTTCGGGTGGGCGGCGTTGTGTCCATCACCGGCGCGACGCCGGGGCCCGAGCGTCGAGACCATCAAGGCTGGGGTGAGCCGGAGCCGATACGCCGAGTAGACGGGGTGTTCGTTCGGCGCGCCCTCGTCCCCCGAGCGTTGAAAGTAGTTCGAGTCGTAGCCAAGCTCCGCGGCCATCCCCGGATGAAGCTCGAGCTCACCCAGGCGGATCCCAATCCCTTCTGAATAGCTTCGATCCCCGAGCCATGGCCTCTCTGGCGCCTGTGCGGAGGCCCGCGCCGGAGCGAGCAGGCACAGAGCGAAGAGGGGGACCAGAGGCTTCATGCTACTGCTTGATGAAGGTCACCGGCACATCGATGACGGCACTGCCTCCTTCGGGAGGATCGAACTGCGCGGAGCGAGCCCGTGACCGGACGCACTCCACCGCCGAACCGAGGTTCCCGCTCGGCACCGCACTGACGCTTTGCACCTCGCCGCCCGGACCAACCCGGATCGACAAACGGATCGTGCCCTGTGCATCAGGATTGACGGCGAGTTCGCGGTTGAAACAATGGCGGAAGCCGGCACGCAGCCCCGCGACCACTCGGCTCGCGTTAGAGACCGTGCCGCCCTTCACACTAGCGCCGCCCACATCGGCTCGCCCCTTCGGACCCGCCACCTTCACGACCTGCCCCGTACCCTGCGTCCCCTCGGTCTTCTCGGCCACTCCGAAGGCGCCCAGGCCGGCAGAGAGCGCACCTGGTCGGATCACGCCACCGCCACCCCCCAGTCGCAGCTCGGATAGACCGACCCCGACCCCGGCACCCGAGGCCGCCGCCTGATCGAGCGCTCCCATCGCGACCTGGCCGTCCGTGAGCACCCCAGCGGTGGCCGGCCCGACGCCGGTCAGTGCCGCCAAGGTTGCCATCTGCAGCGCCTCCATCTCCCGAGACAGAGCCGCAGCTTGCCCCTGACTCAGTTTGGTCGGACCAGCAGCGCTGCGTCCTGCTCGAGCGGCATTCGCGCGCTCGGTGTCGCTCTTGGTGGCGCTCTTCTGGGGCGCGGTCGCGCTTGGATCCGGTGTCGACTCGACCACCGGTGGAGCCGGGAGACTCCGCACCGATTCGACCAGGCTGGCCACGACCGCATCCTCGTCGATGGTCGCGTCCATCCAATCCGAATAAAGGAGACCCACCGCCAAGAAGTGCAGAAGAAACGAACAGGCAGCGATGGTGGTGGTGTTCCAGTCCACCCCGCGGTCCGATTCGAACGCCGAACGCCGCAGCCGGGCACGCGGTTCGACGGGGGGCAAGGAAACGAACTGGAAGAGGAAGGTCGTCGCGCCGATCACGACCTTGCCTCGAGAATCATCAGAAAGGGAGAGTTCGAAGACCGAAGAGCTCTTCTGACGCGCCCGCTCCCGCAGCTCGGAGAACTCGAACACCCCACGCTCATCGGAGAGCCTGCCCTGCATGGAGGGCGAGAAGCATAAGGAGTATCCGCCCTCCTTGGCCTCGAAGAGCACGAAGCGGGCGGGGAGCGTACGGTCGTCGACGACGAAGGTGTTGTGCTCGTTCGGCCCCACCGTGACGTCCCGAGGCTGCTTCATCAGCCGTTCGTCGATCAGTCGACCACCCTCGACCACGCCGATCCGGAGCACACGCGGACCACGCAGAGCGACCGCTCGCATCGACGCGGTCATGACCCCCGGCTCGCGTCGTCGGTGCTCCTCGGTCTCACGCTCGGTCAAAGCCCGAGCCTTTCCTTACAGCGCTCCCAGATCCCACGTTCATGATCCTGCCCCGCATGCAACCCTAGACGAGTCCTCACGGCACACCAAAAACTCGGGCCTCATCCTAGCAGGCGTGTTGCCAGAGACCTCACCTGATCCGCGCGTTTTCGGCCAACTTGACGGGCCACTTGGCCGAGTTTTCGACATCCGAGTGCCCCGAGACTCGTGACACCAAGCATGGCCACGGGGGCCCAGACGCTGCTTCCCGTCCCCTCCGCCAGCTTACCGGCGAGGACAAACAGGCACAGTGCGCCGCCGAGCGCCAAGAGAATGCGAGCCAGCGCGTGCCCAAGGGTACCTGCCCCTGTCAGGCTCCGCCGCTGCTCATTCAGGCGTTCCACGAGGTCCCATTCCAGTCGCCGCTGCTCGGAGGCCAGGCGGATCTCGGCGTCCGCCCCCGACTCTGCCGGCGAGTCCCCCTCCGAGAACCGCAGCAGAGCGCAACGCTGTACCCGTCGCAGCTCGAAAAAGGCAAGCGCGAGCGCAGCGAAGGTGGCAAGCGTCACCAGAACCAGCAGCGTAAGTTCGACTGTATCCACCGCGCTTGGCTCAGAACGGGTCGTTTTGGACCGCCTTCTCGATCATCTCGAGGAAGGTCGTCTTCATCTCGCTCAGGGTGAGCTTCGGCTGCAACCGGCTGACATCAACAGCGGCGATCGGCTTCTGGACACGACCTACGATCGTCACCTCGGAGATAGTGACCACCCGCTCGGGCTTTTCGGCCAGCGCCGCACGCGTGAGGCAGAACACCGTGAGCACGGTCACGAGACTGGGCAAGACTCTCTGCATGGTTCGGTCTCCTCTCTTCCTTGATGCGCTCACGGTGCCCCAGCTTCAAGGGCGTCCAGATCACCGATCGACCCGCTCGGTGCGGGAGCTTGGGCCCCGGCTCCAACAGGAGTTCCGGACCCAGCCGGCGTTGCAGCTCCGGGCGGAGCCGGCGTTGCAGCTCCGGGCGGAGCCGCCACACTCTGGGACGCTGCCCTCTCTTCCGCGAGCATCGCCTCGTGGCTCGCCTTCTTCGATTTGGCCGCGGCGATGAGCTCATCGACGTCGTCCGCCTGCCCTGGCTTGGCCCGCGGTCGAAGCCGCCGAGTCTCCTCGAGTTCGACCAGGGCCCGATCGAGTGCTTCGTTCGGCGCGAGCCCAGAAAGCCTGGTCGAGAACAGATAGAGCAGCGCCAAGGCGTAGCGAGCCTCGTACATGTTCGGCGAAACGGAAACCACCCATTCGAGCTGGCGTCGCCCCTCCTCCTCGCGTCCCACCAGGCGGTACGCCTCGCCGAGCTGCTCTCGAGCCAGGAGGTGGTTCGGAGCGTACCTCAACACCTGCTCGAGCACCGGAACCGCCTCGACGGCATTGCCCGCCTCTAGGTAGTACCCTGCCAGCTGGAAGCCGGCCTCAGCCAGATCCGGACGGAGTTCGATGGCCCGCTTCAGCTCACGGATCGCCGCCCCGCGTTGGCCACGCTCCTTCAAGATCAACCCGCGGAGCATCCGTGCCTCCGGGTTGTCCCGATCACGAGGGGGATTCTCCGCGCCGTAGCCGTCGAGGATCCCCTGCAAGGCATACAACGAAAGCTCGAGCCTCCTCGCGCGGTAGTGGTCCCGCGCCAAAACCAGCATCGCCGGTCGGTAGTCGGAGTCGAGTTCGAGGGCGTCCCTGGCCAGGCGCTGCGCGGCTCCCGAATCACCACCCAACGATTTCAGCTCGGCCAGCGTAGTGAGGAGGCCGGGGCTTCGCTCCAGCCGCGCCAGGTGTTGATTCAGGTATTCCTCGGCCTCCGCCACCGAACCAGGTCGGGACAGCAGAAGTGCATAAGCGGTGATCGCCGGCTCGAAGTCACGCACCACACGGATCGCGTCCGCATAGGCTGACATCGCCCCCATACGGTCACCTAGACGCTCACGAACGCTCCCAAGGGCATGGCTCGCCTGGTAGGCAGAAGCATCTGCCGCCACCGCGTCCGCGAAGGCTCGCGCCGCCGCATCGAGCGCGCCCTCGCGCCACCGTTGCTGCCCAACACGATATGCCGCCAAAGCACGCTCATTCATGCTCGGCCGCTTCGACCGAGCCTGGGTTGGACCACCCTGCGCCCCTGGGCTCGCCTGTGAGCTGGCCGCATTGGGGAAAGCCGCCCCTTTCATCTCGGTGTTGCGCGCGGTGGGTTCACAAGCCAAAAAAAGCACCGCAAGACCTGCGAGCATCAGCCCTCGGCCACGGCCGAGCCAGCCCACATTGTTCCCATGCTTCACGGCGCCACCTCCGGAACTGGGAGCGGCAGCGGATCCGACTTCGGGAGCACCAGCAGTCCCGGCCGCATCCGTTGGAACATCCCGCTCTGGTAGGTGAGATCCGGAACCCGGCTCGCGTAGGCCGCCATGGCTTCTTCCCCTACTACCTCGCCCAAGAACGCCAAGCGACGGATGGCCCGCGTCAGCCAAGGGTTCGAGGCGTTGTAACGCTGCGCGAGCAGAAGCGCGGTGGCGTAGCGGTCTACCACCACCGCATCTGCGCTCCCAAGCTCAGCATCTCGCGTGGTGCGCCAGGCCTCGAAGAGCGCAAGCCGCCGTGCATCCGCCTGCTCCTCCAACTCCCGAATCCCGCTCTGCTCGGCACGCTTGAGCAGGGCATCGAGCTTCTTGTCCACGATGCTCAGGGCTGGCGGGCGCGTGTTGTAGAGACCCGTGCGCAGCGAGTCATAAAGCGACCCTTGGCGTGCCACCAAAACCGGGGTCCACTCCGGAGAGAGGTAGGCGTCGATGACCGCCTGCAAACGATCGAACCATCGCTTCGCCTGCTCGGCATCGCGACGATACTGTCGGATCACCTCCACGCTGGTGCCGCGGTACCGGTGGTGGCCGGTGTCGTAGTCGAAACTTTTGGCGATTTCCCGATCGAGCATGGTGTATTCGGCCTCGGCAGCCATGGCGGCTTCCCTCGAACCCAACACCGCACTTCGACCCTCCACCGCCGGCGCACCGCGCCGGTACCGCGCGAACGCCTCCACCGTGTTCTTCCACCAGAGGTCAGCGTCGGTCGCACCACTCGCGCGCTTCATTTTCGCCACGTGATAGGCGGCTTGCACCACGAACTGTGCGGAGGCTTCTCGCCCCCGGGCCCCCTCGTAGAAATCCAACATGGCCCGCTCGGCGCGCCGCCGTGCCTCCCGGTTCCCGCCTTCGTCAGGGCTGTACTCGTCCCAACCCTTGAGATCGGCGGTCGCGCGCAGGTACTGGGCCTCGGCAGCCTCGGCCGGCGAGGCGCCAAGCGCCCGGGTGCGCGCCTCCACGCGGACCATCCCGCCGCGATCCCCAAGGCTCGAATACAGAATCAACGCCTGCCGCAGGGCAGCGCGTCGATCGGCCTCGGAGAAATGGGAATTTTCTCCGATTTTCTCATAAATCTCGGCGGCTCTCGGGTAATCGAAGAACAGCACGGTAGCCGCCCCGAGCGCGTCAAACGCCCCCTTGAGGTAGCCAACGCGCTCGGCATAGCGCCGAGGATCCGGCTCCACCCTGACCTTGCCCTTCTGCCCACCATCACGCAAGAAAAGCAGGCTCGCCTCGCTCCCGTAGCGGCTGATGAAGAGCTCGTACATGCCGATCGCCTTCTTGTAGTCACCGATCTGCTTGTAGGCGAAGGCGCCATTCATCGCGGCCTCCGGGGCTTCATCTCGGTCAGGTGCCGCGTCCAGAGCCACCTTGTAGGCAGCGGCTGCTTCCCTCCAACGCGCCGTCCTCGCCGGCCCCTCCGCGAGCTGCTCCGCACTTTCGTACAGCCGCCGCGCGTCCAGGTACGCAACCCCTTGGCGCACGGGTTTTCGAATCGACTCCTCTTGAGCCAGCGTCTCCGCATCGTAGGCGCAACTGCGGCCTTCGACCAAGGCTCGGCTCTCGTCGACCCGGCCCTCGAAGTTGCTCATGCTGATCAACTTCTCCCAAGCCTTGTAGCCCCACTCGTTTTTCCCGCAGTTCTCCTCGAAGAGCGGACGGAAGCGCCGTCTCGCCTCCGTAAACTGCCCGTACACGAAGAACAGATCGGCGGCCTGGAACCGGTACAAGAGCCCATTTTTGAAGGGGTCACGCTCGGCGGGTACACTCTTCACATACTCTTCGCGGGCCTGCACTGCATGCAGGACCAAATCGGGGAGCGGGACCACCTTGACCCGACGCTCCTCGCCCTCGCCTTCGAAGCGCACGCTGTCATAGGCCTCGAGCCCCTCCGCGCCACCGGTGACGCGGAACCGGTGATACTGACCTTCGAGCACCTTCTCCGCCAAGTTCACCAGATAGTAGGCGGCGGGCTGCAGGTACTTGTCGTCCTCGTTCGAGTCCCGAACCGCTCGCGCCGCATCCCGCGCCTGACGCACCTCGTCGAGCGAGGGATTCTCGCGCATTTCAAGCCCGATCAGCACGGCCCAGACCCGCGCGTCCGCGACCCAGAAGCGCGTGTCATAGGCGTCGGCCGCGGTCGGATCTTGCTCTAGGTATGCGGTCCAGCCCTGATCGGCGAGCAGATACTCGGCCCGCGCCTTCTCCAGGAGATCCCGCCGTTCCCGCGGCTCGTTCAACTCCAGGGCTCGCTCGTAGTGGCCACGCGCGAGGTTGGTGTGGTCGGCTGCGGCCCGCATCAGGCCACCGCGCACCAGCAGCTCAGCACGCTCGAGCGCCACCGGATCGTCGCGATTGGCCTCCGTCCAAGGTGTTTCACCAACAAAGACAGCCAGCGCTCCCCGGGCCTCCAGCGTCTTTCTGGTGGCCTCGGAGCGCGCCATCGAACCCTCAGGGGAAAGCCGCGCCAGTCGCTCGTACAGCTCCCCAACCTTGTTTTGCATCAGCGGGGCATCGCGATCCAGACCATACCGCGCGAGCGCCATCTGGAGGGCGGCGATCGCGTTGTGGTACTGCGACATGTCGATGTACTCTTGAGCGAGCGCCTTGTAGATCTCGACCGACCACTTGCGGTCCTGATCGATGAGAGTGGGGTTCTTCACGCGCTCCAGGGCCACACCCATCTTCTGCTCGATGACCAAGGGATCCGTCTCGAGGTCGAGCACATCGCTCCGGGGAATGTGCGGATCCTTGGCGTCAGGTCCCTCGAAATCTCTGTAGGTCAAGGCGCTCGCGATGTAGGTGGTCGCCTCCGCGCGGAAGTCGGCGCCGGACTCGCCGGTCCGTGCCTCCTGTTCATCGGCGTAGCGGAGCAACCGTACGAAACCCTCGGTGGCCGCCCGGTAGCGCCCCTGCTTGAAGAAGGACCACGCCAACTTGTACAGCGTCACCCCGTAGATGGGCGGCTTTTTGTACTCGAGCCCATGCTCATAGGCCGACACGGCACGGTTGAGACTGTAGGGACCACCAGAGGGATCGACCTGATCGAAGTGGTAGTTGCCGAGCTGCCACCAAGCCTCGGCCAGATACCGCGGTTCGTCACCGCTCGAAACATTCTGCGCGATGGGCTGACATTTTGCGTACGGATCCAGAAAAACCAATTCTTCTGCACGCTCGATCAGTGACGCTCGACCACGACGACGCTTGGGCGCCGTCTGATCGAGGGGCACTGGATGCTGTTCGGCCCAATCGTCCCAATATTTCCGGTCGTGATCCTGGACCAACGGGGCCACCGCAATGCGTGCCGCAGAGACGGGATCGTCGGCCACCTGGTAGTGATTCTGGCACACCAACGCGCGAAACGCCTGCTGTCCTTCCTCCAGTCGACCCGCGTCCGTCAACGCGTGCGCGAGATAGTAATGCACCGCCGCGCGCTCCTCGTACCCGGGGTACTCGGCGATGATCCTCCGGTAGAGTTCGACAGCCAAGCCAAGGCCCACCACGAGGTTGGCGTCGAGCTCTGCGCGTGCCCGTTCCTCATAGAGGGCGGCCAGACGGAACATGGCATCCGGAGTGGCCTTGGGATCGGCGTTGGCACCACTGTAACGCTCAACGAAGTCTTCGAGGCGCTCGATGGCCTGCTCGCGCGCCTGCGCGAAGGCGCGCTTCTCGACGCCGATCTCCTGGTCGAGAGCCGACAGTACTCGCCGCCGCCGCTCCTCGTAGTGGTGACGAATGGTATGGCTGGTGGCACGCTCGAAGTCGTGGGCTAACTTCTCGTAGACCAGCGCCTCACCCATCAGCTCCCCGAGCGCTCTTTTTTGCCGCGCCGACGGTGCGCCTGCGGCCTGTGTTGCCGGGCTCCCACCAGGCCGAACCCTCGTCGTAGCACCCGGCGCTCCCTCCCCCTCCGCCGCTCGCCCTTCGGAAGGAACCAACCCAGCTTGGCCAAGCAGCACACCGAGCACCCCGACCCATATTGGGTGACCGCGGGTCATGGCAGCACCTCGGCCTCGTCCAGCACCTCACCGAGCTCTCGACTCAGTGCCTGATCCTCGCGGGCGCGCTCACGCATCAGCTCCGTCACCCGCCGGCGGCGCTCCTCGCGCACTTCCCAGCTCTGGGCCGCGACCCCGATATCCCCTTTCTTCAACACCGCCTTGAGTTCAGCGTGGACGGTCTCGAAGCTCTCCTTGGCCACACGCCCCACATCGGCCCGCGTCGCCACATCGAGTTGTTCGAGTGCTGCAGCGCCAGCCTCCACCGCCTCGAGCTCCCGACGCAGCCGCACCCGTAGCTCGTTGGCTCGCTCAATGGTCAATCGCTCCAGCGCAGCGCCCATCCGCTCCACCTTACTTTCGAGCCCAATAAGGTTGGCTAGCAGTCCTCGAACGCGCGCCACCACCCGGGCCGTCTTCGGCTCGAGGCCTGGCTTGGACAGCGCGCTCAGCTCACGCTCGAAGCTCTGCGCGAAAGCGCGCCGCGCGGCGGCGTCCTCGGCGTAGCGAGCGTCACCCATGCCCGTGGTCAACCGTCCGAGCACGATCGCCTCGCGAAACAGAGCAAGTTCGGCTTCAAACTCGAGAGAGAGCTTCCGATTGGCCGCGATCTCAGCCTCGAGCTGCCGCCGTGTGCCGGGATCGAAGCGCAGACGCTGCTTCTCATTCTCACTCATCACCCGGCGAAGACCGTTGATGATCGCGCCGATCCGATCCACCTCCAGACCGAGCTGCTGAAGCCGCTGCGAGAGCATGTCCCACTCGAAGTTCCCGGCACCCTCGCGGCTCACGAAATCGGCGGGGCGCGTCGGGAGCGCGGCGATCCGCTCCATCAAGGCTCGGCGAGCTGCTCCCTCCCTCTGCAGAGCACCCGACCTATCGGAAGGGAGAGCCTCGTCAATCGCTTGGGCCAGCGCGAGTCGCAGCAGAGCGCACTGATTGGTGAGCCCGAGAGTCTCTTCGACGCGGGGTCGCAGCTCGGGAAACACCTTGATGCGGGCCGGTGAATCCAGCACCTGCAGAAGCTTGCCGGCCAGCCTCCGCGATTCTCTGACCAACACCCGCGAGCGCGCCACATTCTCGACGATCGCAAGGGCGCGATGGCTGCTCGCGTTCTGCTTGGCCCAGGCGAGCACATACGGCGGCAAGGCCCCGTCACCCGACGTCTCGGAGCGTTCGCTGATCAGCCGCTCGTAGAACACCAGGGGGTCATGGGTCGAAGTCAAGAATTTCTCGAGTTTCTGCGCCACCGGCTGAAAACGCACCAGAACGCTCTGGTACAAGGAGAGAGCCCTGTCGAACTGCCCAGAGCGCAACAAAAGGTCGGCGCGCAACAACGCTCCCTCAGCGAAGCTGAGGCTCTGCGGTTCAGCGACGCTGAGCAATTCGAGGACGCGCTGGGACCGCTGGTAGTCGGAGAGCCGCGCGTACACCCAAGCCAGCTCGAGCAGCATCCGAGGAAACGCCGGGGAGGTGCGCGCGACACGGGCGTAGGCAGAGGCCGCCTCCAGCAAACGCTCCGATTCGAAATGGATCCTTCCGATGGCCAGCCAGGCCAGATCGACCAGCTCGGCGTGTGCGCTGTCGTCACGTGGTAACGCAGTCAGCGTCTGGAAATGGGCAAGCGCGCTCGCGAGCGCCTCGCTCGCCCGAGTGGGCGAAGTGCCGTGGGTCCCCTTCACCTGCCGTGCGTGCGCGCGAACCATGAGGGCTCCGCGCAGATACAACGACTGATAGTAGTAAGGAGACTCGCGGGTGATAGTCTCGAGGATCCGTGTCGCCTGCTCGTCTGCCTTGGTGGCAAAATACGCCTTCGCCAGGGCATAGGACAGCTCGGCGCTGGCGCGTTCGCGAACCATGCGCTCGAGGGCCGTGATCAGCGGCTCGAGTTCCTCGGTCTGACCTGTGCGCAACGCCACGTCCACCAGACGGGACGCCGCACGTCCTTTATGGTTGCCAAACCCTGGTTGGGCGGCGCGCTCAAAAATGCTGCGATACTCTGCGGCCGCGGAGCGGTGCTGATCCGTAGCCAGGTAGGCCTCGGCGAGGAAGAACTGAGCGTCGGCGGCGGTGGCCTCGTCGACCCGGCCGTCGGCGGCGAGCTCGACCACCTTCGCGAAGGCGACAATCGCCCGGTCGTAGTCACGATTTCTCAGCAGAAGCTCACCGAGGGCCACCCGGTCGCGCGGTCCCAGCCCGGTCGACCGGGGATTTTGCCGCGACTGGTCCAGAGTCGAGACCGCACGCTCCAGGGTCTGGAGCATGGATGTGGCCCGATCCAGAGTCGCCTCTGGTTCCGCACCCGCAAGGCTGACGCAGAGTAGACCAGCCAGCACCGAAGCGGCGATCAGAGCCGCTCGCGACCTTGCCATCTACTTTTCCCCTGCACCCACCGGGAAGGCCAGCGACTCACTCTCTGGCCCGCCTCTCTGCGACCGCTCGAACGGCGCGTTGTCGATGCTCTGCTCGTAGCGAATCGCGGGCCGCTGTTCGATAGGCGTGGTGGCGTCTCCTTTCTCGAAAGCCAAGACCTCGAGACGGAGCGACTTTCCCTCGGTGATGGTAAAGGAGTGGGTCTCGCGGAGCTGGAAGGTGTAGCCCTCCAAGTAGGAGAACACGCCGAAGCCATGCCCCCGGAACTTGACCAGAATCTGGAGGGTATGGTCACCCGGCGGAATCGACCCCGTGAAGATGGGGATCGGGCCCTTTTCCCCCAAACCGCCGGCATCGTCCTGTTTGTTGTACTGTACGGCGCCATCGAGGACGAAGAGCGCCTGAGTCAGGCGAAACGCCTGGCTCATCTGGTTCGAGAACACCACCTCCGCCTTGGCCCCGCCGGTCCCCGAAGAAAGGATGGTCTCACTTAGCAGGCTGAGCCGGGTGTGGCTGCGGCGGATCCGCAACTTGAGTTCGTCGATGCGCTGCTCGAGCCGCCGCATCCGTACCCGAAACGTCCCCGCATCCATCACATCACTCGTCGGTGCGCCACCCACCACACCGGTCGAGGTCGCCGACGGCGCAGCCTTCGCGGTGGTTTGGCCAGCAGAAGACGCAGGCGGCGTGCCCACGGCAGCCGAGCTCGACGACGCGGGCATGCCCGACGGTTTGCCGAGTGGCGCCGGACTCTCGGCGAGCGCGAAGGACGCGATCGAGAAACAACACACGAGGACAGCCATCAGTCGCAAGAACGCACGCATGGAGAACCCACCTTCGAACGAAGGACGAATCCGGTCACGCCAATCCCACAGCCGCTCCCAGGTTCGACACCTTGCCCCAGACAAGACTCCAAGGCTCGGAACGACGCAAGGGAATTTGGTGGGGGCGAAGGGGGACGCTGAGCATCGGCCAGGAAGGCCAGACTCGCCCCACGGACTGAGCACCAGTCACCGAGGCCGGTCAGACGGTCACCCGAACCGAGGCTGGCCAAGGTTTGGTCTTTGCACGGTCAAACTGGTACGGCGGGCTGTCCGCGGTAGGGTTCCCGAGTCGCCGGGAGAATTCAGAGACCACCGATGCAGTCAGCCACCGAAGTGGAGCGCCAGGGGACCGACGAGGCCTTGGTGGTGCGTTATCAGCGCGGGGATCGCGCGGCCTTCGCGCGTTTGGTGGAGCGGCACGGCTCGGCCGTCTACGCAGTGGCAAGCTTCATGTTGGACGACGCCGAACTCGCCGCCGAAATGGCGCGGGCCACATTTCTCGATCTGGCCCGGAGCGCTGGCAGCTTCCATATCGAGACCGCCTTTCGTCCCTGGCTGTTCGGGTTTCTGCACCGACGCTTGAGGGTCAACGACAGCGAAGTCACGCGGTCGCTTCCGCCATCCCAATCGCTTCCGCCATCCCAATCGCTTCCGCCATCCCAATCGCTCCCGCCATCCCAATCGCTTCCGCCATCCCAATCGCTTCCGCCATCCCAATCGCCCGGCGATGAAATCGTGGCCCCTTCGTCACGAGCACCGCGCTCCTTCGCGATTGGCCGTCGCGTAGCCGAACAGGTGGCGACACTCCCGGCACTCACTCGTGAGATCCTGTATCTGAAGCTCAAGGCTCAACTCTCGACGCGCGAGATCGCGAACGCGACCTCGTTGACTCCGGAAGAAACGGGGCTGCGTCTGCGAGCAGGGCTGGAGGCGATCCAATCCGTCGTCTGCGACACCGAGGACTATGCTCGGGCGCTCCGTTGATTTCGGCCCTGCCTATGGACTGTGAGACCTTCGAGAAAATCATCGTCGAGCGGGTGTTCCAAGAGCTCGACGACCTCACCTCAGGCGCCGCACAGCGTCACGTGGCTCATTGTTCGCGCTGTCGCACCATCGAGGCCAATCTGCGCGCCACCCGTGAGGTGGCCTGCCTGCCTCCGGTCGAGCTTCCATCCGGTTTCGTCGATTCGGTGCTGGCACTCGAGCCCACCGTTCGCAAACGGCTGCCTTGGCGCGAGCGTTTCGGGCGCGCGATCAGCATCATGGCCGGGTACGCGATGCGCCCGGAGCTCACCATGGGCGCACTCTCCTTGCTCTTGATCGGCTCGAGTCTGTTCGTGCTGCGCACGCGCCCAACCGGCCGTGAGCTGGTTCAGATCACCGAACGCGGCATCCCGGAGGCCGAGGCAGTGCAGAACTCCCTTCCTCCGCCTTCACCTCCCCCGGATCCGCCCCGCTCTGGCCCCTCTTCCACACTTCAGCACGACCCACCCACCTCGGGCACCGCGTCGCCGAGCAGCCAGCAGACGCTCGCAACCTTGCTCCGCACCATCAAGCTCCAAGGCTGCGCTCCAGCCTTGCCTCGCCTCGAGCAGCTCCGCACCGCTGAGTTCGGCACCGCGCTCGGTCATGAAGCCACATTCCACGCAGCCCTCTGCTACCAGAACCTAGGAAGGGCCGACGCGGCACGCCGTCTGTTCTTGGAACTCAGCGGAGGCACCTCGGTGTGGAAGATGAAGGCGCAGAAGCAGCTCGAGACCCTCACACCGATGGTGCCGAGGCAAGCCCCCGCTCAGCCCCCAAGTGCGCCCCCCGAGCCCACCCACGGCGCGGCGCCCTCTCAGTTGCTGGTGGAATAGGGAACGTAGGCGATGGTCCGAATCGCCTGAACCAAGCGCTCGCGCTCTTCGTCGGTCAGATGGGTGAACATGATCCCCATCCCTGGGTTTGGGCTCACCGACAGGGCGCGCACCGGATTCACCCACTGGACCACGCCCCGCAGCACGAAGGGTTCGTGTCCAGGGGGAGCGAATCGGAGGGTCAACGCCGTTCCAACCTCGAGGGGCTCCCGAGTCAAGACGAAGATCCCCATCTCCGAGATGTTCTGGATCGAAGCATAGAGGAAGGTGTCATCGGTTTCGCAGTCAACCGACCACGTCACCTCGACTCGCTCGGCAACTCGTCGCTCGACGCCCCCTCCCTGCTCGGGAATGTCCGAGTTCTTCTGGTTCGAGCTCACGTTCCTGCCCTTAGCTCACGGAGCATTTCTTGTCACCCTCGAACGCTGCTGGCATGGTGTTCCACCCTGCACCGATTTGCCTCACGGCTGGGGCGAGTGCACCAATCCACTGCGTGCAACTGAGCCAGCCAGCCGGTCCCCTTCTCATCGCACGACCAATGCACCACCGCGCACACGATTCTCCTCGTGCGCGCCACTTGTGACCAAGAGCCGCTGCGAACCACGGAAAAAGCCGAAGAAAACCTGGTAGGTGCCCGGCTGGTAGCTCTGGTCGAGGGTGAGGCGAACACAATCCACGATGGTGTCGTTGGGTTGCCAGAGGCGCATTGGGTACACACCGGACAGCGTTGGATGATCAGCGTTGTAGCGTCGGCCCTGGCCGTCGATGTGCACGAAGGTCTCCCACTCGCCGATCAGGATCTGGGACACGGCATAGGTAATGCAAAGCTCGGGGGACCGAGACCGGTCGAGCACCGCGAGCGGGCGCTTCTCTCGATCTCTGAGCTCCCACCCCACCACCCGCACCACTCCGCCGAGCACCGCGTCGAGAGGTCGGCTCGGCGCCACCGGTCGCTCCATGATCCACTCGGAGAGCGGGTTGTGGGAACGCCGATGTGGGGGCAGCGCGCTCGTGACCAAACGGATTGGTCCATCGTTGGCGTCCACGACCGGGAGATTGCGACCAGATTGGGTGTGCTCACGGTACGCCGCGTTGAGATCGCCGAGCGCGCTCCTCTCGACGAACATGTAGCGAGGCCCAGGTTCCTCCAGCAAGAAGTCCACGGCCCGCGTCGGATCGCTGAAGCGGGTCACTTGGCGCGCAAGCTGCGGCCCGAGTTGCCGCGGATCGACGCCGAACACTCCGAGAGGCTCCCCCGCCTTACGGAGAGCGGCCAGCTCAGCGAGGGGCGGAGGGGGGGCGAGCTCAGCTATCAGACGCGGCTGGGCAATGACGAATCCGAGCATCCCCGCCGCCAGCATGCCGAGCGAAAAAGGTGAGCTCACCACCCAGCCTCGATGGGTCAGCCACACCTCGAACCGGGCAGCCGCAGAGGCGCACCACACCGCCACCGGAAGCCCAAGCACGAGCGCGGGCGGCACCAGGAACAACAGACTGAGGCCGCGCAGCTGCGCGCCCGTGAGGCCGCGCAGCACGGGCACGTCCGCCCCGAGGAGCTGCGCCAGTGCTAGCGCCGCCAAGGTGACCAGCGCGGTCTCGACAACCAGCGTCACGGAGAAGGTGAGCCCGTGTCGGCCGGCGATGAATCCGCGAAAATAGGCGCGAACGCGGGGCATCGGCGCGAAGCTCGGCTCGCGCGCTCCCAGCCACACCACGCAGGCGAGCAGAAGACCTCCCAAGAGCACAGAACCAGTCATCACCCGCATCAGAGGGAGTTGCCACGCCACCACCGCGCTCGGCCATGCTACCCCACCGACACCGGTCGCCAGCATGAGGCGGCTCGGTTCGTGCTCGAGATCGGCGTGGACGAGAACGTTCAACGCGAGCGCGACCATGAGGACCGCCAGGGGAAACCGTCGCGCTCGCTCGAAGCTCGAGAGGGCGAGCGCGGCCAAGCCAGCGAGAGCGAACACCGCCGGGAACACCGGAGCCGCGAAGAAGGGCCGCCCGAACTGCGTGAAGACATAACTCGCGCCGGCAACCAACGCGAAGAGCAGCCCCAGGGTGCGGCGACGTTCCGTCTGCTCCGTGCCCTCACGACGACAGACGAAGAACGGCTGGAGGAGTGCCACCGCAAAGAGGCCGGTGTGGGGGAAGGTACCGAACAAAAGCTCGGGAATGCCTGAATCGAAGGAGTAGACACGGGTGGCGGGCCGCAACACTCCCCCGAAGAGCCTCGACACCGTTCCCTCGGGTGGATGGGCCCGCCCGAAGAGCACCACCAGGCCAAGGGCGAGCCCGAGCACACCGAGCCACAGCAGAACCACTCCGAGCCAGCGTCTCCACGCGTCCGTGGTGCGGCAGGTCCGCGACACCACGCCAACCGCGAGCAGTGGCACGACCGCACCCAGCCACACCCCACGGCACAGGATCCCGAGTCCGGCTGCCAAGAGACCGATCACCAAGAACAGGATGCTGCGCGAGAGCGGTCTGCGACCGCTGTCCCCGACCGAGCCGGGCTCGGCAACCGCCAGAGAGAAACCGGTGATGGCCCAGGCGAGGCAAGCCATCGTGCCAGCATCGAGGAGCGCGGTCCGGGCCTGCCAGAAAAACAGCGGGGTGGTGGCGAGCAACACACTCGAGAGGCAAGCCACCTGCCGCCCCACCATCCGACGCACCAACAGGTGCAAGGCGAGCACGGTGAGGAGGGAGAACCCAAGACACACACCGCGGGCTACCAAGTGGTTTGCCCCGAGCAGCGAGAAGGCCAGGGCCGTGCCGAGAAAGGGCAGCTCGCCGCGCCCTAGCTCCCGCAGACTGGGCAACGCGGTGGGTGCGTCAGAGCCGGCCCCCGAAAAGAGGCCCTCCATGATTTTTCGCGCAAACTCCAGATTGTCGAGCTCTCCCACCTCCCAAAGCCCAGCCTTGGCAAGGGGTAGGCCGAGCAGCACACCGACCCCCAGAAGGCAGACGATCTCCCCAAAAGGAGGCTCAAAAATGCGGCGCCACGCCAAGCTCGAGCGCTCGGCTCGAGCGCTCGGATCCGTCGTCTCGGGGCTCGTCCCGCCCATCGGCAGAGGTCCTACCGCGGATCCCTTTCTCCGGCAATCACCGGTTGTCCGTGCTGATTTCGGCGGCGCCGACCCGAACCCGGCCTATCCTTCCCCCCCTCATGACCCGCACCGGAAGCGTGGCCCTCATTGGGCGGTCCAACGTCGGAAAGTCGACGTTTCTCAACGCCGCCCTGGGAGAACCCCTGGCGATTGTCTCCCAAACGGCCCAGACCACGCGCACCGCCCTGCTCGGGATCGTTCACGGCCCATTGGGTGAGCTTCGCCTGCTCGACACCCCAGGACTGCACCAGCCACGCTCCGAGCTTGGCCGACGCATGAACGCCGCCGCCCTGGAGTCGGCCCGCACGGCCGATCTGATCCTGTACATGACCGACGTCGCCTCCCTCCAGAACACCGGTCGCGGCCCGCGACGTCCGCCACGCGCCGAGCGTCCCCTGATCTTCGAGGAGGATCGGACACGCGTGCTCGGGCTGCCCCCTGGGATCCCGGTTGTCCTCGCGGTCAACAAGGTGGATCAAATCTCCGACAAGTCACGGCTCTTGCCGCTGCTCGAAGCGTTTTCGCACCTGCGCTCCTTCGACGAGCTGGTCCCGCTCTCGTGCCGGGAACCCGCCGACGTCGAGCGCCTGCTCGCCCTGCTCTACGCGCGGCTCCCCGAGGGGACGCCGCTCCACGCCGACGACGAGCTCACCGACCGCCCGGAGCGCTACTTCGTCGCCGAGTACATCCGCGAGCAAGTGCTGCTCCACACCGCGCGCGAGGTGCCCCACGCAGTCGCCGTCACCGTCGACACCTTCGAAGATCATGGCAAAAAACTCTTGATCCGAGCCACGTTGCACGTGGAGAAGGCAGGACAGCGGAGCATCCTGATCGGCCAAGGCGGCGCGATGATTCGCGCCATCGGGATCGGCGCCCGGCACCGCATCCAAACCCTGCTCGGACGTCCCGCCCGCCTCGAGCTCTTCGTCCGTGCCACCCCACACTGGAAGGAGGTGCCGCGGCAACTCGCCGAGCTCGGCTACGATCTCCCCAGCATCACCGCGGGCATCGGGCCGAAGGGCTCCGACTCATGATCCCCATCATCGCCATCGTTGGCCGACCGAACGTCGGCAAGTCCTCGCTGTTCAACCGCTTGGTGGGTCAGGGCCTCGCCATCGTCCACGACCAGCCCGGTGTCACGCGCGATCGACACTATGCCGACGCAATGATCCACGGGCACCGCGTCACCGTGATCGACACCGGCGGGATCGACACCACCACCACCGATCCGATGGGACACGGCATCGCCCGCCAAGTGAAGGCCGCTGTCGATGAGGCCGATGTCGTGGTGTGTGTCCTCGATGGCACGCAGGCCGCCACCGCCCCCGACCGGGATGCGGTGGAGCTCCTGCGCCGGACCGGTAAGCAGGTCCTGTTCGTGGCCAACAAGATCGACAATCAGAAGCTCGAGGCGAGCGTCCATGATCTGTACGCCCTCGGCCTGCCCCAGCTGATCCCGATCTCGGCCCTGCACGGTCGCGGTTTCGGGGAGCTCTTCCAGGCGCTGGTCGCCGCCCTGCCCCCTTCTGAGCCTGAACCGGCCGAAGACGAGCAAGCCGACCGCTGCCCGCGGCTGCTCATCCTGGGTCGACCCAACGCCGGAAAATCCTCGTTGTTCAATCGCCTGGTGGGCTCGGAGCGCGCCTTGGTCGACGCCACCCCTGGCACGACCCGCGATCCCGTGGATTCCTTCGTGACCTTCGAGGACAAGCGCTACCAGCTGGTGGACACCGCCGGCATCCGCCGCCGGAGCCGGGTCGAGCGCGGAGTCGAGGGCACGAGCGTCGTGTCCTCACTGCGCGCCATGGAACGCGCTGATGTGGTGCTGCTTCTGTGCGACGGAGCCGAGGGCATCAGCGAACAGGACGCACGCCTACTCGGCCTGTGCATCGAGCGCGGCCGGGGGGTGGTGGTGGGCATCAACAAGATGGACCTACTCGATCGCCGGGCCCGGGCTGCCTGTCTTTCCCAAGTGAAGGACACCCTCCGCTTCGCGACCTTCGTGCAGGTGGTGCCGATCTCGGCCAAGACCGGGCAGGGCGTGTCTGAGCTGATGCGCACCGCCGAGCGCACCTTCCGCGAATTGACCCACCGCGTCTCCACCGGAGAGTTGAACCGCTTCTTCGAGCAGGTGCTGATTCGACATCCGCCACCCACCCAGGGAGGGCGAGCCCCACGCATCTTCTACATCACCCAGGTGGGCGTCGCTCCCCCCCTGTTCGTGGCGGTGGCCAGCTGCCCCGAGGCCATCCCGATGAGCTACCAACGCTACGTCATGAACCAGATCCGCGAGGCCTTCGGGTTTGCGTCGGTGCCGCTGGTGGTGCGCTACCGCGATCGCAAGAAGAAGAAGGATCACTGAACCGTCTTCGAGCTCTCGTTGGCTGCCCAAATCCGGCGAAGGTTGCATCCCAAGGGCCCTCTCCCTCTACGGCCGGCGCGCGACGCCCAACCGACGAGAACTTGGCCGCCCGGGGGCGCCTGCCGCATCCTGCCCACAATGGCTCGGACCACCCAGCCGCTCGTTCCCGCTGCTCCCAGCTCTACCGACCTCGAGCGCCGTCACCACGCCCGCGACCAGGTGTCGCTCGATCTCCGGCGCTGGCTGGAGCAGGCGCGCCAGCGCTACAGGATGCGGGCGTTGGTGTTGGCCGATCCCTCGGGGTGTCTCATCGCTGGCGCGGGTGTGGCTCCCGAGTGTCAGCGCCTCGCCGCCTTCGCTCCGCTCGGCGGCCTTCCCGACCATCCGCGTCCCTTGGCCCTCGGCCGCGGCGAGGCCTTCGTCTGCGCAAGTCCAGTCTCGTTGCTCGTTAGCCAATGGACCGAGATCCTGAACGGCTGCGCGCGGATCCTCGGCCGTGACGCGATCGTTTGAGCCGGAGGCACCGCCCCGCCAAGCCGGATCCAGCTACGTGGATCTCCACTGCCACATCCTGCCCGGCGTCGACGATGGTGCCCGCGACCTCGAGGAATCGCTCGAGCTCGTGACCGGCTTGGTCGAGCTCGGGTTCACCCGACTCGTGGCCACACCTCACCTCCGCCCAGGCGTCTTCGACCTTCCGGTGGCAGAGCTCCGCGCCCGGCACGCGGAGTTCTCGACATGGCTCGCCGACACTTGCCCCAAAGCCGAGGTCACACTCTCGGCTGAGCACTACTACGACGACGTCAATCACCGACGCTTGCTCTGCGGTGAGGGTCTGCCCTACCCCGCTGGCCACGCGGCGCTGGTCGAGCTCGGGTCGGGAGAGTTTCCCTCGTACCTCGAACGGCGCTTGGCGGAGCTCATCCGCGCGCGCCTTGTTCCGGTGCTCGCCCACCCCGAGCGCTGTCGCTCGCTCACCGAGAGCAGCGAGCCGCTGGCGCGCCTGCTCGACCTCGGGGTGCTCGCTCTGCTCGATCTCGGGGCCCTGGTGGGTGGCTACGGCGCCCGCGCCGAGACGAGCGCGCATCGCCTGCTCGAGGAGGGGTGCTACTTCGCCGCATGCAGCGATGCGCACCGTCCGAGTGACCTCGAGATGGTCCGGCGCGCCATCGAGCGCCTGGGACAGCTCGTCGGTGATGAGGAGCGCAGAGAGCTGCTCTCCAGCGCCCCGCTCCGCCTCTTGGCCGAACCCGCGCTACCCTAGAATTCTTGGGGTGATTTGCGTTCCGAGGGGGCCCGGGGGATGATTCGGTGAGTCATGCTGCCCGCCCCCAGACACCTTCTTCGTTCGATTCTGTTTTTGTCGAGCGGGCTCTTCTTCGCCACCCCCGGGTTCAGCAAGATCGAGGCAAGCTCGCGCTACACGCTGCCGCAAACCTACCGCACCGCGCTCCGAATGCTGCGCGTCGACATGAACTGTGAGGTCGTGGAGCGCGATCCCGATGCCGCGTACCTTTTGTTTCGGTATCGGGTACCCGGGGATCCGAAGCGCGAGGTAGAAGGAGCGATCGAGCTCATCGCCCAGAAGGAGCGCGTGAAGATCCTGATCAAGATCCCGAGGTTGGCAGAACTGCACGAGCGCATGCTCCGTGACAGCTTGCTCGACAAGTTGCTCGAAGACTACGGAGAGCCACCGCCACCTGCCCCTCCCCCCAAGCCTCCGGAGCCGAAGTCACCACGCGCCGAGACCGCGCAGAGCGCGCCGAAGGGCTGAACCATGGGGTCGATGCACAGCATAAATCCCGACAAGATCGGCCGATATGACGTGGTACGGGCCTTGGGGTGCGGCGCGATGGGTCGGGTGTTCCTGGCGCGGGATCCGGTGCTGGATCGGGACGTGGCCATCAAGCTGCTCCGCGACGACCTTGGGCTTCTGCCTGAGCAGCGTCAGCAGCTCCTCGATCGCATGCGCCAGGAGGCCCGCGCCTCGGCGCGGCTCAGCCACCCGAACATCGTGATGCTCTTCGATATGGGCGAGGAGCCCGGCCGCGGACTCTTCTTGGTCTTCGAGTACGTGGAGGGTCCCACCTTGAAGGCTCGGATCCTCGAAGGGGGATTGCCGCGCCAGGAGCTCGCGACCCTCGCCCTCGAACTCGGCTGCGCGCTTGCGGTTGCGCACCGAGCAGGGGTCGTGCACCGCGACATCAAGCCAGAGAATGTGATTCTCTCGCCTGCCGGAGCAAAAATCGCGGATTTTGGCATCGCCCGCGTCCCAGAGTCGACACTGACTCGCGATGGCCACATCCTCGGCACTCCCGCCTACAGCGCGCCAGAGTCCATCCTCTCGGGGGAGTTCTCACCGAAGAGCGATCAGTTCTCGCTCGCTGCCACTCTCTACGAGGCCATCTCTCTCACCCGGGCTTTCCCCGGCGATGACGCGGTCGCCGTCGCCTCATCGATCACCAACTCCGAGGCTCCTCCCTTCGCCAAGAGCATGGACCTCACTCCAGAAGTCGATGCGGTGCTGGCCCGGGGCATGGCTCGCGATGCGAGGCGCCGCTTCTCGGACACCGAAGAGTTCGGGCGCGAACTCTGCCGTGTCTTGTCAGACCGAGAGGGCGAGCCAGCCAAGCCTTCTGTGCAGAAGGTCGATCCGAGTATAGTCGTGGGGCCCCGTGCGCTGCGCATCGCCGTGGGAGCAGGGCTGGTCGGCGCGCTCTCGGCCGTGTTGTTGGTCTCGGCCGTGCAAAGCTGCGACCGCACTCGCCCCCGGGCCCCCAGTCCTGACGGTCTGGGACGGGCATCCTTCGTCACGCCGACCGCCACCACACAAAGCAGCGACCGGAGCGCGCCGCACTGATGCTAAAACTCCCGGTTCACGACCACGTCAAGGTCGTGTTGGTGCGTCCGCACTACCCTGAAAATGTTGGCGCGGCAGCGCGCGCCATGAAGACCATGGGGTTCACGAGGCTGGTTCTCGTGAAGCCTGGCCGTTTGGCGCAGCCAAGCCACGAAATGGCCCGCAAGATGGCGGTCAAATCCCTGGATGTTTTGGACGGCGTGCAGATCGTCTCTCACCTCACCGACGCCCTCTTCGAGACCGAGTTGGTGGTGGGCAGCACCGCGCGCAGCGGCGTCTCGCACATCCTCTCCCTCGAGCAGGCCGCCGAGCGCGCCCTCACCTGCTCCGGGTTGGGTCGCAGAAGCGCCTTTCTCTTCGGCAACGAAAAGACCGGACTCGACCGGGCCGCCCTGGAAGCGTGTCACAAGATGATGCGCATTCCGATGGCCGCCGCCCAGCCATCCGTCAACCTCGCTCAAGCCGTCCAGCTCTTGGCCTACGAGCTGTTCAAGCAAGCCCTCGCCAGCCGTCCCTCAGCAACCGACGGCATCGATCTGTACCCCGGACCCCCGACGGTCCTCGAACGCGTCAATCCTTCTCGTCTTCGATGAAGTCCTCATCGAGATCTTCCGCGTCCTCTTCCTCTTCCTCGTCGTCGTCTTCTTCCTCTTCCTCCTCCTCGTCTTCACCCTCTTCGGCCTCGGCTTTGGTCTCGATCTTGAGATCGATCCCTACTTCGCCGAGCTGGGTCTCGAGGAGTTCGAGGAGCTCGTCTACGTCGTCACCGCCCCACTCATCCAGGATATCGGTGAGAAACTCGAAGAGATCACCCGTATCGAGGCGACGTTCGATCTCCTCCACCTGTTCTTCGGTGAAGGAATCCAACACCTCTTCGCGAAGTGCCTCCACGTCCCCTTCTTCGATTGCCTCCTGAGCAGCAAGACGAATCTGCCGAACTGCGCGCCTGTCGAGGTAGATATCCATCGAGTCTTCTGCGGTTTGGGTCTGCACCGCGTTTAGACGATGGATCACGGGTCCGTCAAGGTACCTGTTGCTGATCGAGTCGATTCCCGGTAGGGATTGGCTCGGCGACCATGAACCGTCGGACTCCCATTCTCGCGATTCTGCCGATGATTCTGGGCATATCGGGACCGGCCTGGGGGCAGGACCTCACGAGTGATCGTCCCGCCAGCAGTTTCCACTTCCTTCAATACGGAGTGGGCGTGGTGGCGATCGGGGTGGCAGCCCCGGGGGACATCTGCCCCCCCGAGGCCACCTCCCCTTGTATCCTCGGCTCGGGCCTCGGGGTGGCCCTGCGCGGCGGGTATCGAAGCCGCGGGGCGTGGTACGCCGGCGGGCTTTATCAGGTGACACGCCACGACTCCTCCAACATCCTGCGCCTCGCCATCCTCCAGCAGCTTCTGGCCGAGGGACGCTACTACTTCGATCACGGCACACGGATCACCCCCTATGCCCTCGCGGGGCTCGGGGGGGTGGCCTACGGCAATGAGTGGGGCGCCGAGACCGGTGGACCGACAGGGCAGCTCGGATTCGGCTTGGAGGTCCAGGTCACAGCCAAGAGTCTGGTCGAGGCTACCGTGACCTGGCAGCCCCTGCTGTTGCGCGGTTGGACCGACAGCACCAACCAGCGGCGCGCCGACCGTTACTTGGGCTTCGGCCTGGCCCAAATCCTCTCTCTCGAGCTCACCGTCGAGCTGCGGGATCCGTTGCCCCGTTTCTAGCTGGTGATTTTCGGCCTCGGGGCCCTCGCAGAGGACTTGACTCGCCACCCCCGGTCGAGTTCCTCTTTGCAGGTGAGGTGCGCGCGCTGCGGCTGCGAAAACCCCCTGGGTCAGCGATTCTGCAATGACTGCGGGGACCGATTGTCCGAAGAACCCGAGCAGAGTGATGCGGCCGGGCTCCCGCCTTCGTTCGCCACTCGGCCCACCGAGGGTTTGGTGGCAGTGCGCACCTGTCAGCGCTGTGAGCGTCCCGCGCTGTCTTCGGAATGCTTCTGTCCCAACTGCGGGGAACAACTCATAAGTCAGGTCATCGTGGCCCCACCCACTCCGCCGCCCGATGCGACCGCAGGGACGCTGCATGCGGCTCATGCTCCTTGTCCCTCTGCCATTCCGGAGCCACCACCCGTTCCACGGTTCGCCATGCCCCCGGCTGGGTCGGCATCGCAGGCCGTGATAGCCCCCAACCCGGAGCCAAGATCCGCCGAGCCACCCCTTGCGAGCGCAGTGACCGCACCGAAAGGGGAACTCATGGCGATCCCCCTCACCGAAGGTGCGGTGGTGACCGCCTCGCCTCGACACGGGATGGATGCGTCGGCGCGTGGTGGTTCTGGCGTCCCCCTCCTCGAGCCAGGCTGCGTGTACCTGGTGGTGGTCGCGCCGGACGGGAGTCCGGGACGGGCCTACGCACTCTCCGACGGCCAGTGGGATCTGGGGCGCAGCAGCGACACCGCCATCGTGCTCGGTTCCGATCCTTTCGTCTGTGCTCGCCATGCGCGGCTGACAGCCAGCGGCGGTCACTTCCGGATTCAGGATCTCGGCAGCACCAACGGGATCTACCTTAAACTGCGCAGCCCTGCGGTGCTCGAACCAGGGGACCACATCCTGACCGGCCTCGAGATCTTGGCCTTCCAGCCCATCCCGCAAGCCGAAAATGGCTACGGCCCGGCGGTGTCCGGGGGAACCACGGTCCTTGGCAGCCCGATGCGACCGCGGTATGCCCGGCTGACCGAGGTTACCACCGAGGGTGTCTCCCGCAGTTTGTATGTCGTCGGACGCGAAGAAACCATCCTTGGAAGAGAGGTCGGTGATATCGTGTTCCCAGCCGATCCGTTCATGAGCCGTCGTCACGCCATCCTCCGTCGCAGTGCTTCCGATGGCACGTTCACTCTGGAAGACCTCGGCTCCTCCAACGGAACCTTCCTTCGGATCCGCGGGCAAGCGGACCTCGTCGTCGGAGACCAGTTCCGCATTGGCCAACACCTCCTCCGTTTGGATGTGGATGCCGGTCAGGCACAGCCCCGATGAGTGATCCTTCTTCCAGAGCAAGTTTGCCCAGTCCGACGGCTCCGGTCGTCCTTCGTGTGTTCGGTCGCACCGACGTGGGTCAAATCCGCGAACACAACGAAGACAACTTCCTGATTGCAGATCTGACCCGTCGCTCCCGGGGGTTACTCGAGGAGCACCGCGTGCAGGTCCTTGGCCCACAGGGATCCCTGCTCGGCGTCTGCGATGGCATGGGTGGAGCCGCCGCCGGTGAGGTGGCAAGCCAGCTCGCCGTCGACATCATTTTCGAGCGCCTGTGCGCCGATCCGCCACCCTCCACCCGAGAGGATTTGGCACACCGGGTGGTGCACGCGGTCGAAGAGGCGGGGATCCGGATCTTCAACGAGGCGCGCGCCGATCGTTCGCGCCGCGGTATGGGAACCACCGCGACCATCGCGGCGCTCCTCGACCGCCGGCTTTATCTGGCCCAGGTCGGGGACAGTCGCGCCTACATCCTCCGGCGCGGGGCGCTGGTTCAGGTCACCCGCGACCAGTCCTTGGTAACCCAATTGATCGAAGCTGGGCAGCTCACCGAGGAGGAAGCCGAGACCTTCGAGCACAACAACATCATCCTGCAGGCGCTCGGCACCGCCGAGACGGTCCAGGTAGATCTGACCTTTGTCGATCTGCACCGCGGCGATCGGCTCCTGCTCTGCTCGGACGGGCTGAGCGGGATGATCCGCTCGGAGGAGATCCGCTCGGTGCTGCTCGAGGGGACGGAGCCACTTGCGACCTGCAAGGAGCTCACCGATCGGGCGAACCGCGCCGGCGGACACGACAACATCACGGTGATCGTGGCGGACTTCGACGGGGAAGGCTTGCCGCCGCTCGGCGAGCAGGAAGAGGCGCTGCAGTACCGGAAGTGTATGGCCCCCGAAGAGGCCGGCGACGGCCTCATGACCGTGCGCGTCGGACCGGTCTCGACAGGCCCGACCACCGGCGCTCCCCCCTTCGGTCCTGCAGATGCAGCCGTGTCTGCCGGTCCCCGTTCCCGCGTCGCCCACACCATGGTGAGCGAACGAGCGGACCTCGAGCGGGTCGATGCTGCTTGGTCGGGCGCGCCCACCCAAGAGCCCTCACAGCCCTGCCAGCCCACACCGCTGCCCGAGTACGATCCGAATCGCGACCCGGTGATCTTACCCTATTCCGGGTTGCCCCCCATCCTGGTCTTGATGCTGGTGGTCTTCGCGATCCTGCTCGCCGCCGTCGCAGGCTACTTCATCATCCACTGACGCGCCCATGCGGACATGGCTCCGACGCGCGGCTTGGATGCTGGCCAGATTGGCCCTGATCGCCAGTCTGGCGTTCGCGTTCCTGGCGACGGCGATCGGAGAGCCGACGGTCGCGACGATCCGCGCCACCGCGGGGAGCGCCCTCGACCAACCCCCCGATCGCGACGTGGCTCGGGACGGGAGCGTCGATCGCTCCCTGCCGCTGTTTTACAACCCGCGCCCCACCGATCTCACCCGCCGACTGGCACAGCTTCTGGCTCGCTCCTCGAGGCCACTGTCCGATGACGATCAGCGCTGGCTGGTGCGCCTCGGAGCGGCCAGTCTCCCTGTGCTCGCGCCCAGCTTCACCACGCTCCCGCACGACACCCAGCTTCGACTCGCCGAGGCGCTCGAGCCCGTGCTTTCCCGCATGGGACAGCGGGACATCGGGGGTGGCCGCGGAGACGACCCTCGTACGCGACTGCTCTCGGTGATGCGCGAACTCGGGGGTGATTTTCGGCCCACCATCGCCCGACGTCGGGTCGAACGACTCCGCGACCATGGTCAACCCTCCCACGCCGCTCAGGTCGCAGAGCTCGACACCTACGCGCTGCCCGCGCTGCTCGCCGCGCTACCCTCGCCACAGCGCGCCGCCGAGCTCCCCGGTGTGCGCCGGCTCACCCTGCTGCTCGGTCACATCACGGGGCGGCCTGGGAGTTTGCCCGAGCAAGCGACGCTCGAGCAGGGCAAAGCCGTGGTCGACTCCTGGCGGCGCTGGTGGATGCTGCACCACCATGACTTCATGAGCCTGGATGGTCCGGAGCGGATCTCGGCACGATTGACCCAGACCCAGTTCGCCGAGTGGGTCGGCCTCATGGTGTTGCACGGCTTCGGAACCGATCCGGCTGGCCGCCGAGTGAGTGAGACCATTCGGGATCCGGCGCTCATGACCCTGATGCTGGTGGGATTGGGCTGGCTCGGCCACGCCCAAGTGGCGATTCTGTCGCGTCTCGCCGCGCGCCGCTCCCAGGTCCGCGCGGGCTTCTACACAGTGCTGGTGGCCCTTGGTGCCGTACCACTCCTCATGCTCCTGCCCTGGTTCGTTCCGGTGGGCTCCACCGAGCCACGCCTCTTGGTGGCTGTCAGCTTCGCGGTGCTAACTGGCATCCTCCAATCCGCCTTCGCCCAGTCACGGCTGGCTCGGATGGAACAGCTCTCCTTCGGTGACCCACGAGAGCTGACAAGTATCCTACCGAAGGGTGTACCAGAGCAAAGCTCCTGGTTCTTCCTCACCAGTTCGGATTGGCCTTGGCTGCTCCTCTCCACCTTCGTGATCGAGCGCTTCACCGGACAAGCCGGCCTTGGTTCCCTTCTGCTGAGTGCCGTCGACAACGGGGATCTCAACACGCTGCTCGCCGTAACCACCCTCACCGCCGTGTGTCTGCTGCTCATCGAGTTCTTCGTCACACGCCCAGCGCAAAGTCCGCGGTCATGAGCAAAAAGGCCTGGTTGAACCCACCACTCCTCAGCTGGCTCGGCATCGCGCCGATCGCCCTGCTCGCTTCGGGTTGCGCCGAGAACCCGCTCATGGGCTCCTGGAGTCGGGTGGTGCTGACAACGATGACCGAGCTCATCCTCGTGCTCCTTTTCACATCCTTCCTCTCCCTGTGCCTGTTTGCGCTGGCACGACTCACAGGGGAGCTCACCGAATCGTTGATAGCCCGCGGTCTCGAGGCCCTCGGCTCACTCCCATTGGTCGTCCTCTGCGCCGCCCTCAGCCTGGTGGTCTTCGACTCTTCCGTCGCCACCCTCGTGCTGGTGGTGGGGAGCTTCGGCGGCCTGCGCACGGTGCGGATCGTGATCCGCAGATTCACCGAGAGCCACCAGGGCAGAAGCCTACCGCTATCGGCGGGTTGGCGCCGCGGGTTTGGTGTGCTGATGCGCGTACAGCTCCACGAGGCCCCGCGGAGCGTAACCCAGCTCTTCGCCCTCGAGGCGGGGCTCGCCAGTCTCGGTCTTGCTCCCTTCACGACCGAGGGCGGGCTGGGGAGCGCGCTCGGGGCGCTGGCTCGGCAAGGCGGCAGTCTCACCCTGCTCGCCGTAGGAAGCTCAATCATCGCGCTGGTGCTGCTGGTCGAGCTGCTCACCACCGCCCTCAGCCGCCGGATCGCCGCCCCATCCCGCTTCTTCTCGGGTCTGCCGCCGCACAAGTCAGGCTGACCGCCACCACTGCCCTTGCCCGAACCTCCGACCGCCTGTAAATAGGGGCGAGCCATGCCCATCACCGAAATCAACGAACAGCGCTTCGTTCCGGAGGTCCTGAAGTCCGAGCTGCCCGTTTTGGTAGAGTTCAGCGCCGAGTGGTGTGGGCCATGCAAACTGGTGGCTCCCGAACTCGAGGCCCTGGCTCAGGAACTCGAAGGCAAGCTCAAGATCTACAAGGTCGACGTGGACAAGTCGCCGGGGATCGCCCAGCAACTCGGGGTGCAGGGTGTGCCAACCTTCGTGGTCTTTCACAACGGCCGTCCCGCCGCCGCCAAATCTGGCGCGATGAAGCGGGCACAACTCCGCCAGATGGTTGAGCCCTTCCTGCCCAGGGCGGAGGGTGCCATCAAGCCCGAAGAAGCCGCCGCTCTGATCGGGCAAGGCCGTATCACCCTGGTGGACACCCGTGAGGCTTCGGTCTTCGAACGAGTGCGGCTTCCCGGCGCGGTGAACCTCCCCCTCTCGGAGATCCGCGAGCGGCTCGCCGAGCTCCACATGCTTGCTGCCACGCCGGTCCTCTACTGCCGAAGCGGCGACCAGACCCGCGAGCTTGCCGCGAGCTTGGCAGAGGAGGGAGTCCCGGTCGGCTTCCTCGAGGGAGGGATCTTGGGCTGGGAAGCCGCAGGACTGCCGGTTCACAAGCCCTGAGTGCTGCGCTCAGGGGAGGAATCGTGCACGAGCCTTCGCTTGAACCTCGGCCAGCACTTCACGCACTGGAGTCTTCGCCCCCTCGGCCAACGCCACACAAACGTCAAACTCAGGTTTGATCTGTGGTGGACCAAAGGGCCCCTCACTGATCTTCACCGGAACCACCCCGAAGCGGGTCTCGATCTGCTCGATACGGCGCGGGCGCGTGCGCCGGGTGGTGTCATGCCGCCGCACGCCCAGCGTAGTGGTCTCAGTGAGCATCAGCGCGGAGAGGGCCGCGGCCTTCTCCGGTTCGCAGATCGCGGAAAGGATCAGCCCTGGTCGACCCTTCTTGGTGGTGACCGGCACGCTCCACACATCCAGCGCGCCCTGCTCCAGCAGAAGCCGCATCACGTGACCCGCGAGCTCCCCAGTCAGATCATCGACGTTGGCCTCGAGCACCACATGCGAGCCACTCTCCTCCACACCAATCGCCTCCCCGAGGATCATCCGGAGCACGTTGGGCCGATCCGGGAAGCTGTGGCTCCCTGCCCCCCAACCGCTCCGCAGCGGACGCATCTCGGGCCATTGCCCGAAGCGGCTCGCGACCGTGGCGATGATGGCCGCGCCGGTTGGGGTCACGGTCTCGAACCCCACCGGACCCTCGGTAGTCATGGCCCCCGCCAGACACTCCACGGTGGCCGGAGCGGGCAGAGGGATGGTGCCGTGCCGACAGGTTACGAAACCACGCGCAAGCGGCAGAGGCCCCGCCACCACCGTGGCCCCCAGATGGGCGAAGCCCGCCGCGGCTCCCACGATATCCACGATCGAGTCGACGGCACCCACTTCATGGAAGTGCACCCTCTCGAGGGGGATCCCGTGCACGCGGGCCTCCGCCTCCCCCAGCCGGCGCAGGATCGCGCGCGCCGTGTCCCTCACCTCTCTAGCGAGTGGGGCGACTGAGAAGAGCTCGTCGATCTCACGGAAGCTGCGCTCCGGTTGGTCCCCCTCCACCAACACGTCAAACTTCACGGCGGCGAGCGCGCCACTCCGTCCGCGCTCAAACCTCAGCGTCACCCCCGGGAGCCCGAGCGCCGAAACGGCAGCAGCAATCGCCGCCTCGGGGACCCCGAGGCCTGCCAGGGCTGCGATTGTCATGTCCCCCGAGATCCCGGAGAAGGGATCGACATAGAGGAGCTTGCCCTCTCCCGCCCCCGCTGGAAGCGGCGCGGGTGGAGCCTCGGAGGGCATGGCAACGAAGCCACGCCCCTTACCCCCATCACCTCCGCCGTCTCCGTGATGATGGTGATGATGATGATGGTCGTGGGGATGCTCGGAGCTACTCATCGGTGTGATTCCTTGCCGCTGACCTCAAAATACGGAGCGCCGCCATCGCCGCCCCGAAACCATTGTCGATGTTGACCACCGTCACGCCGGAGGCGCACGAGGTCAACATGCCGAGTAGCGCCGTGAACCCCTGCAACGCAGCCCCATACCCGACCGAGGTGGGCACCGCGATCACCGGGCTCTCCACCAGGCCGCCGACCACGCTCGGCAGGGCGCCTTCCATCCCTGCCACCACGATCAGAACCTCGGCACGGCGGAGGCGTGGCAGCTCCTCGAGCAACCGATGCAACCCCGCCACACCCACATCATCCAGACACTCCGCCTTCACTCCAGCTACGGAAAGGGTGGTGGCCGCCTCCGCCGCCACGGGACGATCGCTCGTTCCCGCGGTCACGATCACCACCCGACCCTCGAGCTCAGCGGCGGGCCGCTCGACGGCAGACAGCGTGCGCGAGAGCACATCGAAAGCGAGCTGTGGCAGAAGAGCGCGCACCTGCTCGGCCTTCTCGGGAGTCACCCGGGTGACCAACACCCGCCCGTGCACAGCCAGAATCCTCGCGGCGATCGGAGCTATCTGCTCGGGCGTCTTCCCTTCCCCGAACACCACCTCAGGCATCCCACAGCGGAGGTGTCGATGATGATCGATCCGCGCGAATCCGAGGTCCTCGAAGGGCAACCGAGACAGCTCTCCGACCGCTGTCTCGGGCTCGAGCTCGCCAGCACGCACCAGGTGAAGCAGGGCTCTCAGACGTTCGGGATCCATGGCTGACGCGGATCTAGCACGACCGGGTCCGGGCGGGTCTACACCGCGAAACGGAAGTTGAGGATATCCCCATCCTTGACGATGTAGTCCTTGCCCTCCAGGCGAAACCGCCCAAGTTCGCGCATCTTGGCCTCGCTCCCGGCCTCGATGAACTCATCGTAAGCCATCACCTCCGCCCGGATGAACCCCCGCTCGATATCGGAGTGGATGCGCCCGGCGGCCTTCTGCGCCCGGCTGCCTCGGTACACCGTCCAGGCCCGGCACTCGTCCTCGCCTACCGTGAAGAACGAGATGTAGTCGAGCAGGGCGTAGGCCGCGCGAATGAACCGCGCCGAAGCCGGTTCGGCGATCCCGAGACTGGACAAGAACTCCGCCTGCTCCGCCTGGGGCAGCGAGGCGATCTCCGCCTCGATCGAGGCACACACCGGCACGATCTCAACCCGGCGCAACTGCGCCGCAGCTTCGAGTTCGGCCGAGAGCGGCGCTCCGTTGTCTTGCTCGGCGCGGTTCAGCACCGCCAAGAGTGGCTTCTTCGAGAGCAGGGTAAACGAGGCAAGCTCGCGCTCCTCCTCGGGGGCAAGCGAAAGGTGACGGAGCGCTCGCTCGGCGTTGAGACACTCGAGACAGCTAGTCAAGACGGCCTGTTGGCGCTCGACACCGCGCTCCCGGGTCATCTTCTCCAGCCGACGCTCGACCACCCCAAGATCGTTCAGGATCAACTCGGCCTCGAAATCCGCGAGCTCGCGGGCGGGATTGGGGGGCGTGCCGTCTCCACCCTCGAAACCGCGCAGCACCACCACCAGCGCGTCGACCTCCTGCAAAGACTGGATGGTCCCCGCATCGAGCCCTCCCCCCTTGGCGCGGGGCCCCGCCACATCCACAAACACCACTTCGGTCGGCACCACCCGGCGCGGACGGTACATGGCCGAGAGCTTGTCGAGACGCACGTCCGGCACCTTGATGGTCCCGAGATTCGATTTCGCACGCGAACCTCCCGTCCCCTGCCCCGTCAGTGCCGCGAACAGTGTCGACTTACCGGTTTGCGCGTACCCGACCAATCCTGCCTTCATCGTATGCCTCGCGAGCGTGAAAAACGGCGCTCGGGCTAGCACGCGCAGAAGCCTTTCGTCACCTCGGCCCCGGATCTCTCCCGCATTTGTCGATGGCCCACCGGCCAGCATGGTTGCTCCCCGACGTGCTCGCGAGCACAAGGCAAGAACTCTATACTCGACGGCACCGATGCCGATCCTCCTCTCTCCCTTCATCGGAGTCGCAGCCGGGATGCTGTTCTCCTGGTTCGCCCGCGAAGATCTGGCAAGCAACGATCGCGGTCCCTTCGCCTCCCCAGCCTTGCTTCTGGTCGCCTGTTACGGTCTCTTGGTGATGGCCCCGATCACGGGCTACTTTCTGGCGGTCGCGCCGGATTGGTCCCTCGCCTACCTTTGGCGCTTCGAACAGCTCCCACCAACCCTTCCCGTGGCAGCCACACTGGTCACGGCCGGCTCTCCCCTGCTTGGCTTCGCGCTGTGCGCAAGAGCCGCGAGCCGCCGCCAGCCTATCCCGCTGATCCGTGGCACCGTCACCCTCCTCGTGCTGCTGGTCGCGCTCCTCTCCATTCTCGGCCGGCGCTGGGCAAAGGATGCTACCTTCACCCAGTTCCACGGCGACTTCGGGATCAGATCCTTGGCGGGAAGTGAGCTCGGGCACGCGGTCTTGTGGATGAACGCCGTGTTTTTGTTCGGCACGGCGTGGATGTGGTTCTCGTTGCGCCGCTTGGGTCGCAAAGCTCGACGTTGACCGAGCACCCCAGATTTCCTACGCTGCCCCTCGATGAATCAATCCGAGAAAGAGCGCGCGCTCATCGACCTCGGGAGCCAACTGGTCGAGCGGGCCCGCCACCGTGGTGTCGACGCCGCCGAAGCGAGCCTGGGCCAAGGCTACGAGCTCAGCGTCCGCGTGCGACAAGGCGCGGTGGAGCTGATGGAAGAAGCCGGGACCTCCGGCCTTAGCCTGCGGGTGCTCCGCGATGCCCGCAGCGCCGGAGTCACCACCAGTGATTTCACCGAAGCCGGCCTTTCGCGCTGCCTCGACAAGGCCCTCGAGCTGCTCGAGGTGACCGAGCCCGATCCCGACGCCCTCCCTGCGGCACCGGAGCTGCTGGCCCAGCCGCCCTTCCCGGACCTCGAGCTCTTCGATCCCGCTCTCGCCGAACTGGACGTCGGCGAGCTCACCGACTGGTGCGAGCGGGGAGAGCGCCTCGCTTTGGCCGTCGATCCGCGGCTCTCCCACAGCGAGGGAGCGAGCATGACCCGCCTCAGCGGGACCAGCGTCCTCGTCCTCTCGAGCGGTTTCGTCGGGCACAAGAGCGGCACCACCGGGAGCTTCTCGGTGGTCCCGGTGGCCCTCGACACCGACAGCAAACGTCGGCGCGGCTACTACGCCACCGTGGCGCGCTTCCTCGAAGATCTGGAGCCCGTCGAGCTGGTGGCGACCCGCGCCGCCGAGCGCACCCTCCGGCAACTCGGGGGACGCTCCCTTTCGACCGCACACCTCCCGGTGGTCTTCTCGGAGGAGACCGCCGCCTCACTCATCGGCGCCCTGCTGAGCTGCCTGCTCGGACCATCCCTCTACCGGAAATCGAGCTACCTGGTCGATCGCCTCGGGACCATGGTCGCCCACCCAAGCCTCACCCTGATCGACGAGCCTAGCTTGCCCCGCGGCCTCGGCTCCCGCAGCTACGATGGCGAAGGCCTGCCCTGCAGCCGCCGCCTGCTGGTGGATCAGGGCCGCTACGTGAGCGCGCTCCTCGACTGCACCAGCGCGCGAAAGCTCGGGCTCGCCCCGACCGGCTCCGCCTCGCGCTCGGGCACCGTGCTCTCGGCCTCCGTCAGCAACCTGATCGTCTCCCCCGGCACCGAGACCGAGGCCTCCCTCATCGAGAGCACACCCCGCGGCCTGTACGTGACCGAGATGCTGGGCTTTGGCTTCAACGCCGTCACCGGGGATTTCTCCCGCGGCGCCTCGGGCTTCCTGATCGAAGACGGAAAGCTCACCCAGCCGGTGAGCGAGGTCACCATCTCGTCGAACCTCGACACCATGCTAAAATCCCTGGACGGCCTGGGACAGCTCCCGCGCCAGCGCGGCAGCATCATCTCCCCCGCCCTGCGAATCGCGGAGATGACGGTGGCGGGGAATGGATGAAGGAGCTTCGCGCTCAGCCATCTGATTGAACGACGCCCAGGCTGTCGGCCAAGCTGCGACACTCCCTGGTCTCAAGCTTTCCATCCATCACGAGACCCCCACCCAGATCTACACCTTCTAGGCCGTTGGCTGCCATCGCTTCCACCGACACCGTGCATTTGAGCACAATCGGGCCTGAGAACCGTCCCGACAACGAACAATCGTTGCAGGTGATGGTTCCCTCAGCGACACCAGCGCGAAGATTGACGGCAACACTCCCTTCCTCCGCCACCACATCGCCGTCTCCATTCGCACCGTTCAGCCTGACATGAGCCACGCCCGGATCCGGGGAGTCGCCATCGATGGGCGCGGTGAGCGCTCCGGAGGCAATGATGCTGGCATCCGTTGGGATGTACAACTCGAACGTCGGGCTCGAGGACACATTGACGTCCTCGAAGCCCCCCACCGCGATCGTTGACATTCCCGGATAGCTCTCTGACGGAAGCACCACGTCCACATCGACACCGAGTGCCTCGTAGCGGGAGCCGTCCTCGAGCAGAATCGAAGTGTTCGGCTCCGCCGGCCTGAGCCCATCTCCACTCGATGCTCCGCCTTCTGAGCAGGCGCACATACCAAACCAGATCGCGTAGCACAACGTGGCATACCGGTACTTCATGGGCCTCCTCCGTCAGCCTAGTTGGTTGGCACGAATGTCATGGCGCTTACCGTCGTATTGTCTTCCTCACGAAACTCCGCGATCGAACCTGTGTAGTCGACGTCGAAGTACAGGTAATACACACCGGTCGGAATCGACGTCGGAATTGAAACTGGGAACTCACCATACCCCTCAGAGTGGGCCACCATCGACCCCTGTGTACCCGCATAGAGCGTTTGGTACGAGCCAGTTGTGTATCCTCCGCTCAGCGGCCCCACGCTGCTGGCACGGATACGGATCGCAATGTTCGACGCAGCCAAAGCACCCATATTGCCCAAATAGAACGACACGCGCTGGGCACTGCCTCGGGGCCAGTACTTCACCCCACTATCGAGGTTTCTCAACACGCCGTTGACTACACCCTGACTTGACACCACAAGATTTGGTTGATTGCCTCTGCTGTAGTGATTGTGAACACCCAACGCGTCGGTCGGCCAGATACTGGCGAAGTTCACCCCGCCAGTGACGGGTTCTGGCATAGACGGTCGCATGACTGAATGCGATGAGCTTCTCTCGTGACCGAAGCCAAAGAAGTGGCCGAACTCGTGCACCATTGATACCCAACCGCTTGACGAGAGGTCGCTCCCGGACTGCTGGTTCCAGTCGTTCAGATCACGTGCAATGGCAATATCCATTTCCTCAATGCTATTGGCACCAAGAAAACACGGCCCCCATGTGGACCAGGTGACACCAAGGGCACCATCGATCTCACTACTCGGAACCACACCAACTTCATTCACCCCGTCGTCCTGAGATATCCGACAATCGGAGGCTGGTCGAACAAGCAGGGTATCGATCAGGCACGGACTCCCTGTTGAGCAGATATCGTTCCATTGATGAATGCCATTGAAGTAGGCGCGTATTCTCCCACCGCTGTCAGGTATGGTGCACCGGTTGCGATGAACGCTCACATGCCCATCCCACAGTGTGCCCCACCCGTTGCATGTGTCCCAGAACGTGTATGCATGGGAGCGGGTCTGGACGAGACTTAACGCAACGAGGATACCAAAGGACACCCTCCTCGGCAAGGCGAACACTCTGAACCACGGCGGGTACCAGTCGGCGCACAGCCGGGCGGTGGTTTCGGTCACCAAATCAGGCACCACACGGGACACGGAGCGCAAAAACTCAGACCCCATTGTCCACCTCGCTCGGAAGCAGGTCGTCCAGCGTTCGCGACTTGGGCCCTCGGTGCAAGACCGAGTCCGCCGAAGGTTGTTCGGGTGTATCCTTGAACATCCCTCTCACACGCAGGCCATCCTTCGCCATGGTCTGAAGAACCTGCGCAACTAGTCTCTTTCGAGACATCGGAAGTCGCGGAACGGCGCGCACATTGACCATCCCATCGATTCCGCCCTGCAGATCCGTTCTTGGGAAGGCTTGGTCCGACAGCGTGACACCATTCGCAGTCACGTCCTCAAGGATGCCGCCTTCCGAGTCGACAAGAACTTCCGTTCCGTCCAATAGCTGTTCCACTCGAAACGCCAACCCCCCAAGAACGGGCGACAGATGCCACTTCGTGTTCCGAAGGAAGACCACATATCTGCCCCCAACAGCCATCGGCGTGAAGGAGCTTGGGAACGATCTCCGCCCATCAGGATACGTTCCACCGGCCTGCCGAATGCAAACACCGCGCCCCACAGTCCCCAAGTGAGAGACCACTTCATTTAGCACGTACACCGTCCACGGACCGGTGTCTTCAGAGTACTCATTCTCGACTCGAGTGATGACACCCTCGACAAGAGCAGCCGTCTGCTCCACGAGATCCCGGAAGCCTCTGATCGGTCGTGCCTGTATCTGCGCACTTGCTGCCACAATCGGCTGCTGCACCACAGCTGTCGAATCGATCCCTGAATCGTTCGGGCTCGTCGCGCTGCATCCGCTGAATCCGCAAGACAGCAGCCCTATCAACAGGAAAGAGCGCCTAAGCGTGCGCTTCCGCTCACCGCACCCACGCCCTTTGCAGCTTCTGGGGGTCACCCCCCCCCAACCGCTTTTCCCCTGCTCCAACACCAATCCCTATGACCTCCGCTGCCATGCTCACCGACCCCTCCTTGGCCCCAAGCGGCTCGAACACAGTCCTACCTGTCCGCTTTTTGCACAGTATGACCCCGAGTGTCAAGGGCGGTTGTGTGGGCAACCAGGGCGGGCGCACCATCCCACAGGTAGGTTTGCCTGCGCGACCGAAGATTTGTTGACTACTTCGTGAGATCTTTTGTGGTCGGGAAGGTCGCTCAGCCTATCCATGGGAGAAGAGATGGGGTTTGGTCGGGGTCATGAGCACCCCGGACCACCGTCACCTGGCGATACTCCGCTTCTTCGAGGACGTCCCCGATCCGCGGGTGGAGTGCACTCGGTTGCACTCGTTGATGGACGTCCTGGTGGTCGCGCTGCTGACGATGATCTGCGTTGGCGAGGGCAGGGAGAACATGGAGGAGTCTGGCGAGGCCAAGGAGGAATGGCTGAAAACGTTCCTCGATCTGCCCAACGGGATACCCTCCGCGGATACCTTTCGGCGAGTAGTCAGCGCCATCGCTCCAGCGGCGTTCAACGCCTGCTTCATCGCGTGGGTAGAACAGCTATCTGAGGGGACTCGAGGAAAGCTGGTGGCCATCGACGACAAGACGATTCGCCACTCGTTCGATCACGCCACTGGCAAGAAGGCACTGCACGTGGTGAGCGCCTGGATGGCGGACAATCGCCTCGCTCTTGGTCGACTCGCGACCGAGGAGAAGTCCAACGAGATTACGGCCATTCCGAAGCTGTTCGAGCTGCTGGACCTCCGAGGCGCACAGGAGCCAGCAACACCAAGCGATGTCCGTCGAGCTCCCATCACCATCTCCCGCGCCCGTCTCTTCCGGAAACACCGAACGCGTGAGCGTCATCGGCACCGTCGTCGAGCGACGTCACGCTGTTGCACTCTGACCCGATGACGCTCTCGAGTCGGGGCCGTGCCGGCAACGACGGTGACGGGTGGGCTGCCCCAGCTCCGGCACGGAGCCGGGTAGGGCGGCACCCCCCGATCGTGCCGACCGATCGGGGAAGAATGGCGCAACCAGAACCACCTCGCGAATTTGTGCAGCCCAGAGTCCCGACTGCGCACATCGACGGCACCCGCCGTTTCCGCGAGGGACCAGCATCAAGAACGATCTCTATCCGTCCCTCCTCACGAGCGGGACTGAGCGCATGACAGCGTCCTTGCTCGCAGGGTTCGGCCCCCCCGACCCTTCTGGCGAAGTGCCGGGGGGTGCGGCCAAGTCTCCCTAAAACGCGAGCTGGGCCTGACTCCTCGCGACGAAATGCGTGAGCGTCCGGTGCTCGGTCTCGTCGTTCGGATCCACCCACTGCTCGAACTGCGGTCCGAGCTCGGCGCCCACCTTGAGCTTGTGTCCCGAGAAGAAGAGGTTGGCCCCAGCCAGTAGACCCATGGCGTTGTTGTGCGGCCCGTCACGAGAGATGCCATCGAAGCGCACCACCGGCTCGAAGGTCTTCTTGATGACGTAGCCGAGCTGCAGGTGCCAACCCACGCTGTCGTAGTGAAGCTCGTTGTCGTCGTAGGTGGCGAGGTTCTCGAGCCAGCCGAGGTAGAGTCCCCCGGTGGTGGAGAAGCCCTCCACCTTCAGCATGGTGTCCACCTCGGCGCGCAGGTTCGAGGCGTCATTCTCGTCAAAATCGAACTCCCGCATGACTGAGCCCGCCACACCGAAGCGGGGCCCGCCGCATTCCAGATCGCTCTCCGAGTAGCCCTTCAGATCAGGGGTGTTGTAGCCCAAACGGGCGACCACGGTCGGGCGCATACGCTTCGGCACATTGTTGAAGGAGGCACTCTGGGAGACCGTACCGTCCACGAGCAGGTTGCCGTCGTCGTCGGTCTCAGCCGTGCCGGTCACGTCTCCGCCGGTGAAGGACGCTCGCGTCCCGCTGCCATTGTAGACACCGAGAGCCCACTCGAACTCAGGGGATTTGTCGAAGCGATCGTGGAGCATGACGCCGATGTCGTAGCCGGCGCCGAAGTTGCGATCGGTGCTGGCAGGATCGGCAAACTGGTAGACAGTCGTGGAGGTCAGATTCTGCCGCGAGAAGGGCTTCTTCATCTGCCCCACGCGCACATAAAACTGCTTCGGCACCACCTCGAACTCCGCCCAGGAGTCGAGCACGCTGGCCCAGCCGCGGCCGAAATCGAGCAAGAGGTTGTAGGTGAAGCCGGGACCAAAAGCGTGGCCGGCAAGGCCCAGGCGAGAGCGAGGGATCAGAAAGGCCAGCTCACTGTCCCGGGCCAGCTCGTCGTCGTACTTGCTGTAGGCGAGGCGGGTCTGGAGTTGCCCCGCGAAGCCGAGGAAGAAGCTGTCATCGGCGCTCCGCAGAAAGAACTTGTCTTTGTGCCCCGCCACGGGTTTCTGGGGCTCGGCTGCCACCACGGGTTTCGGCTCCACCGGCGGAGGCGGGGCCTGCGGCGGAGGCGGCGGAGCGGCCTTGTCAGCCGCAGCGGCGGCGACCATCTCCTCCAAGCGCTGCTCGAGGCGCTTCAATCTGTCAGGGAGACTCTCGGTGGAGGCCTGCGGCGTTGGCTGTTCGAGCTCCTTCATCGCGCGCTCGTTCTCGGCTCGAGCCAGCTCCAGCTTGTCGAGGGCAGGGCGCGCTGTCTCCTGAGCAAGGCCGTTCTTCACCGCCTGGTCCAAGGCCTCTCGCTGCTTTGCGATCGCGCTGCGCTGCTCCTCCAGCTCCTTCTTCCGTTGCTGTTGCGCGAGACTGGGTGGAGCGGCGGCGGGCTTGGTGAGGCCCGACTCCGAGAGCACCTGCTCGACGCGCTTCAGCCGCTCTTCGAGCACGGGATTCGGCTGGGCTGGACGTGGGGCAGCAGGCCTCGGAGCAACCCTCTTCGGCGCCGGCGTGGCTACCGGAGGCTTCGCTTGCGGCGCAGCGGCTGCAGGAGGTGGTTTTCCCGGCGGGCTGAGTGGCAGAGACTGGGGTGTCTGCGCCTGGGCGGACGCCACCAGGGCAAAGGGGGCACAAAATGAGCAAATCAGAGTCCAACGACGGGCAAACATGGGATATTCCTCCTCCCGCGACCCCACTAGGCCGCGGACCGGGTGGGATACGGCCCACCCCTCCTTGTTCATAAGCCGCAGGAAACCACAGGCCTATCGACCTGTCACGCGAGTAGCTGCGTCAACGCCGTGAGCAGCGCCCCGCACTGCTCCTCCGTGCCCACAGAAATCCGCAGAAACGGGGCGATCCGCGCCGGATTCTTGAAATGGCGCACCAAAACGGCCCGTTCGCGGAGGCTTGCCAGCAACTGGGCGGCGTCGTGCTCCGGGTGCCGCGCGAAAACGAAATTGGCCGCCGAGGGCAAGACCTGGAAGCCGAGCTGGCGGAGGGCGGCCGTGAGGCGTTCCCGCGAAGCCATGACCCGAGCACGACACTCCTCGAAATAGGCGGTGTCCCGGAGCGCGGCTGTGCCTCCCACATTCGCCAGGCGATCGATCGGATAGGAGTTGAAGCAGTTCTTCACGCGCTCCAGGCCCTCGATCAGCCCCTCGTGTCCGACCGCATACCCCACCCGGAGCCCGGCGAGGGAGCGGCTCTTCGACAGCGTCTGCACCACCAAGAGGTTCGGATACTTTGGCGTGAGACGGATCGCCGACTCTCCCCCGAAATCAATGTACGCCTCGTCGACGACCACCGGCAACTCCGGGCGCGCCACGAGCAACCGCTCGATCTGTGAAAGCTCGAGGAAGATCCCAGTGGGCGCGTTCGGGTTGACCAGGATGATGGCCCCAGCCTCACGGGTGAGGTACGGCAGAACGTCGATCCGGAACTCTTCATCGAGTGGCACCTGGTCGAGTTCGATCCCGAAAAGGCCTGCGTACGTCGTGTAGAAGGAATAGGTGATGTCCGGCAAAAGCAGCGGCTTGTTCTGCTTTAGCAACGCCACGAACACATGCGCCAGCACCTCGTCCGAGCCATTGCCCACGAACACCTGGGCTGGGCTGGTCCCCGTTATCTCCGCGATCGCCTGCTTGAGGGAGCTCGATTCTGGATCGGGATAGAGCCGCAGCCCGTCATCCGTGGCCGCGCGGATCGCCGCAAGCGCTCTCGGTGACGGCCCGTAGGGATTCTCGTTGGTGTTGAGCTTGACCAGATCTTTGACGCGCGGCTGCTCGCCGGCCACGTAGGGATCGAGGGAAGCAACCAAGGGGCTCCAGAAACGGTTCATCGTGGCGGAGTCCTACTCAATCTGGCCCACCTCGGCCACTGCACGCGCACCCGAACCCACCCGAGCCCACCCGAGCCCACCTTTTATCGCGGCGACGCCAGCTCACCAGATGGGGTAAAATGGGAGGTCATGGTGTCGACTCGCTGGCTTTGCTCCACACTCCTCGCTCTCACGCTCGCCTGCTCCGAAGAGGCTCCCTCCCCCAGCGAAGAGACCCTGCCAAGCGGCGAAGGCGGCGGCACCGAGCCCATCGCGGCCTCGGGCGGCATGGCACAAGGTGGTGCACCCAGCTCGGTCGGCGGCGCCACGCCAGCTGAAGGCGGGGCCACCATTGCAGCCCAAGGCGGGGCTCTCGGCGAAGGCGGGGCCAGCGTCGCAGCCCAAGGCGGCGCCACGCAAGGCGAAGGCGGGGCCACGCAAGCTGAAGGCGGTGTAGTCGGGGAAGGCGGTACCACGCCAGCTGAAGGCGGCGCCCTCGGTGAAGGCGGCGCCCTCGGTGAAGGTGGCGCCCTCGGCGAAGGCGGGGCCCTCGGTGAAGGCGGTATCGTCGGCGAAGGCGGAGCCGTCGCGGCTCTGGGCGGCGCGGCCAACGGTGGAGCCGTGCCAGCCGAGGGTGGGAGCAGCGGCGCGGGCGCAGGTGGCGAAGAGAGTGACGCCGGTGCAGGAGGCGAGCTTGGCCTCGGGGGTTCCGGCGGCGAGGGCGGCGAGGCTGGGGGCGGCGGCGAAGGGGGAGAGCTCGATTCTACGCTGGAATTTTGTCGTGCACGGCTCGAAGACGCCGCGGCGCAGTACGACGGGTTTCGGAACGCCTACACCGATCCCTTTCGCATTCCCCGCTCGGCGAAGGAAGGCACCGCCTCTTTGGTGGGCACCGGGGACTGGACCTCTGGTTTTCCTGCGGGTTCCTTCTGGATCCTGTACGAAGCGACGGGGGACGACAGCTGGCTTGCCACCGCCCAAAGCTGGACCGAGGCCCTCGAGGGCCAGATCCTTCGAACCAGCGATCATGACATCGGCTTCATCATCAACAACACCTACGGCCGTGGCTACCGCTTGACCGGCAACCTCAGCTATCGCGATGCGGTGCTGACGGCCGCCGATTCTTTGACCACCCGCTTCGATGCCACCGTCGGGGCCATCCGCTCCTGGGATTTCGGCTCTTGGGAGTACCCGGTGATCATCGACAACATGATGAACCTCGAGCTGCTCTTCGACGCAACCGAACTCGGTGAGGAGGCGCGCTTCCGAGACATTGCCCTTTCTCACGCGAACACCACCTTGGCCAACCACTTCCGCGAGGATCACAGCTCGTACCATGTGGTCGACTACGAGCGTGCCACCGGAGCGGTGCGCTGGCGCGGCACCAACCAAGGGATCGCCGACGATTCGGACTGGGCTCGCGGGCAAGCCTGGGGCCTCTACGGATACACCATGTCCTACCGCGAGACCGGAGACGCAGCCTATCTCGCTCAGGCCGAGGCCATCGCAGATTTCTATCTGAATGATCCGAGCATGCCGGAAGATGGCGTCCCCTATTTCGATTTCGACGCCATCACCCGCGATGACGTCCCAGACTACCGGGATGTCTCGGCAGCGGCCATCGCCACCTCCGCGCTCCTCGAGCTCTCGACGCTCTCCTTGGGTGAATCCGCATCTCAGTATCGGGAGTTCGCGCTCCGCACCCTCACCTCCCTCGGTTCCGCCGCCTACCTGGCCCCCCTGGGGGAAAACGCCCATTTCTTGCTGATGCACGCGGTCGGCAACTACCCCATCAACGGGGAGATCGACGTCGCCATCAACTACGCCGACTACTACTACCTCGAAGCCTTGCTCCGCTGCCTCGCCCTCTAGGGGCTCTCGAGAGATCGGAAGGAGGGCACCCTCCACAACACAAGCAGAAGCTTCTGGCGCACATCCTTGTGTTGAAACGCGCCGAGGAAGCCGAGCGCGCGCGCTGTCGGCGTTCCAGAAACGAGCTCGAGCGCGTCAAGGCCACCATCGAGGAGCTGCGCCTCGATCTGCGCGCCGCCCTCAACAAAGACTCCGACACCTCAGAAGAACTCGGCGAGCGCCTCCTCGAGCAGGTGCGTTTGCGTCAGCTCCACCAGGCCGCTGCCCATGCCTGCAACGACCGCTTCACCGCCAATGCCGAGGCGTCGCACCGCGTCCTCGAGGAGCTCACCCCCCAGCCCCCCTCCTCCTCATAGCTCCGAGGGTTGGGCCGCCACCAAGCCAGAACCGAAAGCCGATTCGACGCCTGGGGTTGGGTGGATCAGAGTACCGCCCTCTCCGATGACCAGACGACCGTTCCTTCGCTTGGCATTCCTTCTTCCTTCACTCGCTCTCTTGGGTTGTTCGGGCACCCGCGACCTTACCCAAGACCATGAAGCGGGCGGCGCGGGAACGGCGGACGACGCTCCAAACCTTCGCCTCGGGGAACGGGCACAGACCATCGACGGCTTCGGCTTCTCCACCGCCTGGGGCAGCGTTCCTTCCGAGGGCAATCTGGATGCGTTCATGAGCACCACCACCGGCGCGGGCCTCACCATCCTGCGCAACCGGATCCCCTTCCGGGAGCACCCGGACATGAACGACGACTTCCTCGGAACCGGCAACTACGAGTACACCACCACCGGCACGGGCGCCGACGCCACCAAGACCTTCCGCCTCAATTGGGGCAACTGGGATCTTTCCACCACCCGCGAGCTCATCGCCACCATCCAGGCCAACCCGGATTACCAGCTCACCCACGTCTTTAGCACTCCCTGGACTCCCCCAAACAACGCCACCTCACGCTGGAAGAGCAACGTCGCCGACTACGAGAACCGCCCCGAGGTCGGCGGCTCCCTCGATCCGGACCACTACCAAGACTACGCAGACGTCCTCGCCGATTACGTGCTCGGCTTCGAGGAGAACATGGGCGCTCCCCTCGACGCCCTCTCCCTGCAGAACGAGCCCAATTTCGAGTGCGACTACGAGTCCGCGGACTGGACCGAGCAGCAGTTTTACGACTTTTCGGTGGTGCTGAAGGAACAGTTCACCAAAAAGGGCGTGTTCGAGGCGCTCCCCGAACTCACCCTGATGGCCCCCGAGCACAACACCATGGACGAGTCCCTGCTGGTCTCGACCCTCGACGATCCAGAGCTCTCCGGGCTCTTCGGCATCGTCGCCGGACACCAGTACGATTACGGGTGGTCCTCCGCTCCGTTCACCGTGCCCGCACCGAATTTCGCCACCGCCAGACGCGAGGGCAAGCGCCTGTGGATGACGGAATGGAGCGTGGAGCGCTTCCTCTCCATTGGCGGCAGCTTCACCAACGACGACATCCAGCCGAGTCTCGCCCTCGCCAACGCCATCCATGCCGACCTGGTCGACTACGAGCTCCACGCCTACATCTACTGGTGGTCGGCCGCCCTCGAGCATCAGGGTCGCCCCGCCAAGGTACTCTCTGCCCTCGGTCAGTACAGCCGCTTCGTCCGCCCTGGCTGGGTTCGGATCGGCACCAACCCGCGCCCCGCACCCGAGGTGCTCCTCTCGGCGTTCACCAGCCCAGCCGAAGACCAGCTCGCCATCGTGGCCGTGAATCTTGGCAACCAGAGCCGCACCATCCCGCTTTGGCTCGACGAGAAGAGCTTCGGCACCCTCACCCCCACCCGCACCTCTGCCACCGAAAACCTCGCGCCCCTCGAGCCCATCCCCGGCGGCACGGACACGGTGGAGGTCACGCTCCCCGGGCAGAGCATCACGACCTTTACCACCTCGCTCTGACCGGGGGATCCGTACTTCCGGCGAGTCCTTACGGCACGGCGCGAGCGCATCGAACCGCTGCACATGGTCGAGCGGCCACCGCCGGCGAAAGCTCCGCGAGATCCGAGAGCAGATGGGGCAGCTTGGCGGGGCTCTGGTCGGGACGTTTCGGTTGTTGGGATCCGGAGCGAAGAGGCTTGCCCAGCGAGCGGTCGGAGTCGCGCAATCCGGCCTTCTTGCAGGGACTTCCTTGGGTCGCGCGGTAGCGGCGGTCGAGGCGACCATCACCGCCCTCGCGCAGCTGGCGGCGAGCACAGCGAATGCCTCACGGGACGAAGCTCGATGCTTTCTGGGGACGAGCGAAATACGCAATCTGAAGGTGCTCGCAGCTTCGCCCGACGAACCCCTCGCCTACATCAACGGTCACCGAACCCAGCGCCGACCAGCTAGCGCTCCTTCGCGCCCTTCACCTTGCCCATCTGGTCCAACGAGATGAGAACGCGGACCGACTGCAACCCCGACCCGCCGCGTAGGAGCCTCTGTATCTGTGCCACCTCACGATACCCCTGATTTTCTGCTGCTGCGTCAACCAGGTGGTCAAGATGGGGTCAACCACCGGGTCCTTCGGGTTGGCGTCTCGCTGCGTTTGGCCCGGCAACTGGGCCGCCGCAAGCACTCTTTGTCGGCAGATTCACGGATCAGCCGACTTGAATCGCACTGTCCCGGGCACAAGGAATGCCTGGTATTTCAATGGGTTGAGTGGGCTTCGGGGTGGACGACTCTCCGTGCTGGTACTGTCCACGTTCGATTGGGGTGCCACTTGCAGCTGGTTGGCCCGCCAACTGGTCCCAGAGGGCAGAAGTCTTGCCCACCGACAGAGAGCAGGCTCTGCCGGAGGAAAATGTTGCCACATCAAGCCAACGTGGCTACATTTTTTCCCGTGATCAGTAACGCTCTGCCCAGCGCCTTTTCCTACGCGCTTGCTAGGAAGCGCGGTCTGTCAGACCGCCGCCTCTGCAGCCTTGTAGCAGACGGGACTCTGGAGCGTCTGGGGCACGGTCTCTACCGCAAAGCCGATGCTCCGCCCGCCGACCTCGACCGGATCGAGATCGCACTGCGAGCGTCAGACGCGACGTTGTGCTTGGCCACCGCGTTGTCGCACCACGACCTCACCGATGTGATCCCGTCCGAGATCGACGTCGCCTTGCCGCGATCACGGCGCCCGCCAAGGGTTCACGCACCAGCTCGTTGGCACCGGTTCCGTGAGGACACCTTCGACGTTGGTCGCGAGACCATCGAAGTAGACGAGGGGCTGTCCATTGGCATCTACAGCGCCGAGCGCAGCCTCATCGACGCCTTCCGGCTGCGCCACCAAGAGGGTGACGAGATGGCCGTCGAAGCTCTGAAGCGGTGGCTCAAGCAACCAGCGGCAACGCCTGCGAACCTCCTCGCAATGGCCAAGCACTTCCCCAAGGCAGAACCATCGCTTCTGCACACGCTCAGGATCCTCTCGTGAGGTCCAAGCCCACTCACGCCGATCTTGCGGGCTCGCGCTATCTCGCGCTCCAACGCCTCGCTCGGGCACAGAAGAGGACCACCGCAGAGTTCCTCCAGCTCTATGTCCTGGAGAGCTTCCTCCGACGGCTCGTACGCTCTCGACATGATCGCTCGCTCGCTCGTGCTGAAGGGCGGAATGCTACTGGCCGCGTTCGGCCTGCGGCGACCGACACGGGATGTGGATGTGATGGCCTTGAAGACCGACAACGACCCAGCCAAAGTCCAACGTCTGATCGTGGACGTCACTTCCGTCGAGGCCGACGACGGCGTGGAGTTCCTGCATGACACGATCACCGCGGCTGCGATCCGGGACGATGACCTGTACCCAGGTGTCCGCGCCTCGCTCGAAGCGCGCCTCGCAACCGCCCGTCTCAAGTTCAGCGTGGACTTCAACGTTGGTGATCCGGTGGTCCCAGCGCCGATCCGAACCGCTATTCCGGTGCTCCTCGAGGACGAGCCCATCAAGGCGCTCGCCTACCCGAAGGTGATGGTAGTCACCGATCTTCTGCCGCTGTACCGTCCCGCGTCTGCTAGTTGAGATCCGAGGCGGGTGCCCCGGTCTGGTGGAAAGAGATCGGTAGGCAGTGTGCACTGCCGCACTCGAGATTCACATCCCCAAGCGAGGCGCTCTGCGGCGGGGAAGCCCAGCTCCGTCGGTACTCCGGGGTCAGCAGCTCCAGCGTGCGCTCCTCCCCCATCACCGTCGCGGTGGCCTGCTTGGTCACGATGCCAGAGGTCACCACGTCCCCCACCACCGTGGCTCCGGAGTTCACGGTCACTGAGGCACGGCTCGTTACCGTGCCGACTCCGCTGTTCGCGCCAATGAAGGTTTCCCAGGTCCCAGCGTTCGCCACTTGCCCCGCTCCACCAAACTCATCGACCACCTTCGCCCCATCATTGAAGCGCAGTGACCCCGACGCACCCACCACCGCTCGTTGCTCGTCGAGGCCGATGGGAAGGGTGAGGGCCGCGAGCCAAGGATGTCTCGCCACTCACCCTATCGCTCACCACCCAGGCTGCTCTCAGTCAGCGCAGCAGCGGAAGCCAATGTAGCTCCGGTGAGGTCTTGGGGTCAGTGTTTGGTAGTCGCATGTCGGAGTCTCATCCCACTCGTAGTAACCGGACAATGCACTGCCGCCCCTCACCCAACACTGCCCTTCCTCTCCCGGGCCATCGCACTGATCTACCCACTCCCCGACATTCCCCACCAGGTCGAACACCCCCTCGTACCCTTCCGCGGAGGGCTGGCAGAACAGATGAATGCCAACATCCAGTGGGTCTCGCATGAGCGAACTCATCGACACGTTGCAGGAGTGACCGGGCACTCGGGTCGACCCGTGCCCCGTGCAGGCGTTGTACCACTCCTCGGTGATGCTCGGCTCCGCGTCGAAGGCTACTGCGACATTGCCAATCCCTCGGCACAGCCGCTTCCCCACTCCCTCGCAGTAGGCCTTCGCGTCGCACCAGTCCGCATTCTTGGGATGGTTGGGGTAGAGAGTATACGTTGAAGATGCCGTTCCGTCATATTCCTCGTTCCACCCGCAGTTCTCCTGATCCTGTGCACTCGGCTCGGGGTTGGTGTCGAGCCACGCCTTGTACTGAGCGTGGCTCACCTCCGTCGTGTCGATGCAGTAGCCCTCGGGCAGCCGCTTCATCACAGGGCCCCCGGTGCCGGGGCAGTCGTTCACCACCCCACCACCGGTGCCTTCCCCTCCGCTCGCTGTGCCGGTATTCCCGCCTGCGGCGGCACCGCCGGAAGCTCCCGCACTGCCACCTGCCGCAGCGCCGGCGTTCCCACCTGCCGCAGCGCCGGCGTTCCCACCTGCCACAGCGCCGCCATTCGCACTGCCGCCTTCAGCGGTCGTGGCGCCACCTTCCGGGTTACTTCCGCTCGCTCCTGCTGAGCCACCTGTGCTCGGCTCGGCATTCCCAGCGGCGCCACCTCGGCCTGCAGCGGTGGTCCCTCCCTGGCCAGCCTCGTCACCTGGGCTCCGCTCCGTATCCCCGCCGCAGCCAGCCAGTGACACGCCAAGCACCACCACAGCCGCCACTCTCTTGGTCGTCTTGCTCATCGCACCTCTCCTAGTGTCGCATCAAGAATGTCGACCCGCCACGCACGGTAGCCCCTTCCATCGACATCACCCGGAAGCGGCTGGCTGTGTTCGCCAGGCCCGGTCCGCTTTCGTAGCGAATCCCAAGGCGCATCTTCGAGTTGGCGGCCAGGGGCAAGAGCACGTGCTTCTCCTTCTCCGTCAGCGGGTACACCTGATTCGGGTCAAGCCCGAGGGCCGTCGCCCGGGTGCGCTCCTCTTCGGTCAGCGGCGGGCAGCTCCCGAGCCCTGTCCACCCCGCAAAGCGCCGCTGCTTCACCCGCGCACCGGCGTTCAGCTCCACGGATTGCCCGAAGTACGTCCCATAGTGCCAGCTCGCTCCGGTGTTGCCGAGCCGCAACCCACCGTGAGGTGCCACGATCGTCCCATGGAAGGGCGCTTCGATGGCTGCCCAGTTCTGCCCCAAGAGCACCATCATCACCCGGCTTCCGTCACCCGCGGTGTCGATGATGCTCCCCCGCGATATCAGCGTGTACTTCAGATACACCACCACTGGCCCCGTCTCCGTTTCGGCACGCAGCGTCGACCCGGGCTCCAGAGATTCGATGCCGTCGAAAACGTACACCCCTGCCGCCAGCGTCAACGTCGCCCCCTGCTTCACGCTCGCGCGACCGTAGGTTCCAGGAGTCAAGGTCCTCTGCGTGCCGGGCTCGAGATTCACATCCCCAAGCGAGCCGCTCTGCGGCGGGGAAGCCCAACTCCGTCGGTACTCCGGGGTCAGCAGCTCCAACGTGCGCTCCTCCCCCATCACCGTCGCGGTGGCTTGTTTGTTCACCACGCCGGAGGTCACCACGTCCCCCACCACCGTGGCCCCGGAGTTCACGGTCACTGAGGCACGGCTCGTTACCGTGCCGACTCCGCTGTTTGCGCCAATGAAGGTTTCCCAGGTCCCAGCGTTCGCCACTTGCCCCGCTCCGCCAAACTCGTCGACCACCTTCGCCCCATCGTTGAAGCGCAGTGACCCCGACGCGCCCACCACCACTCGCTGCTCATCAAGGCCGATGGGAAGGGTGAGGGCCGCGAGCTAAGGATGTCTCGCCACTCACCCTATCGCTCACCACCCAGGCTGCCGGAAGCCCAGGCACAGTCGGCGCCACTCCCACCGGCAAAAGATAGGAAACGCTCCCCACCTCCATCCCGCTCGTCGAGATCAACACGTCCTTCGTCACCGTACTCGACGTGTAGTTCGGAACCCAGAGCCAGGTCACTCCCGTGTACGACGGACTGATGACGGACGCCGCGGCGGTCTGCGGCGGCTCGATGACGTAGAGGTTGCGCTGCCCCGCCTGACGCGTGGTAGAGATGAACTCCTCCACCCGGAACTTGCTCCGCGTGCTGTCCGAGATGGGGTCATTCGCCGAATCCACCAGGGCGATCATACAGGTGTGATCCGCCAGGGACGCGCTCGGTGCCCACGGGAATTTCTTCACCTGCGGCACTCCTTGGCCCAAGTCGTCATCGAAACCTCCGCAGCCAAGCAGCGTCCAGCCGGTGTTGGTGTTGAACGCCCCGCAGGCGGGCGTGTCACCAGCGGCGCGAGGCGCAAAGGTGGTGGTCCAGAAGTCACTCGGCAACGGTGGCACCTCCACCGTGGCCTCGGCGACCAACGCCGCGACCCGCACCCCGGAGACCGCACCCACCCCCAACTGGCTAGCTTGAACGTACACGTTCGAGGCGCGTCCAGGATGCAGCCCTCGATCTACCATGGTCCCCGGGAAGCAGTCTGCCACCTCGATCGGACAGCTCTCGAAGGCGGGATTGTCCGCGTAAGAGATGACATTCTTCGATGCTGCCAGCGAAGGCACATCCACCCGAATGTCCGTGCTGTCCCAGAAGTACACCATACCTCCAGGATCGTCGTTCGGTTTGTAACCAAGTTTTCCCCCGTTGCCGACCGGCTGCGTCGGATCTACGACCGGGTGCTCGGGATCGGGCACGCCGAAGGGAGAGGAATCCTCCCCCACGTCGAACACGTTGTCCCGGATCAGCAGGCGCTCCGCCTGGCACGTCGCATCGTCCAGATCGACCCGGTAGATCCCATAGCCGAAGGTGCCGGCGGTCAGGATGTTGGTGCTGGGGTTCACCCAGAGATCGTTGACCACGGCCATGTCGGGGAGGCCACTGTTGAACTCCTGCCAGGAAGCCTCGGGACCGCTCGTTCCAGCCACCAGAGTGCCTCGGAGCACGCCTATCGAGTGGGCCACGAAGAACTGATTGGTGTCGAGGGGATTGATGACCAAGGAGAGCATCGGCGCGGTGGTTGGCGTGGCCAGGGGTGAAGAGGCTGCGACGGGAACCGCTGACCAGTTCACCCCGTCCGTGGTGAGGTAGAGTTCAGCCCCCGAGGTAACCGCCATGGCGCGCTTCGGGTTTCCCGGATCGATCGCGATGGCGTTGACCGACACGGTACCAAGCTTCGGGATCCCTTGCCCCGCGCTCCAGGTACCCGCCTCACAGCCATCATGGCTTGCCATCATCTGTCCACCGTTCAGAGCGTTGAAGTCACCTTCCCCCTGATCCCTGCGCTCCGAAACCCAGGCGTAGCAGCTCTTCTTTCCGGTGTCCGCGTTCAGCCCTTGGGAGATGGCCAGGCGCTTGGTCGCGCCATGGGTCCATCCTTCCGGGGTAACGACCCAGTTCGGCTCCAGAGGCAGCACGGTGTTCCAGTGAACCCCATCGGTGGTCTTGACGAGCTTCTGTATTCCCCAGTCGTCGATGAGCCCAGAGGGGACAGTGCGCGAGCGGCTGACGGCCAGGGCCTGGTAGGCCTCGGTTGGATCCGCGACGAGCGGGCCCGCTACATAGTCGGGACAGGTTCCCGGTGGGGCTGCACAGACGCTGGTCATGAGGGCTCCATCCAAAAACCAATCCTCGTAGCCGCTCCCCACCCGGTTGGCGGGCACCTCACCACTGAAGAAGAACGGTGCAACATATGCGACAGGATTCAGCGCCCGGTTCAGGTACCCCTCTTGATCCGAACCGTAGAAGATGAGCGGGTTCTCCGCGTCCGCAGCCGCAAAGGTTCCGTCTGCCCCGGCCAGGGGATACCAAGACCGGTTTCCAAACGTCATCTGCACGCCGTTGTCCTGCATGCCGCCGCCAACCAAGGTGCTCGTGCTGTTCTGCCCGGTGACGGTGTAGTACTCCGTGTTGCGGATCCCGTGGGAATCCCAGTTCCAATGCCAGGTACCATTCTGGACGTTGACCTTGGTGTAGAGCCCGCCGTCGGTGCCCACATGGTACACGCCGTTGGTCTGGTAGTTCGGATCGAAGACCAGGGCATGCACGTCGTCGTGCAGCCGGACGGGGTAGGCGCCGTTGGTGCCGACGTTGTGGGTCAGTTCTTCTTTCGTTTCGGAGGGAAGTCCCGGCCAGGTGCTGCCTCCGTCGTCGGAGACATAGAAGTTCACCGCGCCGTAGTAGACCCGGTCCGGAGTGAGGGGATCCGCCTCCAGCAAGAAGTTGTACGCATCGAGATCGGGGTTGCCACCCGCAACATAGGTCGGCACGGCCTTCTCCAGCCAGGCTGGCGCCCCATTGAGGGATTCGCCAGCGCTGTCAGAGCGATAGAGCTTGTTCGCCCGCCCAGTTTCCGTAGTGACCCTCGCGTACAGCACCTGCCGGGGCCCCGGTGAGGACAGCCCCTTCTCGGCGAGGGCCAGCTCCACGTGGAAGATGTTGGCATCACCGTTGGCGGCCACCGGCAAGCCCGTGTGACGGGTCGACCACACTCCGTTCACGTATTTCCAAATCCCCCCGTACGCCACCAGAACGTTGTCGACCCACTTCGCTTCCTGCGCCGCGTAGATGATCGGCGGGCTCACCGAGGTGTCAACCTCAATATCTGAGACGGGCAGCCCCGCTAGGGGATTGCTGGCCGCACCACCACCGGGCGGAGGTGTGTCCGTCAGGGGCTCGAAGACCCAGGCTCCGCTGGATTTCGTCCCGACATAGACGCCATCGTCGGTGGCCGCATAGGCCTTCTGCGCGGCGGGTGTCTCGAACACCAGCCGATGGATGATCCCCGTGTCGAGAGCCGGCGGGCTCACCTTCGCCCAGGTGCCAGGCGTGCCCTCCGTGTACTGGTAGATCCCGCTCTTGGGTGCGGGAAGACGGTGGTTCCTATCACCGAGGCCCACCAAGATCTCAGAGCCACTCACGAGCACCGCGCCCACCTTGCCGCTGAAGGTGTCCCCGGGAAACTCTCCAAGGTTGTCTGAGATCCGCTTCCACACCCGAAAGTCCTTGCCAGAAGGGATCCCCTTCGACTGATAGACGCCACCCACCGTGCCGAGGTACATGATGTTCGGGTTGGTCGGATCGAGTCCGATGTCGAGCACGCGCCCCGGGATGTTGGTAGGACCAAGGGAGGCCCATCCGCAGCCTGGTACGGTGGCACCACCGGCGACACCGCCGCCGCCTGCCATCCCTGCCCCACCGGCCTGGCTCGAGGTACTACCGCCTTGATTGGCCGCACCGCCGTAACCAGGCGGATCTTCGGTGCAAATCTCACCCTCGGGACACACCCCACCCGTGCCAAGGAGCATAGGGCTGCTCGGGGGAGCGGGGACCGCGGACGGCGGCCCTTCTTCGCCCCAGTGCACATGGCCGTTAGCCGCGCGCATCGCGCGCAGCTCGGCGATCGCGAGCCGACGCTTGGCTTCGATGTCCTCAACGCTCTCGTTCCCGACCCGGTGGGGCGCGATGTAGCCGCCTCGGAATTTCTTTCCATCGCGACCAGGCGGCATCGCGCCGCGTGTCTCCCACGTACTGTCGCCCACTGTGACCGCCTGCGCCACGCTCCCCAGCTTCGCCCCATCATCTGTCGGTGATGTCTCGAGACAACTCGTCACACCGAGCAACACCAGCACGTTCCCCATCCAGCGATTCGCCTTCATTGTCCACACCCCATGTAACGGCAACGATCCTTGCACGGCTCCACGAACATCGCGAGCCCAATCCTCATCCTACCCTGCGCCCCCCCCCCCCACTGTCAATCGGATTTTTTCAGGGTTTTTCCCGCGGAAACAGCGTTGACAGAGAGGAGCTCAGGCAAGAGGCTCTCGCCGATCGGGGGTGTTCATGTCGCGGCGCTACGATCTCATCCACTTCACCATCATCAACCTCGTACTGCTTGTGCCCGGTAGAGTTCGGAGTGAGCCCACGGAGGTGATCGAGGTCACCGCGGAGGCGCCCCCGGCCGCAGCTCGAGAACGCGAGCGCGCCTTCCTCACCGCGCGTGCCGAGACCGTGGTCTCGCGCGAAGACATGGCGCGCGCCAACCCTGGTTCACTCGCCGATGCCCTACGCGATCAATCGAGCGTGTCCGTCCAACAGACCACTCCAGGGCAAGGAACCGTGTCGGTGCGGGGGATGTCTGGTCGCAGCCTGCTTTACGTGGTGGACGGCATACGGCTCAACACAGCCATGTTCCGCGCCGGAAACAACGAGACCTTGGGCCTGGTCGATCCTTGGTCGCTTGCGACGGTGCGGGTGCTCCCGGGAGCGGCTTCGGTGGAGTACGGCAGCGACGCCCTCGGCGGCGCGGTGGACATGCGGACGGAGCGCCCCGGGTTCGGGGAAGGCAAAGAGCAGCGCGTGCAGCTCTCCCTGGGCTCGAATCCCCTCGGCGCCATCAGCCACTACGAGTTCGACATTCACTCCGAGAACTGGGCCTCGGTGGGCGGGGTCACGTCCATCATGGCTGGTCCCATTCGCCCCGGCGAGGGTGGAACCACCCCGGAACCTTCGAGCTATCTCGGGTTGGTGTCGGATGAGAACGGCGCCTACCACCCGAACGCCACAGGCACCCAGTACGGCACCGAGTACCAGGCTCACTTCGCCAACCTGGCCCTGCGTCGCCGCCTCGCTCGGCGCTCCGATCTGACACTTGCCACCTCCTTTGCCCTGCGACCACGGCTGATCCGCTATGATCGCATCACCCCCCGCTACAAGAACGAGCTTCCTTCCCGGGCGCAGGCAGAGCTCTCGCCGCTTACCCGTGCCACGGCATCGCTGCGGTACGAGCGAAGGCCCGTGCTGCCGGGCTTCCGAAACGTCTCGGTGTTCGCGGGCTTCCAGCAACTCCGGGAGCGGCGCCTCGACCGGCGATTGAACGAGCTTTGTCTCGGCGTCACCACCGGAGAAGACTGCGCGGGACCGCAGGTTCTGGCTGCCGCCGAAGACCAGGCGGTGGAGGTCAACCGCTCGGATGCCGTCTCGCTCCGTGCTTCAGCGCTCACGATTCCATCACCCTGGTCCAACCTGAGCTTCGGCCTCGACGGTTGGTACGACCGGGTCACGAGTAGCGCTCATACGCGCAGCACAGCCACCCGCGCGCGGGAGTCTGCGCCCGCACGCTATCCGAGCGGCTCGGCCGTCGGAGAGCTGGGCAGCTTCGTCAACTCCGAGCTCGCGATGAGTTCCCGCCTGAAGTGGTTCCTCGGCCTCCGAGGCTCGGGCTTTCTCACCGACATCCAGGCTCGCCGCGGTACCGTCACCGCTCCTGCGATCCAGAAGCTCGCTTTCGACTGGTCGGGTTCCCTCGGCGCGCGCCTCGAGCTCCTCCCGGAACTCGCCTGGTCCGGAAACCTCGGGCGGGGCGTGCGCAGCCCCAATGTCGAAGACTACGCTGGCCTCGGCTCGCGCGCCCAAGGACGCACCCAGGTCCCGAATCGCAACTTGGGAGCAGAGCACAGCCTCACCCTGGATTCCGGCCTCAAATACCGCGGCGCCGGACATGAAGTCCAGACCTTCGTCTTCTGGTCCCGGGTGAGCGACGCGATCGTCCTCGGGCCGACCACCGTCGACGGCTCCGACACGTCACCCACCGAGGAGGCCTACGTGAAGAGCATCAACGCCAGCTCCGTCACCCACCGCGGTGTGGAGAGCTCAGCGCGCCTCAGTCTGCTCAGCACACTCCTGGCTCACGGTCGGCTCCTCTTCATGTTGGGCGAGGAGCGGAACCCCGCTTCCACCGGACTGCCCCGGCGTACTCCAGCCGATCGCGTACCACCCTACGCCGCGGAATTCGGGCTCGAGTGTACCCAGCTCACGGCTCTTCGCGTCGACGGCTTCGTCCGACACCGCGCGGCCCAAGACCGGCTCAATGATCCGGTGAACCTCGACGACAATCGCATTCCACTCGGAGGCACCCCCGCCTTCACCACGCTCCACCTCCACTTCGCGTACACGCCCAACCCGGGCCTTCGCCTCTCTCTCGCCCTCGACAACCTCACCGATGCCCTGGTCCTCGAGCACGGCAGCGGCTTCTATTCTCCCGGATTCTCCGCCACCGCGGGCCTGGCTGCCACCTTCTGAGCTCCGCCATCGGTCTTGCGCGAAAGGCGCACCCGAAGGCGTCCGGTACCCACGGTCCGTCGACGGCACTTGGAGTCGTGCCAATTTTCGGCCATATTGAGCGAGCACCCGTCCAGAGCCGAACCCTCTATGCCCCCCACCTTGAGTAGCATCACCAGCAAGCTCGACCGGCTTACCGAAAGGCTGAAGCGGGACTATCACGTGGCGGCCTTGCACGTCTTTGGCTCAGTGGCGCGCAACGAAGCGCGCGCAGACAGCGATCTCGACCTCCTCGTCGATTTCACCGATGCACCCACCTTCGCCCGATTCATGGATTTGAAGTTCTTGCTCGAGGACGAGCTCGAGTTGCGCGTCGATCTGGTGACACGCGATGCTTTGCGTCCCAGGATCAAGGCGCAGGTTCTGGCGGAGGCTCGTCGTGTCGCGTAACTGGTCGATGTACCTCGACGACATGATCGAGGCTATCGAAAGCATCATCGAGTTCTCGAAGGGGATGACGCGTGATGAGTTCTTTCGTGACAAGAAGTCACGCGATGCAACCTTGCGCAATCTCGAAATTCTCGGGGAAGCCAGCAAGAAGATCCCGGAGCCTATCCGCAACGCCGCCCCGGAGATCCCCTGGCGGCGCATCACCGGACTTCGGGACATCTTGGCGCACAACTACTTTGGCCTCGATGAGGGGATTCTGTGGGACGTGGTGACCAGAGAAGTTCCACGTCTGCTCGAACCGATGCGCGAACTTACCAAGCGTCAGGGGTGATGCACTGCGCTGCCCCCCCGGGCTCCCTCACCCAACCGGGATCTTTCGCGTCACCAGCGTCACGATGAGGTCGAAGGCGCGCTCGGTGAAGAGCGCCATCACGAAGAGTAGGAGCAGGCTGCGGCACATGCTGAGCACGGTGTGCACGCTGGCGGGTTGGGCGGCCCGCGCGATCACCGCGCCGGCCACTTCAAAAAGCACGGCCACCGCGACGATGGGCGCCATGATCCCGACCGCGAGCTCGATGCCTGAGGCCAAGAGCGCAGCCACGTTGAGGAAGGTCGCGCGCGCGACGCCCTCGGTGCGGAGCAGGGCGGAGAGCAGCAGCGTGGGGCCTCCCGTCGAGAGGTAGGCGATCCCGGCGAGCAGCCCAAACAGAGCCCCGATGGGAGTGGTGGTGGGCAAGACCGGCAGATTGGTGCTCTCCTGGCCGGCACCGCGCAGATCGTCGACGAGTCCCCCGGCCATGGTCGCGATCCAAATCGAGGAGCTGGCGACCAGGGCCACTGCGACTCCGGAGAGGGCGGCATCGAACCAGTCGAGGGGGCTGCCGCCACCGAGGAACGTGCCTGGCCCAACTAGGGGGGCGACGCTGGCACCGAGGGCGAGCGCGAAGGTGGTACGCGCTGGCACCGGGAGTCCGCGCAGGCCAAAGGCAGGCACCAACGCCACCGCCGGGGCAACCCGGAGCCACCCCAAGGCCCAAGCTCGGAGCGCTGCGGGGTCGAGGGGCAGGCCCCATTGGGTCAGAAGCTGGGAGAGGGCATCCATGGCAAGAGGCCGGCGCGGGAACGGTACAGGAGTTCCCGCTGCTCGCGAAGATGCCTCGGAGAGGGCCAGAGGTGTGCGGCTTTTTTGGCGTAGAGCCCAGGGCGGAGCGGCTTTTCGTTGACGAAATCCCGATCGACCGGTAACCCCCCCGAGGTTCGAGCAGGTTTCCCATGAGCGACGAGCTGCCCCCCATCGGTTTTACGACCGCCCCCTACGAACACACCATCACCTGGCACAAGGCCGTGCTCTACGCCCTCGGGATCGGCGCGGGGCGGGATGAGCTCGACTACGTCTACGAGGCCCGGGGGCCCCGCGTGTACCCAACCTATGGCGTCATCCCGGCGTTTGCTCCGGTGGTCGACATCGTCGGCAAGGTCGGTGGGAGCTTTGCCAATCTGGTGCACGGCAGTCAGTCCATCGTGGTGCGGCGCCCCATCCCCCCCGAGGGTGTGATGCGCACGACGGCGCGCCTCGAGGGTATGTACGATCTGAAGCGGATGGCCCAGGTCGTGGTCTCCACCCACACGGAGATGGACGGGGTCCCCCTGCTCGACACCAGCTGGATGCTGCTTCTGTTCGATCGGGGCGGTTTCGGCGGGCCGCGGCCCCCGAAGCCCGAGAAGGTGGAGGTTCCCGCGGGCAAGGAGCCCGATTTCTCGGTGACCCACGCCATCCCCACCGAACAGGCGCTGCTCTACCGGCTGTCGGGGGACACGAATCCCCTGCACATCGATCCCGAGTTCGCGAAAAACCTCGGGTTTGACACCGCGCCCATCCTGCACGGGCTCTGCACCTTCGGCTATGTGGCGCGCTCGGTGATCCGGAGCTTGTGCGGCGGTGATGCCGATCGCCTGGAGCAGCTCCACGCCCATTTCAAGAAGCCCGTGTGGCCAGGGGACAGCCTGGTCACGTCAGGTGTCGTCGCCGACGCAGGTCGGGTGGCTCTCACCGTCAAGGTCGAGGGACGCGAGGAGCCCGTGCTCGGCCATGCCTGGGCCAAGGTCAAGGCAGACTAAGCTAGTTTTTTCAACCGGAGGACACCGTGGCAACTTCCAAGGATTCACCCGACCAGAACCGAGCCGAGTCGAACTCTGCGGCTGCAACCGAAACCGAAACCCTGTTCGGCAGCGAGCCGGCCCGGGAAGAGGAGCTGCCCGAGCTCGGGCACCCCGAGACTCCCATGTACGCGGTGTGGCTGGTGCTCGGCGTGATGGTCGCCTCAGGGCTAATCGGGATCGGCGTGGGCATGCGGGGCCCCCGGGTAGAGGAGAAGCTCTCGGTCCCGGTGCCGGCGTCCCTCCCCACCACCGCCCCTAGCCCGAGCGCGAGCGCGGCCACGCCGCCGCCCGAGGGGCCCATCGTGCTAAAGACCATCATGGGCAAGCAGATCCTGGTTTCGTACCGGGGCGCCGAGAAGGCCCCGTCCACCGTGACCCGGTCGAAGGCGGAAGCCCGCACCCGGGCGGAGGAGCTGCTCGGCCGCGTGAAGAAGGGCGAGGCGCTCGACAAGCTTGCCGCCGAATTCTCCGACGAGCCCGGCGCCGCCGAGAAGCGCGGCGACACCGGCTGGTTCCACGAGCGCGATGTGGTCCCAGATCTCTGGAATGGCGTGAAAGACATCGAGATCGGTGAGACCTCGAAGGTGATCGACACCATCTACGGCTACTACATCGTGCAGCGGACCAAGTGATGCCAAGGTTTCCCTCTCTCTGTCTTTGGTCCTTTTCGCTCGCGCTCTGTACGAGTGGCTGCCTGGTCACGCCCACCACACCGGTCGGCGTCGCCCCGCGCACCGCCACGGTGGTGCGCCCCACTCTCGAACCTGAAACCAAAGCTGCCCCGGACCAACCCACCGAGATCGCGGCCCGGCACCTGTTGGTGCAGTATCAAGGCGCGGAGGGCGCGCGCCCCAGCATCACCCGCAGCCGCGAGGAGGCCCAGGCCCGCGCCGAGGAGGCGCGGGCGCGGGCCGCGGCCAAAGAGCCCTTCGAAGCCCTGGTCACCGAGTACTCGGATGAGCCGGGAGCCGCCGAGCGCGGCGGTGCACTCGGCCGGTTCGGACCCAATGTCATGGTGCGCGCCTTCTCCGATGCCGCCTTTCAGCTCTCGGTCGGGGAGATCTCCCGGGTGGTGGAATCCCCCTACGGTTTTCACGTCATCGAACGCACCGAGTGATCAGCGCTCGAGCAGCTCCCGAGCGATCACCATGCGTTGGATCTCGCTCGTGCCCTCGCCGATCTCGCAGAGCTTGACGTCACGCAGAAACCGCTCCACCTCATAGTCGCGGGTGTACCCGTAGCCGCCGAAGATCTGGACCGCGTCGTTGCACACCCGGCTGGCGGCCTCGCTCGCAAAAAGCTTGGCGGTCGCGGCCTCCACCGTGAACGGGCGCTTCTGGTCGCAAAGGCTGGCGGCCCGGTGGATCATGAGCTCGGCGGCGGAGAGGTTGGTGTGCGCGTCCGCGAGCTTCCATTGTATGGCCTGGAAGCTCCCGATGGGTTTGCCGAAGGCCCGCCTCTCTTTGGCATAGGCGAGCGCGCGCCCGAGCGCGCCACGACCCAGGCCAAGTGCCATGGCCGCGATCGAGATCCGGCCCCGATCCAGGATGGCCATGGTGTCGTAAAATGCTCGCCCCACCTCGCCCAGGCGCTGCGTGTCGGCCACATAGCAGTCCATGAAGGTCAACTCCGCGGTGTCGCTGGCACGGCACCCGAGCTTGGCCAAGGAGTGACTAGCGGTAAAACCAGGGGTGCCGTGCTCCACGACGAACGCCGAGAGCCCGCGGTGACCCTCGTTGGGGGCACCGGTCCTCGCGATCACCACCACGAAACCTCCGACCGAACCCTGAGTGATGAAGGTCTTGGTGCCGTTCAGCAACCAACCCTCCCCGGAGGGACGCGCCGTGGTCCTGATCCCCGCCGCATCTGAGCCAGCGAAGGGCTCGGTGAGCGCCCAGGCCGCCAGCCACTCTCCGGTCGCGGCACGAGTCAGATACCGCCCCTTCTGCTCCTCGGTGCCCACCGAGAGCACATGCGCCGTGCCCAAGCCGTTGTGGCTTGCCACGGTCAGCGCCAACGCGCCGTCGACCCGCGCACACTCCTCGACCACCAGCGCGTAAGCCAAGGTATCCATGTTCGCTCCCCCGTATTGTTCGGGGATCCCGATCCCGAGCAACCCCAGCTCCGCCAAGCGCGGGACCAACTCGATGGGGAATCTCTCGGCCTCGTCCCAGGCGCGCGCCTGGGGCACGAGCTCACGTTCCAAGAAGGCGCGGACGGTCTGCCGTAGGATCTGGTGCGACTCAGAGAGTTCGAAATCCACGTGAGGCTCCTGGTTCGAAGGCTCGTGGGGTCATGGCTCGGCCCCACTCGGCGAGGGCTCACTTGCCGAAAGCGCGGTGAGCAAACGCTCGAGTTCTTCACGCTTCTGCTCGAGCGAGAGCTGCCCGCCGGGCGCTCCCGCATCAGCCGAGGTGAGCGCGCGCTCCTCGTCACCAATACCGAGCACGAAGGCGCCCCTCGCCCCAAAGACCCACTCTGCCTTCGGCCCGCTCTCAGTACTCCGCACCGAGAGCTGCACCAGCTTGGCAGTTGCCCCGCGGTGCTCCCGACTACCCGCACCGCGGCGCAGCGTCTTCATCACGTCCTCGGCCGCCTCGGGATTCGGCCGTTCCATCAGCATCACCACGAATCGCGCGCCACTCCGGGCATAGCTCCCCGAAACGGCGGGACCAACCCCGGGGATGGAGAGGCCGTCGCGCGCTTGATACGCCACGCTGAGAGGAACCAGTCCCTCGGTGGGGAGCTGGCGCGCGAGCTTCGGCCACTGGTTGTCTCCGGGAAGGGCCTGGCTGAGCGCCTGCGCCAGCGGCGGCAGCGACCGCGCACTCGAGGCCGTGAGCGCCGCGGGGGCCTCCTCCTCGTTGCTGTAGAAGAGCTCGGCGACATACTGCCCCTTGATCATGACTGCCACCGTGCTCCCGAGCGCGGCCAGAGCACCCGCCGAAAAGGGCTTGTGGGTGATGCTGGCCGGATCTTGATCGCCCACCACACGCCGCGCGAAAAATCCGAGGGCCCCGAGCTGACTGTCGAAGCGGGAGAGCGTAACGCCGATGATGCTGCTCGGACGGCTCCCGTCGAGGTACCGCGCGGAGACCACCCGCTCGAGACCAAAACCCCGGTAGAGTTCGCAATCGCCGTCGAAGAGTTCCGTGCAGATCTGCTCGATGGTGGCCTTGGCTTGTTTTCCATAAGCCCGCACCTCGGCGTTGGGATCGAGACAGAAGCTCGCGAACTGCTTCGGCAGCAGCGGGGCTGCGACAGGATCGACCAGGGTGGGCCCACCCTGCGCGCACAGCGAAGCCGGCGCCGACTCGACAGGGGGCGGAGCTGCGCCGAGTGCCTGGTCGTCCCCGCATTTGCAGCCGAGCACGAAGAGGACGGGCCACAGTCGCAACACCAAACCAGTCATCGTTCGAACCTTTCTCATGTTTCAGGCGCACGGCACCGCGCCAGGTGGCCCTTAGACCGCGATCTGCCCCCAGGCAAACCACCCTCGCACCTTTTTTCGTATCTCCGCAATCCGTGCGGACCAGGCCACCTGACCGAACCCGAAACGCCCATTCCCGCGAACCAACTGGTTTCACGCTATGGCATATTTGTTGCTTTATTGGAACGCCGTGTCCTTTGTCCCTCGTCGCCTTCTGCTCTCCCACGCACCTCGCCAGCGCGGCTTCACGCTCATCGAGTTGACCGTGGTGGTCGTGATCATCGGGATCATCGCGGCCATGGCCATGCCCTCGCTGGCCCAGGACATCAAGGACCGGCGTGCGCGCCGGGCCGCCGAGGAAATCATGACGCTGTATCGAGACGCACGGATGCGCGCCATCGGTCGGGGCGCGGCGGTGCTCGTCTACTATCGCACCGAAGGCGGAGTGAAGAAATTCACGGTGCACGAGGCCGTGCGCGGTGGGACATCCACCTGCTCGCGCTTGCCGGAGACCAACTGTTTGCTCCCAGCGGCGCGTTGGACGACAACGGGCAGTTCGACGGAGGTAGGCTCGCTCAGGTTCGATCCAACCATCAAGGTGCGGGTCGACAGCCCAGGTGCCGCCGCCACCGATGTCAGCGAGTTCGCAGCCTGTTTCTCCCCGATCGGACGCACCTACGCGGCCTACGGGACCAACTCACGAACCAGCCTCGCCCAGATGGCAGGCGTACCGTTGGTCCGCGTCTACCGCACCGAGACCGGCGGCACCGCGGCCATCGGGTTAGAGCGCCGGATCGTGCTGCTTCCCAACGGACAAGCGAGACTCGAGGTCTCGGGACAGCAGGGCACATGACACCAACGCGCCCTCTTTTCTGTGCCGTCCGAGACCCAAGTTCACGCGGCTTCACCGTGGTCGAGCTGATGATGTCCCTCGCGGTGCTGGTGGTCGGGATCGGCGGCATCATCGCCATGCAGAAGGTGACGGTCTCGACCAACCTCCACGCCAAATCGCTAGCTACCGCCACCCGGATCGCCCAGGCCTGGCAGGATCAGCTGATGACCGAGGGGTCGTTGTGGACCCAGAGTGGCGGGCTCACCAACACCACTTGGCTGAAGTACGCGTCCTCGAGCCCTGGAACCTGGGTCAGGCCTACCTGGACCGGAACCGTGAGTTCGGGCAATGGCCTGGTCCAACCCTTCGGGGCCGCCTTCGACGCCCTCGGGAATCCCCTGGTCGACGCCAGCGTGGCCCAGGCGCAGTTCTGCGTCCACATCCTGCTGCAGCCCGTGTACCCAATCGCTGGTCGTCTCGGCATGATCCGCACGACCGTACGGGTGCTGTGGCCGCGGATCCAAGGCACTTACCCGACCACCAATTTCTGCGCGACCACCCAGAACCCCACCGTGCTCGGGGCCGAGATCGAGAACTATCACTCCATCTACCAAACCTCGGCCGTGAGGGTACGCCGATGACACCACGCCCCCCAGAATCTCCACGCCCCCTCGGTCCGCGGAGCACACCACGCTACCCAGAACCTCCGCGCCGCACGTGTACCTCCGGGTTCACGTTGGTCGAGCTGATGGTAGCCATCGCCGGCGGCCTGGCGGTGAGCGTGGTGGTCTTCGCGTTGGCACGCGACGGAAACCGCTTCTACAAAAACGAGTCTGGGGTCGGGGATGCAACCTTGGCGGCCACCATCGGCTTCGAGCGCCTGCGCAACGACATCGCCCGGGCAGGCTTTCTCTCCACACCCAACATCCTGCGTGACCCGCTTTTTTGCGGCAAGGTCAGCACCATCGCCTCCTGGCCGGACAGTGAAGTCAAGCTGATGAAGACCCTGGCCAGCCTCCGGGTCACCAACCACGAGAACGTCCACTACACGGAGAAGGGCAGCACGGGCGCCATCCAACCCCAGACCCTGCTACTCTCCGGCGCCTACGACAGCGTGGAGCGGTTCCCCGCGGTAGACGTCAAGGCCGCGACCTCCGGCACGGGCTATGTGGTCACGCTCCAGACCGACATCGGCGCCTTGGCGCGCATGCAATACTCGGCGTTGGCGAGCAACGCCGATAAGACCGCGCTCTTGGCCCGGCTCTTCCCGCCTTCCCGGGCGCTCCGGTTGGTCAGTGACACGGGGCGCTACCAGTTCGGAAGGATCGTGGAGGCCAAGGCCGACGCAAGCGGCGCCACCATCACGCTCGGCGCCAATCCCCCGCTGGTGCTCCCTGGGGGCGCAGCCAATCCGTGCAGCGTGCGCGGGGCGGCCACCGTGGTCAACGTCGTCAACTTCATTCAGTACCGCCTGGATGACACCCACAGCTACGCAGAAAACTACACGGCTCTCTTTCCCTCGACCGCTGTGGTCAAATGGGATACCGGACGCCACGAGCTGGTGCGTGAGGAGCTGAGCGTGACCGGCGCGGTGCTCGCGACCGAGATCGTCGCCGAATACGCGGTTGACCTCAGGTTCGGGGTCACGATGGTGAGAAACGCGCCCGCGACCGGACCTGCCACGCAGCTCGAGACCTTCCCGGTCGGCGTGGCCGACGTCAACACCCTGCTCGGCACCATCACCAACAGCACCACCCAGCGGCCCCAGCACACACGCGCCATGCGCGTTCGCATGGCTGTCAGGGCGCGCAACCCCGATCGCTACGCCAATGTGGCGGCCGGCGGCTCAGTGGCGGCGGGGCTCTACAGAATCTACCTCGGCACCGAGGCCGGTCGCGACTACTACGCCCGGGTCCGGACCTTGCAAAGTGATGTCTTGATCCCAGCACATCAGGAGATTGTCTGGCAATGACCTGCCCCAACCCCTGCCTCCGTTCTCCCGCGCGGCCCCAGGCCCAGGAGCGCGGAGCTGCGATCTTCGTGGTGGTGCTGGTGATCGCCCTGTTGAGCGGGATCGGCGCCTTCGCTGCGCACTCGGCCAGCCTGGTCGACACCGCCACGGGCTACGTCCGGCAGATGAGCCAAGCACAGGGTCTGAGTATCTATGCCGGGCTGCTCGCGGCGAGCGAGCTCGATGAGGGACGAGCCTCAGCCATCTTGGATCAGATGGCTGAGCGCGCCGAAGTGTGCCCCTCCAATCCAGCGGGTGCGAGCCTCCCCTGCTACAAAATCATGGACGACGAGATGACGGCGCGCGTGCGCTCACACCCGTCGAACAACGTCACCCTGATCGACCTTCAGACCGCAACCGCCGCCGGCAGCCTCGGCCCCGCCCACGGCCTTACCAGCACCACCGCGGGCCTGGAGGGGGCGCTGATGGTCGAGTTCTTGGAGGCCTACCAGGCGATTCCGCCTGCCGGTGAGGACAAGGGAGGACAGGGCCGCTACAAGACCTACGAGATCACCGTCAACGCCTGGTCGCAAGTGCGCCCGGCGCTCGGTGTCAACTCCACCTCTTGGTGCCCAGGGGTGGGAGAGACCACCAGTATCAGCTCGAACGTGGCCGACGCGATGTCGGCCAGCGCCACGCTCCAGGCTGTGCGCGCCTACGTTCACGTCCCCGGTATCCCGTGACCCCGTCACGAAAGGAGTCCACCATGTCGACACAAATCCGCTTCGTCCCCTTCCAGGTGTTCCTCGGCATCGGGCTCTGTTTGTCTTTTTCAGCGACGGCACAGGTGGATGTGGCCCCGCCTCGCCCCAACGTGCTTCTGGCCGTCGATACCTCCGGATCGATGGGCTACAAAGCCAACGTCTCGACCATCCAGAACACCGTGTGCAACGTGAGCGGCGTGAGCGACAAGAGCCGCTGGATCGGCCTGGTCGAGTCGCTGACCGGCACCATCACCAACTACCATTGCCAAGACGTCAACCGGAGCTCAGCGCCGTTTCTGACCGAGTTTACCTTCGGTGGCGCGGAGCCCCCGGATTATCTCTACCCTTTGCCTTGGCAGCGCCCCGTGAGCGGCACCTGCACCCCCTACCCGGACAAGGTGAACAACGTCGTCGCCTACAAGAACGTGAGCACGGGGCTCGCCTGCGGCACTCCCTTCACGCAGTCTTCCGACGGTCTGATCGACGCCTTCTCTGGCCAACTACGCTTCGGACTCGTGACCTTCGACACCCTGCCGAGCGCTGCCCTGACCGCCACCGGAACCTACAGTTACATGTACCCTCGCACCGGTCCAAGCACAGGCAAACCGGTGTCGTGCACCACCGCCGAGCAGGATTACGAGGTAGGGATCCGCAACGCCGCGGCGCCGCCTTGGGAGGGCGGCATGGTCGCCTTCGGTCCCCCCGACTCCACCCTGGATGACGTGGAGACGGTGGCCGATGCCATCCAAGCACGGTTGCTCTCGCTCCGTCCCTTCGGCGCCACGCCCATCGACGCCATGCTGGACGACATCCGCGACTACTACTGGAACGATCCGAATCCCGACGATTCTGGGCGGGTTGCGCCGAAAAATGATCCCTACTCCCTGGACGGGTGTCGCGAGAACTACGTGATCCTGCTCACCGACGGTGAGCCGAACATGAACATGCGCACCGCCTGCCAAGGCGCGAACCCTTCCTGCACCGGGCCCGACACCGCCAACCCCTGTTGTCCTTACGAGAAGGCTGAGACCATCGCCGCGGCGATGGCCGCGGGGGGCACCGGCAAGTTCCCAGTGAAAACCTTCGTGGTCGGCTACGCCCTGTCCACAGTCAGCGTGAGCGGCGTGCCGACGGCAGTCGACTGCTCGACGCTCGCAGAGGATCCGAACAACTACTGCGCCACCGCCCCTGCCAATTCGGGCCTCGCGGTGTGCTGCACCCTGCAGAAAATCGCGGTCGCGGGCGAGACCGAACAGGCCTTCTTCGCCAACAACGTGACCGAGCTGCGCACGGCCTTGAGCGAGATCTTCACGCGGATCTCGGGGCAGACCATGAGCCGGACCTTGCCCGTGCTCGCCTCAGCCAGCTCTTCCAGCTCCGAGGCAGCCGCCTTCCGCTTCTTCACCTCCTTCCACCCACGCTCCCAGGGCACGGGGCTGCCGGATGGGGTCATCGAACGGCAGCGTTACGTCTGTGCCAACGATGTGGACGACGCCGACATCTGCGAGGATCCCTCCGAGGTCGGCGCCAACGAGGCGGTGGCCTGCCGCATCAACGAGTCCAAAGGCGACGATTTCGTCGCGAACCTCAACGACGAAGGCTCGGGCACCCGCAAGTTCTATTCGGTGCTCCCAGCCGCCAGCGGAACGGCCCGTTACGCCGCGGCCAGCATCCGCCCATCCATGGCCTCACCCGGCGACGGCTTCGGGGTCTACTCCGGCACCCTGGTCACAGGCGGCAAGACCACCTTCACCGGGACACTCTCACCCTACCCCGAGGCACTGGCTCCGATGCCCCGAGCCGATCGCTGCACCGGACTCACCGCCACCCAGTGCGTCACGCAGATCCTCAACTGGGTGATCGGCAACGACGCGACCGCCACCTACACACGTTGCCGCACCCCCGGCACCGACTGCGGACTGGTTTCGGACATCTACCACTCGACACCGGTCTTGGTGAACCGCCCCACCGAGGATCTCCGCGATCAAACCTACCAGGCCTTCGCCGACACCTGGGCGACCCGGCCCATGGTGCTCTACGCCGCGACCAACGATGGGCTCCTCCACGCCTTCAAGGTGGCCTCCAACAACCCCCTGGTCGACACCTCGGCGGTCTCCAAGGTCGAGGCGAAGGCCATGAACGAGCTGTGGGCCTTCATCCCCCCCGCGGTCTTGCCGCGCCTCGCCGATCAGTATCCAAGCATCCGCTTGCCGCTGCTCGATGGCTCGCCGGTCGCACGCGACGTGCCCGCCATCACCCGCACTGACGGCTCGATCCGCTTCGAGCGTGCCACCAGCGATTTCACCGCGTCCCGCGTCACCTGGCGCACCGTGCTGGTGCAGGGTTACGGCAAGGGCCCGAGCGACGATCCCACGGGATACTACGCCATCGACGTCACGGATCCGGTGAACGGTCCGCGGTTCCTCTGGCAACTCAGCACCGACACCGCGGGCAACGCTCTGTTCGGCACACGCTCGGGTACGCCCACCATCACCACCCTCTACTTCGATCCCGGAGACGGCGCGGGAGCGAGGGAGATCGCCGTGGCGTTGCTCCCCGGTGGGGATGGTCCCATCAGCGCCAACCCTGACCCGGCCGTGACCTGCACCCGCACCAACACCAGCCCCTCGGGCGTCGACGCAGACTTTCCGATCCGCACTGCCGTGCCCTGTTACACCGACGCAGGCTTGGTGAACCGCGCCGCCTCGCGGCGGGCACGCTCACTCACCGTGGTCCGCCTCGACACCGGCGAGGTGATCCGCACCTTCCGCAAGGCAACGGCCGACGCACCCGCCACCCTTACCGCCCGGGTGATCGTCTCGCCGCTGGATTCTCCCATCACCGGTCAGCCTACGGCCTATCCGGGCTGGGTGGGCTCCACCGCCGAGCGCGCCTATGTGGGGGATCGCGACGGCACGATGTGGCGAGTCGATCTGTCCGCGACCAATCCGAGCTCCTGGTCGATGTCGATGATGCTAGACGCCTACGCCAACGTCGGCTCCGACCCCAATCCGAGCACACCTCGCGCCCACGACGGCTTCCCGATCATGAGCGCACCGGTGGTCTCCACCGACGAGCTGGGACGGATTGTGGTGGCCTTCGCCACCGGTGATCCGGACAATTTCGTCGGCACCTCCAGCATCGAGAACTACGTCTACTCGGTCACGGACACCATCGGCTTTGGCACCAGCGCGGTCTCAGTGAGCACGAACGTCAATTGGTACTACCGCTTCCTCGGGGGACGGCGGGTGGTCGGTCCCATGACGCTCCTCTCCTCCAACCTCTATTTTTCGACCTACACCCCGGCTTCGACCGGCAGCAACGTGTGTGGAGGCGGAAGCAGTGAGGTGGCAGGCATGCACTACAACTTGATCGAGACCGGCACCTCTCCCACCCAATCCGACCCCGCCGCCACCTCCAAGTCCTTCTCGGTCGGTGGCCGAGCGGCGCTCCCCACCAACCTCAGCCCCACCGCCACCACCCGGGTGCAGTTCGTGGACGGAAGCCTGCTCACCAGCGACCCCACCGACAGGCCTCTGGTCTTTGGGGTGGCGATCGCGCAGAAGCCAAGCTGCGTCACCGAAGAGACGATCACCGATGGCGTGTTCGGCGGCAATCACGTAAAGCTCCAGAACGACTCCGCAGCCGAATACGAGTTGGTGGTGCAGGTTGGTTCAGCCTCGGGCCTTGCCACCACCGGCGGCAGCACCAACGTCACCTCACTCCCCATCCCCTCCCCCGACAACAGTCCGCTGGTAAATTCATGGGCCGCCGTCACCGATTGATCCTAGTCGTGCTCGGGTTCGGGCTGCAGAGCGCTGGCTGCCAGCGCAGCCCCTCCGAACAGCCCCGGGCGGAGGCGAGCCTTGCTCCTGCGCTCACCTCCTCACCGGACCGCCTTTCGCCGAGAGAGCTCACCGCGAGTTCACGCCTCGCTTTCGGGTTCCCGATCCCCGACGGGCTGCGGATCGAGCGTGCCTTCGACGATGCCATCCACTTGATCGGACAGGTCGAGGTCGAGCCGCTCCTCACCTACCTCCGTCAGCACGCCACCCTGGGTCCGATCGAACTCTTGGAGCGGCGTATGCTCATCTCCGATGTCCGCTTCCAGAAAGGTGATCCCTCGCGGGTGTACCGGATGGAGATCACCGATAAGGGGCCCAAACTCCGGTTGGTGATCCGTGACATCACCCCCAAGGTCGACCAGACCACGCACATGACCGATGAAGAGCGCTGGCGCCACGCTGGCCTGCGCCCCAATGGTGAACCCCTCGACAAAGGGCAGTTGCAGTAGGCTCAGCGCCGCTGCTCGTCGTGGCGGCGCGCGGCTTCGAGCAGCAGACTGCTCGCCGTGTGTCCGGTCCGCCCCGAAAGCTCCACCCGCTCTGGTTCGAAGGTGTATTTGCCCCGCGTGAGCGCGATAGCGGCGCTCACCACGCTCACCGGATCTCGAACCTCCCGATCCATCATGGTCCCGACGATGGTCCCTTCCCACAGCTCGATGGTAAGCTGGGGCTGTCCATCGCTGCGGATCCGGAGCCGTCCGGTGCGGCGCTCCATCTCCAACATGGTGAGCATGGTGGGAATGCTGATGTGCGCCACGTCTCCCCGAAACGCCGACTCGCTGATGGGCGCCGCCGGCTCCGCGTGGGTGCTGTCCCGACGTGCGCGGATCCGCTTGGCCATCTCGACCAGCGCGTCGACCTGGGCGATCACCTCGTCATAACGAAACGGCGCCGAGAGCAGCACGTCGGCACCGAGCGCCAGGCCCTCCAGACGCGCACGGTGATCCTCGGCCTGCGCGACGAGCAGAATGGGCGTGGTGGCCAAGCGACTCCGCTCGGCGCGGATCCGGCGGGTGACCCAGAACCCGTCGATGTCAGGCAGCACCACGTCCACCAGGACCAGGTCGGGCAGGGTGGCGACGGCGCGCTCGAAACCGAGTCGCGCCGACAGCGCGACGTCCGTCTCGTACCCCGCGTCGACCATGAACTTGCGAAAGAGGGTGGTGACCCACTCGTCCGCTTCGACTATCAGGACGCGTCCACGAGCCACCTGAAGACGGTAGCACAGCCCCTCGGGCCGAAACCCGAAATCTTCGGAATGACTCCAAGAATCCCTCACCCTTGCCGGCCGGGCCAAGGAGGTGATATGCGAGATCGGACGTGACCCCCGCGCCTTCTCGTACCGTCCTCTTCGATGAACACAAACGTCTCGGAGCTCGCTTCGTCCCATTCGCGGGGTGGGAGATGCCGATCCAGTTCCGCGGTATCGTTGCGGAGCACCATGCAGTGCGAAAGCAGGCGGGGGTCTTCGACGTCAGCCACATGGGCCGCCTCTTGGTGGAGGGCCCACGCGCACTCGAGCTGGTAGATGGGTTGATCACGAACTCCCTCGGAACCCTCCCCGATCGAAAGGCCGTTTATTGTTGCTGCTGCCGCGAAGACGCCAACATCCTCGATGATCTGATCGTCTACCGCTTCTCCACCGAGCGGGTCCTGGTGGTCTGCAACGCCTCGAACCTGGCCAAGATCCGTGACCATTTCTCCGAGCGGCTCGCCCATCGCGTAGACTTCAACGACCTTTCGGCGACCACCGCGCTTCTGGCGGTACAAGGGCCCCGCTCCTTCGACATCCTGGATGCGCTGGGTGGCAAGTTCGCCCGCGCCCTCGGTCGTATGGAGTTTGCCGAGGGGCGGCTCGCGGAGCTGCCAGTAACAGTTGCCCGCACCGGCTACACCGGAGAGGATGGCGTAGAAATCGTCTGTCCCCTCGAGCACGCGGCGGCACTCTATGTCCGGTTGCTCGAGGCGGGTGCGCCGCTCGGTCTCGAACCCGCGGGGCTGGGCGCCCGCGACACTCTGCGGCTGGAGGCGCGACTCTCCCTCTACGGCCACGAGATCGACGAAACCACCAATCCCTTCGAAGCCGGGCTCGGCTGGACGGTGAAGCTCGACAAGGGACCGTTCGTCGGTCGCGAGCGCCTGCGCGCGATCCGCTCTCATCGATTGGTCCGCACCATCGCAGGGCTGGAGATGCTCGGTCACGGGGTGGCGCGCCAAGGCTACACCGTACTCGATCGCGACGGCCGGCCTTCAGGCCACGTCACCTCCGGCGGCCCAGCGCCGAGCCTCGGCAAGAACATCGCCCTCGCCTATCTTCCAGTCGGTCTGGCTTCGGTAGGCGAACAACTGGTGGTCGACTGCCGCGGCAAGCCGATCGAAGCGGTGGTCGTCCCAACACCGTTTTACAAGCGCGCAGACTCGCGGTAAGCCCCGTCACGCCGAGGCGACCAACGCTCGTCATGCCCGTTTTGGGAGACCTGCGGCTCGCCCATCCAAGGAGCGATATCATGAGTGGCACGAGCGAGGTCAAGACCGATCGGCAGTACACCAAAGAGCACGAGTGGACGCGTGCGGAAGGCGGCGTGAGCCGCGTCGGCATCTCGGCCTTCGCCGTCGAGCAACTGGGGGACATCACCCTGGTGGACCTCAACGTTCGAGTGGGGGACAAGCTGAAGACCGGCGCGGTGGTGGGCACGGTAGAGAGCGTGAAGACCTTGAGTGACATCTTCTCCCCGCTAGAAGGGACGGTGGCCGCGATCAACCACGAGTTACTCAACCACCCCGAGTGGCTCAACCAGGATTGCTGGGAGAAAGGCTGGCTCCTCGACATCACCCCCGACCACTCGAACCCCGAGCTGCTCACCGCCGACCAGTACCTCGAGTATCTCAGCGCGGCGGAGGGGTGAATGTCGTCCGCGACCGAGTCGTACGACGACACCTGCCCCGACTTCACTGTGCGACACATCGGGCCGAGTCCGACCGAGCAAGAGGAGATGCTTTCGGTCCTCGGGTACTCTTCACTCGACCAACTCTCGCGCGCTGCGCTCCCGAGTTCGATCCTGCGTACGACTCCGCTCGCTCTCCCTCCTCCCAGCACTGAAGCGGAGGTGTCGTCGTGCATCGAGGGGCTGCTCGCCCAGAATCACCCGAAGAAGACCTACCGAGGTCGGGGGTTCGTGCCGTCGGTGCTGCCCGCGGTGATCGGCCGCAATATCCTGGAAAACCCGGGGTGGTACACCCAGTACACGCCCTACCAAGCCGAGATCGCCCAGGGTCGCCTGGAGGCTCTCTTCAACTTCCAGACCATGGTCGCAAGCCTGACGGGGCTCCCGATCGCCAACGCCTCGCTGCTCGATGAGGCCACCGCCGCCGCCGAAGCGATGATGATGGCGCGGCAGATCGCCGAGCGGAAAAGCGGGAGCTTTTTCGTGGAAGCCAGCTGTCATCCACAGATTTTGGCCGTGCTCCGCACCCGCGCCAAGAGCCTCGGCATCACGCTCGAGGTCGGCACCTTCGAATCCTTCGCTCCGGAGACGACCGAAGCCTTCGGGCTCCTCGTGCAGCTGCCTCAGAGCGACGGCAGGCTGCGCGATCCGAGGGCACTCTTCGCCCGCTGTGCCGAGCGCGGCGTGGTGGTGGTCGTGGCAAGCTGCCTGCTCGCCTGCGCCGCGCTGGTGCCCCCAGGCGAGCTCGGGGCGGACATCGCCATCGGTTCGACGCAGCGCTTCGGATTGCCGCTCGGTTTCGGCGGACCGCACGCTGCGTTCCTGGCCACGCGAGAGCAACACAAACGGCTCGTTCCAGGCCGCATCGTCGGGCGGTCCCACGACAACACGGGTAGGCCTGCCTTCCGCTTGGCACTGCAGACGCGCGAACAACACATCCGGCGCGAACGAGCCAGCAGCAACATCTGCACGGCCCAGGTTCTGCCTGCCGTGATCGCCAGCTTCTACGCCATCTATCACGGGCCCGATGGTCTTTCGCGGATGGCGCGACGTATCGCTGGTCTTACGGCACTCCTGGCAGACGGCCTCGAACGGTTGGGCTATGTGCCCCTCTACCGAGAGTTCTTCGACACCCTGTCGATTCCCGTACCCACCGAGAAACGCGCACCAATCCTGGCTCGCGCCGAGGCCGCCCTACTCGAGCTGGGTGACGACACCGAAGGAGTGCTCCGGATCACCCTCGGGGAGACCACCACCGAGGCGGATCTCGAGCAGCTGTTGGTGGTGTTTGCCGATCAGGACACGGAGCGGCTCTCGCTGACCAAGCTTGCAGCGTCCCGGCAAGGCGCGATCCCCCTCGCGCTCCGCCGCACGAGTGGGTTTCTCGAGGCCCCGGTGTTTCATCGTTACCGCAACGAGCACGAACTCTTGCGCTACATGAAGGCTCTGGAGAGCCGGGATCTGTCGCTCACCACCTCGATGATCCCGCTTGGCTCGTGCACAATGAAGCACAATCCAGCGGCGGCCATGCTGCCGCTCACCTCGCCCCAGCTCTCCCGCCTGCACCCCTACACCGCCCCCGAGAACGCCCGAGGTTTCTTGGCGATAGCCCGTGATCTCGAACAGTGGCTGGCCGAGATCACGGGGATGGACGCGGTGTCACTCCAACCGAACAGCGGAGCCCAAGGGGAGTATGCTGGCCTACTCACGATCTCGGCCTACCACGAAGAGCGAGGGGAACCACAACGGCGGGTGTGTCTGATCCCGGTCTCCGCGCACGGCACGAACCCGGCGAGCGCCAGCCTGGCGGGGCTACGTGTGGTCACCGTGAACTGCGACCGCGAGGGCAACATCGACTTGAATGACCTCCGGGTCAAAGCCGAGCGGCACGCGTCGGAGCTCGCCTGCGCAATGGTCACCTATCCTTCTACGCACGGGGTGTTCGAGGAGCGGATCGTCGAGGTCGGCGAGATCGTCCACCAGCATGGCGGCCTGGTGTACCTAGATGGCGCCAACCTGAACGCTCAAGTTGGCCTGGCCCGCCCCGGTGACTACGGCGCGGACGTGTGTCACATCAACCTGCACAAAACCTTCGCCATTCCGCATGGCGGCGGGGGACCAGGCTCGGGTCCGATCGCCGTGAAGAAGCCGCTGTCTCACCTCTTGCCCACACATCCCTGTGAGAAACCCGAGGCTCACCGCGTCGGAGCCGTGTCCGCCAGTCCCTTCGGCAGCGGCAGCATCCTCGTGATCTCCTGGATGTATATGCGCCTGCTCGGGGCAGAGGGGCTCCGCCATGCCACCGAGGTCGCACTGCTCAACGCCAACTACATGGCGCATCGCCTCAAACCCCATTACCCGATCCTCTTTTCTGGTCCGAACGGCCTGTGTGCTCACGAGTTCATCATCGATCCGCGCGCCTTCAAGAAGACCTGTGGCATCGAGGTGGACGACATCGCCAAGCGCCTCATGGATTACGGTTTTCATGCCCCCACCATGAGTTTTCCCGTGGCCGGCACCCTCATGATCGAGCCCACCGAGAGCGAATCCAAAGAGGAGCTCGACCGCTTCTGCGACGCGCTGCTGCAGATCCGAGCTGAGATAGCCGCGATTGAAGCCAGGGTGGCCGATCCCAACGACAATCCCCTCAAAAATGCTCCGCACACCCTCGCCACCGTGACAAGCTCGAACTGGCCACACGCCTACACCCGTGAAGAGGCGGCCTTCCCGAACCGTGGCGCGCGTCTCACCAAGTTCTGGCCTGCGGTCGGTCGCGTCGACAACGCGGCGGGGGATCGGTGTCTGGTCTGCGCCGTCCCTCCCGACGAAGCATCCACATCGGTCGGCTCCGCATGATTGTCGGCCATCCGGGGCCGGCCGGCCCGCTCCGGTCGAGCTGGCGGAGCACGGACTTCGGGCGTCTTGCCTTTCTCCCGTGCTAGAGGGACTCGCGTCATGCGTCGCCTGCCTCATCTACTCCCTGCCACTCTGTCGACGTGCCTCGTCGGGCTTGCTCTGCTCACCTCCCCTTCGGCACGCGCCGATGTTTCTTCCTGGCTCGAAGTCGGGGGCGGTTTAGGGTTCCTCGGTCATCCTGGCTTCCATCGCGGCACAGACTCGGTGCTGCGCCTAGGCACAGGCATGGGAAGCAACCCGCTCTCGCCGATCATCGTGGGAGGGATGCTCCGCACAGACACCTGGTTCGATCACGGGACCGATCTCTCGCTGGCTCTGCGGGTCACCGAGCGGGGCTTCGTGGCTGGAGATTGGGGTGCCGCACTGGACATTGGTGGCCTGTCTCGCTTCTGGGGTGACACCGTGCACGGTGGTGTCGGGACACTCACCCTCGGGGCTCCCTTCGGTCTTCAGCTCAGCACCTCCTACTTGATGGCACGGTCCAAGGAGCGAGCACTCAGCGTACTCTTCGGGATCGATCTGGCGCGCCTGACCATCTACCGAAGGAGCGGGGACAACTGGTGGCGCAACCCACTGCCTTTGGATCGTCCGGCGCGGCCCCGGCCCTAGCGCGGGCCCATTCTCTCTGAATCGGTGCGCTCCTCGAGGGCGGCCGCAAGCTCGACCGCCAGTGTCGCCCCCCTGGCACGGGCCACGGTTCGACCTGCTCGATCGAGCAGCAGCCCCATCGGGATCTCCCCGATCGGCCCGAGCGGCCCTTCTCCAGCGATCGTAGCAGGATCGGCGAGCACCAACGGATAGCCGAGGTTGAGCGTCTCTCCGTAGGTGGCAACCAGCACCGCGTTGGCAGGTGGCTCCAGCACCACACCCAAGACGTTGATCCTCGGCGTGCGGCGCACCATGAGATCACGGAGCTGTTGGGTGACGACCTGCGCGATCGGATCGAAGGTGGTGAAGAGCACCACGACGGTCTCGCGCCCCCGCAGTTGCTCGGCGGTCACCGCACGCCCGTCGAGACCCGCAAACACGAAGTTTACGACCGCACCCGGGCGCGCGGGCTCGGGGCTCGAGCCTCGAGAGGTTCCGGCACCGCCGCAGGCCACACACGCAAACAAAAGCAGCGCCGACCACGGCGCTCCCCAGCGCCTCTCGACTCTCCGCTGGGCCTGTCCGCAGCGCCAACTTGGCATCGCACCCTTACCCTACCGCTGGCAACCCGAGGTATGGCTCTCCCGAGGCCGAAAACAAATACGCAAAGCAGCTGAGACCGGTCGGTACCGGACGGCCTCCACGCACGTGAGCGACGATCGACTGGGCAAACTCATCGACCACGGATTGGAACGAGACGCGCTCGAGCACAATGGCGTCGAACCCGTCACCAACCACCGGACACTTGGTAAGGTCCACGATCGGATCATGCCGCACCCAGTCGAAGCCGCGCGAGAGGTGGTAGCGACAGGCCAGAACCTGCACGAAATCAAGGTAAAGCGGCACCACCAGCACCCCGATCCGCACGCCATCCTCACCAAACCCCAAGAGCCCTCGCGGTTCGCTGCGCGGAAGACTCGCCGCATCCATCGGGCCAATCGCCGCCAGGATCCGTTGCCGCCTTCCCGGCTCGACCTCCACCGCCAGAAGCGGCGCGAAGACGGCGATCCGCGGCGCGACCACACGCCGCAGGTCGGCCTGAACCACGTCGAGCCAGTTGTCCCGTGCCGCATCATCGAGCTGCTGGTACGCCAGCGCCGCGGCCATCGCAGCCTCGGCGTCGGTGGCCATGCTGTCGAGCCAAGCACACCATGCACCAACCACCCGGGGCTCTCCCAAGCTGGCTTTGCTCTCCCCGGTCGGAATCGGCACCACGCGGATCACTGAGCTTACCTCGTCCGCCCGGCACTCGACCTTGGGTGTCGGCGTCGTCGCGTGATTGAACTCTCCGTCACACATGGATCTTGGTCTCGTCTGGAGCGAAGGCAGGCCAAGCTAGACCATCCTCTTTGGTGATGCAACACGGTCGGCACGTGAACGTCACCTGAATCGTCACGCTCGAACGGCCGATATGCTCAGACGAACCTCATGGCTCTACGCATGCACTGAGCTCACTCACCAGATCATCGACCAGTCGGTCTAGTTCGGCCTCCCGGTCCCGAGGCGCCACCAGCGTGATGAGAGATTCTGACCGCTCGGCAAGAAGTCCACAGAGTCCGTCGCTGGCTTGCACGATCGATTTCACGTACACGATCTCACTTGGCGCGAGGCGGAGTCTCCGCACGATCAGAGCCTCGTCGAGCAGCCGTGGGTCAAGCACGGCGGATTTCTAGCACCAGTTGGGCGAGGGCTGGTCGCTCCGGTGCCAAAGGGCTAGGCTGTCGGTGCATGTCGAAGGCTCCGTCAGTCACCGATCCCGCGAAGAACCCCAGTATCGAGCCCCTGGATGATGACAGCGACATCGGATACTCGGTGGAACTCGAAATTCCACTTCCCGAGAATCCGGATGGAGAGGATCTCGACGGCGATGGAATCGACTGGCAGCTCGGTGTGAATCTTCCGCCTCAGGACCTGGACTCGGACAACGAGCCGTCAACGTCCCTGGAGCCGTTCGTTCCCGGCTTCGTTCGGCCAACCGACGAGACTTGGCTCGCGGTCGGCGAGGAGTCTTCCCTCGACGACCAACTCGACCACGAGCTCGGAGAGATGCCGCCCCTTGACGATGATGGTGACGCCGAAGGTGTGGTCGATCCGTCGCTGCTCGAGATCGAGACTGTGTGGAGTGAGCTCGACGACGAAGAGCCCGAACGGGATCGTCACTCCTCGGAAGGCTCGATTGAACTCGATGACGCACCGTTGCCCTGGGAGAAGCGCCTTTGGCACGAGCATGCGCTGCCGGTCACCTTCGGGCCACGGCTGTCCGTGTCCGTGTGCCAGGCCAAGCTTGCTCTGTGCGGCGAGAGCACTCAACTCCTCCATCACCGTACGGTAACGACCATCGACGAGGTGGTACCCCCAGGCAAAACTGCACAGCTGGTGTTACTCGACCCGACTGGCGAACGGTGCTTGCTCCGCACCATGAGCGGACGAATCTGGCTGTGGGATCGTCGCACCACACAGCCTCTGCTCACACGGCTCAAGACCGAACCCGCGCTGGATCGGATCGGAGACATTTATGCGGCCGAGCCCGGTGCCGAGGAGCTCAGATTTCGCCTCGAAACCGGAGAGCTCTTCGCTCGGGATCCCAAGCACCCGGATCGCTTCGTAGTAAACCGCCTCACCCAGCCCGGGACCGTGCTCGCGCAGAGCCTCTCCGGTCGGCCCCACTTCGTACTCCAGCGTGACGCCGCGCGGAACGTGAGCATCACCCTCGACGGCCGGCCACTTCCCGCCGCGCTCCCTCCCCAGCTCCTCGCTGCCCTAGGCACCGGTCGTGTCTGGCTGGTACCAAACGAGACCCACATTGCCCTTGCGCTCCACGAAGTTGGTGTGTTCATGGCGCCGCTCGATGCTCGTCGGTTCCAACTGGTACGCGGCTGCCGAAGCGTAACGGCACTCTGTCCAGGGCAGATCGCCGAGCGTGCCGTCTACTTCGCCGCGCTGTATTCGGAGCTCGAGGAGCGCTCCAAGCTCGCAGTGATCGATCCGGTCACCGCCCGAGCCCACCTGCTCGCCGAGCTCAGCGTGGTCACGGACGCCGGGATCGGCGATCAGGACGCCATCGAACGGGCTCGCATCGATGATCTTTGCTGGGATTCTTCACTCGGGCGACTCTGGGCGGTGGGGGCCTTCGGAGTGGCCTGTTTCGTCCCGCCCGTCGAGGCGCGCGACAGCTGAATTCACGACAGGCGCACCCTCAGGGTCACCGGTTGCGCTCCGGTGTTGGACCACCAACGCCGCAGAGACGCTGCGGTACGCAGCACGCAGCTCCTCATCCAACGGTGAAAGACGGAGCGCGACGGCGAGGTGCCGCTCCGCCTCCACCAGATCGCGCAGCACGTCACGCTCGAGCCGCGCAGCTTCGCGGAGCGCCGTGACACTCCCAGCCCAGCTGTGGTGAAGCTCGATCAGCTCCCGCATGAGCTTGTAGGTGGTGGAAGCACCGAGGATATCCCCGAGCGCGAGCCGAGCGCGTGCCTCCTCGCTGCGCGCCTCTACACAATGCGGATCACCAGCAGAAATCTCTCGAAGCTCGGCGATCGCCAACGGCAGCTCCCCGAGTTCATGCACCTTGAGCTGCGCCGACAGCAGCCGGAGCTCGCCGGTCGGCTCCCCTCGCTCTTCACGCAGGCGCAGCGCTCGTAGGAGCGGAACCAGCGCGCGCCGACCCTGCCCCTGACGACCAAGTGCGCGCGCCAGCCCAACCAACGCCACCGTATCGCTCGGATCGTATCGGAGTGCTCGTTGGAAGAAGAGCCCGGCTTCACGCAAGCAACCGGCCTCGACCAGCATCTCACCGACGCGTCGATTGACGGAGGCGCGTTCGCGCTGCGAGGTAGCCTGAGCTTCGAGGTGCCGCGCATCACCACGCACTCCATCGAGATCACTGCGGCGCGCCCGCTCCTCACAACGCACCCAGCGGATGGCGGTCATGCTCGGTGCGCGCGCCACCGCCTGGTCGAGGAGAGTGGCACGGCTCCGAGCCTCGTCATCGAGACGTGCGGCACGGAGACAGAAGAGGGAAGCGAGCGGTGGATAGGTCTCCCCCGCCGCCAGTGCGAGGAAAGCCTCACGCGCAGCGGCTCGTTCACCCAGTGCCTCGAGCAGAAGAGCACCCACCACACCGGCCGCGAAGAGCGGCATGACCTCGGTTACGGTGCCGAGCGCCGCCTCCAAACGCTCGCCGATCGAGAGATCGAGACTCGCCAGCATCTTCGCCAGCTCGGGATGCCGAGGAGCGCGCTCCAGCGCCAGCAGGTACTCGTCACGGGCACGCTCGAGTCGCGAGGTAGCCAAGGCATCGTCGGCTGCCCGAGCCACCCGCGCGAGCAACAGGGCCGAGAGTCCGGCATCGGAGGGCTCGATGGGGGAAAATGCCGCATCCAGGGCGATACGACCGCACTCCTCGACCGAGAGCGGACCAAACACCACCCCTCCCGCGGCTGGTGCCCGGGCGCCGACAGCCGGGAGCAGAGAGCGCGCGAGCCTTTGCCCTACCTGATCGAGACGAAGGAGTCTCCCCTCGCGCACGAAGGGCGGAGCGAACGCGGTGTCGAGCAGGCAGAGGATCTGCTGAAGGGGTGGACCAGAGCCGCCGAGACCGCGGGCCTCACCGACCACCCAACACGCCGAGTCGCCTTCGGGGACCCAGTGCAGCACGAAGGTGAGCGCGCGATCCTCCTCGACCAGCCCAATCTGAATCCCACCCTTCACCCAGAAAGCGTCGATCGGGCGGGCAAGCCGAGGCAGCGCGGCCGAGAGTCGCAGCTCCAACCAGGCGCGCAGGCGCTCCAGCTCGAGGCTGAACGATACATGCTCGAGGTGGCCTCGACGACTGCGGAACGCGGGCACCCCACCAGAAAGATCCACCGGAAAGGCGAGGGACCAAAAGGAGATGGAGAGCTGGTCGACCACCAAAGGTCCGAGTTCGACGGGCTCGAAAAGCTCCATCCCCAAGCGCCCCCGGGTCACCGTGAGTCTGAGCGGGGCTCGAGGTTCGACCTCAGCCCCACCTGGTTGAGGCAGGGCGGAGGGCTCTTCGGGTAGCCCCGGGCTCGGAGACGGGTCAGCCACGGGGTTATCGTACCGCCAAGCACGAAGCGAAGGGCAAGAAGCGCGCGGGGGTGACTCAGCCCCCGCCGGTCTTGGCGAGCTTTCGCTTCATCCGCTCGAGAAGCTTCGGAAAACCGTCGGTACGGATGGTGCGACGGAACTGGCTGTTGTAGTTCTGAACCAGGCTGCTCTTCTCGATGATCACGTCCACTATCTTGAAGGTGGCGCCCTCGGCAACCAGAACGTACTCAATCGCCGTAGGTGGCTTCTTGGTGGTGCACTTCTTCGCCTCGCAGTTCTGCTCGACGACCGTGCTCACCTTGATACGCCCACCTGCCTCACTCTGACCCTTGATGGTCATCGTGTAGCCGAGGGTCTGCTGCAGCGACTTCCGGTACGACTCTTTCACCAGCTTCTCGAGCAAGTCCCGGAACTCAGTCCGCTCGGTGTCGGTACGCTTGTCCCACTCGGTGGCACCGAGAGCATCCCGGGCCAGCGCGCCGAAATCGAAGGAGTCTTGGATATGCCGGCTCACAGCCTCATCTCGAGCCCGGCTGGCGGGTTTGCCGAGGGAGCCCATGATGGTGTCGTACTTGCCCTTGATATAACCGTCGGCAGATTCCGCACTGGCGAGGGAGGGAGCAAGCAAGAGCAGCGAAACGGACAGAAGAACGCGGAAGAAACGGGACGTTTTCATGGTGAGGCTCGACACGTGAAGGGAACAGATGCCAGTTAAGCAAGCGCGATGCCAAGTCAGCGTCGGGAGCTGGGTCATGCCCCGCTCACCGCGCTCTCGAAGATCTGCCTCATTTTTCCCGATCGTCCAGGGTGACAGCGCAGAAGCTGGCCGTGTATCCGGACGAACACGAGTGGCTTCCGAACGCTGAACTCGAGCGCCCGTGACACCCACCGTGACACCTGTTGCTGCCGGGCACGCTCCTCGGGGCAGTTCCAGCTCACCGCTCCACCGCTCGGTCTCGCGAGCCGGCGTCATGCCTCACCGCTCCACCGCTCGGTCTCGCGAGCCGGCGTCATGCCTCACCGCTCCACC
>CAYNEY010000002.1:0-81592 GCA_964396375.1 uncultured Polyangiaceae bacterium | reverse complement strand
GAGCCGGCGTCATGCCTCACCGCTCCACCGCTCGGTCTCGCGAGCCGGCGTCATGACCGGGCGCACTCCGAAGGGATTTACCTCTCCCCCTCCACCGGACGGGGGTGCCCAAGGTCAACCATGAAACGCGCTCCGCGCGCCCGACTGGCGTCGACGCTGATCGTGAACCCGTGCTCGTCGGCGATCTGCTTTACCACCGCCAAGCCCACTCCGGTGCCGTGGGAGCGGGTGGTGAAGAACGGGTCGAACATGCGCTCCTGAGCTTCAGCGTCGATCCCTGCCCCCTCATCCTCCACGATCAGCTGCACCCGACCGCCAACCAGTCCCACCGTGATCGTGACCTCTGAACCCGCGGAGCTGGCCTGAACCGCATTTTTCACCAGATTCCAGAGCATCTGTCGGAGCTTGGCCGCATCGGCGAGGATGACCAGGGCTTGGTCGGGACAGTTGAGCCGGATCGTCACATCAGAAGAGGAGCGTCCCGAAGCGGTAGCCAACATCACCACGTCCCGTGCCACCTGAACCGCGTCGATCGGAATGGGAGAGCTCTTGCGACGGCGCGTCAAATCCAGCATATCCGTAACCAACTCGTTCAGACGCGTCGCTTCGCGCTGGATGATGGAGCAGAGCTGCCTATCCTCCTCGGAGAGGCAGCGGGCCGTCGAAAGGAGCTGGATCGAACCCGCGATCGAGCTGAGCGGGTTCCGGATCTCGTGCGCCAACCCGGCGGAGAGGCGACCGAGCGCCGCCATCCGCTCCGCATTTTCGGCACGAGCTTCGGCGCGCTCCAATTGCCCCCCAGTGAGACGGAGGCGCTCCGCAAGGTAGCCCCCGAGCAGCGTCACCACCACGATTCCAAGGGTGGTGACCCCCGAATGGAAGAGCAAGTCGTCGACGTCGAAGATGTAGAGCTCCCGAGCTTGGTCGCTCGGTCCGGTCCACCAACCACGCCAGAAACCCGCCGCCATGAGCCCGTAGCAGACCAGGGCCGTGGCCGCCGCCACGGTCGCCGCGCGCAGCCCGGTGGAGATCGCGCCAGCCAGACAGGTCAAGCCATAGAAGAAGGTCGCGCCCGAGGTGACACCCCCCGAGAGGTAGATGAGCAGCGTCCAGCTCAGCTGGTCAAATCCGAGCTGCACCATCGTCCAGCGCTCGACGTCACGACCGCGGCGCACGATCCAGGTCATGGCACCCGCAACCGCAAAGGAGCCGGCCAGGGTACCCAGAGCAAAGACCGTCGACTCGTTGCCGAACCCAATACGGGTGCCGATGAAGCCGTAGCCCAGCAAGGCGAGCAACAGCAGCAACACCGTCAAGCGAACCGCGTTGAGCCAGAGAACCCGCCTCGGCAGGCTGGCGTCCACCAAGGATTTCCCGATCCCCAGGCTGATCGGCATGCTGACCTGCTCCTAGTCGCCCTTGATGTTCCCCGCCATCGAGAAGATCGGCAGGTACATGGACATCAACACAATCCCAACCATCCCACCGACCCCAACCATGAGGATTGGCTCGAGCGAGCTGGTCAGCGCAGCCACCGCGACGTCGGTTTCTTCCTCGTAGAAATCAGCCACCTTGTTCAGCATCTGGTCGAGAGCACCGGTCTGCTCACCCACCGAGATCATCTGAACTACCATGTCGGGGAAGACCTGGGTCTCCGCCAGTGGTTCACCCATGTTGCGGCCTTCGCTGATCTTACCGCGAACGAAGAAGATGGCGTTCTCGATCACCAGATTGCCCGCAGTCCGCGCGCAGATGTCGAGCGCGTCCAGGATCGGCACACCAGATTGCAACATGGTACCAAGTGTGCGGGTGAAACGAGCGACCGCGATCTTACGCAGCACCGGGCCAATGATCGGCAGCTGCAAGAACGCCTTGTGGAACGCCAGCTTGCCCTTCGGGTTCCGGTAGATGTACCCAACTCCCATCACCACCAGCACCACCAGCACCACCAAGAACGGCAGGTATGAGACGAAGCTGTGGGACAGCGCGACCATGATCTGAGTGAGCTTGGGCAGGTTCTCCTTCCCACCACCGAAGTCCTTGAACATGCTCTCGAAGGACGGGATGACGAAGGTCAAGAGCACCACCATCACACCGATCGCGATCACGATCACGATCGACGGATACACCATCGCCCCACGCACCTGCGCGATCAACTTCTGCCGCTTCTCGAGGAAGATGCTCAAGCGGTTCATGATGGTATCGAGGATGCCGCCCATCTCTCCGGCCTGAACCAGGTTGACGAACAGCTCATCGAAGACCCGTGGGTGACGTCTGAGCGCGTCGCTGAAGGTGGAACCCTGCTCCACAGCCGATTTTACGTCGCGCAGGATGGTCGCAAACCGCTTGTTTGGCTGCTGACCACTCAGGATATCCAAGCACTGGACCAACGGGAGTCCGGCGTCGATCATGGTCGCGAACAGCCGACTGAACGTGACCAGGTCTTTTGTGCTGACACCGCTGCCAAACTGCAAGTTGAAGGACAAGCGGCGCTTCACGGTGCTCGGCGTCAGCTGCTGCTGGCGGATACGCTGCTCCACCAGCTCGGCGGAGTCCGCCACCATGATGCCCTTCTTCAGCTCCCCGGTTCGGGTCCGGGCTTCCCATGCGAACTCTGCCATGTTGGTCTGGGACTCCGACGGTCGAACCATGATTCTAGCGATTTTTCCGGTTACGGGTCAAAACTCGAGGCGAGATGGTTGAGCGTGACCCCGAAAACGACCCTGAGCTCCAGCAGCTGGCCGCAGAAATCGTGGTGCTGGGTGCAGCACCGGCCGCCGTCGTCGGCGTGGCCCAGCGAGAACCCGCGGGTTTCTCCTATCACTGGGGCGCTGCGGGGACCCTCTGGCCGGCCGCATCCAACTCGGTGGATGCCGAGTCGATCTTCGACCTCGCCTCGCTCACCAAGGTACCCGTGGCCTGGACTGCCGCCATGGCGATGGCCGAAGGGCTCACTGCGCCAAGCGTGCGGTTGGGTGAACTCTTGCCCGAGCTCAAAGACACCCGGGCTGCCTTTGCCACCCTCGAAACGCTGATGTCGCACCGCGCAGGTCTCTTGCCCCACTTGCCTCTGTTCGACACCTGGCAGAGCGGAAGAGCGATCCGCCGAAAGCGGTGGCTGAGGCGCGCTGCCAACGGGACGCGCGAGGGCTCCTGTGCTCGAGGCAGCGAAGCCCACCCACCTGTCTACAGCGATCTGTCGTATATCCTCCTTGGGGCGGCGCTGGAGGTGGTCTTCGGTGAGCCCCTCGAGACCACTCTCCGCCAACGGATCGTCGAGCCATTCGCTCTCGAGTTTGGCTCTGCGCGCACGCTGTGGCGCACCACTCAGAGCTTCCGAGCCCGTGTTGTGCCAAGCGAGGTGGTAAGCGAGCGAGGTGGACTACTGCGTGGCGTGGTGCACGACGAGAATGCTTGGGCGCTGACGGGACACGGGATGTCGGGCCATGCCGGGGCCTTCGGCACGGTGCGCGCGGTCCTCGGACTCGGAACCGCCATGCTCGATGCCGAGGCAGGACACCTCGGGCGGCTGTGTGGAGACAGCATCCGCTTCGTGATCGCCCCTCGCCCCGGTGGCTCACTGTGCGCAGGAGTCGACCGGAGGAGCGCGGGGAAGTCGGTGATGGGTGAGCGCGCCAGCCCCTCCACCTTCGGCCATCTCGGGTTCACCGGCACCAGCCTCTTCTGCGACCCCGAACGCCAGACGGTGATAAGTGTGCTTTCGAACCGTGTCTGCCCCAGCCGAGAGAACACACGGCTCCGCAGTCTCCGCCCTTCTCTCCACGATCGGCTCTTCTCGTGGAGCGATCGGCGCTTTCGAGCGGCCGGTAAGCCAAAGGCCGATGGGGCCAACTTCAGCTCATGACGGCACCACCTGCAGCCTTTCATTGGCACGGCGGTCGGATAGTGCGAGGATTGGCGGGAGTACGGTCATGTGGAAGTTGACGATCGAGGACGACCAAGGCTCATCGACAGTCGTGCCACTCGTTCGCAACGAGTACACTCTGGGTCGAACCGAGGACAACACCATCCGGCTGACCGAGCGCAACGTGTCACGCAAACACGCGAAGCTCGTGAAGAAGGATGAGCATTGGTTCCTCGTCGACGAGTCGAGCTATAACGGCTGTTTCGTAAACGGTGTGCGGCTCGCCGAGCCAGTGGCGTTGGCGCCACGCGATCTGGTTCAGATCGCGGACTACCGGCTCGAGCTCGACACCGATGAGACCTTCGATGCCTCGGCACTGCCGGGCAACGCCCGTCTCTCCGACACCCTGACCAGCAGTCCGCAGAATCTGGTCGCGCAGTGTGACCGCCTGGTGATGGTGCTCGGTCCGACCATCGGGCACGAGTTCTTGCTCGGTCGCACCCGACAGGTGCTGGGCCGCGGCGAAGACTCCGATATCTGCATCAATCATCCCTCGGTCAGTCGACGCCATGCCGAGATCGCGCCACTCGGTGAGAGCCGCTACGAACTCGTCGATCTGAACAGCGCCAACGGTCTCACCATCAACGGCGTTGGCCTGAGTCGGGGGCTGCTCGATGCTCACGATCTCATCGAGCTCGGTGACGTGGTGCTGAAGTTCATCCCCGCAGGCGAAGTCTACCGGCGCACCGCCGAGGAGGCGGCGCAGCTCTCCGAGCTGCTTGGTGTCGAGGAGGATGGCAGCCCCGTTTCCTTCCGCCTCCGGTTGCGCAACCTGTTCTCGACCATGTCGCTTACCACGCGCTTCGCGGTGGGAACACTTGCGCTCCTCAGCCTGTCGCTGTTCGTGGTAGCGGCGGTCACCAATCAAAAGACACCGCTACCAGTTCGCACCGGCGTCTCCGTGAGCCCTGAACGCCCCTCCGCGAGCGCCGAGCGCGCCTCCATGGTGACCCCAGAACCCCCGACTCTCTCACTGCTCGATCGAGCGCAAAGACTGCTCGAAAACGGCGAGATCGAGAAGGCGCATGAGCTCCTCGGTGGCATCCCCCCCAAGGCCCCCGAAACCGCCGATGCCCGCTTCGCGTTGATCGAACAGAAATGGGCGGATGCCCTGTTCGATCAGGCGAATCAGACTGAATCCGCGGACACCAAGCGCCGCCTCTGGGACACCATTGCGAGCACCCCCACCGTCGATCCGGAGCGCCGCGAGATCGCACGGAATGCTCTCAGCCTGTTGGACCGCGCTCCCTCCGATCCCCAGTCGTTCGCCCTCGATCAGAAGCCGGCAGGCACCGGACGCGCGCGGGCGAAGCTACCCACCACCACCACTGCCACCACCGCCCCAACCAAGAAGAAGACGGCCGCGGCGGGCAACCCCGAGCTTGGAGTGAGTGGCACGGCCAAAGATGCCCTGGCCGCCAAGCAGGCGCTCCGCGCCAAGGTCCAGGCAGGAACGGCCACCGAAAGTGACAAGCGGCTCCTGCGAGTGCTCTGTCGGCAATTGGGTGATGCCAGCTGCTCGCGCTGAGCCGAAGATGACCGACTCGCCCGCTCTCTTCGCGATCCTTTCGTCTCGCCCAGTGCTGGCGGCGGCTCTGGTCGGTGGCTTCGCGCTGCTTGCTGAGCAGGTGCCGTGGCTCGCCCCCCTTCGCCTCCTCTCGGCGGAAAGCGCGAACAGCTCCACGGCAACGCCCGCAACCCCGGCGCCAGACGTCACCACGGTCGGGGAGGCCACCCTGGCCGAAGAGAGCGAAGGCTCACTGCTGTCGGCGATGCACGACACGCCGCTCACCGCTCGAGGCCCGGTCGAGCCATCACCCAAAAACGCACCGACTCGCTCCGAGGATGCCCTGGTGCCTGACAAGCCCCCACCCCGACCCCTCGAGGATCCGTCGGGGAAGGCGCTCGCGCATTTCCGTGCGGCGCTCCAAGCCACCCTACGGCGCGAAGCAAACGCGATCACGCGCATCGCGTTCTTCGGCGACTCGATGGTGGCAAGCGACTACATCTCCTCCAGCCTGCGCCGCCAGCTCCAGGAGCGCTTCGGCGACGCAGGTCACGGTTTCACCCTCATCGCCAACGCCTGGCCTTCCTACTACCACGACGGCATCACACGCTACGCTACCAGCGGTTGGCTGTTGAGTCGGGTGGTGGGTCCGCTCAACAGCGACGGTTGGTACGGGCTGGGTGGTGTGTCGTTCCGCGCGCCGCCGCATCTTCTGGCCCGCGTGGGCACCTCGACCCGTGGCAAACTCGGAAAGCATGTGGCGCGCTTCACGGTAGCCTACGTGGAGGAGCCCGCGGGCGGAAAGGCGCGGATCCGCCTGGATGGCAAGGAGATCGCGGTACTCGACACCCATGGTCCCGAGAAGCGCTTCAGGACCGCAAGCTACCCGGCCCCCGACGGAGAACACACGCTCGAACTCCAGACGTTCGAAGGCATCACTCGGCTCTTTGGCTTCGTACTGGAGAGGGAACAGCCAGGGGTGGTGCTGGACGCGCTCGGGATTCAAGGGGCGCGCATCCGCTTCCTCGACAAGCAGGATCCGGCACATTTTGCCGAGCAGCTGCGCTGGCGCAACCCTGATTTGCTCGTTTACCAGTTCGGTGCCAACGAAAGCGCCGATGGTTTCGCGGTCCCAATGGCGGAGTATCAAGAGAGTATGAAGGCCGTGCTCGCGAAGCACCGCGCAGCACTGCCAGGTCGGAGCTGCCTGGTGGTGGGGGCCCTGGATCGGGCAGAAAAGAAGGGGGATGAGCTGCGCAGTCTCTTGGTCATCGAGCCCCTGGTAGAAGAGCAGCGTCGCGCGGCCGCGGCGGTGGGATGTGCCTTCTTCGACACCTATCAAGCCATGGGCGGCCGTGGCTCCATGGCCCGCTGGGTCAAGCGCGATCTCGGCCAGGCCGACCTCACCCATCCCACGGCAGTAGGCGCTGACATGATCGGAACCTGGCTCTTCCGTGCACTACTCGACGGGGCGCGTAACACCAAGTAGCAGCCGACCTAGGTGTTCTCCCACCACGCGGTACCCCTCTGGGGTGAGATGCACCCCGTCGGGTGCCGCGAGAGCAGGACGACGGGCAAGCCACGCCCCGAAGCCACCATCCGCCTCGATCAACGAGACTGGGCTCCCATGCGCACAACCCTCCTGCTTGGCGACCACACCCAGCGCCTGGTCGAGGGCCAAAGCGCGCGCCCGTCGCTCTTCCCCTCCACGGCCGGCAGCGGTGGGACCAACCAAAAAGCAGTCGGCGTCCGGCGCTCCCTGCCGAATGCGCCGGATCAGGCGCTCGGCTTCGGTCGCGTGCCGCGCGAGCCGGGAGTCATCGAAGACCTCATTGGTTCCGTAGGCGATCACGAAGAGTTCGGGTTCTCGTTGCGCAACCTGGCGGACGAAGCTCGCCTCGTCCCACGCCAGAGGCGTAGCCAGACGCGCACCGTTGATACCCAGGGTATCGAGGATCAAACCGGGGCTCTCGAGTTCGACGTACATGCCGAAAAGCTGCACCCGTCCACTCTTGATCTCGAGCCTACAGGGGGCTGACGCAGCGGCGGTGAGCTGAACATGACAGAGACCTCCCACCTCCGCTGTGGGGCATCCTGTCTCGAGTAGGCGGGATGCCTCGCCGTGAGAGAAGCTCAGCCGCGCTCCCGGCTCGCGACCGCGGTAGACGAGCGTGCAGTGGGAGCGTTCGCCCGTGGGAGGGGAGAGCAAGGCCACATTGACCGATGCGCCGGCGCGGGCGCTCGTACGCACCCCACCAAGCCCAAAAACACCGTCAGCTTCCCGCTCTCGGCGAGCCGGTGGGTGCGGGGCAATCTCGAAGCTGCCCGTGGAGGTCACTCTGGCCAGATGATGGGGCGCCCGCGACAGTCCAAGCGGCAGGTAGCCAGGACCGCCCAGGGGGACCCTGGTCCCAAGCGTGTGGCGCACGGCGTGGGTCATGGTGTCCGCTGCGGTGTGTGAGTCCCCCAGCCAGAGGATGCGCAGGGGCGCACCGCGCTTCCCCTCGGCGAGAGCGGCGAGAGCCTCGTGGAATCGACGCAAGGCCCCCGTTTCATCGGTGCCTTGCTCGGCAGAAAGCCCCTCCCTTGGCCCCTCTCGCGAAGGACTCGACGCACCGAGCGGCGCGACCGCTTCGACCGGAGCCTGCACGCTCGCGCCACCCTCCGGCTGAGTTCGGTCTAGACTGGAGGAACCGAGCGGCCTCCGATCCACCGAGGATTTTACCCTGGGAGCAGCCGCGCCCGCCGGAACAGCCGGCTCGATCAACTCCTGGGCTGCACAGGTCACTGCCAGGGCCACCGACAAGAGGGCCGCTAGCAGCGAGACGACTCCATCAACGCGCCCCGAGCACTCAGAACGGGAAGTCATCGTTGCCGTAGTCGGCGTCGTCGTAGCTCCCCGCAGCCGGGGCTGGGCCGCCGGAACTCGGCGCCGCGCCGCCTTCGAACTCATCGCGTGGACCAGCGCCTCCCCCACCGCTGCGACCGCCGCAGAGCAGGATGTTGGTGGCGACGATCTCGGTGCGGTACTTCTTGTTGCCCTCGCGGTCGTCATAGCTCGAAGTCCGGAGACCTCCCTCGATGAAGAGGCGACTGCCCTTGGAGAGGATCTTGGCGAGAGCCTCGGCGCGCCGACCCCAAACGGTGACGCTGTGCCACTCGGTGCGTTCCTGGCGAGCTCGGTTGCGATCGAGATAGCTCTCGGTCGTAGCCAGCCGTAGTTTCAACACCGATTGTCCTCCCGACGTCGACCGCAACTCCGGATCGGCTCCAAGGTTGCCAAGCAGCATCACGCGGTTCAGTCCATCAGCCATGTTCGCTCATCCTCCGGTCCAGAAGACCCTACCTATCTCGTCCAGGGCACCCAAGGCACCCTGAGGACACAGGCGGGTTCATGCGTAACCCGCTCGTGAAGCCCCGTCCAGAGACTCCTCACTCGGACCCGGCGCGGTGGCCGTCCAGGGAGCGCCCTCGACTCATATCAGCCCTTACGAGCGTTCGGAGTACCGTCCAGCCCGACTTGGGCCTCCGTCTCGACGTGCTGGTCGGCCCTGCGCGGATCACCCTCTTGTGACACTTCCGCGCTGCTGGGCTGACCCGTTGTGTGCTCCTTCTGCTCGGACAGGTGGGAAAGCCTCTGCAAGGCCCCAACCACCTCGGCACGCGCGGAGAGCAGCACCGTGCGCAGATGTCCCATCGACGCGGGTTGCTCGTCCCGAGCCGGGACAGGCTCTTCGTCGCGAGCACGTAGGCGTTGCCGCGCGCCAGCGATGGTGAAACCCTCGGAATACAAGAGCTGCTTGATCTTCACCAACCGCGCCACATCCTTGCGCGAATACACCCGCTGTCCCGAGCGCGACTTCTGCGGTCGCACCATCGGAAACTCGGACTCCCAGTAACGCAGCACGTGCGTCTCGACCCCGACGATCTGCGCTACCTCACCTATCCGGTAGTAGAGCTTCGACAGCGACTGGCTCTCATCGGGTCGACCCAAGACGGCTTACTCCCGGCCCACCGAGGCCATCGGCTGATGCACGGATCCATGGACCCGTGCGTGAGCACCTGGAAGCGGTGGGGGCCCAGCCCCATCGGGCAGCTCACCATTGAGCGACTGCTTCAATAGCTGACTGGCCTTGAAGCTCAGCACCCGCCGCTCGGTGATAACGATGGGGCTTCCCGTCTGCGGATTTCTCCCCTGGCGCTTGCGCTTGTCCCGCAGCACGAAGTTTCCGAACCCGGAGATCTTGATCTTCTCCCCGCGACCCAAAGTCTCCTTGATGGTCTCGAACACCAAATCGACCAGGTCGGCTGCCTCCTTCTTCGAGAACCCACCGAGTCGGCTGTAAATCGTCTGAACGATGTCGGCTTTGGTCATCTTGGACCCCCTCGGGTAACTTCCCCCGATTCCGGCTGTCAGGAATCTCTGCCCGGCAGCCACCAGTAGACTGCCCTCGATCGTACAGAGAACTGTGAAAAAGTCCATGGGGAACGCAGATTTCCCCAACCATGGGCGGACAGCCCCCATAAGGCGGGTCCGCCTTGCAACGTGGAAAAATGAGGAACTCGGAAGCCGAGCCGGTCAGAACGGCCTCGAATCCTCCTGGAAGCTGAGCCTAACCGGAGGTCAGGCGGCGCCCGCCGCCTCCGTCGAGTCGACGGCCGGCGCAGAAGGAAGCAGCGAGGCCCGTCGAGACTGCCACTGCTCCACGATCACCCGAGTCGCCACGTAGCCGTAGCCCCAAGTGAACAGCGCTGCGAAGGGAGTCGCAAACCAGTGTCCCGTCTCGATCGACGCCACGATGGCGGCGCTCGAAACCAACGCCAACAGCAGCTCAGCGAGGGGGAGCTGGGCGCGCTGCCTGTACCGGCCCTGGTTCTGGCCCTTCTTCGGGGTGCGCACGAACTCCCCAGCCATCGCCGTCAGGCCTTCATAAACGGCGCGGCTGAGGTGCGGCGCGAGCCCTGCCCCGAGGCCAATCAAGGCCGGCATCCTCGCCACCGCCGACCACACACTCCGCCCCTGCGCGCGCTCGGCCATGGCGTAGAAAGTGATGAGCGATCCGGTTGCTCCCACACACAGGGGAAGATCGACCGCCAGCATCGTGAGCAGATCGGTGGCGGGCATCAGCAGCAGCGCCGGCAGCAAGAGCACCGTGAGCAGCAGCATCAGCGGATAGGCGAAATGCGGCGTCATGTGAAAAACCGCCTCCAGCTGACGCTTCCAACCGATATCGGCACGAAACACCATGGGCAGAAGCTTCCTCGCGCTCTGGACCGTTCCTTTGGCCCAGCGGAACTGCTGGGCACGCAGCGCTGACATCTCCTCTGGAAGCTCCGACGGCGTCACCACGTCTGCACGGTAGACGAACCGCCAACCCTTGAGCTGCGCACGGTAGGAGAGATCCAGATCCTCGGTGAGGGTGTCATGCTGCCACCCACCGGCACTGTCGATGGCCTCTCGACGCCATATCCCTCCAGTACCTGAGAAGTTGAAGAAACGATCCGCCCCGAACCGCGCTTGGTTCTCCACCAGGTGATGCCCGTCGAGCATCATGGCCTGGATCCCCGTAAGCAGCCCCTGGTCGCGATTCATGTGCCCCCAACGCGTCTGCACCATCGCGATACCCGGATCGGTGAAGTGACCGACCACTGCCCGCAAGAACCCCGGCTGCGGCAAGAAATCAGCGTCGAAGATCGCTACCAACACCCCCCGCGCCGTGCGGAGCCCATAGTCGAGAGCACCAGCTTTGTAACCGTGCCGATCGGCACGCCGCACGTACACCGCATCAAGACCCTGAGCCCGAAGTTCTTCGACCTTACGCTCCGCGATCCGCCGGGTCTCATCACTCGAGTCGTCGAGCACCTGAATCTCCAGGCGCTCCCGCGGGTAATCAAGCCGCGCTACGGCGTCGAGCAGTCGTCCGGCCACGGTCGCCTCGTTGTACAAGGGGAGCTGCACGGTAACTGTCGGCAAGAGCTCGGCCGGGACGTCGATCTGCCGCGAGAGTTCGGCGATCGTGCGCCGCCGCCGCAGCAACAGCCACACCAGATGGGCACGGTGCAGACCGTAAGTGCAGAGGGCGAGCAGGGTGACGAAGTAGAGGACTAGTAGAAGCGTCATAGGTCCTTCGGCCACGGAGGTAGCATCCTCGGATCGCCCAATTGTCACCGAAATGTAATTGTTTGCAGTGAAGTGTAGGACAATCGCCTCCTCCTCCTTGCCCTCCCCCTCCCACCTCAGGTCTGGGACATTTCAGGATTTTCCGCAAAACTGGGGCAGCTTGGCCTCAGTCGTCCTGCCGTGAGGCCTGTCCCAGACTAGAGGCCACCCGACCGACTTGTCACCAGGCGCGGTTCACAAGCCGATGGTGAACTCCGCACCCGCACCCAGGGTGATCCCGAGATGAAGCGCAGTCTCCTCGATCGAGCCGGAGGTGATCGGCTCGATCTCGTCACCCATCGCATCGGCACCACAGTCACCACTCAGGTTCCGCGTGGCCTCCGAGAACTGCCCACCGGTGACTCCCACCCGTCCATTGAGCGCGAAGCTCGGCGAGACCGCGAACAGTACGCCTCCCCCGAAGCCGAGCGCCATGCCGGAGTACTCCTCCTCGACTTCGCACACCGAGCCACCGCGTGTCAGCGCACCCGACACCGTGTACTTGTCCATCGCGACCACGTAGAGTTCCCCAAAGGCGCCGATCCCGTAGCGTTTGCTCGGGAGGATGGTGGCCCGTGCTCCGATGTCGAGGGACTGGCCAGAGGGGGTACTCTCGTACATCAGGCTCTCGTTATTGGGCAGACCGAACAGCGTGCTTGCGTTCTTCGAGTAGTAGGGGCCAGCCATGTAGCCATCGAGAGAGAAACCAACGAAAGGCGTCAGGGCCACGCCACTCACGGGGATGGAAAAGCCGAGCACGAGTCCACCGCCACCACCGAGACCGAAGCGATCGTTCATCGTTCGCCCGTCGACCTCGGTGGTGTTGTCGTCGATGCTTCCCTGCACCAGCTTTCCGTAGCCACGCAGGCCGAACATCACGCCCAAACGGGCGGCGTAATCCTCCGCCGATTCACCGCTCGCCGCTTTGGACGCCGCGGCACCGGACCCACTGCCCGCCGCACCCGGTTCTTCGGGTACGGTGGCGCCTGGCTGAGGAACGAGCTGGATCGAGAGCACATCCTTGGTACCGGGCCGAAGCTCGATTTTCTTCTCGGTGGGCGCATAGTCCACCGCCGCGACCGCGATCACGTGCTGCCCCGGGTTCATCGGTCGATCGACGCCCACGACCGCAGAGGGAACCACCTGCTCGTCGATCTTGATCTGAAGGTCTTTCGCGTCAGCTGGGGTAATCAAGAGGCGCAGAGAGGGGATCTGCGGCTCAATTTGCGTCAGCTCTTCGCGACCAGATGCGACTGCGTCACGGAACGCGGCCGGTGCGTCTGGACCAAGCTGGGTCCTGATCAATCGGCGGTAGTTCTCAGCCGCGTCGATCAGCTTGTTCTGTTTGACCTGACAGCGCGCGATGTAGACGAGATGCACCGGAGCGTCAAAGAGCGCCTGCGCCCGCTCCAGCTTGTCCAGGGCTTCTCCGTAGCGACTCTGCTGAAAGAGTTGGATCCCCTCGGTGGCGAGCTGTCGGGCGGTGGCCTTGTCGGCGGCGGATTGTGCCATCGCCACTCCGGAGCCGAAGACCATCCCGCAGACGATGAGCACCGATATCGAAGATCTGAGCGAAAAACCCATGTTCGTTCCCTACCCGGCGTGGACACCACACCGCTCCGTACGCTGTTGGCAGCAGGAATACGCACGTTCGCGCGCGCTCTGTCAATAGCCCAAGAGATCCGGCGCGGGCGTCGGATTCGACTGGGCCGGTGGCCGCACCGGTTGTGCCGGCGTAGGCTGCTGAGCTGGTGGCGGGGCAGCGACCGCTGCAGGGCGCGGGCCGCTCGGGCGGCCACCACCGCGCACCACCGGAGCGGCAGCAAGACCCGCGGAAGAGGTGGGGCTCGACGCGGTGGTGATCCCAGGCTCGATCGGTACCACCGCCGGAGGACTCTGAACAACGGGCAGAGGGGTGGGCTCAGGGGAAGGTGCCGAGACCGGTGGCGGAGCAGCGCTCACACTCTCGACAGGCTCCGACTTCGCCAACCAGAGCAAGATGCCTATCACCCCAGACAACAGCACGAGGCCAAGCAGCCCCCCCCCGACGATCAGGCCGGCGCGGGAGCGCGAAGCGCCCGGCGAGGGTGTGTGCATCACCGGATTGGGAGTGAAAGCCTGAGGCGGATAGGCACCACTGCCGTAGCCTTGGCTGCCGTAGGCGGCGGGAGTGGGTCCGGTCTGCGGAGTGAGGTTGAGACCAGCCAGATTCACCGGCGTGGTGGCCCCCTGACGCAACCCGGGCGGTGGCGGCGCCACGCCTTCGGACGTGGAGGACCCCATCGGTGCGCGGGACAAGCCGCACACGACACCGAGCTGCTCCGCCAATTCCGTCACGGTGGTGAAGCGCAGCGCCGGATCGCGCTGCAGCGCCCGCTCGAACCAGGCGTCGAACAGCGGAGGAACGCCGTCCGCCACTTGGCTCGGCACCGGAATGGGCCCGGTGCAGATCTTCACCAAAAGATCCCCCACCGCCTCACCCTCGAAAGGGAGAGCGCCGGTCATGCAGCGGTAGGTGATGACGCCGAGCGACCACAGGTCAGAACGATAGTCGACGGTCCGGAGCCCACGCGCCTGCTCCGGGCTCATGTAGTAGGGGGTGCCGAGCACCGAACCGGTGCGGGTGGAGGAGGAGATCCCCGAGGCCTGAGCGTCGGTGAACTTGGCGATGCCGAAATCCACGACCTTGGCAACGTGAGCTTGATCCTCGTCGTCCCAAACCAAGAAGATGTTCTCGGGCTTGAGATCACGATGCACGATGCCCACCGCGTGGGCACGGGCCAGCGCACGCGACACCTGACTGATGATGCGCGCAGTCTCAGCTGGGGGCAGTCGCCCGGTGCGGTCGAGCCGCGAATCCAGAGGCTCCCCGGTCAGAAACTCCATGACGATGAAGGGGCGCCCATCCGGCATCACGCCGTGATCAAAGACCTGAACGGCATACTTGCTGTTGAGCTTGGCGGCGGCGCGCGCTTCATTCTCGAAGCGCGAACGAGCCTCGTCGCTGTCCGCAAAGGCCGCATCGATAAACTTGATGGCGACGCGGGTGCCCAGTGTGGAGTGCAGACCCTCCCAGACAGAACCCATCCCACCCTGCCCGATCAGGCGAGTGACCCGGTATTTTCCGGCGACCAAGTCCGAGGGAAGTGAATCGAGTGAAGGGACCACGGGACGGCTTGGCGCATTCTAGCGCTCGGCCGTGGAGCGGTGCCAGCACGAAGGGGAGAAGGTCACATAGGCCAATTGGCCTGCATGGTCTCCTCCTCCATTTGTCCGCTCCCACGCCATCACATCGCCTTTGTGCTCAGTTGGTGCAAAGAACCCCATCTGACGGTCAATGTAAGCACGCTTTGCGTGACTCACCGGAGCCTTGTCGGCCCCGGCCCCAATGAACCATGCCTTCCCACCTTTTCGCCGCCGGAGCACCCGATCTCGTCGTCTTGCTCGATCTGAGCGCGCATGTCTTCCGCTCGTACCACGCGATCTCGCCGCTCAACGCGCCGTCGGGAGAACCCACCAACGCCACCTTCGGATTCGTTTCGATCCTCGAGCGACTGCTCCGGGAGCTTCGTCCGACACGCCTCGGCATCGCGCTGGATTCGGGCCGGACCACCTTTCGTTCCGAGCTGTATCCCGAGTACAAGGCGAACCGACCCGAGCCTCCAGAGGAGCTGATCGCACAACTCGCGCGCTCGAGCGAGATCGCCCGGGCGTTCACGCCCCATGTCTGGCAACTGAAGGGAGTGGAAGCCGACGACTTGCTCGCCACCGCGGTCCGACAATGTCGTAAACTCGGGCTCAAGGCCTTGATCGTCGGCGCTGACAAGGATCTGATGCAGCTGGTGGGTCAAGACGTGCAACTCTGGGACATGACGCGGGACAGGGTGTTCGGACCCGCCGAGGTCGCGGAGAAATTCGGTGTTCGCGTCGATCAACTCGGGGACTATTTGGCCCTGACCGGCGACAGCTCCGACAACATCCCGGGGGTGCCGAGGATTGGACCCAAGACCGCTGCCGAGCTACTCAACCAGTATGAGGACCTGAAGGGGATCTTCCAGAACGTCGACGCGGTAGCAAAGAAAAGCGTCCGAGAGGCGCTCCGGGAGCACCAAAGCCTGGCCTGGTTGAGTCGCCGCCTGGTCCAACTCCGCGACGATTGTGACACGGCAGTCGACGTGAACTCCGCATACTTGCCTACTCGCGACATACTCGCACTCGGCCGCATCTACCAGGAACTCGGCTTCACCAAGCTGGCCGCAGCCCTCCAGCAATCGGTGCCCGAGCCAGGGAAACCAGTGACCTCGGGCGCAACCGACGAGACTGCGCTCGAGGTCGCGACGGTCCCAGTCGACCACGAACGCGTCACTCACACCGCGGCTTTTCATGAGCTTCTGCTCAACTGCGAACAGAGCAGAGAACTCGGGTTTTTTCTAAACGTCGACACCGAAGACCACCAGCGTTCCCTATTTTCGGGATCGCGTTGGAAGGCCGTTCACATCGCGCTCAGCCGAGAGCGGGTGGTGACCATTCCCATCGCCGAGCGAGGCGCGGCTCCGGATGCCGGTCTCCCCATCGCAGAAGTACGGGCCGGGCTCGAGCGGCTGTTCGCGACGGACCGGGTCACCCTCATCACACACGGAGCCAAAGCGCTCTGGCTGGGTCTGTTCGCCGAAGGGTTGACGCACTGCCCGCTTGGGTTGGACTCCGAGTTGGCCTCCTATCTCCTCGACCCAAGCGCGCCGCACGACCTGGAGAGCATCCTCGCGCGCACCCTCCACGAGCCGGAGCGGGGAGCTTCGGGTATCGAGGCCGGCGCGGCACGCGCGCTTTGGCTGCGGCGCCTCGCTCTGCCACTCGCTGAGCGGCTCGAGGCAGCTGGTCTCACTCAGTTACTCACCAGCGTCGAACTTCCGCTCGCCCGTGTGCTCGCCAAGATGGAACGTCGCGGAGTTTTGGTCGATACCTCCGCGCTTGGCCAACTCTCCACCGAACTCGAGGCGGAGCTGACACGGCTCGAGGCCAAGGCCCACGCGGCCGCCGGACATCCCTTCAACCTGAACGCGCCTCGCCAACTCGAGACCATCCTCTTCGACGAGCTGGGTTTCTCCCCCATCAGGCGGACCAAGACGGTTCGTTCCACCGACGCCGCAACCCTGGAGGCTCTGGCGTCGGAACACCCGCTGCCGCGGATCCTGCTCGAGCATCGGCAACTCGCCAAGCTCAAGGGAACTTACATCGACACGCTGCCTTCGCTCGTGTCGCGCGAGACGGGACGCGTTCATACCTCGTGGGAACAGACCGTGACCGCCACCGGACGCCTCAGCTCGTCTCACCCCAACCTCCAGAACATCCCGATCCGGACGGAGCTGGGGCGGGCGATCCGACGCGCCTTCGTGGCACCGCATGGCATGACTCTGGTCAGTGCCGACTACTCGCAGATCGAGCTCAGGATCCTGGCCCATCTCTCGGCCGATCCCAGGCTGAGGAGCGCCTTCGCGTCAGGGGCAGATGTCCACACACGTACCGCGATGGAAGTGTACGGCGTGGCTGAGTCCGAGGTCACGTCTGAGATGCGTCAGCGGGCCAAGGCTGTCAACTTCGGAGTGATCTACGGGCAGACCGAGAGCGGCTTGGCGAGTTCTCTCGGAATAACCCGGGAAGAGGCGAGCGAGTTCATCGCTGCGTATTATCGGAAGTACGAGGGCGTGAGGACGGCGATGCAAGGTTTCTTGACCTCGGCGCGGAGCTCGGGGATGGCGACCACGCTGTTCGGTCGAAGACGGCTGCTCTCCGACCTCGACCACGCCAATCGCGCGGTGCGCCTCGCCGCTGAGCGGATGGCGATGAACATGCCGATCCAAGGCACGGCAGCCGATCTTCAGAAACTGGCAATGCTGGCCGTCGATCAAATCTGCCCTCCGGAGTGGCCCATGGTGCTGACCGTGCACGATGAACTAGTGCTCGAGGTACCGCTCGCAGATGCCGAGCGAGCCACACGAGAGGTGGCGCGTGCGATGCAGAATGTCGCAGAACTCTCGGTTCCACTTCTGGTCGAGGCCAAGCATGGCCGTTCCTGGGCGGAGGCCCACTGACAGGCCACATTCATGGTTCTCTCCCGTCTCGACCCATCGCACACCAGAAGAGCTTGGCTCATGGCCACGTTGCTCGGAGTCGTTTCACAACTGGGAGGCTCGACCAGGGACGCGTTCGCGACGCCGGTCGCGACGCCCCCCATGACGGCCACGCGCCAGCCCGGTGAGCTGAAGGAGTTCAGTCCGACGGGCAGCCCCACCGGCGAAATCGCCTCGGCCCCGCGGCAACTCGCGCTCACGTTTCTGGCCCGAGACTGCGGGGAACCGAGCGAACTCATCACGCGCGTGACGCGCCGGTCTTCACGCATCGCGTTCGTGGAGGAAACCACGCCCGGGGCAACTCAGGTGCGCGCAGTGATCATCGCAGGTGAAGGGGGGCGCACCACAGCCATCCTGTCAATCACCAACCTCGAGGGAGACACCGCGGCGCGTCAGGTGGAGGTTTCGAGCTGCGAGGAGGCGCTGGACGCCCTCGCCCTGATCGTGGTGCTCTCCTTCGATCCGTCGGCGCTCGATGGCACACCGCGCAGCTCGCCCGTGTCGTCACCAACGGCACCCAAACGCGAGGAGTCGAACACACCTTCTGCATCAACGGACCTGCGCGAGCGCGGTCCCACAGCTCCGCGAGTCGGGGTGTCCGCCTTCGTTTCGACTCTCCATGGGCCGGCCCCGAACACCCTGTTAGGACCCACCCTTGGCCTCACTCTCCTGCTCACCGAGGCGCGCTGGCCACTGCCGCCTGTGACGCTTTTCGCTGCCCATCTCCGAGCACGAGAGCAGACCGAGCTTGGTCTCGCGCACTTCGCGCTCTCGACGCTCGGAATCGCCATCGTGCCCCTTTCGCTCACCGCCGGCCCCATCCACTTCGGCCCCCATGTTGGAGTCACGGCGGGTGTCATGCGAGCCTCGGGTGAACACACCACGGCACCGCGGTCGAGCACCCGCGCCTGGGCGGCGACTGGGCTGGGAGCCTCACTTGCCCTCGAGCTTGCGCCACAGCTGGCGCTCACCAGCTTCGGCGAGGTGAGCTTCCCGTGGGTGCGCGACACTTATCAGTTCGCTCCCCAGCCCTTTCACGAAGCCTCAGCGGTCAATTTGGGCCTTGGGGCCGGCCTGGCTCTGGCTTTTCCGTGATCGATCGGGCCTGGGCGCGCATTATTCACCTCAGGTGTCCGAAGCTGCTGAAGCGCTCGCCGTCGAAGTGTCCAACACGAGCACGTTGGAGACGGGGAGCGGTCTTGACCGCCGTTCGCGACTCGACGTGATGTTTCGAGCGCACCACGAGGTGATCTGGCGGTTGTTTCGGCGCATGGGCTTCGAGCCGGATCTGGCGGGCGATCTGACCCAGCAGGTGTTCTTGATCGCGGCCGAGCGGCTCTCCGACATCCGCGTTCCAAGCGAGCGAGCGTTTCTGTTCGGCACCGCGGTGCGCTTGACCAAAACCACCTACAGACGTCGACGCCGGGTGGTGTTGGATGAGAACATGGACGCCCGCCCGGATCCGGTGCCGTTGCACGAGCGGGACGTCGAACAGCACCGTGCACGGCTGCTCGTGGACCGGCTGTTGTCGTCGATGCCACCGGAACTGGTGGCGGTGTTCGTCCTGTTCGAACTCGAAGGCTACTCAACCCCAGAGATCGCCCGTGATCTGGCGATCCCAATCGGGACGGCCGCGTCACGTCTCAGGAGAGCGCGCGAGATCTTCCGCAAACGCGCGGCACGCGCCGAACAAGGACTGCATCGGGAGGTGGGTTCATGACGGATTTCAAGCGTTTGCTCGAGGGTGATGGCAGTGATTTCGAGCGCCGCCTGCTTGCGTCCGTGCGCTCTGAACGGCCCGCAGCGAAACTGCGGCACCGGATGTGGACGGTGATCGTCCTCGGACAAGTGGGGGTGGGCACGACCGGGTTTTCCGCGGCTGCTGCCAGCTTGACGAAGCTTGGGCTCATCACGGTGCTGGCCTCGGCTCTCTCCGGTCAGAGCGCGACCGCCGACAGTTCCCGTCTTTCTCCCGCGTTGTCCTCGGCGACACCGACGCTGTCGCAACCTATGCTCCACCCAACGCAGCCGGCGAGGGCGCCTGCACCCGAGGCCGCGGACGCCAAAGACGTCGCCCCCTCACTTTCCCCGGTCTCTGATGCCACCGAAGGCGCACGACTGGTCGCGCGTCGCCCGGCGGCCTCCACGCCCGCAGTACCGGAAAGCACTCCCGACAAGAAGGCCAATCTTGCGCTGGAGATCCAGCTGCTCGACCAGGTGCGCTCTCGGCTCGGCGCGCACGACAGTGAGGGCGCCTTCGCTGGGTTACGGCGCTACAGGGAGGAGTTCCCGCAGGGCACTTTCCGTCAGGAGGCCTCGGTACTCCGGATCGAAACCTTGGCCTCGAGTGGTCGGCGCGAGCTGGCGAGCCGTCAAGCGAAGGCATTCATGGCCGCGCATCCGAAGAGCCCGTACGTGGCACGTTTGCGGCGGGTTGCGCAAAATCCCTGAGGGCGCCCCTTGGTCCCGTGGCCGCTCGAGAACTTGGCGTGGGCCTGGGTGGACAGGCGCCCAACCTCTGCCTACGGTCCAAGGCAAGCTTGCCGACTACAACTCCCCATGTCCCCGTTCTCATCCTCGGTGCCGGACTCGCTGGTCTGAGCGCCGCGCTCACCTGCCGGAGGCTCGGGCTCGAACACCGCGTGCTCGAACGCGAGACGTACGTGGGCGGGCTTGCCACTACCATCACCGAGCACGGCTATCGCTTCGACCGCACGGGACATCTCTTGCACTTCCGGGACCCCGAACGCCGCGCGCAGACCCTCGGATTGCTGGATGACGAGCCCCTCCCAATCGCACGGCGAGCGGCGGTCTACTCGGAGAGAGTCTTCACCCCCTATCCCTACCAAGCCAACCTGAAGGGACTTCCTCCCGAGATCGCCTATCAGAACCTCCTTGGATTTCTCACAACCAGGCTCTCTCCCCCCACCGCCGCCCCCGAAAACTTCGAAGAGTACTGCCGACATCACTTCGGAGATCCGATCGCCGAACGCTTCATGATCCCGTACAACGAACGACTGCTCGGGGTCTCCCTCGACACCATCACCACCGAATGGTGCGCTCGCTTCGTCCCGCGGCCCTCCCTCGAAGATGTGCTGGCGGGAACGGTCGGGGTGGCGCCGCGGCCCCTCGGGTACAACGCGGAGTTCTTCTATCCCAAAGGAGGGATCGGAGAGCTGGCGGCAGCCATGGCGCGAAAGCTCCCCCGGCTCGATGTCGGCCAGCCAGCGCTCCGCGTCGATCCCCTCCACAAACTCGTCATGACCCCCGAGCACGCGGTCTCCTACGACGCATTGGTCGTTACCCTCCCCTTGCCGCGCTTCCTCGACCTGCTCGAGCCAGCCCCCGCCAACCTGACACTCCAGGCATCATGCCTTCGGGCAACCCACCTCTTTTACTACGACATTGGCATACGGGCCCGGCTCGGCCATGACTACCATTGGATCTACGTACCGGAGCGCCGGTTCCCGTTCTATCGCGTGGGTGCCTATTCCGCCTTCTCTGGCAAAATGGCACCGGACGGAGCCTCCAACCTCTACGTCGAACTCGCCACCCGCGAGCGGAGCGTCGCCGAGCGGAGCCTCCCCGAGCTGGTCGCGGGCCTGGTGGAAATGGAACTGATCAGCCACACCGACCAGATCGAGTCCGCAGCGCTGCGTGAGATAGATCCCGCCTACGTGATCTACGATCATGCACGCGGAGCCGCGCTCCACCAGATCGTCCCCACCCTCGACCAGCTCGACATCATGCTCGCCGGTCGCTATGGACTCTGGGAGTATTCTTCAATGGAAGATGCCATTTCTACTGGAGAATCAGCGGCCACGCGGGCCGGGGAGCGCTGCAGGTGACTGAGAATCGTCCTACCGTTTCGATCATCATACCCATCTACAATGAAGAGCCCCTGCTCCGCTCAGCGGTGGTCGATTTGCACGATCGCTTGTCTGATGCCCCCTTCTCATATGAGCTCATCCTCGCCGAGAACGGCTCTCGCGACCGAACGCGAGAGATCGCCGACGAACTGGCAGAGCGCTACCCCGAGGTTCAGGTCCACTCGGTGCCTGAGCCCAACTACGGACGCGCACTCCGTGAGGGAATTCTCCGCGCTCGCGGTGACTACCTGGTCTGCGACGAGATCGATCTATGCGACGTCGATTTCTGTCTCCGCGCGGTAGCCTTGCTCACCGACGATCACGCAGACGTGGTGGTTGGCTCGAAGCTGGTGGCTGGGGCGGCAGATGAGCGACCACTCTTGCGACACGGAGCCAGCCTGGTCTACTCCGGCATACTGCGGCTCTTGCTCGGATTTCGTGGAACTGACACCCACGGGTTGAAGGCGCTCCGTCGCGATCGCATAGAACCGATCGTGAAGGCCTGCATCGTCGACCGTGACGTCTTCTCGAGCGAAATGGTGATCCGAGCCGAGCGAGGGGGGCTGCGTGTGCTCGAGATCCCGATCCGCGTCATGGAGAAGCGAACCCCATCCATCAATCTCTTCCGACGCATCCCCCGAGTGGTGAGCGCGCTCGCGCGTCTCACCTGGGCAATCCGAGTGAAGCGCCCCAACCCGTGACCGTCTCCCTCCCCATCGACAGCCAGCTCGCAGAGCTCGGGCCCGCCCTCCGGCGTGGCCGCACCCTGGTCGTTGCGGCGCCACCTGGTTCCGGCAAGAGCACGCGCATCCCAGCCACACTCCTCGAATTGCCAGAAGTAACGGGAGAAATCTGGGTGACCGAGCCGCGTCGACTGGCAGCGCGCCTGGTCGCCCGGCGTGTCGCCGAGGAACGTTCCGTCGAGCTCGGCCATGAGGTGGGTTACACCGTCCGCTTCGAGGACCGGACCACCAGCACCACCCGCCTCAGGTACGTAACCGAGGGCATCCTGACCCATCGTCTCCTCAACGATCCGCAACTATCCGGAATTGGGGCAGTAGTGCTGGATGAGTTCCACGAACGGCATCTGGACACCGATCTCTTGCTCCGATGCCTGCTCGAGCTCAAGCGTTCACGTCCGGAGCTGATCTTGATCGTGATGAGTGCAACCTTGGACGCGGAGCGTCTGTCGCACTTCCTTGGGAATTGCCCCTGCCTGCTCGGTGACACGGGCTGCTTTCCCGTGACCATCACTCACGCCGACCCGTTCGACGACCGCCCCCTCGAGAAACGGGTGGCAGGGGCAGTGCGTAGCCTTCTCGAGCTCGATGAACCCGGTCATGTTCTGGTGTTCTTGCCGGGGGCCCCGGAGATCCGACGGGTTCACACCTATCTCGAGAGTCTGACTCTGCCCCATGACCCACGCCTCTTGTGGCTGCACGGCGAGATGTCCCTGGACGAGCAGGCCCGGTGCCTGCTGCCGAGTCCGGACCCGAAGCTGATCCTGTCGACCAATGTCGCCGAGTCGAGCGTGACCATCGATGGGGTCACCAAAGTGGTGGACTCCGGTCTGGCGAGAGTTGCTCGCGATGCGGAGGTCACCTGTCATCGTTCGCTGAGTTTGGAGAAGATCTCGCGAGCTAGCGCCATTCAGCGCGCCGGACGCGCCGGGCGCACCGCGCCAGGTCACGTGATCCGCCTGTACTCGGCGGGAGACTTCGCAGCTCGGGACGAGTATCTTCGGCCAGAGATCGAGCGCTTGGATCTGGCTCAGCTACGCCTGTTTCTGGCAGCTTTCGGGGTATTTGAACACACCGAGAGCGGCTGGTTTGCCCCCCCTCCACGCACCAGTTTCGAACGCGCAGGAGAGTTTCTCACCCAAATGGGTGCGCTCACCACCGAGGGGACACTGACCCCGATCGGGCGGCGCATGCTCAGGTTTCCGCTGCCACCGCGGTTGGCGCGGCTGCTCGTGGAATGCGAGGACCGAGGCATCGCCGAGCTTGGAGCACAGGCGGTAGCCTTGCTCGATCAGCGCGATCCTTACCACGCCGGCTTCGACGACGGCTCCCGGAGCAGAAGAGCACCACGACCCAGTACCGACGGTCCCTCGGACATCCTGTGTGCGCTCGACGCCCTTCGCGAAGCGTCTGAGCAGCGCTTCTCGAGCGCATCGCTGGCGCGCGCCGGCCTTGATCGCCGGATCGTTCTCGAGGTGGAGCAGAGTGCCCGGCGACTCCGCAGGCTGGCTTCCAATCGGTCACCGGCGCCCGCAACCGAGGAGGTTGCCTCGCTTGCTCTCGAACAGTCCATGCTGGTCGCTTTTTCCGATCGCGTGGCGCGCCGACGGGCTCCGGACTCCGATCAGCTGGTGTTCACCAATGGTCTTCTGGCGGAACTCGCACCGAGCAGCGTCGTCCGTCGAGCCCCCTTTCTCATCGCCTTCGATCTCGAGGAAAAGCGTGAGGCGGCGCGCGGCTCCCGGCTCCGTGTCACGCGCGCTGGGCGACTCGATCCCAACTGGCTACTCTCGGTGTTGCCCGACGCCATCAGCTTCACGACCGAGCTTCGTTGGGTCGACTCGAAACAGCGGGTGGATGCACTGGAACGCATGTGCTTCGGTCGCTTGGTCCTGGAGGAGACGGCACGACCGGCGCCGGTCTCCCCGGAAACGACGGCGATCTTGGTTGGTGTGGCGCGCGAGCGCGGTTACCACCGCAGGTCTGACAATCAAGCCCTCGCCGTCAGGCTCGGGCTTCTGGCACGGTACGGATTCACCGATCCCCCTCCTCTGCTCGACGACGACTTCTGGCTCGCGCAGCTGAACGAACAACTCACGGGGAGCCTCGACCTGGCGGCGGTGAGCGCTCCAATCGCCCTCACCCAGGGGTTTCTGGCGCGACACCCCGAACTGGCCGCCCGCTTGGCTCGACACACACCCACGACCCTCAAACTCTCCGAGCATCGCACCTGCGCTATCCACTATGTTCCGGAGGGAGCGCCCTACATAGAGTCGCGACTCGCGGACTTTTTCGGGCTGGTGAGGGCACCCACCATCCTCTCTGGCAAGTTGGCCCTCACCGTTCACCTCCTGGCGCCAAACGGGCGCCCCGTCCAGATCACAAGTGACCTCGAGGGCTTCTGGGAGCGCCACTACCCCACCATCCGTCGTGAACTCGCGCGACGATACCCAAAGCATCCCTGGCCCGAAGATGGTCGGAACGCGCGTCCTCCAGCACCTGCCCGCGGTCGCGGGGCGCGCTAGCACGCGCGACCGAACTGTGACCGAGAGGCTCACCTCTCAGCGCCACCACCACCCCAACGACTCAGCTCTTCGTCTCCAGGCGGGCTCTCCACTGGTTCAACATCGCGAGCGCTTCAAGTGGCGTCATGCGATCCAGATCGAGCTGCAGAAGCTCGCCTATCAGCCGCTCCGCCCGCTCCTCTTCTGGCTTCTGCCCGACGGGCATGAAAAGGTCCATCTGCCTTTTCTCCGCTGCGCTCGGGAGTGGAGAGCGTCCTGTCTCAAATTCGGAAAGCAGTTCGCGGGCGCGGCCGAGCACACGCTCCGGGAGCCCTGCCAGGCGCGCCACCGCGATCCCATAGCTTTTGTTGGTCGCACCCTCGAGCAACCGATGCAGAAACACGATCTCGCCATCCCATTCTTTGGCACCCACCGAATAGTTCGCGATGTGCTGGCTCTCCGCCGCGAGCTCCGTCAGCTCGTGGTAGTGGGTCGCGAACAGGGTTCGGCACCCCACCACCCGCTCCAGGTACTCAGCGACCGACCAAGCGATTGACAGCCCATCGAGAGTGCTCGTGCCGCGACCAATCTCGTCCAGGATAACCAGCGAGCGACGGGTGGCGGATCTGAGGATCTGACTGGTCTCGCGCATTTCGACCATGAAGGTGCTCTCGCCTCGCGCCAGGTTGTCACTCGCCCCGACGCGTGAGTGCACGCGATCGCACAGCCCGATTCGAGCCTGTTTGGCGGGCACGTACGAGCCCATCTGAGCCAGGATCACCGTCAAGGCCACCTGCCGAAGGAAGGTGCTCTTTCCGGCCATGTTCGGACCGGTGATCAGCCACAATCGACGGCCCCGCCGATCGAGGAGGCAATCGTTCGGAACGAACCGCCCGGCCGCAGCCAACCGCTCCACCACGGGATGGCGGCCCTCCGTGATCTGGAGCACCTCCCCCTCGTCGATATCGGGCCGCGCGTAGTCATAGCGATGGGCCAGCTCCGCCAAGTTGGCAGCCACATCCCATCCGGCGATCAGCGTCGAGAGTGACCGGAGCCGCTCTCCTGCGGCCGCAACCTGCTCCACCAACAGAGAAAGAAGCTCCAACTCTCGTTGGCGGTGTCGCTCTTCGGCGCGGGAGATCCGCTCTGCAAGCTCATCCAACTCGTCCAGCGTGTAGCGTTCACCCCCCGCCACCGTCTGTTTGCGCCGCCAGCTCGCCGGCACTCGCGCTATCTGCGCTCGTGGCACCTCCGCGTACCAGCCAAAAACCCTGGTGAAGCGCAGTTTGAGCGAACCCATTTGGGTCTCTTCCCGTAACCGCGCCTCGAGTTCGACCAGCTTCGAGGCGCCCTCCCGACACAGCTCGTCCTCAGCCGCCAACTGCTCATCATACTCGGGTCGGAATATGGCTCCCTCTTTGCTCTGACTCCGGGGACGCTCTACCAGCGCTCGAGAGAGTTCTTCGCACAGCTCGGTGAGCACATCAACCGGGCGATCAGTACCGAGAATTTCCGCGGCACCTGGTTCATCCAGGGAGTCGAGGATCGAAAGCGCGGTCCGCGCACCCGCAAGAGCATCGCGGATCGCTCCGAGATCACGCGGTGTGGCCTCACGCATGCTGGCTCGCACGCTGAGGCGCTCGAGATCAGCGATGCTCCCGAGCGTCTCGCGCAACAGACCCCGCAGGCGACTGTGGATCACGAACAGCTCGACCAGATCGAGTCGGCGCCGAATCCGCGCCGCATCGAGCAGCGGCATCAACAGCCGACGTCTGAGCAGCCTCGCTCCCATCGCCGTTCGAGTGTCATCCAGCACGGCGAGCAGCGTGGTCTGTTTATCCCCAGACAACGACCGAACGAGTTCGAGGTGCGCCTGCGCCACATCGTCAATCAAGAGATGGCCCCCGGTCTCGAGCCGGGTGATGCGCTGAATGGGCAGCGGGGTCTTCGGATAGCAGGCGCGGGCAAGCTCGATCACACGCGCGACCGCGCGTCGCTCCACCAGTTCGAACTGCTCGGTCTCAGCCGCGAGTTCCCCGAGAATGGGCTCCACGTCCAAGTCGGTTCCGCTCTTGTGCACCGGCGTCCGTCGCGCCACCACCTGCAACGCCTCGACGAGCTCCTCCGTCACCTCTCCCTCACCACCGATCAGGAGCTCGCTCGGCCCCGCCCGCCCCACCTCCGAAAGCACCTCCGCGCCATCCTTCAGTTTGGTTACGGCGAGTTCCGCCGTCGACAGATCGAGCAGCGCCAGACCAAATCCATCGGTTCCTGGCTCGATCGCGCACAACCAATTGTTCTCGGAAGCCTTCAGGTGTTCTTCTTCCGTCACCAGCCCGGAGGTGACCACACGAACCACCTCCCGCGGCACGAGGCCTCGGCACTTCTGCGGATCGGCCATCTGCTCACAGATGGCTACTCGCTGTCCGGACTGAAGCAGACGAGCGATGTAGTTGTGGGCCGCATGCGCCGGCACGCCGCACATCGGGATCTCGTCGGCCGCCCCCTTGTTGCGACTCGTCAGCACGAGATCGAGGAGCTTTGCCGCGATGGTGGCATCCGAGCCAAACATCTCGTAGAAGTCCCCGAGTCTGAAGAAGACAATAGCGTCCGGATGGGCTCGTTTGGCCTCCGCATGCTGCCGCATCACGGGGGTATCCTGGGCTGCCATGGTTCCGGCCTTCACGCCTCCGTGGTTCGGCTCACTGATAAGGCTCGCCGCGCAGGGTAAACGTCTCCAGACCAACCACCCCGAGTCCACCCGAAGCGCTGTCAACCGTCACCAGTGCGTCCAGCTGCTCGGAGAAGAGCATGTGCTCCAGCAGCACGCTCTGGCCAGCAGTCGAGTTGGCCAGCCCAGCGCTCAGCGGAAAGAATCCTCCGGACACGGTCCAGGAGAAGGTCATATCGCGAACGCTCGGGCGTAACCCGCGGTACACGGCGAACCGCCCCTTCAGCGACGAATACACGCACCGCTCCGGCAATGACACTCCCAGTGCCGCCGGATCGACGGCGCCGTCTGCCTGCGCAACCACGCACACGTCACCATCGACCCGAGGACCGATCGCGCAAGTGCTGACTTCAGAGCCACTCACGGCCTCGGACGGCGCACATTGCGCGGCCTCACTCGAGATCTCGAAGGCGCGTCCGCGCAATCTGTTGCGTCGCGGGCTGCAGTCCCGAACACAGCGCAACCCCTCCCCAGGCACGATATCGTGGAGCATACGCGCCCCTCTAACCACCCACTGACGTGAGGCACGCACCGTGTAGCCATGAACGCTGGGAAAGCAGCAACGCACGCGCTCCAGCAACTCCTCGGGGTCACGGGCCGAGCGCGGTTCGATGATGAGAAGGCCGTGGTAAGCTTCCTTGATCCGGAACTCACGTGCGGGTCGCGGGGCTGCCGCCGTCCCGAACCAGTCTTCGCAGCTCTCTTTGAGATCATCGGTGCCGCAAGCCTCGGCTGCCGCAGCAGACTGGAAGTATGGCTCGTCTTCGTCGAAGTCATCCTCGAGAAGCACGTAGTCGGAGTAGCGCTCCGCATAGTCCGGTCCACCGACGCCGAACGCGGACGCCGTTTCTTCCGCGACCGCGCTGTCCTCCACCCCTTGATCACAGAAAAACGCGTCGGGGTCCCGGAGCACAAGCTCACCGGGCAGCAGCGCTCGCGGCAGGCCGAGAGCCGCCTCGTCGACCAGGAGCGGGAGCTGTCCGGTCGGGCGGTAATCGACCACCTTGCCCTCGTAGGTCGCGGTGAAGTTCTCATTGGCGCTGTAGAGGCGAGGCTCAATCACAGGAAAGAACAGCGAGCCTACTTCAGCCTCTTCAGGAGCAATGCTGAGGGGGTTGTCTGCGTCCTCATCGAGCGTGTAGCGGGTCGTTCCGACGAACAGCTCTTCCGGTGTCGATCTTTGGCCCTCGCTCGCAAAGGGCACAGCCAGTAGCTTCGGGTGTTTTCGCCCAGACTCAGACTGTCCGGAGGGCAGATCGCCAGTCGAAGGTGAACTCAGCCGTGGAAAGTACGAGAGTGCGGGCGCGTACGCACCGCGGTCGGAGCTGGTCAGAAAGAAGCTGCCACTCCGCACTCGGTGCGGCTGCACCACGTTGCAGCTCATCTCCTCGGAAACCGTCGGATCACCGTTTTTGTCGCGGAATCGAAGCCCATCAAAGCTCGGATCATGGGCGCAACCTCGCCAATCTACCCCATCCGAATTTGGGTTGTTGGTGAGCGGGCGCCGGCACGCCGCGTCCCAGTCTTCGATATCGACCGCCACGATCTGCCCCGAGGCGAGCCCCAACATGGCAAAGGTGCCGCGCAGCTTGCGCGGGCCTGCACCCTCCGAGTAGTCGCTGGCGGTGCGGTACAAGGACCCGGGAGCTTTGGCCTCCGGATTCGGATCGCAGAGAACGCCTTCCCGCACCGTCTGGGTCGACGGATCCACGAGCGGTGCATCGCGGGTGATAATGCCGAGATCTCGAATCGGAGAATCCAGCCGGATCCGATCGGGTGGTTCAAAGGGAAAGAAGGGAGAATTCGGGCGTATCAAAGGGGTCCGCTCAACGCTCTCTTCGCCGACGTCGAACACCATCGCGCTCCCGTCTGCGTCATCTACCGCGTACAGGAACTGGCTCTGGCTCTTGAGCGGACCGCTCACCGCAAGGTCACGGGTCATCACCCGCCGATTCGGCTCATCGAAGGCCAGCGGTACTAATGGGGCCCGCTCGACGATCGCGCAAGGGTCGCTGAGGTCAAGCTCGTGAATCACGGGCACCCCGAGATCAGCGACAAACAACCGCTCCCCTGCCAGCGCGATCCCAGCCGGACGGGAGCTAACTTGGCTCGGCACAGGACCGAACGCATAGCGGTGTGGGGGGGCCAAACAGCCCTCCGCCGGCATGAGATCGGAAGGGATGCTCTGGGTAACCTCCTCGGCCAGCGGCGCCTCCGTCGACAGCGCAACCACCGTCTCGGGCACACAATTGGCGAAGCTACCGGGAGGTTGGTTGAGCAAGGCTTGGGCGTCGTAGACCGCGATTTTTCCCAGATCGGGCAAGGTGACCAGGACCTTGCGCCTCCCGAGTGGGGCGATGTGCTCTTCCTCTTCGAGGTTCGCCGGACAGTCATCCCGCCGCTCGGCAAAGGACAGCTCAGCCGAAGCCGCCCAGGGACTATCCGTTGAACAACTGGTGCGGTAGCGGCTCACCGAGTCTCCGCTCGCCACCGCAACGTCCGTTACAATCGCGAGTTGTCCCGCTGCCGCCGGCAACCGACAGGCGCTGAACAGTGTGAGTTCCCGTGCAGGCTCGCCCGCGCGAGGCGCCGTGATGCAAGTGGTCGGCAGCGCGAACAGGGCCTCACGCCCCGGTTCGGCGGTGGCGACGAACGTTGCCGTACCACCCGGAGTCGAGACAATGGCGGTTGGGTTGGCGCCCACCGGCAAAAACTCGATGCCAGGAATGGACGGATCGACGTCCACCACCTTCTGTGCATGAAGGTCCACCACTGCTACCTCGCCACGCAGGGTCTGGGTGACCAGCGCCAGTACGCGTCGATCCTCGCCGTCGTTGAAAAGGTCGTCGGGATCGGGGCAAGCCCTGAGATCGCGCCCAGTTCCTGTCCCGTGTTCGCGGCACAAAAGCGACACTTGGCCGCTCCGTTCCAACGAAAGCATCGGTCCTGGGTCGATGGTATCCTGACAGCCAAGCCACACAAGGGGAGCAACCGCGAGTACAAGCGAACCAGCACGCATCATTTCGAAGCCCTCGGGGCAGCAGCCTTCCCCACGTTGAGCACGATCTTTCCATAGGTGCGCCGCGCCCTCCGATCGAGCTCGATCACACCCAAATACGAATCAGTGAAGTGGGCCACGTATCCGAACGCCCGCCCACCCTCACCCGTGTCAGGGTCGGGGGGCACAACGTCGAAGGCCATCGCATGTGGCCCACGCCCGGTGGTCACGAAAGCCTCAATTCTCCGCCGTTTCGGATCGTAGATGGCGATTCGGCGCGAGTCGAAGCAGACCGCAAAGACTCGTCGCTCGAGTTCACCCTGTTCCGTGATGATCGAGCCAACGTAGACCCGCGATGGTCCGGCGGGGAGCGACACCACCTCGGTGAAGCGCGGCAGATCCCGGTTGGGAGTGGCCCAGGTGTCCGGGATGGTGGCCCCCACCAACAGCGTGGCTGGGCTGCGATTGGTCACGAACACATCCACCGCTACGGTGGCGCAAGCAAGTAGGCATGCCCGTCCCTCTTCGGTCAGGGTGGCCGGTGTTTGGGCAGGGCAGCTTGCCTCGCAGGCGCGGCGCTCCGAGTCATCATAGAGGATGCCGCGGGTATCGTAGTCGAGTGCATTCGCCGTGATCGGCACGCTCCCGGCCAGCTCGAGGAAGGGCCGGGGCGGCGAGCTTCCCTGGTCCGAGAAGTAACGTAGAAGATCGAGCCGCGCCGTGGTGCGATACCCCACCAGAAACCCGGCTGGGCTCTGATCACGGACGTCCATTGAGGCCCAAGCAGCGCGCTCGGCGCGCTCGAGGCGAGTCAGAGCGGCTTCGGGGGCGGCCGCGATGGCTACTGCACCCTTCGGGAGCTCTGGGTGAACGAACGAGAGGGTCGGTCCTTGCTCCCAATGCTCGGGATCCTGGACGAAGAGCGAGACCTCACCCGAGGTCTGATGGGTCACCGCAATCGCCCGCGCGTCATCGGTGATCGCCATCCCAAAGGGCTCGGCTGGCATGCGAAGATCGCGGATACTCTCATCCGGGTCAGTTCCGACTCGGTAGCGGTCGGAGCAGATGGAGCCCTTCCCTTGACCGCAGTCGAAGTGCCCCGACTCATCGATGTCCACGTAGGTGAGGCTCGCCTCCCCTCGCACCGGTACGAACAAGCGACCACGGCCCCCCTCCGGGTGATACCGTAGTTTGACGTCAGCCGCGAAAGCACCGACGGACACGGCATCGACCAAAAGCGACGCCCCACCGTCTTGCGGTTCGGCGAAGTCGAGTGCCTCGCAGCCGCCCGGCACAATCACGCGATCGCCATCGCTGGCCGAACCGAGCACCCCACAGGGAGACGACGGGCCTGACCCGGTCGGCGTCACGCAAACGAAGCTCGGCGCTTCTCCCTCGCTGTCGCACATCTGGTCCACCGAGCAGTCAGTGTCGGTATCACAGGAACGGGGAACGAAGCCCCGCAGGCGCTCGAGGTCGAGACTGAGCAGGCTTCCCTCCTCGAACTGGAGGTCAAAATCGCTGTTGGCGACGAACAGGTGAGCCTGATCCTCGGCCACCGCGAGCCCGACCGGAAAGTAGACTCTGTCGAGAGGTGTTGGGACCCCTTCACTGGTCGAATAACAGCCGGTGAGGATGAGGGCGAGGAGGGCGGAGCGAGATCGCATCGGCGGCCGCAGCCTAGTACAGACAAAGCGGCTCCGCTCGTCTCCACCTCAGGATTTGGCGTTGACCCCGGCTTTCGGTTCGACGCGGGCAGAGAGCGCTAGACGTCGACCACGACAACACCGCGACTCGGAACCTCTACGGCATCCGGGCGCTCGCTCGGCAAGGGTCGATAAGAATCCAAGGGAAGCTCCAACCGCGGCTGTTCCTGCCGTATTTTTTCGGCCTGCTCACGCCGCCGAATCTGCTCGATGATGAATGGGGGCAACACGGTCGTCTCGCTTTCGCGGCGGGCATCGCCTTAATCAGTAATGTAACCTGCGTCGTCGGTTGGTCAAGCCCTCGCCGGCCCCATGACCGAAGCCGGAGCACTCCGGCGTCTGTGTTTTTCGGTGAGAGCGGTGCAGAGAAGTCATGTGGCTCAATCTCGTAGAACGGACACTGACAGATTTCCCTGAAGCCGTGGGCGCGACTCGGCTACTCACGAGCCGCCCGAAAGCTTGGTGTTGCTCGCTCACCCACGCCACCCTTGGCATCCCGCGGGTCCTTGCCACCTTCGCGTTCGCCTGCGCCATCATCATCCTTCCGACCCGCCTGGCCGCCGCGCGAGCTTTCGCCTACAACGACACCGGCTGGGAGGGCACGAGCGAGCTTCTGTCGATGGCCCGACAGACGTTCGGGCACGCCCGCGTTCAATTGGTGTCCGAACTCGACTATCGCACCCTCACCGCTGCCGATCGCCTGCTGATCCTGGCCCCGGCAAGAAAGCTCGACGTGGAAAGCTTGACCGCTTACCTCGAGAGCGGCGGTCGTCTGGCGTTGCTCGACGACTTCGGCCACGGTGAGGCCGTGTTCGCCCATTTCTCGGTGACACGACACGCAGGTCTGCTCTACCCACGGGAAACGATCAGCCAGAACCCAAACCTCGCCGTAGCCCGACCAAGCCAAGCCACCGATCCTGCCGAAACGTCCTCTCACCCGCTGCTCCGGGGAGTAGACCGCGTCTTTTTGAATCACCCCACCGTGCTCGCACACCAGGGGCTGACGACGATCCTCGAGATCCCCTCCGACCGTGGTCCCAATCCCGCAGTGGCGATCACAGCGGTGGTGGGTGAAGCGAAACGTGGTCGCATCCTGATGATGAGCGACCCCTCGTCAGTCATCAATCTCATGCTGAGGTATCCTGGAAACCGGGCATTCGCTGAGGGGATCACCCGCTACCTGGCGGAGGCTGACGGTGGCCCCGCAACAGGCGCCTTGTATCTCTTGTCCAACGACTTTGCGGAGCGCGGACGCTTTGGCAAAACCGAAGGTCCCTTGGATGACCTGCAAAGGGAACTCGCTCGGGTGTTACCCCCTGTCGAGGGACCATTCCCCCGGCCACACCTCTTGGCCGTAGCAGTCCTGCTCGCTCTTCTGGTGCTGGCTCTCTCGCGGAAGCTCCTCTTCGGTGGCACCCTCCCCCGACCTCCTCGCTACACCCTATCATTCTCCCCAACCGCACAGGCCGGCTGGCCCGGCAGGGCCGCCGTGCTCACCGCCCCCACCACCTCAGCCGCACTTTCCATCCTCGAATTGCGGCTGGGGCTGGAGCGACGCTTGACGAGGCTGCTAGGACAACCGTTCGGCACCCCGCTCGCGCTTCTGCTCCGAGCAGCCAAGGAACGGCACGCCGTCGATCTGGTCACTGCCCAACGACTCGAAGGGCTGCTCACCGAGTTCGCCGAGGCAGAGCGAGCGGTCGTGTCCCGTCGCCATCTCACTCGTTCCCGCACACGCCTTGGCCGCCTGAACAACGACGCGTTGGACATCCTCGAGCGCATCAGCCAAGGTCTCGCGAGCCACCGTGAGCGCGACTGAACCTCTCCCCAACCTGAACCCGGTCCTAGAACGCCTGGCGGCGGTACGGCGCGAAGTCGAGAAGGTCTTCATCGGCGATCGCCGACTGATCGATGCTCTCCTCATCGCTCTGCTCGCCCGTGGTCACGTACTGCTCGAGGGGGTCCCGGGAATCGCCAAGACCACCCTGGTCAAGGCCTTCGCGACCGCCATGGGCTGCCCAGTGCGACGGATCCAGTTCACCCCAGATCTGCTGCCGAGTGACATCACAGGCGCCTATGTGTACAACCCTCGCGACGCCAGCTTCGAGCTGCGGCGCGGCCCCATCTTCACCCATGTGGTCCTCGCCGACGAGATCAACCGCGCGCCGGCCAAGACGCAATCCGCTCTGCTCGAGGCGATGCAAGAGCAGCACGTCACCATCGACGGCGAGTCTCTCGCACTCCCCGAACCGTTTCTGGTGCTCGCCACCGAGAACCCGATCGATCTCGAGGGCACGTATACCTTGCCCGAGGCGCAGATAGACCGCTTTCTGTTGCGGCTCCGACTCGGCTACCCCACCCTCAACGACGAGATTCGGATGCTGGAGTCGCACGGGGTCGCAGCACCCGAACCCCATCCCGTGCTCTCCCCCACCGAGGTACTCACGCTGCAAGCCTATGCCCAAGCGGTGTTCGTCGAGCGCGATCTGCTCGAGTACGCCGCACGCCTCGCATCGTTCACCCGTGCCCATCCCAAAGTGGTACTTGGAGCCTCCCCGCGCGCGTCGCTCTCGCTCTTGCGTGCCGGCCGGGCCCACGCATTGCTGAGCGCCCGCTCCTACCTGGTCCCGGACGATCTGCGCGCGGTCGCAGACGCGGTGCTCGCCCATCGGCTGATGCTGACTGCAGAGGCCGAGGGCGATCCCAACGCCGCTTCGAGTTTGATCAGGGAGGCCTTGGAGCGTGTCCCGTACCGGAAACCTGCTCATGGAGCGGCTCCATGAGCAGTTCGGGCGCCCCCCCCGAAGAAACCGACAAAGGCGGCATGTTGCGGCGATTGGGCAGGCTCGCTTCCAAACTCCGCCCCGCCCTCCAACCCCTCTTCTTGCCGCTCCTCGTGCTTGGAACGCTCGGGCTCGGCGCCCGCGCGCTGTCCGTGGAAGAAGCACTGAGCGGACTCGCCCGCACGGTCGAAGACGCAGCGGGCTGGGGTGTGCTGATGCTTGGTCTGAGCTACACGCTCGGAGCGTTGCTCCTCATCCCCGGGGCGCTTTTCTCGATGTTGGCAGGCTTCTTGTACGGCCCGATATTCGGGGCCCTGCTCGCCATTCCCTCCACCGCTCTCGCCTCGTTCGTCGTGTTTTCATTGTCGCGCACCGTCCTCCGACGTTCCGTCGAGCGGCTCTCACGACGAGTTGCCCGGCTCCGCGCCCTCGACCAGGTGCTGGAGCACCACGGGGCACGCGCCGTGGTGCTGCTCAGGCTGTCTCCTCTGACGCCCTTTGGCATCCTGAATTTCGCCTTTGGCTCGAGCCGAATGCGCGCCCGCGACTACGCCTGGTCGAGCGCGCTTGGAGGGATCCCGGGCGGATTTCTGTACGCACAGCTGGGAGCGTTGCTCCCCTCGATCACCGAGGTGAGCGGTGCGCGCGGCCTCCCGAAGGGGGCCTTGGGTACGGCGCTGATGGTGGGAGGCATCGCGCTCAGCCTCGGGGTGGTGATCTGGCTCGGCCGCCTCGCGCAGCGAACCCTCGCCGCCGAGGCCCTCGCCCCCAAGGACCCTCCACCATCGACGGCTGGAGAGACCCGGCCGAGCTAGTCGACCACCTTATTCAACGCAAACTCAACGATACCCTCGGCCCCTGCTGCCTTCAGGCGGGGGATCAGCCGGCGTACCATACGCTCATCGACGATGGTGTTGATCGCCCACCAACCAGGGGCTTCCAGCTTGGAGATGGTGGGGCTCTTCAGTGCGGGCAACAGCCCTTGAACGTCCTTCAGGTTCCGATCTTCGACGTTGAGCATCAGCCCCACCTTGCCGTGCGCCGCCAAGGCCGCCCGAAGCAGCATCGCGATGTCGTCGATCTTCTGCTTTTTCCAGGCATCGGCAAGCGCTGACCGGTTCGCGATCAACCGAGTCGTGCTCTCCAGAATCTCGTGAACGATCCGGAGATTGTTGGCGCGGAGCGAGCTCCCGGTCTCGGTCACCTCGACGATGGCGTCGGCCAAGTACGGCGGCTTCACCTCGGTCGCGCCCCACGAGAACTCTACCTGTGCAGTCAAACCATGTGCCGCCAAGAACTGCTCCGTGAGTTCGACCGCCTCCGTGGCGATCCGCTTGCCGGCCAGATCCTTCACGTCGCGGATGGGCGAATCATTGGGCACCGCAACCACCCAGCGTACCGGACGCCGGAGCTGCTTGCTGTAGACGAGTTCAGCCACTTCGATCACGTCACGCTTCAGAATCCAGTCAAATCCGGTGATGGCGAGATCGAGCAGGCCGTGCTCCACGTAGCGTGCTGATTCCTGCGGGCGAATCAACATGCACTCGATCTCATCGTCGTCGATCGCTGGAAAATAGCTGCGGCTCGAGACCGAAATGGTGAACCCAGCTTTGGCGAAGAGTTCGACTGTAGCCTCCTGGAGGCTGCCCTTTGGGAGTCCCAACTTGAGCTTGCTCACGACTTCCCTCCGTACATCTCCTCGGGGGTGAGGAGCCGATCCTGGTTGATGCCGAGCGAGCCATCGGCCGCGACCACTCGAAAGAAACAGCTCCGATAACCCTCGTGGCAAGCCGGCCCGGTCTGCCGAGCGCGCACCACCACCGCATCGAGATCACAATCGACCCGCATCTCCACCAACTCCTGCATGTTTCCAGACGACTCACCCTTCTTCCACAGCTTCTTGCGGGAGCGGGAGTAGTAATGAACTCGTCCCGTGGAAAGCGTGGCCTCGAAGGCCTCCTCGTTCATGTACGCGACCATCAACACTTCGTTGGTGTCGGCGTCGACGGTGACCGCGGTGATCAGACCATCAGCCTTCTCGAAATTGGGGCGAAACTGCGCTTTCACGAGACTCCTTGGCCGAATACGGCGAGTCCCCGGCTACCGCGGGCCGCCCAGACTGTCAAATGTCGAGTCGACCCTAGTTCCGAAGGCTCGGGTTTCTCGGTGTTCGTTCCGCACCGAGGCGCGCACTCGGGCGACCGGTTCGCCAACACCGCGCCCACGCGGCCGAAAGCATGAGGCCTACCAGAAGCGGCTGTCGACCGCGGTCCCCTTGCAACATCATCGCCAAATCTCCATGAGGATTATGGCGGCATTCCCGAAGGCTTGGACTTCTGGATCTTAACTCGTCCGGCAGACCGACGTATAGAAAGAAGGCAATGCCCCGATGGCTCCATTTCATAGCCATGGTCCCCTTGGCGATCGGCCTCGTGGGCTGCGACAAGCTGCCGTTTGGTAAGAAAGTGGTGGAGGAACGTCAGCCTGCCCGCCCGGCCCCCAGCCAAGCTGCATCGGCATCCACCGTCTCAACAGCGACGTCGCACGGCCAGAAGGGGCCCTCGGACCGCTACGCCATGCCGTTTGCCTGGGAACGGGCCGAAGACGAGCCGCTGGCCAAGACTCGCCGCTTCCTCGGTGAACTCCTGCGCGACAACACCGAGTACATGAAGCAGGGACCCCGCTTCTTCCAATCCTTCGCCAAGGCGCAACGGCCTCGCGCAACCGTCCTTACCTGCTCCGACTCCCGGGTCCAAACTGGCGCCTGGGACGGCACGCCGGAAAACGATGATTTCATCGTGCGCAACATCGGCAACCAGCTCAAGACCTCCGCCGGCTCGGTGGAATATGGTGTCGTTGCTCTGGGAACTCCCGTGCTCTTGATCCTCGGCCACACCGGCTGCGGAGCTGTCCACGCTGCCCAGAATCCGAAGCACTCCCATGGCAGCCCAGACGTGGACCGGGAGCTCGCGGAGCTGGTTCTTCCGAAGCACCTGCTCGGCCGCGACACCGACAGCGCATGGACTGACGCGGTGATCGCCAACGTGAACACCCAGGTCGCCGCAGCCCTGGAGCGCTTCGCCGCGAGGATCCACCAGGGACAACTCACGGTCGTGGGTGCTGTCTATGATTTCCGGAATGATTTACGGCGAGGTGCGGGGCGTGTGACGCTCGTCAACGTAAACGGCAATTCGGAGCCGAAGCGGATCGAAGCATTCCAAGCGGCGGTGGTCGGACCGAGCGCGATACCGAAAGACGGCGATGGCGGCACCGGACCGCGCACCCCAGCAGCGCTCGCCTCGAGCGCTGGAGCCGAAGACGACTTCGCGACTATCGCCGAACGACTGAAGACTGTTCCGGGACTCGTGCCCCACACTTCTCCGCCCGAATCAACGTCTAGCCACGCTCGGTGATGCGGGCAATGCGGTGTTGGATCTCCCCGAGCAGTTGGGTCGCTCGTTCTAGTCCGAGCTCTCCCACCGTCTCACCAAAACGCTGCTCGAGCGCATGCTGAGTCCTGAGATCACGGGCTGGCAAGGCCGTGTCATTGTCAAGGAGACCAGCCTTCAAGGCCCGGCCACGGCGCGAAACCGGTGGCTGCTCCTCCGCTCCATTCTGGAGCACATAGTATACGGCCCCATACTCTTCCCCATACTCGCCGAACAGCTTCAGCTCCCGCTCGGTCTCAGCGAAGACCAATCGCTGCTCGGTGCAGAGCTCGCCCAGCTTTTTGAGTTCGGCGAGACGCTTCTTCAACGGGCGGTAGTAGGCCACGAAATCAGCACCGGGCACCGCGAAGTGGTTCACCACCTGCCACTTCGCGCGCCGAGCCGCGGCCAGGTTCTGCTCGACGGTGGCCATCTTCGGGTAAACCGACGACCAGTAGTCGAGGGCGGGTTGGGACGGATCATCGACCAACCACGTCAACTCGCTCACTACCGCCCAACCCGAGGGCTTCACCAGCGGACGCCAGAGGCGCAGTGCGTCCTCGAAGCCGAGCACGTAGGCGGCACCTTCTGACCAGAGAAGATCGTAGGTGCCGTCGACCTCGAGACATGAGAAATCAGCCCGCACCGGATGGATTCGCTCAGACAAGCCGGCCTCGCTGGCGCGACGCCGGAGCTCCTCGAGAAATGGGGGATGGGCATCGACTGCCACCACGTCACCCTTGAGCCGCCGCGCGAGGACGATGGTCGAGGGACCCGAGCCACAGCCAAGGTCGATGACCCGAGGCCGCTTCGGCAGCCCTTCCACCAACCCGAGGGCGCGAACAGTGGAGCCAATCGAGCCGGGCGAGTTCCGCGCGAGCCCTTCGTGCAACTGAAAGAAGGCTTGTTCGATTGTGGTCATAGCAGGCACACCGAAGCAGGTTCGGTCTCTCGAGCTACCACACCCCATTCGGTCCCCACAAGGAGCTGGTACCGAAATGCGAGTTCTTCAGCGAGTTCGACCGAGAACCTGGGCCGCCACTTCCCCCGCATTCAGCGCGAGTTCGTAGAGCCGCGCCCCATCGACACCGGGAAGGCCGACACGCCGTCCGATCTCCTCGAGTTCGGCCAGCGACTCCGTGTGATCCGGCTCGAGGCCAAGACGCAACATAATCGGCGTCACCATCCGCGCCGCCAGAAGGAGGCGAACGAGCGGCTCGCAAGCGTCGAGCGGCTCGAGCCCCGAGACCGCAATCGCGCTCGCCACGTTCTCAGGGATCTTGCTGCGCAATAAGAACTGAGCGCCGATCGCAAAGCTGTGCGCCCCAAAGTGTTCGATCTCGAGCTCCACCCGCCGCTTCAAGCTTCCGGCGGCCTCCTGCCAGAGTGTCAGGTACTCCTGGTTGGTGGCGGCTAGGCACACCATGGCTCCAACCTCGGAGAGTAACCCGCACACGAAGGCGGTGCTCGGCGGCACCAGGTTGGTCTCCTTGGCGAGCTTGTGCGCAAGGGTCCCACACACCAGAGAGCGATCGTGCAGCGAAAGGGAACTCTCGCCCTTGTTCTGGAAGGTCGCGAACAAAGACATGGCCGCGGCCAGCTCCCTCAGTCCCCGGAGACCAATGCGCATGATGGCCCGATCGAGCTGGTCAACCGCTCCTCCCCCGTAGATGGCGCTGTTGGCCACCCGCAACACCGTGGTCGCGAGCGCCGGATCGCTGGCAATGGTCTCTCCGAGCAATTTGACCGAGCTTCCGTCACCGGCTGTAAGCTCCATCACCCGCTCGGTAGTCTTCGGCAGCGGGCACACCTCGGAGACACGGTTCAAGATGGCGGTGACCCGGTCCATGAGCGTTTAGGGTACTCCGCAGGCTCGCTTCAGAGCAACCGCGTTGTCTGCCGAGCTGGTCTCCCCCCATCGGCCAGCGGGCACGGATTGCCCGGGCATCAGGGTTGGGCTAGGGGCGGAGCATGGTCGACCCCATCCCCAATGTGCTCGCCACTCGCTACGCCAGCCCGGAGATGTGTGCTCTGTTTTCGCCACGCAACAAGGTGATCGAAGAGCGCCGCTTGTGGCTCGCGGTGCTCCGCGCCCAGCGTGAGCTCGGATTGTCGATCCCGGAAGGTGCGCTCGCCGACTACGAGCGAGTATTAGAGGAGGTCAATCTGGAGCGCATCGCCGAGCGCGAACGGGTAACCCGGCACGACGTCAAGGCGCGGATCGAGGAGTTCTGCGGTCTGGCCGGGCACGAGCACATCCACAAGGGGATGACCTCGCGGGATCTGACCGAGAACGTCGAACAGATGCAGATCCGCTCCGCCCTGCTCTTGGTACGAGATCGGATAGTGGCCGTTTTGGCGCGGCTGGCGACGCGCGTCGGCGAATACTCCGAGCTCGTGCTCACCGCGCGCAGCCACAATGTGCCGGCGCAAGCGACCACGGTCGGCAAGCGATTCGCGAACTACGGGGAAGAGCTTCTCTGCGCGTTCGACCGTCTGCTGGATCTCCTCCAACGCTACCCACTCCGCGGCATCAAGGGCCCGGTCGGCACCCAACAGGATCTCGCTGATCTGTTCGATGGAGACGTGGAACGGGTCGCGCAGCTCGAGCAAGCGGTGGCCCGGCACCTCGGCTTCTCCCGGGTGCTCACGAACGTAGGGCAGGTCTACCCACGCTCTCTCGATCTCGACGTGGTCTCGGCACTATCCCAGATCGCCGCCGGCCCCTCGAGCTTTGCCACTACTCTACGCTTGATGGCGGGCCAGGAGCTGGCCACTGAGGGCTTCCAGCCAGGTCAGGTGGGTTCCTCAGCGATGCCCCACAAAATGAACGCCCGCACCTGCGAGCGGATCAACGGATTTGCAGCCATTCTCTCGGGATATTTGAGCATGCTCGCCACCGTGTCCGGCCACCAATGGAACGAGGGAGACGTGAGCTGCTCGGTGGTTCGTCGGGTGGTGATCCCGGACGCATTCTTCGCCATCGACGGCCTGCTCGAGGCCACGCTTCATGTCCTCGATCAGCTCGGGGTTTATCCGGCCGTCGTCGCCCGCGAACTCTCCCGTAATCTACCCTTCCTCACCACCACCAAGCTGTTGATGGCGGCAGTCAAGAAAGGGGGGGGACGGGAAACGGTCCACGAGGTGATCCGTGAACACGCGGTCCGCGTTGCCCTCGATCTGCGGGAGAAGGGGCAGGAGAAGAACGATCTGTTCGCTCGGCTCGCCGGAGATCCCCGGCTCGGCCTGACTGCCGACGAGATCGCGACTCTGGTAGCACGACCGTCGGACTTCATCGGAGTCGCAACCGACCAGGCCCAAGCGTTCGTGACTCGAGTCGAAGCGCTGGTCGAGCTCTTCCCCGAAGCCGCCCGCTACGCGCCGTCTCGGCTCTTGTAGGCGCTTTGCTTCTGATTGATCTCGGCCTCTAGCCGCTCCAGCCGGCCCTGGTGGAACGGCAAAACCGCGAGGGCTTCTCGAACCACCGCGTGGGCCTCCTCGAAGCGGTGCGCTGCGAGGAGGGTCACGCAGAGATCGTGTCTCGGATCGAACCAGCGGGGCTCGAGAGCGATCGCTTCTCGGAGTTCCGCCAGGCCAAGCTCGAGGTTGCCCTGCGCCGCCAGGCACAATCCGAGGCCCTTCTTGGCGTAGGCGTGGGCGGGTTCAATGCAAAGCGCCTTTCGGCATGCTCGCTCCGCATCCGCGGGACGTCCCGCGAAGTACTGGACATAACCGAGCAGATCCCAGCCGGTCAGGGAGCGTGGTTGCTCGAGCAAGAACTCCTCGAGCAACCGCTCCGCCTCGACGAAGCGCCGGGCCTCGGCGTGCCTGCGAGCGGTTGCCAACCGAGCGTCCTTCTCCATCTATGCCCCCTCGAGCCCAACTGGGCTGGCGTGGATTGCCACCCGGCAATTGGCTGCGCAATCCGGATCGGCGCAGTCCACCGCGCGGTTTTTATCGTTGTCACGACCGTCGGCACACAGGGTCGTACAATCCGCACCGTCATACTCGCCGGGATTGGCTTCTTCTGTGTTACCGGCACAGGACGTCACCGCCACCGAGAGCGCAAAGGGGAACCACGTCCGCTTTGCCATCCTGAAACGGGACCACGAGAAGGAACTCTCGCCGCGATCACGATTGGCCAGAACCTGGTTCAGATACGCAAGAAGGATCCGCACATGCTCATTCATTCGGAACCTCACAGACACGACCCGTCAGCACACCCAGCCCGTAGACTCCCAGAGTTTCTGGCAGAAGGCAATTGCCAAGCCTTCGATGTGCGCCCCTGTGCTCCGCGCCTCGACCTCGCGGCACGGCGAACCAGCCAGATCGCCAACCAGAAGGAGCCAGCCTACGGGCCGATGCTAGACTGCCACGTGGTCGCGAGATACGAAGGGTAAGGGTCGAAAATGATCAAGCTGCTCCAGAAGTTCGGCTACAAACCGCGGGTTGCAGTCTGGGAACTCACGCTCAAGTGCAACCTGAACTGCCGCCACTGCGGGTCGCGCGCTGGACGCGCGCGTAACGACGAACTCAAATTGAACGAGGCGCTCACGCTGTGCGACGACTTGGCAGCACTCGGTTGCCGCTTCCTCACGCTGAGTGGCGGCGAGCCACTGCTTCGACGCGACTGGCCGATCATTGCAGAGAGATTGATTGAGCGGGGAGTCACCGTTGGGATGATCTCGAACGGCATCCTCTGGAACGACGACGTGGCGCGGACAGCGAAAACAGTTGGACTCGAAACCGCAGCCTTCAGCCTGGACGGGTTCCAGGAGAGCCACGAGTATCAACGCCGCGTTCAGGGCCAGTGGCAGCAAGTGCTCGATGCCATCGAGATCTGCCGACGACACAAGATCCGCCCCAGCGTGGTGACCACCATCAACAAGCGAAACATGGGGGAACTGCCAGCGCTCCGGGAGTTTCTGCGCGAACGCGGCGTGTTGCGGTGGCAAGTGCAGTTCGCGACTCCGACCGGCAACATGGCCGACAACCGCAGTCTGCTGATGGAGCCACGGGATCTCTTGGAGGTGATCCCCACCATCGCCAAGATGTGCACGGATGGCCAGCGGCCGCGGGTCTATCCTGGGCACGACGTCGGCTACTACGGTGAGTACGAGGAACAGCTCCGCGCTCACAACAAACAGCTCCCAGTGTGGACGGGCTGCTCGGCGGGCTGCTCCGTGATCGGCATCGAAAGCAACGGAAACATCAAGGGGTGCTTGTCCCTGCCTTCGGCGATGAACAACGAGGATCGCTTCATCGAGGGCAACGTCCGAAATGAGCCACTCGCAAAGATCTGGAACCGACCGGGAGCCTTCGCCTACAATCGAGAGTTCACGCTCGATATGCTCGGGGGATTCTGTAGAACCTGCGACTACGCCGAGATCTGCCGCGGGGGCTGCACCTGGACCAACTTCGCAGAGCACGGGCCCGTCCGCGACAATCCCTATTGCTACTACCGCCAGCTGATGCTGGCGGAGGGCGGAGAGTCGGACGCCCAACGGCACCTGCCCCTCACAGACTGAGCGCCCCCTTCACCCGCCAAGTGCCGGTTATTCTCCGGACTTTCACCCTCGACGTTGACTTGAGCCAGGTCCTAGTGGTCTCCTCCGTCGAGTCCCCGCCGCAGGGCAAGTGGGCGCTCGACCCCCCACTCAGCGTTCGTTGGTGGGGAAGGTCGGAACGGAACTCGAAGACCGCCGGAAGTGCCGGCCCGAATTTGGAGATCTCGGATGTCAGACTACACCTCACGTTGGCTCGGATTGGCGGCCCTTCCCCTGGTAGTGCTTGCCGCGTCGCTGTCTGGTTGCGAGCCCCCACCCAGCGCACCACCGCCGGTTCTCGCCCCGCCGCCGCCACCACCCCCACCGCCACCGCCTCCCCCCCCTGCTGCCGACCCCGGACCGCAGAAGCTTGTGCTTCCTGAGCCGATTGTCGTCAAGGACGTGGGCCTGAAGACGCCGGAGAGCGTGCTGTACGACGCGGAAACCGACAGCTACTTCGTGAGCAATATCAACGGAAAGCCCACCGAGAGCGATGACAACGGCTTCATCTCGAAGCTCGGCCCGGACGGACAGATGATCGCCCTTCACTTCATCGATGGGGCCTCGAAGACCGTCAAGCTCAATGCCCCGAAAGGCATGGCTATCCTCGGGACCACCCTCTACGTCGCCGATATCTCCGTGGTCCGGATGTTCGACAAAGCCAGCGGCAAACCAAAGGGCGAACTCTTCATGCCGCGCGCAACCTTCGCCAACGACATCGCGGCCGCCACCACCACCAAGATCTTCGTCACCGACAGCGGTCTCAAGCTGGGCGCCGAGAGCTTGGAACCGAACGGCAGCGACGCGGTGTTCGAGATCGACACCAAGAGCATCGCGACGAAACGCCTAGTGGCCAACAAGGATCTGCTGGCTCCGAACGGCGTCCTCGCCGACAGCACCGGGGCGTGGATGGTGACCTTCCGCTCCAATCAGCTCATCCACGTCGGTCTCAAAGGGGAGATCAATGTCGTCTCCTCGATGCCCAAGGGCGGACTCGATGGGTTGGTCCGCCTGCCTGACGGCACCTTCCTCATCTCGAGCTGGGAAGGCGGGGCCGTGTACCGCGGGCGCCCGGGAGGGAGTTTCGAGCCGTTGATCGAGAACCTCTCGGCACCTGCAGACATCGGATACGATTCGAAGCGTCACGCGGTGTTGATCCCCTCGTTCACGAGCGACTCGATCATCATCCAGCCGCTCCCGGAGCTTCCCGTGATTCCGGAGCTCGCTTCGCCTGAGCCCTCCCCCGACACCGCCGCGAAACCGCCAGCGCATGGGATGACCAAGCTACCTTCAGCGTCAAAACCGCCGCCACCGGCCGCAGCACCGCCGCCACCGGCCGCAGCACCGCCGCCACCAGCCGCAGCACCACCGCCACCGGCCGCAGCACCGCCGCCACCGGCCGCAGCACCACCGCCACCGGCCGCAGCATCACCGCCACCGGCCGCAGCACCGCCGCCACCGGCCGCAGCACCGCCGCCACCAGCCGCAGCACCACCGCCACCGCCTGTGTTCGTGCTGCCTCCAAAGGCTAGCGCAACACCGGCCAAATAGAGCGCGGCCCCACAGCCGCCCAGAGCAGGCCTCGGTAGTCCCGGGGCCGCTTTGGTTTTGTGGCTGGGCTGAGTTTGAGTCACGATGCCGCCATGCACAAGCGCCCCCGTCGCAATCGACGCACCACCGCGCTCCGCGAGCTCGTGCGCGAGACACGACTCAGCCCAAGCGACTTCGTCCTTCCACTGTTCGCGGAAGACACCGTCGACGGCGAGGTGCCAATCGCCAGCATGCCGGGGGTCTTTCGTTACGGCCTGCGCGGTCTGGTCGAGCGCGCGGCGCTGGCCCACCGCTCTAAGATCCAGGCGGTCGCGCTGTTTCCTTCCGTGCCCGAACGAGCCAAAGACCCGGAAGCTCGGGAGGCGCTGAACCCAGACGGGCTCATCCCCCGAGCGGTCCGCGCCATCAAGGACCGTTGCCCTGAACTACTGGTCATCACCGACATCGCCCTCGACCCGTACTCCTCCGACGGACACGACGGACTCCTGGTAAACGGGAGGATCGACAACGACCTCACACTGCCACGACTCGCCGAGATGGCGGTGGTGAGCGCCGCGGCGGGCGCAGACATCGTGGCCCCAAGCGACATGATGGACGGCCGCGTCCAAGCGATTCGAGAAGCTCTCGACCGGGCCTCATACACCGAGGTGGCGCTGTTGAGCTACGCCGTCAAGTATGCCTCGGCGTTCTACGGTCCATTTCGCGATGCCCTCGACTCCGCACCACGCTCTGGCGACAAACGGACCTACCAGATGGATCCAGGCAATGCCCTCGAGGCACTCCGCGAGGCACGCCTCGATGAGGAAGAAGGGGCGGACATTTTGCTCGTGAAGCCCGCGCTCTCGGCCCTAGACGTGATCCGGCGCGTCGCGGACACTACCACACTGCCGGTTGCGGCCTATCACGTGAGCGGAGAATACGCGATGCTGTGCGCCGCGGCGCGTGCCGGTTGGCTCGATTACGACGCATGCCTGCTCGAAACGATGCTCGCGATCCGGCGGGCCGGGGCCCGGATCATCTTCACCTACGCCGCGCTCGACGTGGTGCGACTGCTCGGAGCATAACCGATGAGATTTTTGTGCGTCTCGGACATCCATGGCCACGCAGAAGCCCTAAAAAAGGTACTGGCCGAAGCCAAACACTGGGGATTCGATCAACTGGTGGCGCTCGGGGATCACTGCTTCCCGGGACCAGAACCGCTCGGTGTGTGGAGGCTTTTGCTCGAGCACCGCGCGCTGTGCCTGGCCGGTGTCTCAGAGCTCGCGCTCGCGAAGCTCCGTCCAGAGGAGCTCACGTGTCACTCCGAGGCCGAGGAGCAACGCTGTGAGCGCCTACGCCAGATTCGTGCCGAACTGGGCGAGCTCATCATCGGGCACTTGGCGCGATTGCCTCGCCAGGCTCGTCTGCCCCTCGAGTCCGGCCATGAGATGCTGGCCGTTCACGGATCACCCGCCGATCCGCTGGAGCAGCTCACCCACGACCTTTCCGAGGACGAGCTCTTCACCCTGCTCGGAGATCACCCCGGAGAGCTGGTGGTGTGTGGCGGCGATCATGTCCCATTCCAGCGCGAAATCGAGGGAGTCCGGGTGGTTGGGGTTGGGTCAGTGGGAGAGGCACCGGGAGGCCTGGTCTGCCACGCAACCCTGGTTACCTCGCTCGAGACCCAGACCAGCATCGACCAGCGCGAGGTCTAGCCGGTGTGCGTCAGCGCACCGGCTCGAGCCGGCAGCTCGCGGCGGCGGGACCCGTGGGGACACTGAAGGAGCCAAGTGGCCCAGTACGAGTCGCGAAGTTGGGTGTCAGCCGGAAGAATCCGACTTGGGTGCGCTCGTCCGGCACGTAATATTCGGAGAGCACCTGGTGGCGCTCATCAAAGGTGAGCGCCTGAAACAGGCGGGCACGGCCCACCACTTCACTCTGGGTGATCATCAACGAAGCCTGCCCGAACTGTGACTCGACCAGCACGGGCCGCCCACCGCGCTCACGGACGGTGATGCGCGTCCTGCGTTCACCGAGCGGTTGTCCACGGCCATCCCGGCAGTCCGAGAGCACGTAGTCTCCAAGCACACGTCCCTTCACCGACTCCGAGCGCGCCAGTACCTGCGCACCCCTCCAAGAGACTTTGGCGCAACCGAGCGCACTCGCGATGGCAATAAATGTCACCAGTTGCTTCGGTTGGTGAGTCATCGGTTCACCCCAGATGGAGGCGCTGGGACTCGTTGCGGGCGCGGGTGATGAAGCTCTCCACCAAGCGAGGGTCCTTGATGTGTGGCCGCTGCCGCTCCTCCACACCACTCGCGACGTCGATCCCATACGGGGCGACCGCACGGACCGCGGCAGCAACGTTGTCCGGATGGAGTCCTCCGGCCAGAACGATGCGACGCGCCGAGACCAGATCGCCGAGTAGCTTCCAGTCGAAGACCCTCCCCGTACCACCTGCCCAGCCCTCGACACTGGCATCAACCAGCAGCGGATCCCCGGGGAAACCGCGAGCCGTGTCCACATCCTTCTTCGACATGATCCCGAGCGCCTTGTAGGCACGCTCGCCGAGCCGCTCGACCAACTCCGGTGACTCGTGTCCGTGGAGTTGAACCCGGTCGAGCCCGACCTGCTCGAGCAGTTCGCGAATCGTTGCCTCATCCAGATCGGCCACCACCCCGATACACTCCAGGCGCCCGCGTACCCCATCGACGATCTGTCGGGCTCGTTCCACGGTGATGCGCCGCTTGGAGCGCGCGATGAAATTGAGTCCGATGGCGTCGGCGCCGAGTTCGGCAATCATCTGTGCGTCACTCACCTCTGTCACACCACAGATCTTGACCCAGAGCACCTCCGACATTTTCGGCCCAGCATACCGGTCCTTTCAGTCAAAGACGAGGGCTTTGGCACGCGGGCCCATCAACCCCAGCCATTGACCACAGGGCAGCTCCCCGAACGGACCAAGCCCCCCAGCAGAGCCGCCCAAAGACCAGATCCGAAGCATAGGCCCGCGCTTCGGGGCTAGACGAGCTTCAGGAGCTCCTTGACCGTAGCGATGACCTGAGGGGCCTGGATCGGCTTCGTGATGTAAGCGTTGGCCCCGAGCTGCAGGGCTCGTTGCCGATCCTCCTGCGACCCTTCGGTGGTGATGATCACGATGGGCGTTTCCTTGTGCATCGGATCACTTCGCACTCGCTTCACCAGCTTGAGACCATCCATGATCGGCATATTGATGTCGGTCAGGATGATATCGTAGCGCGCCGAAGCCAGCTTTCGAAGCCCATCCACGCCGTCGTCAGCCTCGGTAACCCGCAGGTTTTTGACCCGCGCCAACGCGAACACCAAGAGCTGTCGCATCATGGGTGAGTCTTCAACGATGAGACAGGAGTAATCAGCCATGGCAAGTTACACCGACAGATCCAAGAACGCCTCGAGAGAAGGGAGCTGCCTCTTGGCAGCTCCAAACAAGGCCGCGCTCATGAGCGCCCACCCAGCCTTCTGACCCAAGAGATGGAATAGCTCATGATCGAGCCGTCCGAAGGATTTCTTCTGTGCCAGGGTCGAATAGACCACCAGAAGCCCAAAGGGCGTACCCTCGAGCAACATCGGGACCACCGCGACCGGTTGGTCAACCGTCCCAGCATCGGTATGCCCACTCTCGTCCAGTGTGGGGACACCAGACGCCAACACCTCTCCAAACCGACCCTCCCGGGCAGAGTGGCAGAACAGCTCGTCACCGGCCAAACCTTCGGAGGCCACGGGCACCAGCTGGTGCCTCTCCGCGTCCACGAGGTAGATCGCGTAGCGTTCGGCCCCAATCAACTGGGCAAGGATCTCCTTCACTCGCTGCATCGCCGCACGGGGCGAGGTCAAACCGAGCAGCTGGCGACTGGCGACAAAAAGGTTGGCGAGCTCACCAAGCTCAACCTCGAACTTTTCCGCTTGCCCCGCTGATCCGGAGGACGCCTGAGGCATCTCGCAGCCGTACCCCAAGTCCGGAAAGACCGAACCAGTCAGCGGAGGCTTACGAGAATCAGTCATGGTGTGGTTGGGGCGGCCGAATCAGACAGCGAACCAATCCACTAGGCTAGCACGGTCGATTTCGGCTTTGGAGCGGGAAGCGACACGGCCGGTTGGCCGCCTTCAGTGGCGGTCGGGTTGCCGTCGACGACCGAAACCAAGCCGACTAGGATGGACGGCTCATGGCCACGGTCCCGATCCCCTCCGACTTCGAAGCCCTCAGCCGACTGCTCGATGCTGGCGACATCGAACAGGTTCGGGACATCCTCGCCGGCATCGATGCAGAGGACGAGTCCTACTTGGTGCTCCGCATCAAGCTCGCCGTTTTGGATGGCTCCTTGCCCCCAGGGGCGGCCATGCAGCGGTTGATTCAGTTGATGCGGCGTGAGGCTGACTGGCCCTTCGCGAAGGAATGCTACCAGTGGACCTCCCAGCAGGCTTTCCTGCAGCGCCAATCGAGCGCGGCGCTCTCTCATATTCCTCCACCGGTCAAGAGCAGCTGAGGCAGAACTTCTCCCCTGCTTTCACGACGTCGACCAGAAACGACGCGCCGGTGTCTCCTGCGCACCGCGCGACGCAACTCCCTATCCCTTTCAAGCCGATTTTACCTATGAAATGCTCTTCCCAAGCCTTCCCTGTCCGCGCCCTCCCCTTCTTGCTCTTGGTCGCCCTCCCTGGTTGTAAGGAGTCCGACTCGACCGAGGGGGGCACCGCACCCTCGGCCGTCACAGCGACCCAAGCAGGACCGAACCCTTGCAAAACCCTGGGTGACAAGCTGTGCGGCGAGCTGGGACCGGACAGCCCCACCTGCGAGGCCAGCAAGCTCACGGTCGATCTGCTCGCTGACTCGGCGTGTCGCGCCAACCTCGCCGACTTCGAGGCAACCCGCACCAAGATCGCCGGCCAGAGCAAGAAGTGCGATGAACTCGCCCGCGAACTCTGCGCGCGGCTCGGGGCAGACAGCCCCTCATGCAAGATGGTCAAGGAGAAGAGCCGGGAGCTTCCACCGGCTCAGTGTGCTGCCATGCTGGCGCAGGTAGATGATGTGGAGAAGGAGCTAAAGCAGCAGGAGCGCGCCAATCAGCCACTCGATGCCGCGACCCAAGCCAAGGTGGCGGCTGCCGATGCGCCATCCTTCGGCCCCGCCAACGCCAAGGTGACCTTGGTGGAGTTCTCGGACTTCGAGTGTCCCTACTGCTCACGCGCAGCTACGGTCGCAAAGCAGATCAAAGAGAAGTACGGAACGCGCGTTCGACTCGTATTCCGTCAGTTTCCGCTCTCGTTCCACAAAAACGCGATGGGCGCGGCTGAGGCATCGCTGGCCGCGCATGCCCAAGGGAAGTTCTGGGAGTTTCATGACAAGGCCTTCGCGAACCAGCGCGCTTTGGATCGGGATGCGCTCCTCGGGTACGCCAAGGAGCTTGGGCTCGATCTTGCGAAGTTCCAGGCGGCGCTCGACGCTCGCACCTTCCAGAGCCGCGTCGAGGCCGATCTTGAGCTCGGCAACCAGGCGGTCATTCAAGGGACGCCGACCCTGTTTCTGAACGGAAAACGGGTCAACAACCCAGCTGACTTCGACGAGATCGCGAAGGCCATCGAGAGCGAGTTGGGCGGCGCAGCCTAGGGTTCGCTCTCGGCCGAACCGCGCCCTCCCGAGCACCGGACCCACCGCTCGAGTGGTGGGTGGATCAGGCATCGGACCTCTTTGAGCTCACCCACCGTACGAGCTCCGCACAGCACCATCGCGGTCCGAAGCTCGTGCGAAGCGCGGTGCAGCATGGCGGCGAGCCCCTCCTCACCATCCTCAGTCAAGGCAACCAGCGCCGAGCGCGCGAGCCCCCCGGCGTCAGCACCAAGTGCGATGGCCCTCGCCACGTCGAGACCATTCCCAAGACCACCCGTGGCAATGACGGTGGCGAAGCCGAGTGGCCGAAGCTCCAGCAGACTGGCGGCCGTCGGGATACCCCACTCGCGGAACACCGAGTAGTCCTGACCCGCATTCTCAGCGTGCCTTGCCTGTTCGATGGCAACAAAACTTGTTCCACCGGCGCCCGACACGTCGACGTGCAATACCCCAGCCGCGCGGAGCCGTAGCCCCACCCCTCGCGACAGGCCGCATCCGGTCTCCTTGACGATCACCGGCACCGGGAGCTCGGCCGAGAGCCGTGCGATCGCCGCCAAAATCCCGCGAAAATCCCGGTCACCCTCCGGCTGCGCGAGCTCCATGGCGGGATTCAGATGAACACAGAGCGCGTCCGCTCCCACGCTCTCCACCAGCTCCTTCACTCGAGCGGTGGTGAGTCGAGCTGCCTGGACTCCCCCGATGTTGCCGAACAAGAGCGCGGTCGGCATCTGCTCCCGCACCCGATAGGTCTCGAGCGCGGTTGGCTCCTCCAACATGGCTCGCTGACTGCCCAAGCCAAGCGCGAGTCCCTCCGCCTCGACCACGCGGGCCAAACTGCGATTGATGTCACGAGCACGCTGCGTGCCTCCGGTCATCCCGGCCACGATGATCGGAGCGCGCAGGCGCTTGCCGAGCAAGGTCACCTCGGTGCAGATCTCATCTCGGTGACACTCGGGCAACGCATCGTGCACGAACTCCACGCACGAAAGAAGGTTTGAGCGCAGATGGTGCATCTCGGCCTTCATCGCCAGATCCAGGTGGTCGGTCTTGCGTCGGTCGATTTCGGTCATGCCCTCCCATCAGGCCTTCTTCTGACCGCAAAATCAAGCTTCGGATCGTGACTTTGCGCTCACGGGCCGGTTGACGATGCGGCCGTGGACCCCTACGCTCGGAGCGGCATGGCGCAGGAATCAAGGCTACGTGGGTCGAGGATTCGGGGTCGAGCCCCCGAGCCCTTCGAGCGGATCGTTGAACGCTATCGACCTCGGATCGAGGCGGAGCTCGGACGCGCGCTCAGCCGCGAGACGCGTGCCCTCAGCCGCTTCGGTGCCGCCGCTGAGCTCTTGCCCCAGGCGCTGCATTGCCTCGCATCACGTGGCGGCAAGCGACTCCGCGCGCTCTTGGTGGCGGTGGGCGCGCACGCCGTCGGGGTAGAACTCTCGGTCCCGGTCGTGGCACGACTTGGAGCGGCCCTCGAAATCCTTCACGCCTACCTACTGATCCACGATGATTGGATCGACGCGGATCACACGCGCCGCGGCGGTCCTAGCATCCATCGTTTGCTAAGCGACGGGCTTTCGTCGGAGCGACTCGGTGAGCGGGTGGCGGTCCTCACTGGCGACTATGGCTCCGCGCTCAGCCTGTTGTGGCTACTCGAGCTCAAGCTTGCCCCAAAGCTGATGCTCTCCGTGGTGCGCATCTACGCGGAGATGCACGCGGTGGTGATCGCCGGACAGGCCCGAGACGTGCTTTCGGTGACCTCCGATGTGGAGACCACCTACCTGCTCAAGACCGCCAGCTATTCCACGGTGGGCCCCCTCATGCTCGGTGCCACCTTGGGCCACGCTAAGAGAGCGGAGCTCGCCTTTTTCCGAGAGTACGGGACGTTGCTCGGCGTCGCCTTCCAGCACCAGGACGACCTTCTGGGGGCATTCGGTACCGAGGCGCGGACCGGAAAGCCTATCGGCAGTGATCTTCGCCAGGGCAAGATCACAGCACTCGTGGTCGCCGGGCGTCAGAGCATGAGCGTGGCTGAACGTCGAGTGTTCGACCGCGCCTTTGGAAACCTGCGCGCGACCCCAAGCCAACTCCGTGCTGCGCTCGCGGTGCTCGAGCGCTCGTCTGGTCCAGCCTGGGTCCAGGCACGGATCGCGGAGCAGCTCACGCGAGCCGCCGCGCTGCTGGAACGCGGGCCACTTTCCCAAGAGGGGAAGCTGCTCCTCGACTCCATGGCAAAAACTCTGGTGGACCGCCAGACATGAGGCTCACCGCGGAGGGCCGCGCCTACGGTAAGGTCATCCTGCTCGGCGAGCACGCCGTGGTCTACGGACGTCCAGCGCTGGCCGCGGGTATCGCACGAGGCGCAGTAGCCGTCGCAACCGCCGGCGCGGAGTCTAGCCGACTTCATCTGCGCGGGCAGAGCTTCGGGCCAGGTGAAGGAGAGCTTGGCCGTGCCTTCGATGCGCTCCGAAGGCAGCTCGAGGTAACCGGGTGTGAGGTCGAGCTTTCAACCGATCTTCCTTTGGGTGCAGGACTGGGCGGGTCAGCGGCCCTGGGCGTGGCCACCGCACGCGCCCTCATCGAACTGTCACCCCTGTGCGACGTGTGCCCAGACGAGAGGTCGACGCGGGTGCTTTCCGCAGCAGACGCCTGGGAGCGAGTCTTTCATGGAAATCCCTCAGGAATCGATGCGGCCGCCGCCGCGCACGGGGGCTGTCTTGAGTTCTCTCGGGCAGAGGGCATAGCGCCGGCGCCGCTCGCCGTCTCCCTGCCGCTCGCTATTGCCGTCGCGGGTCCACCCTCCAGCACACGCGCCATGGTTGAACAGGTCGCCGCACGCTACGCCACCAACCCAGCAGGTCTCGATCGAGTATTCGATGAGATCGGCGCGGTGGTCATGCGCGGACGGGAGGCAGTGGCGACCGGGGCCCTCGGCGACCTCGGAGCACTCCTCGACCACAATCAGCAGCTCCTCCGTCAGCTGGGGGTATCGACACCCGAACTCGAGCGCGCCTGTGAGCTGGCCCGAGCAGCAGGGGCACTCGGTGCCAAGCTCACCGGCTCGGGAGGCGGCGGTTCGGTGCTGGCCCTTGGAAGCAGTGATGCTGCCACCCGGCGGATCGAGGCCGCCTGGCTCGGTGAGGGACTGACCTGTTTTGTGTCCCATGTTCACAGAGAAAGGCCGGTCGATTAAGCCATGACTCGTATCGTCGCGACGGCTCGCGCCAACATCGCCTTCATCAAGTATTGGGGCAAGCTCGAGCGTTTGGGTAACTACCCGGCGGTACCCAGCCTTTCGGTCACGCTGGATGGGCTGGTCACACGCACCGAACTCGAGCCAAGTTCGCTCACCGATGTGGACCAGGTGGAGCTCGACGGCATGCCCCTCGAGGGCCGCGGACTGGAGCGAGTGCTCACCGTGCTCAACGCTTGCCGAAAGGCGAGTGGGCGAACTGATCGCGTGCGCGTTGTGTCACACAATCATTTCCCGACTAGCTCCGGGCTCGCCTCCAGCGCCTCGGGGTTCGCGGCCCTGGTGGGTGCATCCCATCGATGGTTCGGCCTCTCCACTTCACCCAGCGCATTGAGTGAAGCAGCACGGCAAGCCTCCGCGTCGGCGGCGCGCAGCGTATTTGGCGGATGGGTGAGCCTGGATGCGGGTGCGGAGCACGCCTGCCCTCTGGCCCCTCCCGAACACTGGGATCTCTCGGTCTTGGTGGTCAAGACCACCACCGCGAAGAAGCCACTCGGTTCAACCGAGGCGATGAACCTGACGCGAGACACGAGCCCCTATTACCGACCTTGGCTCGAGCATGCTCCACGACTTTTCGAGGAGGCGAAGCAGGCACTCTTGGAACGCGACCTAGAGCGCTTCGGCGACGCCATGGAGCACAGCACCTTCATGATGCACGCCAGTCTGCTTGCGGCCCGCCCATCTTTCACCTATCTAACCCCAGCCACTCTCGAGATCCTCGCTGTGACGCGCAACCTGCGCGACCGCGGAACACTGTGCTTTCGCACCATGGACGCAGGACCGCACGTCAAGGTGCTGTGCCGATCGGGCGACGCGGCCTCGATCGCGAAGGAGTTGCGCGAACAGAAGAGCGTGCTCGACGTCTCCTGCGCACGGCCAGGTGCAGGATTGTCGCTCGAGGTCATCGAGGACAAACCATGATGGTGCGCGCACCGGGGAAGGTGGTGCTCTCCGGAGCCTACAGCGTGCTCGAAGGAAGCGCTGCCTTGGTGACCGCCGTAGATCGCTACGTCTACGCCGACGCGTCGCGCGACGGCACACGACTCACCCCCGAGCTTGCCGCCGCTGGTTTCACTCGCGCTCCCTTGTTCGACGCTTCCGCGCTAAGGAGCGGTGACCGGAAGCTCGGCCTCGGATCCAGCGCTGCGATCCTGGTCGCAAGCTTGGCCTCCCGATGCTTGCTCGACCGGCCAACACTGAGCCACTCCGAGCTGGTCTCGGAGGTCTTGGCGCGCGGCCTTCACGCCCACCGCACCGCACAGGGGGGGGGCAGCGGAATCGACGTGGCCGCGGCCTGTCGGGGCGGAACCCTCTTCGCCCGTCGGCTTGGCGACCGCCTGCTCACGCGTCGGGTTTCCCTGCCCAAAAACCTGGTGTTTGAGATCTGGGCCGCGCCAGGGTCGAGCAGCACACCGCAGCTGCTCGCGGCGGTCGAGGCGCTGGCCGCCGCGGAACCTGCTCGGCATGCTCACCTGCTCACTCGACAGTTCCGAGCCGCTGAGGCCGCGGCCGCAGCGCTGACGCGCGGCGATGCACGAGGGCTGGTCGAGGCGCTCGATCGCCAAACCCTGGCGCTTCACGAACTGGGCATGGCCGCCGCGGTGCCGATCGTATCCGACGCAGTCGCGCTCTTTCGTGACCGGGCACGTCACGCTGGAGCCACGGTTCTCCCCGCCGGCGCTGGAGGCGGAGACATCGCGCTGTACGTCGGCCCCGCCGCGCCATCGCCTGATCTGACACGTGACCGTGCTCGGCACAATCACGTGGTGCTGCCCCTCTCGCTCGGTGCTCCTGCACTCCACAGTCTGGGTTGACAGTGCTATGCCCAAAGCTCACCGCATGAGCGATTCCTCTCTCCTCACCGGACTCTACCGCCTTACCCTGGCTGAACGCCGCCACCACGTCGCTCAAGCATTGGGGATCGACATCACTGTCTTGGAGCAGGCCCTTTGCGCGGGTGGACTCGATCCCGCCACGGCTGACAAGATCGTGGAGAACGTCCTCGGCACCTACGCCCTACCCTTCGCCGTAGCTCCGCATTTCCTCGTGAATGGCGCGGAGCGCTTGGCTGCAATGGTGGTCGAGGAACCAAGTGTAGTGGCCGCTGCGTCCTCCGCCGCGCAGCGCATCAAGCGGAGCGGGGGCTTCGTGGGTTGGATGGCAGAGGAACTGATGACCACCCAGGTGGAGGTGCACACGGTTCCGAACCTCGAGGTGGCCCAGACCGCGATTCTGACCAACAGCGCACCGTTGCTCGAACTCGCAAGAGCAGCAGTGCCCGGGCTGGTGGCGCGGGGCGGGGGCCCTCGGGAGCTATCTGTGCGAAAGCTCAGCTCCGACACCTTAGTGGTACACGTCGAGGTCGACTGCTGTGATGCGATGGGGGCCAACCTGGTGAACGCGATCGCGGAGACAATCGGGCCACGGGTTGCCGAACTGGCTCAGGGGGAGCTCGGTCTCCGGATCCTCACCAACCTTTGCGACCGCCGGCGCGTGATCGTAAAGTGCGAGGTTGGGTTCGCGGAGCTCGCCGATCGCGACGCGACCGAAGACTCTGGGCGGAAGGTTGCCGAGGCGATCGCCTCAGCCAGTCGCTTCGCGGAGCTCGACGTCTATCGCGCCACCACCCACAACAAGGGCTTCATGAACGGACTCGATTCGGTGGTTCTTGCCACCGGCAATGACCTTCGTGCCGTCGAAGCCGGCGCTCATGCCTTCGCCGCGCGTTCGGGCAGGTATCGGCCACTGTCAACCTGGAAGCTCACCGAGACCGGATTAGCCGGGGAGGTCGAACTCCCCCTTGCCCTCGGGACCGTTGGGGGCACCATCCGCGTGCACCCAACGGCTCGCCTCGCACTCGCACTGATGCGAATCGCAGGCTCGGGCGAGCTGGCAATTCTGGCCGCTTCCGTCGGTTTGGCCTCGAACCTTTCTGCGCTGCGCGCCCTCGGCACCCGAGGGATCCAGGCCAATCATATGACCTTGCACGCACGCTCCGTGGCTGTGGAGGCCGGTGCCGTCGGTGACCAGGTGGAACGGGTCGCGTCGCTTCTGGTCTCGGGAGGGCGGATCAACCTCGAGTCCGCCCGCGCGATCCTCGCCTGCGAAAAAGGAGAGTGATCCTCGGATGTCCCCAACCACAACGACCACGACGGTCGAGCTCTTGAACCCAGTGCGGGCGGACGCGTCTGCCCAGCTCCCGTTTCCGGAACAGTATCCGATCCGGCTCGACGCCAATGAGGCGCCACCCCTACTTCCTTCTTTGGCGCGCGAACGGCTCGCCGAAATGCCGCGCACAAGAGCTTCTCGGAGCGACTCCAACATGCTCTGGCTTCGCACCGAGCGGCTAGCAGTTGAGGTCTTTGCCGCGCTTCTGGTGCAGAGAATTCTGGTCCGGAGCTTCGCCGAGCAGGACACGGGCCTCCATCACCAGCTCCGCGTCACGATCGGAGCACCCGAAGAGAATGACGCCTTCTTGTCGGCGCCAGTCCAGGTCACGTGACACGACTACCGGCCCTCCTTGTGTGCGTACTCGCCCTCATGGGATGCGGCGCCACGGTCACGCGCGTGATCGACGGTCGCAGCGTGGACGGCCGACCGATCTCACCCGAAGTCTACGCGTTGTACCTAGCAGCCCGCCTGGCGGAAGAGCGGGGCGACCTCGAACTCGCGCTGTGCCGGTACGCCGCGGTGCTCGATGAAGACCCTCATGCGATCGAGGCATGGATCCGTCGCGGTGCTCTCGAGTGTCACATACAACCGAAGAACGCCGCTCGGTCCTTGGCGCAGGCCCAAGAGCTCGATCCCTCTCACCCGGGTGTGTTCGCGGCACGGGCCGAGTGCGCCAAACGTCGCGGGGAGCGAGAGAAGGCTCTTCGGTTTGCACGCCGAGCCTTTGAACTCGAACCGACTGATTTCGAGTTCACCCGACACCTGGCGAGCGCACTCGTGGACGCCGGTCGCTCCGATGAAGCCGAGGCGCTACTCTCGGGCTGGCTGCGCCGGCGGCCCCGAGATCGACGCATCCTCGAGTTCTGGTGCAACCTCCGCCCGGGCAGCCAAGAGCTCATCAAAGCCGTACTTTCTGAGCATGATCCAGCGCTCGCAACACAGAAGGCAGCACTCCCCTTGCCGTTCGTCCGTACCGACCCACCCAATCTGGCAAGGGCGCGAAACCGTGGTCTGGTGAACCAACTCGATGCTGCCCTGGCTCGTGGAGACCGCGCCGAGGCTCTCACTATATCTCGACAGCTCGGGCTCCCTTTGCTCGAACTGGTCGCGCGAGCGCGGGCTGCTGGTGCGACCGAACTCGAACTCGAACTCTCGTTGATCGCCCTCCGCCTCACTCCAGATCAGGTGCCGCTCTGGTTGCGCGCGATCGACTTGGCAGTTCGACTCGGTCAGGAGGTAGCCGAAAAGGAGCTTCTGACACGCCTGCCGACGGTCAAGCGCCCGCTCACCGCTCAGGAACGCACACTTCTGCGGCAACTGCTGGCGCGACGAGTAGGCAACCAAGCCGCACGCCTCATCGACTGACAAACGCGCACCACTTCACCCAACGTGCGCTCAGCGAACGGGGCTGGTGGAAGAGGTCGATGGGGCTGCCGAGGGTTTGGGCGCGCTGCTCGACTTCTGGCTCGCCTCGTAGCGGGTGAGGTCGAACTTGAGCCGCAGCACCAGCCGACTCGAAGCACCTGGCGTCACCGTCACGGCACTCTCGGCTCGAAGCCCCACCATCGGGAGGAACGCGTGGACCTTGGCCGAACCCACCGGGATGTTTGGGATCTGAAATCGCCCATCGAGACGCGTTACGGCGAAGGTGGGGTAGCGCACCACGAACACATCCGCTTTGTTGAAGTTTCGCATCGCATCCAAGAGCACGTAGTGGCCCACGCCTCGCGTGGTCACGGGGACAGCCTCCCCTTTCGGCACCGCCACCAGCATGGAACTCGTGGTAGCGCCCATCAACTCGGGGACGTAGGCTCTTTCATCCAAGCTCCTGACGTCGAGACGCTGCGGGGCATAAACACCAATGGTCCGTCGATCCCAAGCGCAGCCCCGTGCCTCCACCAGCTGGGCTGGCGCTGAATCGACAACGTTGCCCTGATAGCCGGTCACCGCAACGAACGCATCGGCCACGGTTCGCCCTGGTCCCTCTCGAAATAGCCGCGAGAACTTGTCCTTGGCCTCCGCACAATCCTCCGGGATCTTGCTCTGGATGCTCTCCATGATCGGCGGGAGATCCCCTTCCATCAGCACCACCCCCTCGACGCTTCCGGTGGGACCCTGGTACGCGGGTGACACCGATGCTGACCCCGAGGCGGTCGCCCGTGGACCCTTGTTCGATGCGTTGGATTTGCAGGCGGTCGTGAAGGAGCCAAGGCAGGTCAAGACCCCGAGAAGAACGACGAGGAGCGGTACTTTCGACATCGGGACCGATCCTAGTACACAAAACGTGCCGTGCAGAGAGCCCAAGGCTGGTCCGTGGACCGACTCGTGGTAACCCTCATTCAGGTCGTTCCCGTGCCCAGTTCCTCGTTGCTCCTCCTCGCTGCCCTGATGGCAGCATGCACTGAATCGCGCCCATCACCGGTGCCCGCCGCCAACACGGTTGGCGCGATTGCCCCGGCGGCCACCCTAAGACAGCCCTCCGCTCCTCTCGGGAATCGCACGGCTCTTCCGAACCAGGCGGTAGCCGTGCTCTCTCATCGGTTGTGCCCGGAGGCAACCACCTTCGCGGCCGTCCGGGACGGCATCACCCTGGCCTTGGAGGTTGAACTCACCAACCTCAGCCGAACACCGCTGCTCGTGAACCCATTTTACTTCACCGTGGTCGATCGGGATCGGGTTCGCTACACGACTTCGCTCGGTGATTGTCCGCCATCGCTCGCAGCCAAACCGCTGATGCCGAGTCAGAAAGTGCGTGGCACCGTCACGTTCGAGTTGCCACGCTCGGTGATGCACCTTACGGTTGAGTATCGGCCTTTGGACACCGAGGGTGCACTGGCACGCTTCGAGTTCGACCGGTAGACCGCCAGCGTACGTCAACCACTCAGTACGCGTACCATAGTCGTCCAGAGAGGGAGAGCATGGCAAGGACGCGCAACGTTCCCTGGAAGTACATGTCATCGTGCGCTGCCCCAGCCATCCAGCTTTGGTAGTACTCGTCGCACTTGTCGACGACCAGTCCGCTCATGGCAAAGGCCCCGAGATAGGCGCTGTTCTTGTCGAAGGGGGTGTTGGCGACACCGCCTCGAGCGTCGACGTAGACCGATACCTTCCTCAAGTATTCGGCCGCTCCTTCGATCCCCCACCACGCGTAGTCGAGTCCCACGCGCCACGGTGTACGGCAGGCGTTGTAGCCGTAGCTCTGATCAGCGACCGTTCCCGACGCGTTCGCCCATTCACTCATCAAAGCGTCTTCGACCTGCGTCTGATACTGGAGCAAGAGGGTGATCGAGTCATCCGCGAGCCGGGTCCAGAACGCCGATTGCTCGGGCTGGAATGCCGCGAAGGCGCGGTAGTACGCGGGCGAGAAGTAGGACGGATTGAGGTTGTTGCCACTGCAGTCACCCCAGGCATCGCCGGGCAAGAGGACCAGGTAGGTCGTGCACTGTTCCGTCTCGTGAGCCCGAATCGCATCCAGTAGTGTGTTGGCGTCGGCGGCGTAGCCACCCCAGCGAGCCTCGGCCTGAACCAGCGCCATCGCGGTGTCGAGATCCCCATCGCTGGCCGCGTTGGGCCCCCAAATAGTGGTCGTACAGGCCTGCATCTTCCAGTTCATCAACCCGTTCGTATCGAGGTTGCTGAGGTAGTACGCCCAGAGTTTGTCGAAAGTGGTCTGGTCGTCCATAGCCACCGCCAGCAACATCCCGTAGCCGATCGCCTCCGAGAACGTCTCCTCACTCGGACTGGTGGCGCCACCGGTCTGAACCCGAGCACGCACGCCGTCACCACAGTCGACGACATACCGGTCCCGCCAGGTCGTGTACTCAGCGGCCACGGTTTCATCGGTGATGGTAGCCTTGCAGCCGTGCCAATCGGTGCTTGTGGCACCTGCCGCACCGCCCGCCGTGGTACCGCCCCCTTCGCCGGTGTCACCCCCGGCGCTGGTCGTCGCTCCTCCCAGCCCTGAACCTCCCCCTTCACCAACGGCACCACCCATACCAACGGCACCACCCATACCAACGGCACCACCCATACCAACGGCACCACCTTCGGTTGCGTGGCCCCCAAGCCCCATCGCTCCGCCAAGGCTTCCGTCACCACCAAGCCCTGGGCTACCCCCTTCACCCACACTGCCTCCTTCGCCCAGGATACCGCCGCTTCCTGGCGCCCCCCCACTCCCTGGTGCCCCACCTTGCCCGAGGAGACCTCCCGCACCAGGGCTGCCTCCCGGTCCTGATGCACCACCAAGACCCGCGTTTCCACCCACCCAGATCACCCCGGTAGCACCACTCACTCCTTGGGTTCCTCCCTGGGGCGCACCCGAGGTGCCAGGTCCGATACCAGCCGCACCGCCAGGAGCAACGGTTGAGGACGCGCCTCCCGTGGAAGCGGGCTGTGGTTCGTCTCCGCTCGATGCAGAGCAGCCTCCAAGCATGAACAAAGTGAGCGTGGGAAGGAGCACTGACGTGAAGGTAAGCTGGGTCATCGTGTTCGCTCGTTGAGGTGGACGACAGCGTCGTTTAGCCTACAGACTCTGGCTCGATTCTGTTCCTCGGGCCAGCGCAACACGACAAAAACGCATCATCGGGAGCCTTGGTCAGCGGTCGGATGGAGCACGATGTAAGGAGCTTTCGCACACCGTTTCAGTCTACGGAAACCTCGAGAAGATTCGGCGCACCTGGCGATGCCCCTGGTTCCGCATGAGGCCCGAAACCTGTCGATTCGTCGTCGACGATGAACAAGTGGGCCCGCGCCACACTCGTCCCCTGAACGCTCGCCGGGCGCGCGGGAAACCGCGACACGACCGTACCGTCGGTGGCAAGCAGCGTGAGCGCCTCACCCGAATTCGAGATTCCGCTTCGCCCGAGCTGCGGCACACGCACCAGCACGGTATCGGACGGGAGGGGCACGTCATCCGGCGTCGTCGCGTCGAAGTCGTCGCGCACCAGAAGCACCACCGACATCGGTGGCATCTGCACGCTCGGGAGCGCAATGGTTCCACCAGCATCCGCCAGCTGGTATCGACCCAGATCATCACTCGCCCCGCCCGCATTCACGAGTTCGATCCACTCCTGCGCGGGCTCCGGGCCTTTTGGATTGGCCATGACTTCATTGAGCACGAGCCGCGCCGTCTGCTCGACTCCATCGAGCGCGAAGCTGGTCTTCGTACTCCTTCCCGCCTGGTCGAAAACGACGAGTTCTATCGGCTCGCCAGCTAGCTCATCGCTCGCGGGCACGAAGAGTTCGGCCCCCACGTCACTGGCTGCGAAGTGGGCCCCCAAGCGACTCGCGAACACCCACCACATGGGCACCTCCGGGGTCCGGATCCGTAAGCCCGCCCCCTGCCGCCGCGCACAGCCAGGGCCCAAGGGCCCTTCTCCCTGGGTGCAGACCATGTTCGGGATCGGTTCGTCGGGCACACCACAGTAAAACGGCGCAGGATCTAGGGCAGCGCCCTCTAGCTGCGTCGGCGGTGCAAAGCGTTCTGGAACCGGACGGTTCACCTCGAGACGTCCACAAGTCTCGGCAAGCATGCCCGAGGGATCCAGTCCTGGAGAGAAACGCGCCTCACCCTCCGGATAGAGTTCCACCGTCACCGGTTCCCGGGGGAGGTCCGAGCCGCAGTAGATCCCCTGCACAATGGCCGTCTCGAGGTTAGGCGGCGGCCAGAGCCGCGCCAGGTACGTCAAGTCGGAGGCTTCTACCTCGAAGGTTCCGTGCAGCCCGCGCCGCGAGAGCACGGTGTAGGTCTGCCCGACCGCCAGGGGTGCCAGCGGTCGTACCTCGATCCGCGGCCCATCAATCCGCTCCAGGATCGGAACCAGTTTTTCGGCGAGCGCATCGGTGAGCTCACCCTCTGCCAAGCGGTTCACCGATACCGACGAGATCTGGGTCTCGGCCAACAGAAGCTCTCCCTCCGACCAGTTCACATCGGAGACAAGAGCGATGGAGAGCACCGGCACCGGCCCTGGGTCGAGGTGCAGCTCCGATTGCTCAGCAGCCTCAGGATGCTCGGGAAGCGTGGGGGCAGCCGTACATGACAGCGTGAGAAGAACGACAAAAAATGGGAACCACATGCGCGTTCATCGGTCACTCCTCGATTCGGGTTGCGTGCTACTCTGCTTGGGTCGTGAAGAAAGAAGCCATCGTGGAACTGCGGCAACGTCTCAAGGCCAATGTGCGAGATTTCGCGTATACGTTGGGGGTGGAGACAGCCGAGGTTCTCTCCTGGGAGGCCGGTGAGACGTTCCCTACCAAGCGGCTCACTGAGCGGCTCGAGAGCCTGGCCGATGGCACAGGGGGCGACATCCGCAAGAAGCCCGTTGTGCAACGGGGCGAGCCATCGGTGCCGATTCGACCGGAGGTTCTGCCACTGCTCCAGCAGCTCATCGAGGACCCGGAACTCTACCGGCAGGTGCTTGAGCTGGCGGACCGGACCAAGTCCCGTGACTGATAGCTAGTTTCGCTTGTCGTCGTCGTCGTCGGACTTGTCGTCGTCGGACTCGTCGTCGTCGTCGTCGTCGGACTTGTCGTCGTCGGACTTGTCGTCGTCGTCGTCGTCGGACTTGTCGTCGTCGTCGTCGTCGTCGTCGTCGTCGTCGGACTCGTCGTCGGACTCGTCGTCGTCGTCGTCGGACTCGTCGTCGTCGTCGTCGTCGTCGTCGTCGTCGTCGTCGTCGTCGTCGTCGTCGTCATCGTCATCGTCGGACTCGTCGTCGGACTTGTCGTCGTCGTCGTCGTCGTCGTCGTCGGACTCGTCGTCGTCGTCGTTTGATTCGGCCTCAGCTTCCTCGCCAGACGGGATTGGCTCGCCAGTTGTGTTCGATGCTTCGGAGGGAGTCTGCATGGACTCGGCGACATCGTCGTTATCAAGTCCGAAGTCCGAAAGCCCGACCGGAGCCTGCTCTCCAATTTCCTCTTCGAACTTCTGCCGCGACTCGTCAGTCAGTTCCGTGAACTCCTTCAGCGTCGGGAGCTCCTCCAGAGATTTCAAACCAAACAGCTCTAGGAACGTAGGGGTCGTTCCGTACAGTATGGGACGACCAGGCTCATCCTTTTTGCCTAGAACTCGTACGAGATCACGCTCCAGGAGCCCCTTCAGAACGGGACCACAGTCCACCCCACGAATGTCATCCGCCTCGGGTCGCGTGATCGGCTGCCGATAAGCCACGATTGCCAGCGTCTCGAGCTGCGCTCGAGACAGCTTCACCGGCTTCTGCTCAAGATACGCCCGCACATAGTCTGCCACCCGCGGATGCGTGCGCAGAAGAAACCCATCAGCCACCGAATCGATGCTCAACCCTCGGTTCCGGTACTCTTCTCGGAGCTGCTCTAGCAACTCCTCAGTACGACGGCGGTCAAGCTGAAGCGTGCGAGACAGCTCCTTCACCGTCACCGGTTTGTCACTAACAAACAGCAGAGCTTCGATGGCACTCCGGAGAAACTGCGCAGGATCAGGGGACTGCTCCTCCAAGAGATCTCCCTCGACCGCCTCAATGACGTCCTCACTCTCTCCACTGTTGGCAGCTTCAGCCTCACCCTCACCCAGCAGCGCCTCGACGAAGTCGACATCCGCAGTCTCGAGGTCAGAAAGGGTGGGCGCGGGCTGCTCGGTCTCAGGACTCGGTTCTTCCCCTGCTAGCTCCGAAGATTCTGGCGCAGGCTGCTCGGTCTCAGCACTCGGTTCTTCCCCCGCTAGCTCCGAAGATTCTGGCGCGGGCTGCTCGATCTCAGGACTCGGTTCTTCCCCTGCTAGCTCCGGAGGTTCCAGCGCGGGCTCATCCTCGAGCATCTCTCCCAAAACCTCGAGCGGCAGGGAGTTTTCGCTCTCAGGGGCTGGGGGTTCCTCAGGCTGCTCATTTTCCACGCGTACCGACCGCTTCGGTGCGGGTGTCTTCCTAGTACGAGTCGTGACGCGCTTTTTCGGGGCTACCTTCTTCTTCGCTGCCATGTCACTCCACCCCTGGCTCGTCGGCCCCGGGCTGCGGACCCATGCTTTCGGCTGGCTTCGCAGCATCCGCAGTGCTCGGTTCCGTCAATGGGTCATCGACCGCTGCCACCACGTCCTCGAGCGCGGTCCGTAAGCCGTTGACTCCGGCCAAGTCCTCGTCACTCACCGCAAGCTCGATGGTTATGCTGGCCAGTGCCGATTCTTGGAAAACGTGAATCATCTTGAGCCGGGTAAGCTCGAGGATGGCCAGAAAAGTGACAATCAACTCGCTCTTGGTGCGCTGGCCCTCAAACAGCTCCTCGAAATCCAATCGCTTGCGCTGCCCGATCAGATCCACCAACTGGTTGATCCGATCGTTGATCGACAGTCGCTCGAACTGGATCTCGTGATCGAGCACGATCTTGGCTCGCGCCAAAACGCGCTGAAAGGCCTCGAGAAGCTTGGTGGGCACCCCCGGCATCAGCGGGGCGGTCAGGGGATCTTCCGATTTGGGGGGAGGCCGGAGGAAAACGTCCCTCCCCAACACCGAACGCTGCGCGAGCTCCTCCGCAGCCTTCTTGTACTTCTGGTACTCGAGCAAGCGCCTCACCAGCTCCGCGCGAGGGTCAAGCTCCACCTCTTCACCGTCTTCGAGATCGGCGGGGGGTACAGGGAGGAGCATCCGCGATTTGATGTGCGCCAGAGTGGCCGCCATCACCAAATACTCTGCGGCGACATCAATGTTGAGCTCTTGCATCAACTGGATGTGCTCGAGATACTTCGAGGTCACAAACGCGATCGGAATGTCCAGAATGTCGAGCTCGTGCTCCTGGATCAAGTGCAGCAGCAGGTCGAGAGGCCCCTCGAAACCGGGCAGCTCGATCCGCACTACCTCGTCGCTCTGGGGCAGGAAATCCGGTTCCGCCACCTCGGCGCCCCGACCTTGAGCGGCGGAAATCGGCTTCTTGGCCGGCGCGCGACTCATCGGTCCACCTCACAGTGGCAGCGCAAGCAGGCGAAGAAGACCACAGGGTCGAGAGGGGTCACGGGCACGGGCGGCGGAGCGTAGTACGTTGGCTCGTCCGTGCGTACTGGTTTCTGGATAGCGGCCTTTTGTCCTGCCCGAATGCGGCCCACTGACCAAGTGACAATCCCAACCTCAGCATCGACAATCCCTCTCCAGATGGGCCCACGTCGCGCCACTCATTGCCTGGCAGCCGTTATCGTCCTTACCCCCACCCTCGCGTTCGCTGCGGCGCCCGACCAACCCGCCTCCCAAGAGGCTGCAGCGAGGTTCGGCCTGGGACTACTCGTGCTTCCTTCCACCGACTTGTGTACGGGCTCGCAAGAGACCGGTTGCAAATCAGGAGAAGTCGCACCCGTCGCACAATTCTCCGGACTCTTCGGGCTAAACGAGACCTTTTCTCTTGGCGCCGCGGCCAGCCTTGCGCTCACGCCTTTCTCGCACGTCACCGGTGATCCCGAAGGGGTCGAGCGTGAACACGGCAGGATTTATCTTATGGCCGACATCCTCGGTCGGATGAACTTGGTCACCGATCCGCGTTATCAGGGATTTGTGCTCGCGAGTACGGGGTTGGTGGCGATAAGTGACACGTATCGATCACTCCGCGGCGTCACCGATCGTGCCCTGGTCGGGCCTCGTGGTGTCACGCTGCGCACCGAAGGTTTTGGGGCGAGCATCGGGCTCGGCGTTGAAACCAGGCTCACCTCACGGGTCACACTTGGAAGCGCACTGCATACCGGGCTGTGGCTCCTGCCCTCCGAACGAACCACCAACGCACTTGGGGATCGCGCCTCGATGAGTGGCCCGAACTCCTTCATTCTGGTGTCGCTCGGCGTGGGGATTCTGAACCGTCTCTGACCCAAGTTGCCTTGACCTAGACGAAAAGCTCCCGCAAGAGAAGAACGAGGGCAGGGAGATCGCGGAGCCGGTCCAAAGGGTGGATCTCCACATGCGAGAGCATCGGGGTGGCGAGCACACGGACCCTGGGACACCGAGGCGACCTCCGCAGCTCGTTTTCGAGCGCCTTGGCCTGGCTCTGCGGTACCAGACGATCCTTGGGATCGTGCAGGAGGCCGACCGAGGCCCGGATGGTCGAGAGCGCCCCGCGTGGTGACAGTTCAGGCGCGAACTTGGTGGTCTGGTAGCGTGACATGAGTTCTGCATAGTCGAGGTGCCGTGCGTGCTCGAGCAGGGGGCGCCGCTTCTGCTCCAAATCCCCCGGCGAGGTGAAATCGCGCAACACGGCGTCAATTTCGCGCCAGGCGCGGGTCGAGAGGGACACCCACTCCGAAGAAGCGCGCAGCAGGGTTGCCCGAAGATAGAGCAAATCGGCGTCATCGTGCCGCAGATCCGGATGCTCCGCCAGAAGACGGCGCTGATGCTCGAGCACGCCGTCAAGGTCATGGTAGGCGCCGAACGTAACCAGTGCTCGACACCCCTCGGCAACCGACGGATCGGCGGCCGCGCGGAGCGCGTAGGCTCCTCCGTAGCTGAAGCCAAGCATCACGACCGGTCCGCGCGCAGCCTCGGCGGCAAACCCGACCGACCGGACCACGGTGGCGACATCCTCCGGATGATGGGCGAACTGCGCGAGGTGGGTGAGTTCGGGGATGACAGAACGGATCTGGTGCCGTGCCAGGCTGCGCGCCAGCTGCACGAGGGCGGGATCTCGAGAACCACGGCCGGTGACTCCATGTACCAGCACCGCCGTGCGTGTGGGCCGGCTCGGTGTGTAACACCTACCCCAGTCGTGCTCTCGCTCGTCCAGACCGGGGCTGCCTTCGAGCATGCGACCACGGTACGCGCTCATCACCGAAAGGACCCGTAAGCTTGCTCGAAGGCTCACGCGCGGGAGTCTAGCTGTGACCATCACCACCTGCACTCCCAGCTTTCTGCTAAGGTGCCGGCCTTGGTAGACCCTGTGACATACGCTCGGATGTCTGACGTCGCTCTGCCCGCCGTCTTCGCTGAGCTCCTCCGGATCGGCCAGGAACTCGGGCTCACCATCCGACGAGAAGCGATGCAGGTCCCCGCCACCAGACTCGCGGGCGGACTCGTGCGCGTACGGGGGCGCTCGGTGGTGATCCTGGACGAGTCAGCTCCCCTCGTCGACCGCATCGCCACCTTGGCGGACATCCTCGTCAGCTTCGACCTCCGCCGGTTCCCTCTGTCCGCGGAGTCCACCGCCGCGCTCGGTCGCGCTCGAGTTCGCCGGCGTCGGTTGCTGAAGCGCGCCCGCGTCATCCGGCTGCTGCGCGGCTCCCGCTGGCCCTCGCGACTGCTCAGTCCGCATCTCCGCGCCCTGGCTTGCGACCCCAAAAAAACTGAGGCCTAGCCATTGGGCCGCGACCGGTGGCACGCTTCACGGCGTCCGACTACCCTCACCGTTCCCATGCAGCTCGCCCGCGACGTCACCCTCGCTCCACTCACCACACTCGGCGTTGGTGGTCGGGCAACGCATTTCGTCGAGGCAAGCTCGCTCCCGGAGATGGTGGAAGCTCTCGGCTTCGCCCATGAGATGGGCTTGCCCGTCCACGTGCTCGGAGGTGGCAGCAACTTGGTCGTGGCTGACTCGGGGGTACGCGGGCTGGTGCTGCGCGTGCGCAATCTTGGGATTGAGGTCGATGGCACACGTGTGGTGGTGGCAGCGGGTGAGCCGCTCGATGCCTTGGTGGAGGCAAGCGTGACCCACGGGTTGGCCGGGCTGGAGTGCCTGAGCGGAATCCCGGGCAGCACGGGGGCCACTCCGCTCCAGAACGTGGGAGCATATGGCCAGGAGATCGCGGAGACTCTGAGCGAAGTAACCGTTATCGATCGGACCACGCTGTCCGTGTCGACAATACCAAGCTCCGAGCTTGCGTTTGGTTATCGAACCAGTCGACTCAAGCACGACTGGCGCGACCGCTTCGTGATTGTGGAGTTGGTGTTCGCTCTCTCACCTTTGCCACCGCGGACCCCAAGCTACCCGGAGCTAGCCCGGGAGCTCGCAGAGCTGCCCATGGAGCATTCGGTACATCGCGTAAGGTCAGTCGTGCTGTCACTGCGGCGAAAGAAATCGATGCTGTACGATCCGAAGGACCCTTGGTCTCGCAGTTGCGGCTCGTTCTTCCTCAATCCCATTGTGGATCAGGCAACCTATCGGCACCTGGTTGCCCTGGCTCCGGACACCTCGGTCCCAGCTCACCCTCAGCCACCGGATCGGGTGAAGATCCCCGCAGGCTTCCTGATCGAAGCCGCTGGTCTCACACGCGGATCGCGCATCGGTCAGGTGGGACTGAGCCGCCACCACGCCCTGGCGCTGGTGGCACACCCGGGCGCAACGGCCAACGAGGTGATCGCGTTCGCAGAGCACGTGCGCGAACGGGTAACCGCACGGTTTGGCCTCGAGCTCACCCCCGAACCCCACTTCTGGGGCTTCGAGCCACCACCATTTATGCCGCGAGGTCCGGATCATGCCGCCTTCTGACTCGAGGATCACCTGGACCGCCGAGCGCGAGCCAGGCTTCGATTGGACGCTGACCGCCACCAGCCCGAGCCAGCCCGCCCCACCTGACTCCCTCCACCCACACGACAATCATGCTGACTCGTTCAGCACTTCGCGCGCCGCCGCGGCCCAGTTCGCCCATGATCAGAAGCGTCGGGTCGACAACGAAGAGCTGATGAGTGATGCGCTGCGCCTGCGCTGGTTGAGCTTGGTCGGGGCGATCGCCTGGCTGGGCTTCGCTCTCCAGGACTGGATCGTAGTCAAACTGATGGGCCAGGGATCGCTCGAGATATTCTGGGGGATTCGGCTGCTCGGAGTTTTTCCCATCGGCTATGTGGTGTACTATCTTCACTCTTCGCGCACCTACACGCGGCGAGCCCTGACGCTGGTCGACATCGGTATCTTCTCCCTGGTCAACGTGGGGATCACGGTGATGTGCCTGGAGTTCGACGGAATCGCCAGCCGTTACGTGACAGGGATCATGGTCGCTCTGATTGCGCGCAGCTCGGTCTTGGCTTCACCGTGGAAGCGGGGACTGCTTGTCCTCGCGACGCCGATGGCGGTCTTCCCGATTATCCTGCTCTCGGCCGCGCTCTTTTCCCCAGCCATCCGCGCCCAGCTCTCGGACGCGACAGCGCTCGCCACCTTCGCTCAGAGCCTTTTCGTTCTTCTCTGCAGCTTGGCTCTGTGTGTTTGGGGCGGCCACGGAAACTGGGCGATGCGGCGGCAATTGTTCGAGGCTCGCAGCATCGGGAAGTATCGACTGGTGCGCTGCATCGGTCGCGGGGGCATGGGTGAGGTTTGGGTGGCCTATCACGCCGGTCTGAAGCGCGACGTCGCCCTGAAGATCCTCCGTCCCGATCAGGACTCGAATACGGTGGCGATCCAGCGGTTTGAGCAAGAAGTGGCGGCGATGAGCCGACTTGCTCACCCCAATACGGTGCGAGTCTTCGATTACGGGGTGACCGAAGACGGGATCTGGTACTATGCGATGGAGCTCCTTTCGGGAAGCACCCTACTCGAGTTGGTGCGAGACCAGGGCCGATTGGACGCGGTGCGCGCTGTGCCGATCGCTCTCCAGATAGCTCGGGCACTGTCCGAGGCGCACGCCCAAGGGATCATTCACCGCGATATCAAGCCTGAGAATATCTTCGTCACCCGCACCATCGACCAACCAGATTTCGTGAAGGTCCTGGATTTCGGGATAGCCAAGGTGTTCGGCGATGCCCAAAATCCAACACTGACACGTACCGGCGCCGTCTTCGGAACCCCAGCCTACATGTCACCGGAGGCTGGTCGCGGCGAGCCAATGTCACCGGCCTCCGACGTGTACGGCGTCGGCGGCGTGATGTACTTCATGCTCACTGGGTTGCCACCCTTCCCTGAGACCACGTCAGCCAGCATGATCATAGCTCACGCCGAGCGCCCAGTCCCCCCGCTCTCCAGCACTCCGGGGGTGCAGGTTCCACGGGCAGTCGAAGCGGTGGTGCAGCGCTGCCTAATGAAGCACCCAAGGGAGCGTTATGCGGACGCAGCCGAACTTACCCAAGCCCTGTCCGAGCTGCTCCGAACAGGGCTTGCGGTAGATGCCGTTGGCGAGGACGCTTAGCGACCGGCCTGATCGAGCACGGCAGCGAGCCAGACCAGCGGGGCATTCCAGTTGATGGTGATCTCGTTCGTCGACCACGAATTAACGTGGTCGATGAAGCACTTCATGGGCTTGCACCCGTCGAGGCGCGCTCCCTGGGTGATCGGATCGGAAAGACCCGAGTTCGGACCGCCTGAGAGCGCACCGGGCGGAGCCTCTGGATAGCCCGCGTACTCCTGGTGGGCCCAGAAGCGGTGATGCGGGTTCTTGACTGGGTTCGTACCGTAGCCAGTGACGTAGGAGCGTCCCATCGCGTTTCTGCCGAGCAGATAGTCCATCGCACTGGCAGCACCGCTCAGGTACTTCTTGTCGCCGGTGAAGTCGTGAGCGAGCGCCATCGCGATGGCGTTGTTCACCACGAAGGAGTTCGACCCCCAAGGATAGCCATCCTTGGGATCCGGATAGAGCGGTGTACCGTAGCCAGACTTGGCTATAGCTGCCAGATAGGCGTCTGCGTGGCGCACCAGCTCCTTCCGAGCCGCATCCACGGTAGCCTTTGGAAGTTTATCCTCAGCCAGAGCCAGCGTGATGGTGCCCAGTCCGGAGACGCTCTGCCAGGTCATCGGGGTCATGATGCCGGTTCCGGTCTCTGAGGAGCCGTCCGGGATCTTGTTGTGAAATGGAGACTTCTCCAGAGCGTCGCCATACTCTTTCTTACCGGTGGTCACGAAGAGTTCGACCGCCGCCCAATAGAACTCATCGCTGACCCGTTTGTCATCGTACGGGCCACCACCGATGGTGTCACACGCCAGCGCCAGACGGCTGGGGTTTTTCAGGGCTGCCTGATAGGCGCGCTCGGCAGCGGCCAGGCACTTCTTGGCAAAGACCGGATCGAAGGGCTTGAAGATACGCGCGGCCTGCGCGGCCACCGCTGCCAGGTTCAAGGTCGCGGCAGTGCTCGCCGGTCGAAGCGTCCGTGGCTGATCAGGCTTGACCTCAGTGGGCGGAATGAGACCGAGCCCGCTCCACTTCTCGTCATGCATCTTGTGGTGGGCCATGCCGGCCAGCGGTTGCCCCTCGGGCACCTGCATGCCGAGCAAGAACTCCATCTCCCACCGAGCCTCGTCCAAGATATCCGGCACGTTGTTGCCGCGCTCTGGAACGCGCAACTTCCCGTCACCGAAATCCTCCGCAACCTTCTTACCAAAACGCTGCATCCACTCGTAGGTCGCCAACATGGTGTAAGCGGCGATCCCCCCGTTGACCACGTATTTTCCGTGATCACCGGCATCGTACCAGCCGCGGCTCACATCCAGCGTATAGGGGCAGAATGGCTCCTTCTTTCCGGTAGCTTTCTTCTCCTCAGACTCACTGATGCACCCCTCGGTGGTCGCGCAGGGTACGCTCCTGTCACTGAGGTGTGCCGCCGGACGAGTCCATTTCTCTTCGCCCGCGTGCGGAAGCTCGATCGCGATCCCTGAGCGATTGTGATAGAAATACCAGATGGCGTCTGATTTCAGCTGCCGATAGATGTCGGCGCCAACCGTGAACGGCGTGCTGCGTTCCTTGCCCACCACCAGCACTAGCCCTGTTCCCGCACCGGTGAAGGATGAGAAATCAATCCGGTGCAGCTCGTCACCCGAGTCACGGTCGAGGCCGAACGGCGTAGTCTTGCCGCTCATCAAGGCCTTACCGGAAGCATCCTCTAGCTTGAAGTCGAGCGGCTGCTTCTCGGCACTCCCAATCACGGCAATCTTTGGCAGGTTCGGCAGGTACCCGACCTGGTTCAGACGGATCGGCGGCGCCGGTGGGTCTGGCGCGATGGTCTCCTCCTCACCACTCAGAACCACCACGTTGCTAGCCGGCTTCTTCGCCGCACCGCCGGAGCTACCACCACATCCGAGCACGAGTCCACCAACTCCGAGCGCGATGACCCACGAAAAGGGCCCAGTCAACCTCAGAATGCTTCGCTTGTTCTGCATGATTGTCCTCCTCACTCCGTCACGTCAAACTTCGCGACCAGGCTCGACAGGGCCTGCTCCAGCTTCTCGGGCATCGTACCACCTGCCTGCGCCATGTCCGGGCGCCCACCACCGCTGCCCCCCACCACTGCCGCTATCTCCCGGATCAGCTCCCCCGCCTTGTACTGATTTGTCAGCGACTTCGCCACAGTGAGCACCAACTGAGCCTTCTCATCTGCGACCGAACCGAGCAGCACCACCGCGTCTCCCAGTCGATCGCGGAGCTGCTCGGCGAGCTCGCGCAGCGCGGCTTTGTCTGTAACCTCGGTTCGAACCGAAAGCACACGGATCGCTCCGCAGGTCTTGGCCTGCGCCAGGAGTCCTTCGATGCCACCATCGCGCCCCTCGGCCAACTGCCGTGTCAGCTTCTCGATCTCGCGCGCCTGCTCACGAGTCTTCTCCATGAGCCGCGTCACTTTGTCGATGATTTCATGGGGCGAGCCACGGAGCTTCTCGGCGAGATTTTGCAAGCGTGATTCCAGTTCCTGCGCGTAGGCAAGCGCGGGCATCCCGGTCACCGCCACGATACGGCGAACACCTGCGGCGATGCCTTGCTCGGACTGGATCTTGAAGGAGCCAATGTCCCCGGTCGCTCGCACGTGCGTACCACCACACAACTCCACGGAGTCCCCCATGGTCAGCATCCGCACCACCTCTCCGTACTTCTCTTCAAAGATCATCATCGCGCCCCGCGCCTTGGCGGTGTCGATATCAAGGATCTCGGTGCGCACTGGATGATTGGCAATAATCCCCCGGTTGACCTGCTCCTCGAGAGCGCGGAGTTGCGCCTCGGAGAGCGGACGATCGTGGGTGAAGTCGAAACGCAACCGCTCTGAATCGACCACACTCCCCTTCTGTTGAGCATGCTCGCCGAGCACCCTCCGCAACGCCAAATGAAGCAGGTGAGTCGCGGAGTGGTGGCGCCGGGTGGCATCCCTGCGCTCTACGTCGATCTGAAGAGCCACCTCTTCATCCCGCGCCACCGTTCCCTCGATGACGCGACCGTGATGGACCCAGAGGCCCGGTAGCGGCCGCCCTGTATCCTCGATCTGGATGACACCCGAGGGACCCCGGATAGTCCCCTGGTCCCCTACCTGCCCCCCCGACTCGGCGTAAAACGGGGTTTCATCGACCACCACCACAACCCGCTCGCCCTCCGTGGCCCGGTCGACCTCCACGCCATCGATGAGCAGGCTCTGCACCTTCGCGATACCATCGTGCCGATCGTACCCGGTGAACCGGCATCCTCCGGACGGAAGCCGGGCCACGAGCGCGTGGTACACGTCCTCCACTGCCTTGTCGGCACCTTTCCACTCGGAACGAGCGCGCGCCTCGGAGAGCGCCTGCTCGTAGCCCGCCACGTCCACGGAAAAACCGCGTTCACGGCAGATCACCTCGGTGAGATCGAGCGGAAATCCGAAGGTATCGTAGAGCTGGAAAGCGTCCGTACCGGCCAACACGCCGCTCTTCTCGGTCAGGAGCTGTCGGAAGTGATCCTCGAGGATCCCGAGTCCTCGCTCAATGGTCCCTCGGAACCTCACTTCTTCCTGCTCGGCTATGCTTCGAATCAACTCGCCACGCACAGAAAGCTCGCTAAAATGCCCACCCATCCGGGTGATCACCTGATCGGCAATCCGATACAGGAAGGGTTCCTTGATCCCGAGACGGTGCCCATGCCGGATCGCCCGACGCATCACCCTTCGGAGTACGTACTCGCGCCCTGAGCGATCGGGCAGGATCCCCTCAGCGATCAGAAACGCGGTGGTTCGTGCGTGATCGGCGATCACGCGCATGCTCACGTCGTCGGGCTGCATGCTGCCCCGGTAGGGTATGTTGGCTAGCGTGGCCACCATCTCGACCAGCTCCCGCAACAGATCCACGTCGTAGTTGCTTGTCTTGTTCTGGACCACACCGCTCACGCGCTCTAGCCCAGCCCCGGTATCGATGCTTGGCTTGGGCAGCGGCGTGAGCTTGGGCTGCCCATCGACCAGCGCGCGCTCGAACTGCATGAAGACCAGATTCCAGATCTCCATCCACCCAAACCCCTCGGGGGTCTGTTCTTCACCGAACTGCTCGAGACGCACCCCTTCCCCGTGGTAAAAGTGGATCTCACTGCACGGACCGCAGGGACCAGTGTCACCCATCTGCCAGAAGTTGTCCGCCATCCCGAGTCCCCGGATCCGATCCTCGCCGAACCCGGTCAGCTTGTGCCACAGGTCGCGGGCCTCGTGATCGGGCGAGATCCCCTCTTCACCTTGAAAGTAGGTGATGATGAGTTTGTCCTTCGGTAGGTCGAGGACCCGAGTCAGAAACTCCCACGCGAAGACGATCGCCTCTTCCTTGAAGTAGTCCCCGAAGCTGAAGTTGCCCAGCATCTCGAAGAAGGTGTGGTGGCGTGGCGACGGACCGACGGCCTCGAGATCGTTGTGCTTGCCGCTGATGCGTATGCACTTCTGGCTCGAGGTAGCCCGGACGTAGGGACGCCGCTCACGACCCGTGAAAAGGTCCTTGAACTGCACCATCCCGGCGTTGGCGAAGAGCAGGCTCGGATCGTTCGCTGGGACCAGAGGACCGCTTGCGACCTCCTCATGGCCATGCCGGACGAAAAAGTCGAGAAAGGCCCGGCGGACCTCGTTGGACGTTCGGTTCATGATCGGCGCGGGCGATCTAGCACGGGACTGTGCCCGGGAGGGAGGACGGGGGAGGAAGTCGGCTCTCCGGTCGCATCGCCCGCTTCGCTAGTTTCCCGAGAGCGGCGGGCCATCCCAGCGGGGCAAGCCCACAGGCTTGCTCCCAGACTTCGGTCACCCCTCGACAATCGCCGACGGCTTTGGCACGGTCGCATCGGCTGGTTCGTCCCGGTCGTTCCTCCCTCATCGAACGGTGTTCCATGCCCGAAAGCCTCAAGTATCTCCTCGACGAAAGCCGCCTGCCCAAGAATTGGTACAACCTGGTTGCGGATCTTCCCACGCCGCCTGCCCCCCCTCCACCCCGGCACCCATCAACCGGCGGGCCCCGGTGATCTCGAGGCTATTTTCCCGAAGAGCTTGATCGCTCAGGAGATGAGCACCGAGCGTTGGATCGAGATCCGAAAGGAGGTGCGCGATGTTGATCGGCTGTGGCGACCGAACCCGCTGTTCCGAGCCCGACGCCTCGAGCGGTTCCTCGCTACGCCTGCACGGGTTTACTACAAGCACGAAGGGGTGAGTCCTTCCGGTAGCCACAAACCCAACACAGCGGTCCCCCAAGCCTTCTACAACCGCGAAGCGGAGATTAGGAAGATCTCGACCGAAACCGGCGCTGGTCAATGGGGTTCGTCTCTCGCCTTCGCTGGCGCGATGTTCGGGATCGAGGTCAAGGTCTTCATGGTGCGGAACAGCTACGAACAGAAGCCGTACCGCAAGGCGATGATGCAGGCTCATGGCGCTACCTGTATCCCCAGCCCAAGCTCCGAGACCGAGTCGGGACGGCGCATCCTCGCCGAGCATCCCAATACCAGCGGGTCACTGGGGATCGCGATCAGCGAGGCAGTCGAGGTCGCCGCCAAGAACCCTGACACCAACTACTCCCTCGGAAGCGTGCTCAATCACGTCTGTGTCCACCCACGCAGGCGGCCTTCGGTACCACGGTATGGCACCCATGGTGAGTCATTGTCGCAGCCTGGATCTTTTCGAGGGGCGGGCCTATCACCAGACTGAGTGTTTCCGAGCTGGCCTTGATTTCGCTTTGAACGAGGGCATCATCCCGGCACCAGAGTCCACCTGCGCCATCCGCTGCGCGATCGATGAGGCCCTGCGCTGCAAGCTCGAGGGTAAGGCTGAGTCCATTCTCTTCAACCTCTCGGGGCACGGCCACTTCGATATGGGAGCCAACACCGCCTTTTTCTGGCAGAAGCTGGAGGACCGCGACTACGACGAAGCCGACCTCACGGCTTCCCTGGACGCGTTGCCCGGCGTGTGACCGAACAATCGACCCCCGCGGCGCGCCTCAGGCCAACCAGGGCGCGACGCGGGGCCAGAGCCTCCGCCAACCAGGGCGCGACGCGGGGCCAGAGCCTCCGCCAACCAGAGCGCAACGCGGGGCCAGAGCCTCCGCCAACCAGAGCGCGACGCGGGGCCAGAGCGCTCCGCCAACCCCACGGGAGGGTTTCCCGGTACTGGAAACGGCTTCAACTGAACGGGGCACTTCGCTCGGCAGCCGAGGTGGGGAAAGTGGTACTGCAAAATGCGCCCGTTCGGCCTGGTTTGGGTGTAAAGTACCTGGATGCTCCGCGTCTTCTCCCTCCCGGTTCGCACGACCATGCTGGTGCTCAGCACCATCCTCGCGCCGCTGCTCTCCGCCACGCCTGCCCTCGCCGAACCGACCAAGGAGGAGTTGGACGAGGCGCGGCAAATGTTTCAGCGCGCTACCGAAATGGAGGCCGCCGGCGACTGGGGCGGCGCACTGAAGATGTTCCGTCAGGTGGGGCAAGTGCGCATGACCCCCTACGTGCGGTACCACATCGGCCTGTGTGAGGAGAATCTCGGTAAGCTGGTAACAGCCCTCGGAAGCTACGAACTCGCGCTCTCGGAGGCCACCGATGTCGAGGAGGACTTCTTGGCTGAGGTCAAAGAGCGTACCGAAGCACTACGCGCGCGCATCCCGAAGGTAGTTGTGGAGCGCGGCGAAGGTGCAGAGGCCGCAACCATCGAGATTGACGGGGTTGCGCTGGGCGCCAAATGGATCGGCAAGGAAGTCCCCCTAGACCCCGGTCCACACTCAATCGTCGCGAAGTCACCCGGCTACGACGACTACTTCGAAACGGTGGACATCCCAGAACGGGAGGTCAAGACCGTCACCATCGATCTTACGGCGACCGGCTCCGGTGTGACCGCTCCCCTCGCCTCCGACACCGCGCCGCCGACCCCCCCCGACCACACTCTCGCCTATGTGGTGGGAGCAGGAGGAGTGGCGATGCTCGCCACCTCCGGCATCTTCTACATCTTGCAGCGTAACAAGGACAGTGATCTGCAGAGCCTGTGTGGGAGCGACCACAAGTGTTACAACGATGACCCGAGGCCTCTTAGCTTGGATGAGCAGAAGCGGGCCGATGCGATGAATGACAAGATGAAGCTCTATGCCACGCTGAGCCAAGTCAGCTTGGGGGCGGGGGTGCTGGCACTCGGCGTCGGGGTGGTGCTCTACGTCACCGACAAGCCCGGCAAGCCTGCCGCGACCACGCCAGACAGTGCGGCACCGAACGAAGACGGAAGCGACGAGCCTGGAGAGAGCGGTCCCGTCGAGGACACGCCGAGCGAAGAGGCACCCGCCGTCTCATGGCGCCTCGTGCCTGCCGCTCCAGGCGCCGAACTCGGTGGTTTCTCGCTGGTCGGTTCGTTCTGAAGGCAGAAGGCTGCCGCGGCGAACACCTACAGGCCCGACTTCTTCTTCCAAGACTGCTTGTCCCCCGAAGTCGAGGTGGGCGGTTTCGCGGGGGTGGGGCGACCACCGTAGACCGGCGTCCTACCGACGGCGGGGGCGGTGACAGTCGTCGAACTGCCGCCGGTGCCGACGGCGGGCTCAGGAGAACTCGCGCTGGGTGGTGCTGCAACCACCGGCTCTGGGTCACGCCTGGGAGTTGCTGCGGGAGCCGGAACACTCGGCACCGCCGAGGGGCGTGGGATGTCTACCACCACCGGTTGACGCGACGACAGCGCAATGATGATCCCAAGGATGGTTACCACAGCCCCAATGGCACTCGCCAAAATCAGCTTCTTGCGCGAGGTGGAGAGCCCCAGCATCGAGACGGTACTGCCGGTTGGCAACTCGAGATCCAGATTGGTGCCAATTCCGGTGACGGCGCTGACAGGAGTCTGAATGTTGGGTGGCACAACCGGTGGGTATCCACCAGTGCTGGATGCCGACACTACGTTCCGCGCGATCTCGTCGGCCCGCGCCAACGCCTCGGTCAAGGCAGCTTGCCGCTCGTCGCGCTTTGACCCGAACAGCGACGCCACGAACGCCGAGACATCGTCGTCCGTGCTGGCGCGCTGATGACTCGGAAGCTGGTCGAGATCCTTCAGAAGCTCATTGGCGGACTGGTAACGCTTTTCGGCGTCCTTCGCCAACGCGCGCAGAACGATGCGTTCGAGTTCGACCGGGTAATCTGGCACCACCTTGCGCGGCGGCATGACCGGCTGCGGCGCGCAAATGTTGTACATGGTTGCGGCCTCCGACTCGCGGCGGAAGGGGTGCTTGCCGGTCGTAAGCGCGTAGAGAACGATACCCATCGCGAAGATGTCGGCTCTTCGATCGATGTCCGCTCCCTTCACCTGCTCCGGCGCCATGTAAGCGACCTTGCCCTTGATTTGTCCGGCTACGGTCGCCCCACTCCCCATCGCCGTGGCCTTCGCCACGCCGAAATCGACCACCTTCGCCACGCCGTCGTACGTCACCATGATGTTCTGCGGAGAAACATCACGGTGAACCAGCCCGACCGCTTTGCCGTCTGGACCTCGGAGTTCATGCGCCGCATGCAGACCAGCGCAAGCTTGCATGGTGATCCGAACCGCCACCGGAATCGGCACTCCGCCGCTGGCGCGCGACGCCTTCATCAATTGGTTGAGTGGAACCCCGTCGATCCACTCCATGACCAGAAACAGCACCCCTTCCTGCTCACCGAGATCCAAGATCTCGACGATGTGCGGGTGGTGAACCTGGGAGGCCAACGTCGCCTCGTCGAGGAACATCTGCTCGAACTGCTCGTCCTCGCTCAGCTTCGGCAGCATCGTCTTCACGGCCACAATCTTCTGGAAGCCGCGTGTGCCCTTCAGTCGCGCAGCCCAGACCATCGCCATGCCCCCTGATGCGATCGGGAGGAGCAGCTCATAGCGTCCGAGGACGTGTCCCGGGCCTACGTCAGCGGCGTGCTGGGAGATGGTTTGGGTTGCCGTGCTCACACTCTCTCACAGTCAGAACGTCTGGGAGCGCGATCCGCGGATCGGATCAGTACTGCCAGTGCTCCTTTATCACCGAACTCAGGGGATCCGCCCGAAAAATGCGGGGCTCGGTCCAGCGTAGTCCGGTGGGCCCAATTCGGTCAATGCTGTTCATTTGGAACATAGATGAAACTCGGCAGGGGTGCAGATCCATGGGTGCCTTTGGATCCAGACCTGCCTACACCGCCCTACCCTAGCTCCCTGTGGTGGGGGCGAACCGCGACACCAGGAGATCGAGGGTACGCTCGAAGCTGGGACACGCCACCTCGAGCTCTGGGTGACGGTCGTAGAAAGAGACAATCTCTCGCGCCCCTTCGGCGAAGGGAATGCGCGGTCCAAATTCGGGAACCAGACGGCGGAGCTTGGTGTTGTCGAAGAGCACGCTGTGGGTCTTGTCGCCGAGCAGACTGTCACCCCACTCTCGATCGTGAAGAGCAATGATGTCCGACGGAACGTGAACGATAGTCGGCTCCCTCCCGAGCGCGTGGGCCAGACATCGCGTGATCCCGTCCCAGGTCAGGATCTCTTCAGAGGTGATGTGAAAGGCCTCCCCAATCGCGAGCGGGTTACCGAGCAATCCTGTGAAACCCACCGCAAAATCACGGTGGTGTGTCAGCACCCACAGCGAGCTGCCGTCGCCATGGACCACGATCGGACGACCTTGGCGCAGTCGCACCAGGTTGGTGATCCCACCATGCAGTGGGATCAGCCGCTCATCGTAGGTGTGGGAAGGGCGCACGATCGTGCATGGAAACCCCTGCTCTCGGTAGGCGCGGATCAGCCGTTCTTCGCAGGCGATCTTATCCCGCGAATAACGCCAAACCGGATTGTGGAGCGGCGTAGATTCGGTGATGGGCAGAAGTCCAGGCGGAGTCTGGTAAGCGGAGGCCGAACTGATGAACACGTACTGGGAGGTTCGCGAAGAGAACAGCCGCAGGTCAGTCT
>CAYNEY010000001.1:160854-185208 GCA_964396375.1 uncultured Polyangiaceae bacterium | reverse complement strand
CATCGGCACGGGTGGCGCCATTGGCTCCGGGGGTGCCATCGGCTCCGGGGGTGCCATTGGCTCGGGGGGTGCCATTGGCTCCGGGGGCGCCATCGGCTCGGGGGGTGCCGTGGGCAACGCCGGCGAGAGCGGCAGCGCCGGCGAGAGCGGCAGCGCCGGCGAGAGCGGCAGCGCTGGCGAGAGCGGTGCGGTTGGCCAAGGTGGCGCGGTTGGCCAAGGTGGCGCGGTTGGCCAAGGTGGCGCGGTTGGTGAAGGCGGCGCGGTTGGTGAAGGCGGTGCGGTTGGTGAAGGCGGTGCGGTTGGCCAAGGCGGCGCCACCGGCGAAGACGGTGACCTCAGCATCACCGATCCCGTTCCGGGATGGGCGAGCATGGACGGCGGCACGACCGGCGGCGGCACCGATCTGAGCCAGGCGGTCACTGTAACGAACTCCTCCGAACTGAAGGCCGCGGTGAGCGGCGATGGAGCCAAGATCATTCTCGTGGAGCCGGGCCAATACGACGCCTTCTCGCCGGGCTCCAACAAGACCATCATCGGCACGGCTCCCGGCGTCAACGTCACTGCACCGCTGCGGATCAGTGGCCAAGAGAACATCATCATTCGCAACCTGGCCGTGAAGGGTGCACCTTGCGGCAGCTACGACGAGTGCCGCTCCGGAGACGACGGGGTGTACATTGGCAATGGCGCTCACCATGTTTGGCTGGATCACCTCGACATTTCCGACGGTCAGGACGGCAATTGCGACATCACGCGCGGAGGCGACTTCATTACCATCTCATGGTCCAAGTTCTGGTACAGCACGAGGGACAAGGATCACCAGTTCTCCAATCTCATCGCCGGCAGCGACGACGAGCCAGAGAGCGAGGGCAAGCTCAAGATCACGTACATGAACAGCTGGTGGGGCCAGATGGTCGAAACACGGCAACCACGAGGACGCTACGGCGACATCCACATGCTCAACAACCTCCACGACTCCGAGGACTCGCGAACCGTGCACGGCGTAGGCAAAGACATGGCTCTGATCGCCGAGAACTGCGTGTACAACGTGGAAGGCAGCGTGTTCACGGACATGGACAGCCCGAGAGGCTGGAAGGGGATCGGCAACATCGGCTCTGCCAGTGGCTTGGACGCTACCCGAGGTAGCGTGTTCACGATTCCGTACCCCTACACACCCATGCCCGCCTCCGAAGTCGAGGCAGCCATCACCTCCCCGAACTGTGGCGCTGGCAACAAGTGTTACTTTCGGTGACGCCCATGTGGCCTGATGCCGGTTAAAAACCCCGGCTGGCTCTCGGTTGCAGGGCACGCGGCATGCTTCGTCGCCCTGCAACCCTCATGAGCTGGTCAGAAGGCACGGTTCGGCTCTGCGTCCCTCTGGGCGCCGCAACGGCACCCGCCGTTTTCCCGAGGAACCGTCATCCAAGACGTTCTCCTCTCGACCCGACTATCGGGCGAGACTGCCCGGCAACCGGCGCGATGCGGTCGGTCCGGGTGCTCGCCAACCGGGCAGCCTCGCGCCTCTGCCACCTCAGCCCTCGTCATCCTCATCGTCATCGTCGTCGACGGGGCTTCGGGGCACCGCGTCCACGACCACACCGTACCGCGACGGCAGCTCCCGCGCGGTGAAGCGAAGCTCCTCCCAACGGCTGACATCCGCGGGGTCGAACACCGCGTTTTCGCGGAAGGGGAGCATCGCCACCGCTTGGATGCCCGACTCAGGAACCAGCGCGTCCACCACCATCGCGAACCCGAGAGGGTCACTCAGAGCCACACCGGCGGGACGGAGCGGCATCATCTCGAGTTCGATGATGAGCGAGCGCGCATCGGAGGCAACGTCGTCCGGATTGACCTGCCGCATCACCGCCTCGATTGACCAGAGTTCGGCCGCATCCGTGACAATCTGGTAGGGGGCACCCTCGTCACAGGTCCCGATGGCCTGTTGGATAGTGACAGCGTCACCTTCCCCAGTCCACCCGAGTTCGAGGCGGCGCACATACTCACCGGGTGCCGTGCTCCCGGGTCCGCAATCCGTTCGCCCTTGGCGCTCCGGCCCGGCCGCATCCACGTAGAAGGTGATCGTGCCCGAGTTTGCGACCCATGCACCAAGTTCATCCGGGAGCTCGAGGCCGATACCGAGCTCACCCGAGACACGCGCCGACAGAGTGAGTTCGGTCTCGTGCGCGACAGTTCCGGTGCGCTCCAAAAGGCCCAATCTAGGCGTGTTTTCGTACTCCAAGCGACCGAGCCGACCGTCCACTTGTCGCGGCACCTCATCCTGCCGAACATAGAGTTCCGGAACCAGGGCGGGCTTCACGAGCCACGAAAGCTCTGGGTCAGTCGCTGTCCAGCCTGCCAGCGGCTCATCCAGCACCGCGCCGGACAACCCTCCCTCGAGGAAGGGAATTCCCATGGTGATGGCCTCCACGGCGAGCACGCGCACCTCGTCACGGCCAGAGTCCACACTGGCATTCTTCTGGTACTCGAGCTCGATGTGGTGCGTTCCAGCGGTGACCGGGATCCGAGCGAGCCCGGTGTGCCAGCTCCCAGAGTCACGAAACGCCTCCACCCCGTCGACCAGAATCCGAAACACGTCGTGCTCTGTCTCTGAATCCACGACGTATCCGACTCGGAGCTCGTTGCCCGTCGGCGCCGGCCAGCTCATCTGGCGCCACACTCCAGCACTGATGGGTTCAGCGTCCCCCCGGTCACGCATCAGACGTGGGCTCACCAGCTGCCGCGCGAGAGGACCCGCCGTGGCCACCCACCCTCCCCCGACACCGCCTCGAGTCCACCCGGGGATCTCTGCCGGGGTGGCCTCGCTGAACGTGTGCGCCTCGAACACCACACCGTTCTCCAGCAGCTCTACGTCATCGACCCAGGCGGTATCCAAGCCCGAATCCACGCTGCCATTCTTTTCGTACTGAAAACGGATCACGTGCGGCCCCGCCTCAACATCGGCGATGAGCTGCCCCACACGATGCGGTCCCGCCATCTTGGCCTTCGTCTCGCCGTCGACCACCAGCTCTAGGAAGTCGCCTCCTGGCTCCGAATCGACGAAGCCGCGCGCCCGGATCCGCCCAGGCGCACCGAACGAAACTGTGCGTTCGATCCACGAGGTGGTCGCCGTACCAGGCGCCCCAAGACCATGGTGCTCTGGTGGCGCTCCGACGCGCATGTCCAGCCCTCGCGGGTGTGTCGCCGCGCTGGCGCCTCCCGCGCCACAAACCAAGATCCCCAGCCCCGCCCAACAAATGTTCATTGTCTTCATGATTGCCCTCTGTGGCACTCGCTATTCCACCGGAAGCACGTGAACCAAACTGAGAACCAAGTCCGTCGGACTACCGTTGTAACACACCCCCTCCCCGCCCTTCAGGACCACGGCCGAGGGGTAGTGGGATATCAACCGGAAGCGTTGGAAGTCTCCGGGGCTGGTTTCGACGGTGGACTTGTATTGCTCGGGCAGCGGAACCGGGCTGCCGTCGGCTGCCAGCACTTCCGCGGAGAGGAGCTCGTGGTCATCGAGCGACCACGCCCCGCCCCAGCAGCGCGGATCTTCGTAGAACCACCCATCTGGCTCGTCCCGTTCGCGACCACAGAACTCCTCCACCTGCTCGAGAGACGTGACCTCGTCGCGGACAAGTCCAAGCTTCTCCAGATCGTAGCGATACTCCGTATCGAGCGGGAGCGGCACCGCCACCTGGCACGCCAGGCACAGCGCGTTGCTCACCGCCGCGCAGCCCTCCGCGTACACGAAGCCCCCCGAGGGATCGGTGATCCGATAGTTGTAGATCTCGGTGATGGGATCCGCCTCAGTATTCGACGGCGTGTGGTCATTGTCGTCTGGTAACCACACCCCACTGCAGGCGCTCTCTGCCACCACGACCACTGCGAGGCTTGCATGTCGGAGCTTTGCCCAAAGAGCTACGGTTGAATGCATGTGCCTCCTCGACAGACGAACTCGGAGCGGCAGTCACTGCCTTCGTTGCAGTGAGCGCGGTGCAGGTAGCGGCTCATGTTGCACTTACCGAGCTTGTAGACCCCGTCATCCACGGTGTTGTCCCAGATCAGCTTCTTGCCTTTCGACCGGAAGGTGGTGGCCAGCGGAAACGGATCCACGTCGTACTTGTTGTACGTGTAGTGCTTGTGCTCGTCGTACTCGCGGTCGTCCTCGACCACCCAGAACGAGAGCTCTCCCGTGAAACCGAGCGCAGGGATGGTCTCGAACGACACGCCGTTGGGATGAGTGACCCCACGCGCCGCCAGCCCCGGGAAGAACCTCTCCGTCCACTCGTGGCTCTCGTTCTCGTCGAAGCAGCTGTCGAATTCGATGCCCTCCTTGGCCTCCTTCGACAGAGTCGGGAAACCCTGACAGCTCTTCTCCCCGGAAGACGCATAGTGACACGCCTCGAGATGGATCCATGGCTCGTCACAGCCAACCTCTTGGGTGTCTTCCACCTTGAGGTAGCAGGGCTCGCCGCCCTCCCCTGCCCCATACAACCAGAGCAGACTCGTGGTCCAGCCGGCCGCGAGTTCTGTGGCTATCGAGCCAGGCTTCAGCAGCACCCGCACCAGCAGCCGCTGCCCTTCCGGTCCCGCCTGGGCGATCTGACCGGCAACGCTGAGAGGCGGGTAGCCATCGAACCTCCAAACCGTCCAGTTGTCAGTCCCGAGGGTGACGGACTCTTTCGAGAATAGGAAGTCGGGGTATCGGGTAACTCCATCCTCTGCGAATACAGCAACTTCCTGAATGTTGCTCTGGCTGGTTCGCTCACGCACGAAGAACTCCAGGAGCTGTTCCCACTGGGCGGTGTCCGGCTGTTCGATGGTGAATGCGTACCAGATCTCCGGGGATCGGAAGACTCGAGCGTCGGACTTCCACTCGTTGCTATCGGAACCTTCGGGGATCTTCAGCTTGGCGTAGGGGAGCAGCGTGCAGGCCTCTTTGGAGTATGCGCAACTCGACCGCCGAACTTGGAAGAGGTACTGCCCCTGACTTGCCTCGAGCTTCGATGTGTCGTGCGCGAACACCTTGACGTCGGCGGAGCAGCTGATCCCACTCGCAGAGTCCCAGGGGCAGTCTCCCTCGTCCGGATCAGCAAGGCCCTCAGGAAACACGTCCTTCTCGACCTTGGCACCACTTTTGAGCTCGATGACCTTCGCGAAGAACTGCCCACGATGGATCCCCTGGTTGTCGAGGGTGAGGCGAGCGCGCGGCGCGATCACTGCCCCTCGGAACGCGGCGTCGAGCAACACCTGTTGCTCACCGAGCACAGTCACCTTCAGCCGCTGACCGATCGACAAGTTCGACCAGAAGGAGTCTGCCTGCCACCCGCGGAAGGTGAACTGTTCGGTAACATACACTTGGCTAATTCCGCTCGTACCGCTGGCGGCCAGCCAAGACTGTGGCTCCATGGTGAGGGAGCGGAAAAAGTACCGTCCCGGGTCCACAAATAGGCTCCCGCCCGCCTTCACGCTCACATCACCGTATTCTCCCGGTGGGAGGGCGGTGGTCGACTCGATGGAAAGTGAGGTTGCAGGCAGCGTCGACGGGACACTCACACGGTGTTTCAGTGTTCGGAAGGAGGGGGTGGTCTCTTCCCACACGGGAACGATTCCATTCGAGGAATCGAGAACAGGAGCTACCAGGCTTCCGGCCACAGTAGCCTCGTTCCTTACACTTACCGTGCCAGCTGCAAACAGATCACCGACCCAGGCCCCCGCCTTCAGCTCCGTGGTGCTGGGACCGGCGCTGGAGAGCACCGCATTCGCCAAGGGTTCCGGAGGAGCCTCGGCGTTATCGCCGAGCTCGATGTGGTCGTTGGCTCCCAGAACCACCTCGTCGACCCAAACCTGATCCGGGACCGAGATCCAAACCATGTCACGGTCAAGCGAGCCGGAGCCCCCTTCCGAGCCAGCTTCCCCTCCCTGCTCTTGTCCACCGACGGAGGCTCCACCCGCCTCGCCCGAGCCTCCACCCGCCTCGCCCGAGCCTCCACCCGCCTCGCCCGAGCCTCCACCCAGAGCGTTGGCGCCACCACTCCCAGAGGCACCTCCGACACCGGGCTCGGTCGACGTGGATCCTACTCCGAGAACCACCGGCGTGAACTGTGCGCCGGTCTTGGTTCCCTGAAGACCAAAGTGGAGTTCGCCACGGCCGACCGGAGTCGAATATTCGGGATTCCCTCTACTTCTACCCATTTCTCTGGCCGGGCTCGAACGATGGTTGAGTATCATCAATGTGCTCGCGGTTGAGGAGTCTTCGCATGCCTGCTGTTGTTCGTCGTTCCGCCCTGGTCCTTCCTCTGCTGGCCCTGCTCTCCGTCGGCTGTCTTGGTACTCGAACCGGCGAGTTCGATCAGCACGGCTACTTGAACACCCAGTACGGCTACCGCGTGGTAAACGACGGCAGCGAGTTGCTTGGGCCGGACTGGCTGATCGACAACTTCTATCCCCGTAACAACGCCCTCGAGCCGAAGCAGGTCGATGAGTATACGATCACCTACGAGCTTGACGTCAATGGCGACGGGCAGATGGATCTCAAGGAGAAGACCCTTCTTTACGATCTTCGTTACAAGCACAAATCCCACGATGCCTCAATCTGGCTGAGGGCTTTTCCGGTCAGCGCGGAGCTGCGGGACAAGGATCTCCGCGTTCTCGTGCAGCGCTATGTGGATGCCGTGGCGGGCGCAGGATACGAGGCCGTGAAGCTGGGGGCGGGCGTGGTGGTGGAAGAGCGGCGCTTCGCTCCGCAGATGCTCGAGCGTGGAACCGCTCGAGCATCTGCGGAGCTAGACGCGTATATGGCCACCTTCGACGTTGCCAATGTGGATGAGATCGCCGTTTCTCCCAACGCACGCAAGCGCCGGGTTCAGGTGGTGATGGTGCGTCCACCCTTCGAACACACGTCCAAGCGCACCTCGGCGACGTTTCCCGTCCTCATGATCGCAGGCTACGCGAATCTCCCCGAGGATTTCGAGACCGACAAGCCTGCCTTCGTGAGCTTCCTCAGTCGCATCCAGGTCGAGGAGCGAGCCGGATTCCAACCCCTCGCCGTCGAGCCGGTGAGCGCCGCCGCGACCGCCGACTCCGCACCCCAAGCTCCCGCCGGATCGGTCGTGCCAACCGAAGCGACCGCCGTCACTCCACCCCCCTCGGAGCCCTGACGGCCGGCGCCCGGACACACCCTGGTGTCGTTCCCGCGCCGTAACGACACCAATTTCCTCGGGCAGGCCCCACACCGGTCAAATTCGTACGAGGTAGCGGCCGAGGCCTACCGTCCGAGGGCTACCGCCCACATTTCTTGTGGAATATCACGCAAATTTGCCTTCCCAGGGGGGAGATGACCTCTGGTATCCTCCCTCGAGTCCACCCACCCCGAGAAGGTGCCCCCTCCATGACCAACCGTATTGCTTCCCACCTCTGGCTCGTCACCTCTGCGCTGCTCCTCACCGGGTCCCTTGGCCTTGGTTGCAGCAGTGACAGCGGCGAAGAGGAGGGAGTAGGAGTGGGTGAGGGAGGTGGCATGGCTGCGGGTGGAGGAGCTGGGCTGGGAGGTGGAGCGCCGACCGGCGGCACCACGGGCAGCGCGAGCTTCTGGCCTTCCCCAAGCTACGTGCCCTCCTCTCCCGTGCCGGCGGATGGCGGCTACCACCTCGGGACGAATCCCGGTGCCTGTATGGTCTGTCATTCGGGGCTGTATGAGCCACAACTCGCCTTCGGCGGCGTGGTGTACATGGCCGATGGCGTCACACCGGCCGCGGGCGTCGAGATCGGCGTGTCCGACGGCACCACCAGTCACTTCGTGTATTCGGCGGCCAACGGCATGTACTGGGCACTGGCGCCGTCCGCCATCAATTGGCCAGCCACGGACATTCGGGTGAGAAACGCCGCTGGCGAAAAGGTCAAGCTGGCGAGTTCGGGGCGCGCAGCGGATTGTGATACCGCGGGCTGCCACGCCGTGGGTGGCACGCTGCTCACTGCACCCTAGGCGCACAGCATCACGAGGGATACCCTCCTTCAGCCACCCGGGGGAGCGTGGCCCTCAAACGGCCTTGTACAAAAAGCCGTACACGATGTGGAAGCCCGCCAGGATGAACATGGCGAGGGCCAGCACGATGTGGACGATGTTCCAATGGCGGAGCAGGCCGTGCCCGAGGGCGAAGACGCCAGCCTGGACCGAGGTGAGGAAGCTCGAACGAGCCTTGCGCTCGAACTCGATCAGGTTCCGCGCAGCGAAGGTGCGTCCGTACACGAAGCGACCCACAAAGCCCGTCGCCACCACGATCCAGATCAAGACGGCGGCGATCCCCGCCCAACGGTCGAGCTTGAACGCCGTGTGGTAGGTGGCAAGAGTCCCACCCACCAAGCCGAGCCAGATGTGGGCGGACAGCCACACCGACGGCGGCCCCCAGTTGGCACAGCGCCTGACGCGCGTGCGGAGCGAGTAGAGCACGCTGGCCAACATGGCGCTGGCTCCCAGGTACCCGAGCCAGTGTCCGAAGCCCCGCCCGGAAGTGTACCCCACTTTCTCCGTACTCCCGAGGGCGGTCAGCACCGCCGCCGAGAGGCTCGCCGAAGGCTGGGTCGCGCGGAGGAAGGCCTCGAGCCCGGTGCCGATGAGCGCGACCACCAGCGCCACCGAGAAGGCCAGATAGGCACGGCTCATCTTGACCGACGCGAAGTGAGCACCGGACGGGAGCGTGCCGAGCACGGGCGCCGCCGAGAAGCGCGCCGCGCTCGTCGGATCAGGCTCACCGAACAGCTCCTCTGGGCTCACTTCGAACAGCGCCCGGGTCGGACAAGCCGAAAGGCACGCCCGATCCTCGTAACCCTCGCATTTGTCGCATTTCACGGCGCGCGTACGCAGGCCCCGGCTCTTCGCGTAGGTCGCCATCTCCGGGGTGCCGGGCTCGAGCACCTCGATCCCGAGTTGACGCAAAAACTCACTCGGGGGCTCGGCGCCCAAGAGCGCGAACACCACGTCGTTTCTGAGCCTGAGTTCCCCACGGTCGGTGCCTAGGCGCACGGCTCCCGGCTCGAGGGCGAGCACCGTCGACTTCAACTCGATCCGAACTCGCCCCTCTTCCTCGGCCAACCCGAGCTCGCGGCGATTCTTCGACTTGGCGCGGGTGAAGGAGTCACGGCGATAGCTCAGGGTCACCTGGCACCCGGGCACCTCGGAAAGGGCCAGCGCGGCCTCGAGCGCGGAGTCACCGCCTCCGACCACCAGCGCATGCTTTCCCTGCCACTCATCCGGATCGCGCAGGCTGGTGCGGACCCGCGCCGGATCCTCGCCCGGGACCCCGAGGGCACGCGGGGAGCCGCGCTTGCCGATGCACACCACCACCGCCCGCGCCGCGAGCTCACCTGAGCCGTAATCGAGGATGAACCCAGAGCTGGTCGAGACCACCCGCTGCACCTCCGCGTGCTCGCAAACTTCGAGCACGCCCTGTTCGCGCAGCTCTTGCCAGCGAGCGAGGAGTTCTTCCTTGGTCGTGTCCTCGAACCAGAGCGAGCCCAGCAGGGGCACATGATGCGGTTCAGCCATCACGTGCTTGCCCTTCGGATAATCTAGGATGGTGGAGGCGAGCTGGTCCTTCTCGAGCACCGTGCACGAATAGCCGTACTCGCGACAACGGAGCGCTGCCGCCAAACCGGCGGGACCGGCCCCGATCACGGCCACGTCGATGAGGTTCGAAGTCGGGGCCCGAGGCTCGAGCCGGAGCGCGTCGACCGCTCGCACGGCGTCGTTGATGGCCAGACGGATCAGCGCCGAGCCAGAAACGTCGCCCGCCACGTACAGGTTCGGGATGTTGGTCATCCCGGACGGATCGCTCCGCGGGACGGACTCCGGGAAATCCGCCGCCGTGTACGGGGTCTCGACCAACGTGATCGCCCCGTAGGGACAGGCCACGACACAGGCTCCGCACCCCGCGCACCGTTCCGAGATCCGCACGTCACGGGTGACCTCGTCTTTTACCAACCCGCCGAAGCTGCAGGCCAGGAGGCAAGGCTGGTCGACGCAGGTCTGGCAAGCTACGGGGAAGGTGAGGCAGCCGAGGCTCGGGCCACCGCGGGCCATGCGCGCCACGCCGAAGCGCGCGGCGCAGGCATCACGACACTTGTTGCAGTCCAGGCACCGATCGAGGTTGCCCACCCGGATCCGAGAGCTGGTTACGAAGCCGTGTCGGAGCGCAAAATCCTGCACGATACGGCGCTCGGGGGTGAGTTCGGCGAGGAACCGACGCCGCGAGCCGTGAAGCGATTCGGTGAACAGGCGGTGGAGTGCCGGGTGCGCAGAGAACAGCGGCGTGAGTTTGGCAGCGTCGAGCTCGAGCAACACGCTGCGGGACAGCGCAACACGCTGGAGCATCTGGCCACCTTGGCTCCGAGTGTCCGTGAGCCCCCCTGCCGAGAGCACCTCCCCCGCCCGGAAATACCCGAGATACTCCCGGCTGTCATCGGCTCCAGGGCGCACCAGACACAGCCCGAGCGTTCCCTCCACCATCACCTGGTAAACCTCGCACTCCGCCCGTTCCAGAAGCCGCTCGTTGGGCTCTAGCTTCCTCACTTGCGCCGAGGCGAGCAGCGCGTCGAGGACGCATTGCTCGAGCCTGTCGAACCCGGGGAGGGCGGCGAGCATCGAAGGAGTGACACGAGGAGAAGCTGCCATGGCTACTGTGCCCGGTGGCATGCCGCGCAATCAGCACGACGGTGGCATACCATGCAGTTCGTGTCACCGAAGCCGCCGGCGGCGAAGCCGTGCCGTGTGGGCCAGGACCCCCGATGATTCATCGGCGCCGTGCGGCGGTGACAGGCGGTGCAGGAGGCTTGTTGATGGCAGGTTCGGCATGAGGACGGGTCGAAGCTCGCCTCGCGACCGTGGGTCTTGCTCGCGAAGAGCGCGGTGTGGCTCCGCGGCTTTCGCGTCCGGTGGCAAGCCTGACACGCCGGCTTTCCGTGACAGCTCGCGCAAGACAGACTGTCCGCGGTTCGCTCATCGTCCGCGCGCGTTCCATGAAAACGCGCCCAGCCGGCCGCGTGATCGAGAGGTCGAGTACGCCGGGCTCCGCTCCGCGAGATCTTCGAGAACCGCTCGGTACTGTGGCAGCGCGCGCAGTCCCGCCCCAGGCTCCCGCGGTGCGGATCGGTGTGGCAGGCCTCACAGCTCGAGCCCACAACTGAAAAGCTCCGGTCGACGCGGGCCGTTCTCACGGGCTTCCACGCGGCCACCGTGCGCGGGGCGCTCGCCCCCGAGTGGCAGGAGGCGCAGGTCGTTCGTCGATGGGCGCCGGTCAGGCCGAACCGCGTCATGCGTTGGTGATCGAACTTCGGGGCACCAGGCCCAGGCGTGTGGCACCGCCCACAATCCCGTCCGAGACGACCCTTGTGCACGTCGTCTTTCTGGTGACAATCTACGCAGCTCTTTGGCCCGAGCTTGTAGTTGCTGTCCACGTGACACGCCGCGCAGTTCGCCTCAGCGTGGCGCCCCTCGAGCGGAAACTTCTCATGCTTGAAACCCTTTCTCACCGGCACGTCGAAGGGGGCGAGGGGTGAGTGACAGCGCGCGCAGTCCTTTCCGGCCGTGCCCTGGTGCGGATCCTCATGGCAGTCCGCGCACGAGAGCTTCCCGGTCCGGTAGATGTTCTTCGGGTGACAGCGCTGGCAATCGCGCATCAGCTTCGGCTCGGCATGCGCCCCGGTGAGCGGAAAGCGCCCTTCTTTTTGATGATCGAAGTCGGTCTTGCGCTGACCTCCCTCGTCGTGACAACTCGCGCAGGGCTTGTCGTCGAACTGGCGGTCGTGCGCGTTTCTGTGGGTGTGACAGCTGGCGCAGGACCCCTCTCGGTAATCGAGCTTTCGATTCTTGGTGTTGTGGCACAGCTCACAGGAGAGCACCTTGTGGGAACCGAGGAGCGGCAAACCGAAGGGCGAGTGATCGAAGGGCCTGGTACTCTTCCAGGTGCCCCCAGAGACGTGGCACGCGGTGCAGTTGGCGGTGGCCTTGACCACCGGATGCGCCGGACGGTGACAATCCGCGCAGCCTCGCACTCGGCCCCCGCCGCGCCCCTTCGGATGACAGCTCCCACAACTCGCCGTCTGATGCTTCCCGACCAGGGGAAAACCGTACTTTTTGTGATCGACACGTGCCGAGGCAAAATCCCCGCTCTGGGGATGGCAGCTCGCGCAGTCCGCGACCCGCGCCGTGGTCGGGTGATTCGGGGTATGGCAGGACACACAGGAGCGCGGTGGCGAGCGACCGGGCATCGCCCCCTTCGGGTGGCAGCGGGTGCAGGCGAGCGCCTCGTGCTTGCCCGAGAGCACGGTACCAGAGTACCGCGCGTGCGGACCGAGCCACGCCGAGAGCCGCATCCCCTTCGCGGTCTTGCCCGGTGGGTGACATTGCTCGCACTTCTGGGCGAGCTCGGGGCGTGACAGTTGGTGGATCCCGCCGTGACAGCTCTGGCAGTCCGTGGAAAGTCCGAGGTAGCTCAGGCGACCTGACGCGAGACGCCGCACGTGGCACTTGCCGCACGCGACCTGGGCGTGGTCATTCTTGAGAGAGAAGCCTACCCGATCGTGGTTGAAGGTGTCGCGCCCACCCACCGTGGACCAGTCGATGATGGCGTAATCTCGGCCCTTGTGCTCGGTGTGGCAGGAGATACACGGCTTTTTTCCGAAGCTCGGGTGCAATCCTCCTTTTTGCAGGAGGTTGCTGTGGCAGCCGAGGCACCGCTGATTGGTCACACCCTTCCCCGAAACGTGACAACTCGCACATCCCGAGGAGTCGTCGAGACTGGCGTGGCTCTGGTTGAGCGGACCGGGAGAAACCCGCAGGAAATCGTCGGCGCGGAGACGCGATGGAAGCAGCATGACCGCGGCCAACAGGCACGCCGCCAGAAACCAGCGAACGACGACGCGATTCATCGGTCGCGCCTCACTTTCTTCTCCGTGGCCTGCGCGCCAACGGCAGAGGACGAAGGCGCCTCAAGGCTCGCGCGAAGCTGCGCTACCCGGCGCACCCCGAGGGGGTCAGAAGCCGGCCACGAGCTCTGCTCGGTCAGTTCCTGCGCGAGACGCCGAGCTCCCCTCTCGAGCAGGCGATCGAAGGAGTCGAGAAGGAAAGCGCGCTGTCCTCCGACCGCTCGCACCGCCCGAGCCAGCGCCTCATTCGCGCGCGCACGCTCACCACCCCGCTCGGCTGTTACCGCGCTTCGCTCGGCCTCGCGCGCGCGGACGACCGCCGGTGACTCCCCGGACACGGAGAGGCTCGGCGAAGGCTGGGGATCTTTTGCGGGCTCTGCGGCGGGTCTGCCGAAGCAGGCGACGGCAAGGCGCGTGAAGGGGGATGTCGGCGCGGTCCGTAGCATGTCCCGCACCGTCTCCTCCACCAGCTCGATCTGCCCGCGGCTCTCATGGTACTCGGCCTCCTCGAAGCGATGGGCGAGCCATCCTGGGCCGAGCGCTGCAGAGCGCCGGAAGGCTCGAGCGGCCAGCTCATGCTCGCCTCGGAAGGCGTGGGCCGTGGCGAGCAGATACACGGCCTCGGGATCTCGAGGGAGCTGCTCGACCAGACGCTCGAGCTCGGCCGTGGCGAGCGCACGCTCCTCGCGCGAGGCCAGGGTGAGCCAAGCGAGCCGAGATTTGGGATGGGCGGGCTGCTCTCGTGTCAAGCGCGCGATTTGCTCGAGCCGGGTTGGATCGGCATCCGCGTAGCGAAACAAGGCTGCCTGAGCGGAAAGCAGGAGCGGAGCGTGCCGCGGAGCATCGAGCGGCCGGGCCTCTATCACCTGCAGGTATCTGGCGGCGCGCTCGAGCTCCCCATCGGTGAGAAAAGTGGCGAGCTCCTCGGCGTAGCGCCCGGTATCCTGGGCTGTCTTCTGCTCGAGTCCGGGAGTCGTGAAGGTGACCACCAAAGATATGCCCGCAGCCAGACCAAGCAGCACGAGGAGCGGTTTCTTCCACAATCGTGTTCCCCGTGGCCGGTGCGGCTCACTGAGCCGCGCCCCGAGCTCGGGCCAGGGACCAATGAGCCCTTCCCCGAACAGCCGAGAGAGCCGCTGCTGCAACCCGGGCTCGTTGAGCGAGCCGAGCGGCTCACCGAGCTTGGTGGGGCGAAACCCGGTCACCACGTGAGCACCTCCGCACCGTGACAGATGGTGCCGGTGCAGGTGCGCGCCGAAGCATCGAAGGTACCCTGATTCATCGACACCTCGACGCTGCCGTTCACGTGGAGCAAGGGAGCGACCACGGTGGCGGCGTCGCTGACCACGCTCGCATGGCACATGTTGCAGGGGAAGGCCGTGTGGAGGGCATGGCTGGCGCTCTGGGTCGCCGCGGGATGACAGCTCACGCAAGCGAGAGGTGCTCCGGGCACGAATGACGCAACGCTGCCATTCGTGACGCCATTTCCGTGACAATAGATGTCACTGCACCCAGGCGGCCCATAGCTGCCCGTGCCCCGGGGCGCCCCCGAGAAGCTCACCTCGGCGCGCCCCGGCGTCGCGTCGAGCGTGTGGCCTTCTGAAAGCACATCGGTCACGTTGGGATGGCAAGCACTGCAAGGCACAGCAAGATGATCGGTGCCCGTCACGTGAGCCGTGTGCGCGCCGACAGAAAGGCTGGTGGTGGCGGTTCCGCCGAGCAGATCGGTCGGCGGCGCACCGCTCGCTTCCAGAGTACCGCCGTGACAGTAGACGCAGTTGGTGCGCCATCCCGGCTGGTGGCAGGGGTCGCAGCCGAGAGCGGCGTTCTGGCCCCCGGTCAAGTCCGCGCCGTGACAGAGCTTGCAGTTCGGCGCGCCACGATTGAAGTCACGGCCGTGAGCTGCCGGATCGACATAGCCGGGAGGATGCGGGCTGTCGGGTCCGCCGCCGAGCGCGTCGATCACGCCATCGATGTGCCGAGCGGGGTTCACGATCACCCCGCCAGCCGCCACCACCTCCCCATGGCAAAGCTCGCAGGCAGAATTGGCGGGGTGGGGTGCGGCCGGGGGATTTCCATGGCACGCGGTGCAGCTCGCGAAGCTACCGTCGACCTGGGTCCACACCGGCGCTCGGCGCTCGGCGGCGCCGGACAGGGTTGCACCGTGGCAATAGGTGTTCGTGCACTCGGCCGTCTCACGCGAGAAGGTGGGCAGGGCCCCCCCCGAAGTGGCCGTTGCCCCGAACGAGACCAGCGCGGGCCGGGGCTCGAAGCTCGGATGACTGAGCAGATTCTGGGGCAAAGGATGACACTCCGCGCAGGCCACGGGATCGGCGAGGACACCGGCCACCATGTGCCGCTGGTGCGCGCCCACGCCGAGAGCCTTGGTCGATGTTTCACCGTGCAACCCACGGGGAGGCGCCGCGTTCGCGGCGCTGCCGTGGCAACTCGAACAATCCATCCGCTCCGGGAGGCCGTCAGAGAGCGGCTCCCGGGTGCACGCCGTCGAGGCCGCCATCACGAAGAGCACCACCCAACGCCGCGTCAGGCCTGGCTCAAGGTGTGGCCACGAGCGTTGCCAGGCGCACCGGAGGTTCAACGAGGGCAGCCTTCTCATAGCTCCTGCCCAAGTGACAAGGTCACGGTCTGGAGGTAGCGATCCAGGATATCAAACTCGTAGCGCCCCCGAAGCTCGAGCCACGGCAGCACCTCGACGCCAACAGCGGCATAAATACTCCGCGTATCGATGAGCTCCTCGGCCACTCGATAGTAGCGGATGCGGTACTGTTGATAATAGGTGCCAAGCTCGGTCTTCACCCGAGTCCCATCGTAGCCGGTCATCCCGCCCCAGGTCAGCTCGCGCTCGCCGAAGTTGGAGCCGGGGACATACCAGATTTCGGCGGTGCCCCCGAGGAACAGGTGGGACACCGCAAGATCGGTCAGGCGTGCCTCGGCCGCAAACGAGCCCGTGTTGCGGTTGAAGCGCCGCGGCTGCCCCGAAAACAACTGGCGAGCACGCCAACCCAAAGACACGGAGAGCCGCGTGAGTTCCCCGAGGGAGAGGCCCTTCTCGGCCGAGAACGCAAACCGCGCGTACGGCAAGCTCTCCCCGAGCATCGAGTACTGCGGGTTTTCGCTTTCGGCGATCTCCCTCAGGGTCACGAACTGCGCCATGAGCCGCGCGCTCAGGGCAAGATCGATGTGGGGCAGCTCGGCTCCGAAGCTGGCCGTGCCGTGTGAGGGGCGCTCGTCGATACCTCGTCCGGCGACGCTGGCGGAGATGGCTGCATCGCGATAGACGACCCGCGCACCGTAGCTGCGGTTGGTCACCAGCACGGGCTCGAGCGTAGTCGTGTCTTCTACCCGATCGCGGATCAGGCGTCCGTCGACCTCGAGCTTCAGCGTCGGATGCAGGCGCAGCGCAGATCCGAGGGATATGACCCAGCTCTCGAACAGCTCGGGCTCGGTCTCGAAGAAGTGGACCGTCCTCCCGCCGAAGCCGAAAATGAGCCAATCACGCCCAGCAGGGCGAAGACCGAGCGAGCCGCCGTCGAACACCAGCGGGAGCCCGTGCTCCGAGCTCTGCCGCCCGAGGCGCAGGTGATCGAGCACCGTGGCCCGCCACTCCGCGGACAGAGCGTAGGGTACGATCAGTGGCTGCGCGGAGTCGGTCTGACGCGCGAAGAGACTCGGCGCACCTTCCGGCTCGGTGCCATCGAGGTCGTAATAGAGCGCTCCGGAGGCCACCAGCTGGAGGTGGTCGCCGTAGGCTGAGGCGGAGCCGTCAGCAGAGAGGAACAGATCCTGATCGGTGGTTTCTCCCTGCCAGGCCGGCTCACCGAGTGCCGTCGGCGCGGTGAGCTCCTGCGAACTCTTCCGCAGTCGGTACTCCTCGAGGAGCGAGAGCTGCACCGAGGGTTCGGTCGTCGCCGCATCCCCCGTAACGCCTTGCCCATGGGCTACCTCCGACCACACCGCGAACACGACTGTGATCATGCACCACGGCGACGGCCTCCCGCGAAGGCAGCTCGGGCCCGCGTGGCTCGCGTCGACACTCGACTCGCGACGTTTCTGCATCAGATGGCTGGTTCTTCGACTGGCGAGCTCCGCGAATTCTGGGCTACCGGCCCGACGCGAGCGGGGAAAGATCGTACCCGAAGCCTTTGACGACCTCAACGGTGACGGCGTTCCGTTTCGGTCACGGTGTTTTCGTGCAGTGGGACACGACGGCGCGGCCTTGTCTAATTGGCCGGGCCGGGCAATGCCGGGGAGAATCCACAGCTCACGCCGACCACACACCAGCAATCTGCGCTCCGCAGGTGCAACGGCTGCCGGAGAGTTCGAGTCGCGTTGCCTCATGACCACGGCGCTCGACCACCACCTTGCCGCACTTCGGGCAGCGCGTGTCAGTGGCTCCCTCCACCTCCGCGGCATTGCCGAGGTACACGTGCTGGAGCCCCTCGGCTCGCGCTATGCGCGCGGCCTCCACCAACGCACTTCGCGGGGTCGGCGGCAAATGTTCGAGCTGATACTTGGGGACGAATCGCGACACATGGAGGGGAACGTTCTCCCCGAGCTCGGCCACGACCCAACCAGCAAGACGCTTCCAGTGCTCGGGCTGGTCAGTGTACCCGGGAACGATGAGGTGAGTGACCTCCAACCACACTCCCTGCTCTTTGATGGTGCGGAGGGTGGCGAGCACGGGTCCGAGCGCACCCCCATTCAAGCTCTGGTAAAGGTCGTCGGTGATCGCCTTCAGGTTGATGTTGGCGGCGTCACACACCTGGAGCAACTCGAGGAGTGGCGCCTGGTTGATGAACCCGTTCGACACCAAGAGGTTCTTTAGGCCATTTTTCCGCGCTACACGCGCGGTATCCAGCACATACTCGTAGCTGGTCACCGGCTCTGAATAGGTGTAGGCGATGGAGCGCGCACCGACTCCGAGCGCGAGTTCACAGACATCCTCAGGAAGCAGCGTGGCTCGGGCCGCATCCCCGCGCAGACGGCGATTGAAACGCTGGACATCCAGACTCAGCGCCGCACCATCGGTCTTCTTCAGCTGCTCCGGAGAGCGCTGCGAGAGCTCCCAATTCTGGCAGTTTTTGCACCGGAAGTTACAACCCGGAAACCCCAAAGAGAAAGCGTGTGTTTGCGGCAGGAAATGGAAAAGTGGTTTCTTCTCGATCGGATCGAGATGGAAGGCGGCGGCGTTTCCGTAGGAGAGCGTGTAGAGCCGTCCCGCGCGATTGACGCGATTGCGGCAGTGCCCGCGATCGCTGGGCTCGAGGAGGCACAGGTTGGGACACAGCTGACACTGCACGGCGCGACCGAAGCTCTTCTGGTAGAGCGCCTCCCGAGTCCAACCGCGGGCCGAAAAGCTCGCGAAGACGGCCTCCGACGGAGCCTCGCCGCGGAAGATCGCTCGTGCTTGGGGTGGGGAGCGAGACATCAGGACGTAGCTTCCGACCGCCACCCCTGACAGGAGCGCCGCGCCCCCACCGAGGAAGGCACGCCGCCCGAAGCGCCCTTCGGCGCGGTTCGGAGCGGGCGGGACGATGGGGCGCGGTATCACAGCTGCCCGGGCTCTACGCCCAATTCCTGCGGGTCACAAGGCCCGCGATGAGGGTCGTACCAACGAGGAGCACGAAGGTGCACCCGAGCCCCAACAGCGGGAGGAGCACGGTGCTGGTGGTGAGCGCTCCCACGGCAGCGCCGGCCAGATCCGCACCGAAGAGTCTTCCCGGAGAGAGCTCCGGGAGACGGAGCAGGAGGCCCGAGAAGCCAAGTCCGCCCAAGATCCCCTGCACCAAGGCCACACCGAATCCGAGGACCGTGAGCCAGGGGAGCGAGAGCTCTGCCATCCATCCTCCGGCGAGCGCGACCAAAAGGCCCGTCGACGCCAGCGCGAACAGCGCACTCCGCGGTCTGAGCCAGCCCCGAAAACGGATCTGGAGCTCCCCGCCGAGACAAGAGCCAAGCAGGAACCCCGGCACGATGGCGAGCACGGGACCCAACACGGCGTTCGCCACCCCTTGGATTTGGAGCAGGAGCAGAAGCTGAAAGCCCATGGTGACGAACCCAAGCATCCCCACCACCAAGGGGCGACGGCCACGCACGAAGAAGACCAACAGAGCCAAGGTGGCGAGGACGAGCAGCGGTGGGGACAGTGCTCCTCGGAGTCGCGCCCGATCGAGCTCGAGCGTCCGCGCGACCAGCGACGCGCCACGGTCACCGCTTGGCGCAGGCGACTCGACACTCGCGAGTTCCGCCAGACGTTCAGGGGCCAGAAGATCGCGGAGCGTCCCCTCGCTGAGCCAGCGAGCTTGACCGTGGCGCGGAGGAAACTGAACACGCCCCGTGAGTTCGAGGGGACCATCCGAGACCAGGTAGACGACCGGTGCGGTGGGTAGGATGAGGACTTGCCCGAAGACGTGCCGCAGCTCTCCTCGGATCCCGCCGAGGAGCTGGGCCAACTCCTCGGACATCAGGTTCTGGTAGTCACCGAGCCGAAAGCTCAAAATCCCCGACGGCCCGAGCAAACGCTTGGCGTGCCTCAGATACTCGGGGCGATAACGGCTCGCCGCCACCAGGGTATTGGGCGGGGGCTGATCGAGGAAAATCAGGTCGTAACGCTGCCGCGAGCTTCTCGCATAGCGTCCCAGATCGTCCTGTATGACTCGCACCCGCGGCTCGTTCGGCCAGGTTGGTTCGCGACGCCAAAGTGCGATCTTGGCCTGCTCCGGCTCGATGCAATCGATGGCAAGAAGCGGGTAGCGCAGCAGCTCTTCGAGCAGTTCCCGATCGGGCAACCCGACGAGGAGTACCCGGCTGACCACGCGCGGTTGAGCGAGCGAGAAATGCACGAACTCTTCCGCGGATTCGCGGGTGGTCGTGCCCGCTACGATCCTCCCATCCTGCCAGAGCAGGCGCAGCCCACCAGCCTCGGTCAGCAAGAACTCGCCGCTCAGGCTGGCTCGATGCTCGAGCACCCGCTGCCCCGCCACCAGCCAGCCGAGGCTCTGCCGCGCGAGCGGCGAGGCCACGAGACAGAATGCCAAACTCGCCACCACTCCCAACCCCACCCACCGCTTCACTCCTCGGGAAAAGAAGCCAACCGCGTGCCCCGCGACCAGCGCTCCCACCAGCACCAGCAGCGCGAAGGGCTGAAAACCCAAAAACAGCCAGAGCATCGCGAAGAGGCCGCCCAGCGCGTCTCCCAAGCCATCTCCTACCATCACCCGTCGCACCCACGGTGGCTCGGGGCAAAGAGCGAGGGAAGTGTTCAGCGTCATCCCAGCGAGCACCGCAAAAGGGCCTACCGCGAGCAGAGTGAGGAGCACCACATGAATGAAGTTCAGCGTAACCCCCAGGGGAAGAGCCCATCCGAGCACGCCGCGGAGCACAATCAGCAGAGTTGGGGAGAGCACCGCCAGCGCGAGGAGGAGAACGAACAGGCGCGCCTGGGCTTGCTCGCTGGTCGCGGCAGGCCTGCCGAGTACGAATCCGATTGCCATCGCCGAGAGCCACACGGCAAACCAAAGGCCAACCAGATACTCGTTGCCCGAACTCCGCCCGAGCACCACTCCGAGCAGCACAAGCTGAGTGGTGACGTGGGAGATCCCCTGGACGACCACCAACCAGAAGCGTCCCATCTCACCTGCGCGGCACGCGCCCGAGCTCGGACTCGTGGAAGGCCTCGACCTGGTACACGGAAATCTGCAGCTCCGGGGCGCGGAGGGCCTCCGGCGAGAGCCCTGCCTTCTCCGACAATCGACGCAAGAAGGAGCTCGGCTCGGGCAGCTGTTCCCAGACCTGAGGGAGGAAGGTGGCCCGCCGTCCTCCGAGGTCGAGAACCACCCCATCGACATGCGGCCGCAGCTTGGTGAGCAGCTCCTCGGGTGTGGTGAACCCGAGGGGACTTGGCACCGAGAGCACGCTCACTTCCACCTCGATCTGCTCGAGCTCCTCGGCCACTACCGGGGAGAACCGCGAGTCGCGGAGCGCCGCGTTCTCGGCATTGTGGATCACCGCCTCGGCGAGCGGCCGTTCCGGCATGATGTTGCCGATGCAACCGCGGAGCTTTCCAGCTCGGGTCAGCGTAACGAACGCACCTTTGTTCTCGAACAGGCGGCGCGGCAACCCCTCGGTCGTTACGCGCGCCCTCCCCTTTTCCACGGCCGTTTGGAGCGCGGCCCGCGCCAAGCCCAAGAGCATCGATTGTTCCTCGAGAGAATAGCTGCCCATCTTGGCTCCTTGTGTCTCAGTCTCGGCCTGCTCAGAAGTAAGAAAGGCAAGTGCCGCGTACCCGACCACCCGCGCCACATCACCGGTGATGTCCCCGCTGTGTCGATAGTCAATGAGCTCCGGCCGCCAGCCCACCCGACGAGCCAACTCGGCAAGCACCGCGATCGGACCACGACCGCAGGCATCGATACCCTGGATCCGAACCGGATCGAGAGACAAAATGGCGTCGATGCTCCCCTCATCGAGGGCACGCGCCGCCTCGCCGGAGTGGTAGTGGCTGAAATCGCTGCTCGCGATGAACAGCGTCCGCCGCTCGGCGAGCGGCAGCAATCGCTCGGCAACCGCCACCGGATCGACCCGACCAAGCACGATCGGCACGAGCTTGGTCTCTCCCAGGACACGTTGCACGAAGGGCAGCTGAAGCTCGATTCCATGCTCCCGACGGTGTGCCTCGGCATCGAGGAGAAATGGCGGGCTCGCCGCCAAAGCGCGAGCCTCGGGAGCCACGCTGAGCACCCCAAGTGGCGTCGAGAATCCGTCGGCTGGCGAGAGAGCGGCGCCGAAGAAGGCCACACGGTGACTCGGGGAGAGCACCACCACCCGCTCGAACTTCCGACCTCGCACCGCCGCGAAACACTCTGCGGCGACCGGCCCCGAGTAGTCGAGGCCCGCGTGCGGACAGATCAGAGCAGCGACGCCTTGTGCGGGACGGCGGCGGGCACGCCCGAGATACCCGTCGACGCTCCGCGCCAAGGCTTCGGGTTCGCTCGGGTAGAAGGAGCCACTCACCGCCGGTGCGCGCAGCACACGCGGAGGCTCGGGCACCGGCTTCGATTCGGACTTCGCACAACTGGCTCCCAGCATGAGCAAGCTCAGCACCGCAACCGGAACGGAGCGAACCTGAGCCTGCGGCGAGAGAAACCGGAACGACATGAGCAGGGAGACCCATGTTCGCACGGCCGGAGGCCCTTCGACGAGCCCCCACCGTACTCCTTGCCCCACTGAGATCGGCCCGATGACCTGGCCCATTCTTGGCCTTCGGCGCTCTCGGATGCCACCATCACCGGGCATGCCGAGATCCCTTCGCTCACGCCTCTGCCTTGGCTTCGCTCAGGCGGCCCTCAGCGTCTTCGTCGCGCTCCCCTCGAATGCACTTGCCGCGAACCCTTATCTCGAGGTTCTCGGCGAGCGCGACACGGCCGAGGGCCCCGCCTTTCTCGCCGCCAACGCGAGCAACGACCAGGTGCGCGCGTGGATCGAGGACCGCGCCATCCCCTTCTGCGAATCGGAACAGCCCGTGCCAGGGATACGCCTTCCAGGACGCCTCACCGGGCCTTTGCACGGGGTGCACATCCACGGCACGCAGTCCAAAAAGGACACCGCCACCACTCCCTACGAGATCTTGGATGGGCGCCTCGCCCTCGTGCTCGATGAGTTCGCTCAGCTGCTCGCCCGCCACGGGATCGTGGAGGTGGTGCACTACACGATGTTTCGCCCCTCACCCACGGCGGTGGCCGGTGAGGGTCTGACCCGCCACGCGGGCGGGCTCGCCATCGACGTCGGTCTCTTGCGCCGGGCCGACGGTAGCTGGCTCTCCGTCGAGAAAGACTTCAGCCCCCGCCTCGGCGCAAAGACCTGTGGCCCGAACGCCCGCCGCCTCCAGAATCCCCGCGGGCAGGAGCTGCTCGACCTGGTCTGCGAAGCACGCGACGCGCGACTCTTCCACTACGCCCTCACCCCCCACTTCGATCGCCCCCACGCCACGCACATCCACTTGGAGATCAAGCCTGGCGTGAAATGGCTCCTCTACCACTGACTCGGCCACTCCAACCCCTCACCAGTCCTCCTCGTCGGCCATTCGGCCGCGTCATTCCACCGACTCGCGGTTGACATCGTGGCACGCGCCAGGACAATGCGGTCTCGATCCTCGGCCTCACAAGATGACCTCGCTGGCCGCAGTCCTTCTTGGACACCGCGCACTCCCAATCGAAACCGTCGAGCAGGCAATGCTCCGCCAGACGATGCTGGGCGGCGATCTCACCACCAACCTGCTCGAGCTCGGCGCCATCGACGAGGTCACGCTGACGCAGATGAACGGCATCGCACTCGAGCTACCGAGTGCTCCACCGGGTGCCCTCCCGGTGAGCCCGGAGCCTCTTCGTCGCCGGATCCTGCCGGCGCTCCCGACGGAGCGGGTGGTGTTCCCCTATCGAGACCAGGCTGGGGTCTTGTGCCTCGCGGTCACGTCGCGTCTCGACCACGCGATCCAAAAGGAGTTCGAGCGGCACCTCGGGGAGCCGGTGAGCCCCCACGCTGCCCTTTCGTTCCGGATCCTCGAGGCCCAAGCGCGAGACTTTGGGACACCGCTCCCCACGCGCGTCGGGCAACTCCTCACCCTGGTGGACGGCTCCGCCAGCAACACCGAGTCGACACGTCCGCTGCCAGGGCTTCCCCTACCCGTCACCGCACAGGGCCCGGTTCCACCAGAGCCACCCGCCGCCGAACCACTCCGGGAGTCGTCGGTTCGGCCCGCTCCGCGGGCCCGCCCCGAGCGGAAGAAGCCAGCGCGCCGTCGCGGCCCCTTTACGGCAGCGATGGGCGAAGCAGAACTCTCGCGTTCGACCTCAGCGACGGAGGCCCTCGGGATTTGGGTCGACTTCGCCGCCCAGTACTTCGAGTGGACGGCGCTGCTCGCCGTGCAAAACCGGATCCTGACCCTGCGCGAACTGCGCGGCACGCCGACCACGACCGCTCACACCACGCTGGCTCCGCTCCCCGCTGCGCCGGAGAGCCTGCTCGGACGCACCTGCGAACACGGCAGCTTCCTCCTCGCGGTGCCCTCCGACCACCCTACGGACACCGCGCTCCGCCAGAGCTTCGACCGACCTGTGGGCATGAAGGTGTTGTGCGTCCCGGTGGTGCTCCGTGGCCGGGTGGTCGCCGTAGTGATGGGCGACGACGGCGCGCGCAACGTGGATCTCTCGCAGGTGGGCGACGTCCTTTCCTTCACCGGACTCGTCGAACTCACCCTCGAACGACTCTTGCTCGAGAAGAAGCGTCGAGAGCGCCCGCGCGATGGCGAGGAGCCTTTCGGCACCGCAACCGCCGCGCCGGCACCGCCCAGCGTCGCACCGCCCGCGCCGGCACCGCCCAGCGTCGCGCCGCCCGCGCCGGCACCACCCAGCG
>CAYNEY010000001.1:156986-160754 GCA_964396375.1 uncultured Polyangiaceae bacterium | reverse complement strand
CCGCCCGCGCCGGCACCGCCCAGCGTCGCGCCGCCCGCGCCGGCACCACCCAGCGTCGCGCCGCCCGCGCCGACCAATCTTGCGCACTTCACGCAGCTCGACGCATCCGACTCCCCCCCAACGCTCCGGGCCGTCGCCGATCACCTGCCGCTGCCCTCGCCACACGCCGATCCCCACAGCGGCGAGACTCTGCGCGTCCCCCGAGTGGTCACCTCGTCCGAGGCGCGCATTACCGGCGCCGTGCCCCGCGACCTCACTCCACTCCTCGTCACCAACACCCCCGACGGCTCCTCGCGAGCCCAGGATTTTGCCCGCATCAGCACCAAACCAGGACTGAACCCAGATCCCGAAGCGGCCTTCTCGGAGACGGGGACACGGCTTGGACTTGCGGAGGATGCCCAACTTGCCCAAGCCGGTCCTCCCCACGCACCGGCCGTGGCGAAACTCGCCTTGCCCATGGAACTGTCGGGAGCGCCACCGAGTATGGACTACGGCGCGGACTGCCGCGACTTGGTGGAGCGCCTGCTCGCCGGCGATTCCTCAGTGCTCCCAGAGCTGGTCGAACTCGGCGACCGTGCGGCCGCCTTTCTGTCGCACAAGCTGCCGGGACCTTTCCTCAACCCGACGCGACCACCGCGCCCCGACGGTCCCGTGCGCGCATCGGAAGCCAGCCTGGTCCTCTCGGCACTGGTCGCCTTCGGACCGGTGGCTCGCCCGCACGTGATCGCCAAGAGCAGCGATCCAAACGCCCAAGTACGTGGTTGGGCCACCCGCCTACTCGGTGAGCTTCCTGGTCGTCAAGCAGCCATCGCCGTGGCGCGTCGGCTCGTTCAAGATCGCCATCCCGAGGTGCGCCGCGCCGCCTTCGGCGCCGCCCAGATGCTCTCCACCGATCCGGATGCGGCGGCAGCCTTGCGAGGAGCCCTCCTCACCACCGCGAGTGATCCCGCGGTGGTCGTGACCCAAAGGCTCGCCGCCATCGACGCCTTGTGCGACATGCGCGACACCCTCGCGATCCCCGATCTCATCCTCTTGCTCAGCGACCCCAATCCGGGTACGGCTGCCGCGGCCCAGCAGGCCCTGGTCACGCTGACCCGGCAGGACTTCGGGTACTCGAAGGATGATTGGACGTCCTTTTACACGCTGAACGAGACGCGCCATCGCCTTGAGTGGTTGATCGACGCGCTCAATCACACGAACCCCACCCTCCGTCAGCTCGCCGCAGAGGAGCTGCACGCCGTCTCACGGATCTATGTGGGGGATATCGACGATCGGGATGAGGAGCAACGGCTCCGCGTCCAGCGGAAGTACCGCGAGTGGTTCCGCACCACCGGCGGACGCAGCGTCCGCCCTCCTCCGCCCTGAAATCCCCGCCGACCCCACTGAACTGACCAGCTGGCCAGTCTCAGGCGTTTTCTGCTCGACGGGCGACGCCGCTCTGCGTCATAAAAGGGCCGGTGATGGATCTCGAGACCTTCGATCCCGGACTGCGTGAGGCCAACCGAGCACTCACGGGTCGCCGCCAGCGCGAAGCGCATCGCTTCGCATCCATCGAGCTTCGGATCACCGATCCCCGCACCGGCCCCTGGGAGGTGGCGGCGGCCGTGTCGGTTCTGACCGCCAGCATGCTCTTCGTGCTCGGGCTCTGGTTCATCTGACCGGTGCTTGGCACAGCCTACGCACCGACCTTGTGTCACCAGCCTCGGTCCCCGCAATGGCAGTGGGTCCGAGTTCGCTGAACTCGGAGCATGGAACCATCGTTGGGCTCGGGGAAGATGCGCTCTTCTGGGCGGGGGCTCGCGTGGCCGGCGCGGGGTGATGCCCGAGAGGTGGCGGGTTGGGCCGGCGCTCGGCGCCAACCTCACTCGTGAGCTTCGGCTGCGCTGCCACGACCGGCGCAGGCTCCTCCACCAACACCACGCGCTTCGGCGGTGCGAACTGCAGATAGGCCACTGCCGCCATCACCGAACCACCAAGCCCTAGACTGCCTAAACCAATGATTGCCTTGACCATTTTCTTAACCTAACTTCCAGTACAGACAGATTATTCCTTCTTCACGAGAACATGGCGTCGCCCGGGGCGGCGTCAAGCTCCGTGACTGACCCCTCCTCGTCGGTCAGGCGCGACGGCAGTTGTTTCTCGAGGAGGTTTTTTTTCTAAGGGGGTGAGCCCCCCCTTCACTCCACAGCGAAAGTGCTCGGCTCGAGCAGGATGGAGCGGAGTCGTTCGGCAACCGCATCGAGATCGATCGAGGTGATGACGTGAGCCGAGCCGCCCGAGGCCGAAGTCAGAAGGGGGATCCCCTCTTCGTCCTCCCCGCTGTGTTCGACCGCAACCATGGTCTCGACCACCTCCGGCATAGCCACCACGAAGAGTGCGACCTGGTCGGTGACATTTTCGACGCGGGCCTGTTTCCCGGCGACCCAAGACAAGAACGGGTTCACGGGAAACTCGGCAAGATCCCCGGAAAGGATATCCGAATTGAGGTCGTAGGAGTAGCCGGTGACCTGCACGTACTCGAACTTCTGCGCCACGATGATGTTGGCCCAGGTGTCGAGCTGACCATTGGGCAAACCCATCGCAGCACCATCGGTCTTGGTGGTGCCGAGCGCCGAGACCACCACCACCCGCTCAGGCAAGCTGTGATCCAAGAGGTACGCATCCGCTACGTCCGTGAGCCTTCCACCCGTCACCACCACCAGCGGCCGCCCTGGGCGACTCAGTTCCCGAGAACGCTCGACGATGAAGAGAGCTCCTTCAGAGCCATTCGGCGAAGTGGCGTCGATGTCGTCATTGTCCGGTCGCACCAGGGCCGGCCCCGAGCTGGAAATGGGCTCGGGCAGCCCCTCGATGCCACTGTCGCGGGCCCGAGCCAACATCTGCTGCCAACCCGCCAGGTTCTCGTCGAGTTCCGTCCAGGGCCAACCGTCATTGATCACGATGCCGGTGAGCGAAGGTCCGCCGGCGCGGGCGAACAACACGGCATGCTCACCCTGCCAGTTGTCGAAGGCCCCGTCGTTGCACAAGATGACGGGGTTCCGCTCGTCGACGGGGAGAGATCCCTTCGGTTCATCCCAGCCAGCGTCCAAGGTACCACCGCAAGCCGGGACCGAAAGCAGTGCAGAAACGAGCCGCCACACCCGAAGCTCCATGGCGCGCACCCTTCGCTTCGAGGGTGTCAGCGCGAGCCAAGGCACAAAAAGCATGGGGGCGTCGATTTCTTCCTCGACCGGGCGCGTCGAGCGCACCTTCGGATCAGGAGCGAATACGAGAGAAGACCTACTTCCTTCAGGTTTGTCGCCACCAGCCTCCCGCTGCCATGGAAAATGCGACGAGCAGGCACCCGGCCGGCCCCGTGCACCTCGCCTTGATGCAAAACTTTGCCCCACTCAGCGGCAGTTGGGGCTCTGGCTGATGCGTCGGTTTGCGGGGCCTCCGGCGCGGATCTGCGCAGCCGAAGCGGCGAGCGCCCTCGCTTCGGCGCAGCGATTCTGAGCAATGAGAGGGATCACCCGCTGTTCAGCGGTAGAGGCGATCGACTGCCGGTAACGCGCGGCCCGCACAGCACCGATGGCAGCCTCGCAGCTCCGGTACTGGCCCACGGCAGCGTCCATGTTCGACGCCGCCGTACGCGTCGATTGCTCGCACGAAGCGGGGATGGCGTCGCTTGGCGTAGGATTGGTGGCGGTGGGTGTGCTCGCCGGTGGCGGTGTGGTGGGTGTGCTCGCCGGTGGCGGTGTGGTGGGTGTGCTCGCCGGTGGCGGTGTG
>CAYNEY010000001.1:122813-156886 GCA_964396375.1 uncultured Polyangiaceae bacterium | reverse complement strand
GGTGGGTGTGCTCGCCGGTGGCGGTGTGGTGGGTGTGCTCGCCGGTGGCGGTGTGGTGGGTGTGCTCGCCGGCGGCGGCGTGGTGGGTGTGCTCGCCGGCGGCGGGGAAACCTGGGGAAAGAAGGTTGGAAACGGGATCGGGGTGGGAAAAGGCAAGATCGACGTGGGGCCCGTGCTCGCCGGTGGCGTGGCGGCGGTGGCGGGGGGGGGCAGCGTGGTCACGACGGTTGGGGTGCTGGCGGGCGGTGCCGCCCCCCCGGCGCTGGGAGGACGCACCACCGGCACGTTCGGAACGACTGGGGGAGGTAAGCTGGGGGCCACAACGCTGGCGGGCGGCAGATCGAGGGGCAGCACGTTGGACGCCGCCGGGGCACTCGTGAACACCAGCCCTGCGTCGGGACGCGACTCACCCTTCGAGACACTCTTCAGGATCACGACCGCGCCGAAGGCGAGCCCCGCGACCAGAATGGAGCTCAACACGATGAGCGCTACGCTGCGCCCGCGGGACTTCCGACGGCTGACGCTGCTGTAGGGCACAACCGCTATCGGTGGTGCGAGCGGCATGATCGGGGCCCGCAACACCGTGCCACCGGGCGCGGGCATCGGACCTGCACCCAACAGAAGATCGACCGGAGTCTTCGCGACCGGAGTGTGGAGGACAGCTGCTCCAGGTTCGGTGGTGGGTGCCTGAACGAGCGAAGGCTCGGTGGTCGGCGGCCGAACCTGCGAGAGCTCGGTGCCAAGAGCCGGCAATGGTGTCCCACCCACCGGCAGCGCCGGAAGATCGGGTGCGGTGCGCAGCGTCTCGGCACGAGCGAGATCCGTGACCGAGAGTTCGTGGGCCGAGCCCGGCGTCGGCGCCGCGCGCGCGGCGAGCGAGAGCGCCTCGAAGAACGCCACACAGCCGCTCGGACGGCCATCGCGCCCCTTCGACAGCGCCTCAATCACGACCCGGCGCACACCCTCGGGGATGCTGTTCGGCAGGGGGCGAGGACTCTCCGTCAGGTGACGCTGCGCCCACTCCCAGGGAGAATCCGCCTCGAAGGGGAGCTTCCCGGAGAGCATCTCGTAGGCAATCACCCCGAGCGAATACACGTCACTCCGTCGATCGAGGGGTTCGGCGGTGAACTGTTCGGGGCTCATGTACGGCGGGGTCCCGAGCACCGTGCCCTGCTGAGTTAGCTTGGTCTGACGCTTGCCGCCCGCCGAAGAGCGCGCGGCAATCCCAAAATCGAGCAGCTTCACGAAATCCGCCCGGCCGGCGTTGGTGGTCAAGACCACGTTGTCTGGCTTCAAGTCTCGGTGCACGATCCCCTTGTCGTGCGCCTCCTCGAGAGCGTGGGCGATCTGTTCGAGGATGCCGAGGGCGCGCGGCAGAGCGAGCGGACCCTCCGCGAGTAGCTCGCCGAGCGGTCGTCCGCGCACGAACTCCATCGCGATGTAGAGCACACCGTCGCCGGTCCGTCCGAAATCGTAGACCCGCACCGTGTTCGGGTGGTCGAGCTGCGCCACCACCCCGCACTCGCGGTTGAATCGCGAAACGACGACCGGATCATGGGACAGTTCCGGCAAGAGGGTCTTTAGCGCCACCTTGCGCACCGAAGCCCCCATGCGCTGCTCGGCCTCGTAAACGATTCCCATGCCACCTTCGGCAACCACACGCTCCACCCGGAAACGCTCACCGACGAGCTGCCCGATCAGCGAGGCCCTTCCGGGCAGCTCTGCGAGCACAACTCCGCAGTCGGCACAGATGCGGGTGCCGCTCGGGTTCTCGTAGCCACAGGCAGAACAGATGGTCATCAGCGCTCTCGGACCCGTCGGCCCGCTTCGGTCACGTCCAACACAAACACCCAACGCAGAGCACGGGCCGCGCCAGTAGGGCCGAGCGCGGCCCTCTCCGCCGTCACCGTCCTTACTTCTTCTTCTCGGCGGGCTGAAGCTCGATGGTCACTTCCTTCGTCTCTTCGGGACCAACGAAGTTCTTGGTGATGATGGCGTTCATCGCGCGAAGCACGCAGTCACCCATCGGAGTCCCGCCGAAGGGCGCCGAGACGGTCGATTTTTCATCGATGACGTGTCCGTCGTTCCGGAAGGTGATGGTCACCTTGGCCTGCCCGTAGGGGCCCTTCTCGATCACGCCGGGGCAGGTCTCTGCGGAGCGCACCGCGCGGCTGATCTCCACGTCGGTGTACTTGGCGTCAAACTTCTCCTTCTGCTCGGACTCAGGGGTGTACGAGTCCTCGAGGGGCTGGTTCTCCTCGGACTTCTTCACCTGTTCCGCCCCGAGGGCTTCCTGCTCGGCGAGCTGCTCCTCGGGAGACTTCACCGTTTGCGTGTACGAGGGACCACAGGCGAACATGAGACCGGAGAGGATGAGAATGGCGTTTCGCATGGGCCAATCCTACACCAAACCGTCCCGGATTCACCCCAGCTTTCGTCCCTCGAGCCGGGTTTCAGCTCAAAGATCGGTGATCCCGTAGTCCTTGAGCTTGTACAGGAGGGCACGGTGGCTGATCTCGAGCAGCTCGGCGGCCCGGGTGCGGTTGCCACGGGTCCGCGTGAGCGCGCGCCGGATCAACAAACCCTCGATGATCCTGGATGTCTTCTTGATGCTGAGCTCACCACTGTTGAGCTGCGACTGCACCGGATCCTCCACCACCCGCAGCCGGTCGGGGAGATCGGTCCCAAGGATGCGGTGTCCATCCGTGAGCACCATGGCCCGCTCGATGGTGTTCTCGAGTTCCCGCACGTTGCCCGGCCAGGAGTACTCGTAAAGCAGGCGGCGCGCCTCGCCATCGACTCCCTCGATCTGGGTTCCGAGACGCAAGTTGTTGCGCGCGATGAAGAACTCGACCAGAAGTGGGATGTCTTCGCGCCGCTCGCGCAGCGGCGGCACCGCGATGCAAAGGACATTCAGTCGATAGTAGAGGTCTTCGCGGAAACGCCCGGCCTTCACCTCGGCCGCCAGATCCCGGTGGGTGGCGGCGATGATCCGCACGTCCACCTGGGTGTCCCGAGTATCACCCAGTCTCCGGATCCGTTCATCCTCGAGGACCCGCAGCAGCTTGACCTGCAGGGAAAGCGGCAGCTCCCCGATCTCGTCCAAAAAAAGGCTGCCCAGATGGGCCTCCTCGAAGAGCCCGCGCCGATCGCTGACGGCGTGGGTAAAAGCGCCCTTCCGGTAGCCAAATAGCTCGCTCTCCAGCAGATTCTCGGGGATCGCGCCGCAGTTGACGGCCACGAAAGACCCCGTGCGATGGCTACGGTTGTGCAGAGCGCGCGCCACCAACTCCTTGCCAACGCCGCTCTCGCCGGTGACGAGCGCGGTGGTCTTGTACTCCGAGACCTTGGCAATGGTCCGGAACACCTCGAGCATCTGGGGGGATTTGCCGAGGATGCTCTCGAAGCGGAACTCGCGGCTCATCTCCTCGCGCAAAACCCGATTCTCGCGCCGAAGATTCTCGCGCTCCTCGGCCTTGCGCAAGACAAGGATCACCTCCTCCGGCTTGAAGGGCTTGTGGACGTAGTCGTACGCCCCCTTCTGGATGGCCTCGATCGCCAAATCCATATTGCCGTAAGCGCTCATCACGATCACGGTCGCCGGGTGGTTCTTGGCCCTGAGCGTGGCCAGCAGATCGAGACCGCCCATCTGGGGCATGCGCACGTCCGTGAGCACGAAGTCGGGACCAAAGGACTCGACGAGCACGAGCGCCTCTTCCCCCGAGCCGGCCGTCTCGACCTCGTAGCCTTGGCGCCGCAGCAGCGTCCGCAAAAGGACCCGCAGGTTCTCCTCATCGTCAACGACCAGAACGCGGCGCACTATGCAAATTAGTAAAGCACGGAATGGTCGTTCTGGACTTCATTTCAGAGCACACCTATCGGCCGACCTGTTCAGTTTCTCTCCCTCGCCACCGCCAACCTGGCACGAGCGCCTGCTTCTCTGATAGCTAACGGTCAAGAAGATGCTTACCGGACTCGATCTGCTCTCCGCCAGCCACACCTCCTCCTTGCGCCGACGTCTGCGCAACACCCGGGTTGGCCTCCTCACCCATGCCCCCGCCACCGACCGGCACGGACGAACCAGTCTGGATGTTCTCGAGGAGCTCGGCACGAGGATCTGTAGATTGTTCGTGCCGGAACATGGTTACTTCGGCGTCTTCCAGGCTGAGGAGCCCGTTCGCGCCGAGGTCGAATCTTCGGCCGAGTTCGCTCCGACCACCAGCCTCTATTCCGACGACCGCGGCTCGCTCTCCCCGTCCGCGGAATCTCTCGAGGGGCTCGATCTCTTGGTGATCGATCTGGTGGATGTCGGTGCGCGTTACTACACCTACGTTTGGACGGCCTTGCTCACGCTCCGAGCCGCGGCAGCGCGCGGCATCCACACCGTGGTCTTGGACCGCCCGAACCCGCTCTCCGGCAAGCCCGAGCTGGTCGAGGGGCGCACCCAAGCCGAAGGCTTCTTGTCCTTCGTGGGTCTCGAGCCCCTGCCGATCCGCCATGGTCTTACCATCGGCGAGCTTCTGGCTCATTTCGCGGAGCGGGATGGACTCTCTCTCGGTGCGGACGGAGCGCTGGGAGTCGTCCCGACAGAAGGGTGGGAGCGGCATCGAACCGCCGCGGCCTGGGGTCGGCCATTTTTCGCGCCCTCGCCCAACATGCCAACCTTGGAGACGGCCCTGGTCTATCCGGGTGCGTGTCTGCTCGAGGGCACGAACCTGAGCGAGGGCCGTGGAACCACCCTGCCCTTCCAGACCGTCGGCGCCCCGTTTCTGCGCGGTGATCGCCTCGCGTCCGACCTCGTCGAGCTCGGCGTCTGCGGCGCTGTGGTGCGTCCCGTGGAGTTCCGTCCCTGGTACGGCAAATTCGCGGGTGAGGTGTGCCGAGGGATCACCTTGCACGTGACCGACCCGATGCTTTTTCGCCCCGTCGCAACCTATACGGCGTTGCTGGCGCTGGCGCGCCGGCAGTGTCCGGAACAATTCTCCTTCATCGAACGCGTGTATGAGTTCGAGAGCGATCGGTTGGCCTTCGATCTCTTGAGCGGCTCATCTTCGACACGCACCGCGCTCGCGGCCGACGCACCCATAAGCGAGGTGGTGGACACACTGGCTCCCGCTGAGCATGGTTTCAAAGAAGTGCTCGAGGCCGCGGAGGCTCGCCTCGCGCGTGCGCTGGAATAGAGAACCACCCAGCGCTTACCACCGGACCGTCACCGTGGGGGGCTGGATCTCCACCTCGGCCTGCGCGATGTCGACCACCACTGGCACCGCCACGCTCCCGTGCTTCTCGGGGTGGGCGAGCTTCTCCTCGGGGAGCTGAGCACGCGGGACGATCTGCTCGGGTCGGAGCGACCGCACCACCTCCGGGGGCCCGACCAGGGTGACATCGACCAGCCGCGGAATGGTGTAGGCTCCCGAGATCCCGATCGCCTCCACCGGACGATTGGGGAATTTTACCTCGGTGACGCGGCGGGCGATGGTCACCACCACCTGAGCGCTGCTCGGACCGATGGCGTTCACGCGAGTCGGCGTCGGATCCATCGCGATCCGACGTTTGTGAATCCCTTCAGTGAGCCCCGAAACGTCGAAAGCGGCCAACCGCAGGTACTGCATCACCTCGACCAACCCCGAAGGACCACGCACCGTCATCGTCGGCGGCTCGACCTCTGGTTCACCCTTCACCACGTAACCATCAGCGGGCTTGCCGGTGATCGAGGCCTGGAGCGGGATCCGTCGGGTGATCACGTCTTGCCACTCCAACCTGATGCTCGGCGGGTCAACGATGGTCACCTCCAGGTTCTCCGGCAGGCTGATCATCGAGGGCTCAAAGCTCAGCACATCGCGCTCGGTGGAGCGCAGATCGACGTCGATGGGTGGGACCCCAGCCCGGATCAGCTCGTCGATGGCCCGGGTCGAGCCCCGGACGGTGACGTGAACGTTGGCCGGAATGGAGGTCATCAGCTCCCGCTCCGAACTCTCCGCGGGCAGCCGCAGCACCACCCCAACCGGGATGGTTCGCTGTTGGCGATCCTCCTCGGCGTGGAGAAAGGCGAAGAGGCCCAACGAGACGATCAGGCTCATCACCTTCAGACTCAGATTGTCGACGAAGGCCCCGCGCAGAAAGGACAAGAGGGCTCTGAAGAGCTGAGCGAACCTCATCCCCCCTCCTTCAGCTTGCTCGGCTCGGCCTCGGCTTCACCCCCCACCGGATGACCGGGGGTGGGCGTGGCACGCGCGGCCCGAGACGGAGTGGCAAAGGTGGCATTGAGCTGGGGAAGCCGGGGCGCGGCGAGCGAGCCCGTGGCACCCTCGATCACCACGGGGGTGGCAAGCGCCGGCAGCGGGGAGCGGTGGCTGGAACGCGCCAGCCCGACGGGCGGTGCGTCCGTCTCGAGGGTGCGCCGCAACGGCGGTGGCGGCGGCTCACTCTCGTTTCCTCGCCGCAACGGCGGCGGGCGCTCGCTCGGGCAGAGCGAGGCCTTTGGCTCGTCGACGGTGGTCACCCTCAGCGGCTCTGTGGTGCGAGCCTCAGCCAGCGGGCGGAGTTCATTCGGCCCACTCCGCCCGAGCAGGGCCGCGGTGAGCTCCGGGCCATCGCGTCGAAAACGGCCGGTGCTGGTGGCCTCCAGATGGAGGGTGGTCACCGTGGCATCACCCGACTCGGGACCAGCGTTGTGGCGTGAGTTTGGACTGGCGGCGGCACGCCGTGCCGCCTCGGCCCGCTTCTGGGCGCGCTTCGGGCTGAACACGGCCTCCAGCATGGTGCGAAGCTTCGGCCCATCCAGGTTGGGGGCGATGTTGCCATTGAAGCAGAAGCTGATGGTGCCGCGCTCTTCACTCACGATCACGACCACCGCGTCCGTCTCTTCGGTGATACCCATGGCTGCACGGTGACGTGAGCCAAAACTCTCGTCGATCACGCGCTGCTCAGGCATGGGGAAGAACACCCCGGCCTTGGCGATGCGGAGGTTCTTGATCAACACCGCTCCATCGTGCAGCTTGTTGACCCCCTCGGGCACGAACAAGGAAACCAGAAGCTCCCGCGTGACCGCAGCATCAATCACATGGCCCTTGTGAACCCCGACGAATTCGTCGAGATTGGCGTCCTGCTCGAAGGCGATCAGCGCGCCGATTCGATGCCGGGCCAATTCCGTCACCGCCTCCACTACCTCATCCAAGACCTCATGCGTGGGCTGCCGCGCGAAGCGGCCGAGCACCGCCTGGCTGCCGATCCGCTGCAGCCCCCGGCGGATGTCGTTCTGAAACACCACCACGATGATGAGCAGTAAGCTGCTCAGGATCGTGCCCATGATGCTGAGCACCGTCACCAACTCGAGGAAACGCGCTACCACGTAGAGCAAGAGCAGAACGCTCAGGCCGAGGCCCACCTGCACGGCGCGCGTACCACGCACCACCAAGAGCGCTCGGTAGCTCGCGTAGTAGACGATGCCTACGTCGAGGCCATCGCGCAGGAGGCCAGCCAAGCTACGGCTCGAGAAGTAGATCAGCAGGCTGTCGAGCACGCCACCCCCTCGCTTGCGACCGTGATCAGCTCCTCGTGGAAGAGGCGCGCCGCCGAGAGCGCCTGCCGCACCTCGAAGGCGTCGTGGACGCGCACCGCCGTGGCCCCCTGCTCGGCTGCCACCAGGCAGGCTGCAATGGTGGCACCGAGCCGCTCGGCGGGAGGGACATCTTCCACCAGACAAAGGAAGGATTTACGCCCGGGTCCGACCACCATCGGCACCTCGAGCTCCGCGAACTCCGCGAGCCGCGTCAAGAGCGTGAGCGAGTGGTGCGCGCTCTTATGGAACCCAAGCCCTGGATCGAACAGCACGGACTCGGGCCGCACGCCAGCCGCGAGCACGCGAGAGCGCGCGGCACACCACTCCTCTTTGACCTCGCGCACCACATCAGCGTAAGCGGGCTCCGGGTAATCCGAGAACCCCGCCATGTCAGCCATGGTCCCACGGCTGTGCATCAGGATGAGGTCGGCGCCGTGCTGCGCCACCACCTGGGCCATCCGCGGATCACCGGCCATGGAGACGTCGTTGATCGCGTGCGCCCCGAGCGACAGCATGTGCTCGGCCACCTCCGCGTTGGTGGTGTCAACACACACCAAGAGGTTGGTTTCCACGACGGCGTGGCGCACCACCTCGGCCAACCGAGCGATCTGCTCCTCGGCGGGGACGCTCGGTGCACCGGGACGGGTCGACTCGCCACCGATGTCCACCGCCAGCATGCCTTGGCGAGCGAGCTCGGTGATGCGCCGTTGGGCGGCGTCAGGCTCACAGCGCGAACCCTCGAAGAAGGAGTCGGGCGTCACGTTGAGCACCGCGAGCACAGCGGTGCCCCGCTCAGTGGTCTTCGAAAGGAGGGACGACGAGAAGAACCCCACCGAGGATTCGTAGCAAATCTTGCTCGATTCCTCAACGACTGGTCGCGGTCAGCGGCGAGAAAACTGAACCTGCGCCAGCGTCTCGACGTGATGCGTCTGCGGGAACATGTCGAAGGCGACCAACCGCGTAATTCTGCCACCAGCGGACCCGAGGGTGCGAAGATCTCGCGCGAGGGTGACCGGATCGCAGGCGATCATCACGAGTGTCTCGGGCCGGAGCGCGAGGACCGCCGACAACGTCTCACCTGTCCCGCGTCGTGGGGGATCGAGCACCACCAGCTCCGCGCGCTTGGAGGCGCTGGCGAGCCGCCGTAGCGCCCGTTCGGCGTCGTCGACCAGGAACTCTCCGGCGGTGAGGAGCTGAGATTTGGCCGATTGCCGCGCTGCGGCAATCCCCGAAGGCTCAGAGTCGATCGCCACACCCGAGAGCCCCTCGGCGAGCAGCGGCAAGGTGAAGTTTCCCGCGCCGGCGAACACATCTACGAAACGGCCAGCCTTGGCCTCCCTGGCACAGGTGAGGACCGTAGCCACCAACATCCGGTTCACCTCCGGATTGACCTGGGTAAAGGCAGCGGCCGGTGCCTCGAGCACCGCGCCCGGAGCGAGCGGATAGGCCTGACAGAGCTGCATGTCATCGGGACTACCGGCCACGACGACACGACCGAGCTCCGAGAGCGCGGGCAGCGGGGGAGCAGCCAAGGACCTGGCCGGTCGACGCGGGATCAAGCGGAAGAGCAGCCGTGGTTCGTCTGAAGCCGCACGGATCTCGACTTCTGCCACGTCTCGGAGCGGCGCGAGTTCCTCGGGCCGGAACCGCGCGAGCCGCCCGAGCGCCGCGTCGATGGCTGGAGCGGCCACGAGGCAAGTGTCTATGGGCACGAAACGGCGAGACGAGCGGGCACGAAACCCCAGCCGGGGCCCTGGCCCCACAGACAGGCGCACCCGCGAGCGATAGTGGAGCGCAGAATCCCCCACCTCGAGGGCGAGCGGAGGGCACTCGGGAGCACCGGCAGTCCGTCGCAAAGCCTGCTCCACGATAGCCAGCTTCATCCGGTGTTGGGCGGCTTCGGTGGCGTGCATGAGGTCGCAGCCCCCACACCGCGCAGCATGGGGACACAGCGGCTCCCGACGGTCTGGGCTGGGTTCGACGACGCGGAATTCCGTAGCCTGCAATGCTCCGCGAGTCCGAGTAAGCCTCTCGACCTCGATCACATCCCCCGGCAGCACCCCTTCCACAAGCACGATCTGACCATCCTCGAGGCGACCGAGACCCAGTCCCTGGGGGACAATCTGTTCCACACGGAGTCGCTTGGGAGGCAGAGGTTTCACAGCACCCTTCTCGGTTCTAAGGCCGCACCACCCCGCCAGCCGTTTGGCGGAAGTTGGGGCGGAGGAGGTCAGTATGATGACGCCGCCTCCGAAGCCATCGAAAATCGACCGAGGGGAAGCGCCCAGAGGTCATGGCACCAGGCTTGCAAACCTGGTCACCATGCTCAAGTCCGAACAGGCTTTCCGCTCGGAAGCAACGGGAGAAAACACCGCCTCCCTCGAGGAACTGCTGAAGGACGCGGAGTTCCTCACCGAAGAGCTCGGCCCTTCTGACCACCGCATCCAACTGCTCCAGGTCGCCCTGTTGCGCCGAGACCACATACTTTTGGCCGCCTGCGTCCAGAACGCTCAGCGGTCGCGATCCGCGCCTCGCCGCAGTCGACCACTGCCAGCGAGTCAGCGTGCCACCGTCCCGCCCCCTAGGGCGATCCAACGACCGGCCAAGGTTCCGAGATCTGGCCAGACCGCCCGCACCCGCTAGGCTCGGCCGCCAGCATGGCTGAATCGAGCCACTTTCGACGCATCACCATCACGCTTCCCTGCGCCCTCGCCGAGGCCTTCGCGACGTCCCTGGCCGAGCTGCGCGGCGGTGCCGTCGAGGAGCTGCCTGGTCCAGAGCTGGACCAAGCTCGCTTGCGGATCACCGCGCCCCCAGAAGAGCCTACGACCGAGCTCGATAACCTCGTATCGATGCTCATCGCATGCTTCGCCGACGAGCTTGGGTGGGAACGCGCCCTCTTTGCCGTAAGCGACGAAACGCTGAGCTGGGAGCCCTATGCTGCCCTCACCGCCAATGCCGCTCCCATCTTCCTCACCGAGCGACTGGTGCTCGCGCCGAACGATGCTCGGCCCGAAGTCGCAGAAGGCTCACGTGTGCTCCGCATGATCCCCGACATGTGCTTCGGAGATGGAACGCACGTCACCACCCGTCTCGCCGCGCAAGCCGTGGAAGCCGCCTGCACGAGCCGGCCGGGAACCTCCCTCTTGGACGTGGGGACCGGCTCTGGCGTGCTGGCCCTGGTGGGAGCGCTGTTGGGGGCCGCCCCGGTGCTCGGGATCGACATCGATCCGGTGGCCGTGGCCGCGGCGCGGAGAAACGCTGAAGAAAACCTGCTTTCTGCGCGGTTCATGTGTCAGCCGCTCGAGACCATCCCTGAGAGGTTCGCGATCGTCGTCGCCAATCTCGAGCCACGCACCCAGCTCGAGCTCGCTTCGGCCATCGCGGAGCGTGTCGCCCCGGGCGGCCTCTTGATCCTCACCGGATTCTTGGCGAACCAACGAGCAGCCATCGCCGCGCCATTTCTCGCTCTCGGCTTCACCCACAACGAATTCGAGGAGCAGGACGCCTTCGCCTTGCAAATCCTCGAAAAACTCCCGATTTGTCCCGAAGGTTCCCTGCGACCATGATCGAAAACCCCCGCCCCCGCGCCGTCTTGTTCGATCTCGACGGCGTTTTGGTAGACACCGAACCGCTGTATTCGCAAGCCACCGAGGAGGTGCTCCGCGAGTATGGCCACGGCTACCCGGACTCGATCAAGCAACGGCTCATGGGGCGCGGGGCGATCGAGGCTGCCCAGCTTCTGCTCGGTGACCTCGCGATCCCGCTTTCGGTGAGCGAATATCTGGCTCGGAGGCGTCGCCTGCTCATCCCACTGTTTCGGGCCTCGTCACCCATCGCCGGGGCTCCGGAGCTGCTCGAACAGTTGGCAGCGGAGGGGATCCGGCTGGCCGTCGCCACCAGCTCCGAGCGAGCCCTGTTCCTCGAGAAGACCTCGCACCACCCGTGGTTTTGCCATGTGGAGTTGGTGGTGTGTGGGGATGATCCTGAGCTTTTGGCACCGAAGCCCGCTCCAGATATCTTTCTCCTCGCCGCGCGCCGCCTAGGCGTTTCACCTGAGGATTGCGTGGTGGTCGAAGACTCACCGGCCGGCATAAGAGCGGCGCGGAGTGCCGCGATGCGCGTGGTGGCGCGCCGAGACCCTCGGTTTTCCCTGCTCGATCTGTCACTGGCAACCTGGATCGTGGACAACTACGGGCGACGGGCCACACGAATGCTGTTCGGCGAGAGCTGATCGGTCACCGGGGCCGGCTCGATCGCAAGCCAGGCGAAGAACTCTCCCAGTTTTTCTTGCTGCGCCGGCGGCATGTACTCGAAGTTGCGACCCCGATCGACGATCTCCCAGAACTCCTTGGAGGTCACGTTCGAAAGGGCGGCGCGGATCGCCGTCAGTCGGGAACGCGGTTCGACCCGCATGTCGTCGGCGATCCGCCGCGCCGGCTCCACGCGGCCCGAGGTGAGGTAGTAGGTGGCGAGCTTCACCTGCGCCTTTCTCACCCCGAGCACCGCCGACTCATCCGCCACCGAACGAAGCGGCTGATCGAGCTCGAGGATGGCGTTCATCAACTCCGGCTCGGCAGTGCTCTCGAGCAGCGCGGCGCGCTCACACAGACTTGCAAGGTCGTAGGCGATGGTCTCGGTCACGAACGGCAGCTTCATGTCGTAGCTGGTCCGACCGTAGTACGTGAGGTAGAAGGCTCCCTCGACGGCCATCGCCTCCAACCCCACCGAGAGCAGAGACTCGAGGAGAAGTCGGTACTGGTTCAGCACATTGTAAGCGGTGCGCACGTCCCTCGCGTTCAGGGTCGCGCGGAGGTACGAGTTCATGTACCTGAGCACGATGCGAACCAACTCGGTATCCCGCAGCTCGCCGGCCTTCTCACCGATGTAGCGGGTGTCGATGGCCACCAGGTAATTGATGTCGGGCATGTGCGCGAGCGCCTCGCCGTAGACGCCGAGCAGCTGACGCAGCGCCTTCCATTCCACCCACCGGCCCTGGTGCTCGAGATCCCGCAGACTCTCCGGATCCATGGCCACGAAGTCGGGGTTGGCGCGGACCTCGGGCGAGAGCACGAACCACTCCGAACCGGGTGCGGGGCGCGCTGCTTGGTAGCCGAGCACGAAATCCCGAATCGCGTCCACCGCCGCACTCGCTATCAGCTTGTCCTTGTTGGAGATCGAGCTAATCGCGAGATCGGTGAGCTGCTCGAGTCCGATGGTCGTCCGAAGCTGCCCCTCGGCTCCCCGCGCCTTCGAGCCCCCGCCCACCGATACAGACGCTGACCGGCTGGTCTCGTCCCGAATCCGCCGCACGATCTGCTCGGGCTCGAGGAACCAGAAGACGTAGGCAAAGTACGGCACCATCAACACGAGGCCGAGGGTGGTCGCGACCAACATGGTCAAAAGCGCCGACACCGGGACGAAGTCACCTTGCAGCGCAACGCTCAGCCACACCCCCGAGACCCCCGTCACCACGTAGTAGCCCATCACCGTCAGGTTGATCCGGTCGCGCAAGAACAACCGCGTCACCCCCGAGAACCGACTCGCCGAGAGCTGCACCACGATCGAAACCACCGTGATCACGATACCGAAGACCGCCGCGATCACCCCCGCCAAGGACGCCACGGCGTCGGTGATGTGATCCGGATCGAAGGCAAGATAGCGCTCGAAGAGCCCGAGCCTCGTCCCTCCCGCCAGATTCGCCACCCGGTGATCCAAGCCGTAGACCCCAAAGAACAGTGACAGTGCCAGGGCACTCAGCAAAAGGACCGGGATCAGCCAGCGGCGACGGAAGTCGTGGCGGAGAGGTACACTCGTAGGGCGAGGCGCTTTGAGGTGGGTCATGGTGAGGCTCAGCTCTGCGGAAGTTGTCCGGGTCCGGAACGAGAATCGAGCGCGGGTACCCCACTCTTCGGCGCGGCCCCATACTCCTGGAGCTTGTACTGGATCTTGCGCACGCTGATCCCGAGCACCTCCGCCGCCTTGCTGGTCGAACCGCCCTGGGCCTCCAAGGTCGAGAGGATCGCGTAACGTTCGATATCCGCCATACTGGCGCCAGGGATCCGCGGCGCCCCGCTGCTCGGGGAGGGCACCAACTGCTCGGGGAGGTGGGATTCATGAACGGTGGTGTCGTCGGCCAGAACCACGGCGCGTTCCATCACGTTCTCGAGCTCCCGCACGTTGCCCGGCCATCCATAGGCAACCAACCTCCGCAACGCAGAGTCGGCGAGACGCTGAACGTTCTTCCCGTTCTCCTTGGCGAAGCGCCGCAGAAAATGCATGGCCAGGGGCAGGATATCCCCGTCACGCTCCCGGAGGCTCGGCACCCGAATGTTGATCACGTTCAGCCGATAGAACAAGTCTTCCCGGAACTCGCCGCGTCCGACCATCTCCCGCAGATCGCGGTGGGTGGCGGCGATCAGTCGGGTATCGACCTCTGTCGGGTGGGTCGCGCCCAGCCGCTCGAACTCGTGCTCCTGTAGGGCACGCAGCAAACGCACCTGCACCGACGAGGAGATCTCGCTGATCTCGTCCAGAAACAAGCTCCCGCCGTGGGCCTGTTCGAGCCTGCCCGCGCGCCCGTGGTCCTTGTGCCCGAGTGCTCCCTTCTCGGTGCCGAACAGCTCTCCCTCCAGCAGCGCTTCGGGGAGGGCCGCGCAGTGCAGCTTCACGAAAGGACCGTGGGCTCGGCTCGAGAAGCGGTGCAGCGTGGAAGCGAGCAGCTCCTTGCCTGTGCCAGGCTCACCGGTAAATAGCACGGTCGCTCGACTGGGCGCGACCTGCGCCACCACCTTCAAGACCTGCTGAATGGCGATCGACGTGCCGATCACGTCGTCGAAGCGGAAGCGCTCCTCGGTTCGCGTGCCCGGATCGAGGGATTTTTTTCGCAGGCGCAGCTCACCGAGCGCCCGCTCCACGATCAAGAGCAGCGCCTTGGTGTCGATGGGCTTCTCCAGGTAGTCGACCGCCCCGCAGCGCATCGCCTTCACCGCGGTGTCGACCGCACCAAACGCGGTCATCACGATCACAGGCAGATTGGGGAACAGCTCGCGCACCCGCGCCAGCAATTCGAGACCGTCCATCCCCGGCATCTTGAGGTCGGTGAGCAAGAGATCGGGGTGGTAATCGGGAAAGCGCCCGAGCCCCTTGAAACCATCCGAGGCGGTCTCGCAGTCGTAGCCCTCCTCGCGCAGGATGTCGGCGAGGGCATTCCTCGCATTCGATTCGTCGTCTACGATCAGGATCCGACCACGGGAGTTCACGGGGCCTCCAGAGTGCAAAGGAGCACCCTCCTTGCCGAAGGGACACTCGAGGCAACTGGATGAACAGCCGCCCGAACGCAGAGTTTGCGCCCGATCTATCCCAGGCGCAACTCTTGCGCCTGCCGGGGTTTTGGGCCGGTCTGGACCGATGTGGCCTTTGCTGGCTTTCCTCGGTTCTGGAACGACCTTCCCACACTTGGGTTGTGACGACACAAGCGAGGGATACGGGCAGGTTGCCGCTGATGGTCCCGGCATACCCGCAGGAGAGTTCGCGCGATCCGCGTCCTCTGTGGGGTGACGTTCTTCGCGTTCCGTAAACTTTACGGACGCCAGGGTCTCGAAAACGAACCACACAACCGCCTCCCGTCTTGACCGATGTGTCTGGGTGCCACCCGCTCCGAGTCCTCACGACAAGCTCTTTCGCCTCGCCCTCGCCGACAAGCGTACGGTGCTCGCCGAGCTCCGGGCCGTGTTGCCGACAGCCCTCGCCGAGCGCCTCGAGCCCAATTCCCTCGAGCAGCTCCCCGGCTCCTTCATCGACGAGAACCTCCGTGCCTCCTCGAGTGATCTGTTGTTCTCGGCCAAGCTCGCGGGTGAGTCGGCGCTGAGCTACTTCCTCTTCGAGCACAAGAGCGAGACCGCGCGCACGGCGCTCCTCCAGCTCCTCAGCTACATTTCCACCGTCGTTCCGGACCTGGCTCCGGAGAAAGTCTCTGAGTCCCTCGAGCGGGCCTTACCCGAAAGGACCAACATCATGAGTACCCTGGCCGAGAAATGGCTCGAAGAAGGCGAACGGAAGGGCAAGGAGAAGGGTCGGCGTGAGCTCGTGAAGCGCCAGCTCTGCCTCAAGTTCGGGAGCCTGGTTCCGGCGGTTGAGCAGAAGCTCGACCAGGCCAGTGACGCCGAACTCGACCTCGTCGCGGAGCGCGTTCTCACCGCCACCACCCTGGAGCAGATCTTCGACAACTGACGGGAGCCCTACCCGATGCCCCCAGCTCCGAGACCTGGATGCTCAGGGAGACTGAGCAGAAACCGGGTCTGCCCGGGCACGGACTCGAAGCTGATGGTGCCACCATGGTCGGTCACGATCCGATGCACGATGGAGAGACCGAGCCCGGTGCCGCCCTCCTTGGTGGTGTAAAAGGCGTCGAAGATGGGGGCATCTTCCGGGATCCCCGCGCCGGTGTCCTTCACCTCGATCACCACGTTGCCGCGCTCGTCCGGGCGGTGCGTGCACAAAGAGAGCATGCCGCCGGGCGGGCTTGCCTCGATGGCGTTTCGTACCAGGTTCAGCAAGACCTGCCGCAGGCGCGCGGGATCACCCTCGAACCGGCCCGCATAGGGATCGAGGCTGACCGTGAACAAAAGCTCGTGGTCGGCCACCTCAGGCCTCACCAGCTCGACCACCGCGCTTACCACGTCGTTTGCGGGGAGCACGGACATCTCGAGAGGCCGTGGCTGAGCGAAGGCAAGAAAATCGCTCACCAGTCGCTCCAGGCGACCCAGCTCATCACGCAGGATGCGACTGGTGGAGAGAATACTCTCGGTGGAGACCGCGCCCCGCGCCAGCCTTCGTTCCAAGAGATCGATCTGGAGCTGCGCGCTGTTGAGCGGATTGCGCACCTCGTGGGCCAGCCCCGCTGCTAGCGTCCCAACGGCCGCCAGCCGCTCACCGCGCAGGGAACGGCGGAGACTCTCCCGCTCGTAGGTCACGTCGTGGCCGATCGCGTAAGAGAGCCCTTCTTCCTCACCGCCAGCACCATCGGTGCGCTGCCAACGTACCAACCGGTGCCCACCTTCCCGGAGCGGGATGCGCCGGTCAGTCCCGTCATCACCGATCCAGGGACGCCCGTCCACCCCCAACATGTCGCTCTCGAGGTACCCCGTGGCCTCCTCGAGACACCGATTCCACAGCACGATGCGTCCCTTCGGATCGAGGGCGACCACGAACACGGGAATGTTGTCGAGCACGGCGCGGTACCCGCGCTCGGAACGCACCTCGGGGCGCCGCTTGTCCTGCCCGCTGCCTGGACTTCCGGACTGCGACGCTCGAGGCTCCTGCTTCGGAGTAACCATAGGAGAGAGTGCTAGAGCACCCGAGCGCTGCGTTCAACCCCAGGCGTTACCCACTCAGAGCAGATCACCTGCTTTGGCCTCGGCCAAACCCGCGAAGACTCCCTCGAAGAGCGCGCTCGAGAGGTACCTCTCCCCGGCATCGGGGAGCACCACCACCAGAAGCTTGTCCGCGAACTCAGGGAGCGCGGCGAGCCTACTTGCCGCGACCGTCGCCGCACCGCAAGAGATCCCGCACAGGATCCCCTCCTCGGCGGCCAGGCGCCGAGCCATGCGCAAGGATTCTTCGGAAGTGACCTGCTCGATCCGATCCACCAGCGACAGCTCGAGCACGCCGGGAATGAAGCCCGCGCCGATCCCCTGGATCATGTGTTTGCCAGGCTGCAGCGTCTCACCGCGTCGGCTCTGGCTCATGACCGGGCTCTCCGCAGGCTCGACAGCCACGCTCACCACCGCCTTCTTCCGCGTGTTCTTCAGGTAACGACTGACCCCGGTGATGGTACCGCCCGTCCCCACACCAGCCACCACCACATCCACCCCACCCTCGGTATCGTCCCAGATCTCGGGACCGGTAGTGGTCTCATGGATCGCCGCGTTGGCGGGGTTCTCGAACTGCTGGGGTAGATAGTAGCGCGAAGGATCGCTATCGCGGATCTGCGTGGCAGCATCGACCGCGCCTTTCATGCCCTTCGCTCCCTCGGTGAGCAAGAGCCGCGCGCCGAGCGCCTTCAACACCTTGCGCCGCTCCAGGCTCATGGTCTCCGGCATCACCAGCGTGAGCGGATAGCCGCGCGAGGCTGCCACGAAAGCGAGGGCAATACCGGTGTTGCCCGAGGTGGGCTCGATGATCTCCCGGCCTGGACCAAGCAGACCCCGCTTCTCCGCGTCCCAAATCAACGCCGCCCCGAGCCGGCATTTGACCGAGTACGCCGGATTTCTGCCCTCGATCTTCGCGTAAACCCGGGTGCCTTTCGGCACCACCCGATTGAGGCGAACCAGGGGCGTGTTTCCTATGGATTGGGAATTGTCCTCGAACAGACGCATGACGAACCTCCGATGTGACGCGGACAGGACTGTTTTAATACGCACATCGGAATTGTCAAGAATGTTGTCTAAATATAGATTTCTATTGGCATTTGTTTCCACACCGGCGCGGAAACGGCGGGGCGCGCCCGAGCGGAGCCCCTGCTGTCGTCGGGGCTACCGCGCGCAGCGGAAGCCAGCCATCTTGTCCCCATCGGTCATGCCACCGGCGCCACAACCGGCTCCTTCCCCGCCGCGACCGATGTTCCAGGGCGCATTTCCACAGAACTTCTCGCAGGGCTCGGTCCCACAGGTGCCTGAAACGAACTCGTCTACATTGCCCGCCATGTCGAGCGGTCCGAACACGCTCATATCCTCCGGAAACGACCCAACCGGGCAGGTCGAATCTCGCGGGCCTTCGGAGCCTCCGGACCAGCAGAGCTGGTCCTCGGGATTCTCGTCACCCCACGGATACAAGCGACCATCGGAGTACCAGGCCGCGAACTTCCACTCTCCCTCCGTGGGCAGCCGCTTTCCTACCCACGCGCAGTACGCCACCGCCTGGCTGCCGTTCACGCAGTTGATGGGGTGCCCTTCCCGACCAGCCGCTCCCGTGTTGCAGTCCGGATCTTCGCTGGCATCCCTACCAGGCTCGCAGGCGCCCGCGTCCACACAAGCCTGGTAGGCTCCCACAGTCACCTCCGTCACGTCCAGCTCGAAGCCCACCACACTGGCTTCGGATTCCGTTCCCTCCGCGTAGGTCCCAGACGGAACGGAAGCCATTCCGTCGACAATCACGATCTCCCAGGTGTCCTCGTTGTCTGAGGTCTTGCCTCCGCAGCCCGACAAGAAGAGGATCCCGAGCAGGAAGGCGATGGTTGGTGGCTTCTTCATCGACGTGCCAGAAGTCTGCCTCAAGCTTGGCCCCGAGCCACTTCGGTCGGGCCTAGCCTACCGCGCACAGCGGAAGCCGTTGCCCCTGCGACCGTAGGTCACGTCACCGAGGATCCCGCAGCCGGCTCCTTCACCCCCTCGCCCGATATGCCACGGCGCATTGCCACAGGATTTCTCGCAAGGCTCAGTGCCACAGGTGCCGGAAACGAATTCGTTCACATTGCCTGCCATGTCAAGCGGTCCGAACACGCTCATGTCCTCCGGAAACGACCCAATCGGGCAGGTCGAATCTCGCGGGCCTTCAGACCCCCCAGACCAGCAGAGCTGGTCCTCCGGGTTCTCATTCCCCCACGGATACATCCGCCCATCGGAGTACCAGGCCGCGAACTTCCACTCTCCCTCCGTGGGCAGCCGCTTTCCTACCCACTCGCAGTACGCCACCGCCTGGCTGCCGTTCACGCAGTTGATGGGATGCTCCTGCCGACCAGCCGCTCCCGTGTTGCAGTCCGGATCTTCGGTGGCAGCGCGGCCAGGCTCACAGGCGCCCGCGTCCACGCAAGCCTGGAACGCTTCCACCGTGACCTCCGTCACATCCAGCTCGAAGCTGGCCACGCTGGCTTCGAGCTCCGTTCCCTCCGCGTAGGTTCCAGACGGAACGGTCGCCATTCCGTCGACGATCACGATCTCCCAGGTGTCCTCGTTGTCCGAGGTCTTGCCTCCGCAGCCCGACAAGAAGAGGATCCCGAGTGCGAAAGCGGTGAGTTTTGGCTTCTTCATCGACATACTGAACGCTCCGGCGTGGCACATCTCAAGCGACCTTTGGCACCATGGTGACTACCAGGTGTTGAGTGCCCCCCAGCCAACAGTGCTTCCGGCGGAGAGCCGCACGCAGTAGCCACCATAACGCTTCTGCGGAATTGCGGTGAAGTTGGCCCAGTTGCAGGGCATGTCGTCCTCGTTCATGCTGACCACCCTGCCGCTCGGGATCCCGCCGCAGTTGCCCCCTTGCATGGTGACCTCCTGAAACTCGTGACACTCGGCTGCGGTGGTCAATCCGAGGCTTAGGTACCCAAGCTGACTGTGGACCGTTGGGTTGCTGCACAGACCAGTGCAAGGTGATTCAGGCTCAGCTTCGCAGGGTGGGCAGGTGGCACCGCCACAATCCACGCCTGTCTCATCCTGATTCTGCAACCCATCCGAGCAGGTTTCTGACGTGCAAGACCCACACTGCGTGCCGCCACAATCCACGTCTGTTTCGTCCTGGTTCTGGAGCCCGTCCGAGCAGGTCTCGGCACAGTACTCTTCGTAGTAGCAGAGCGCTCGGTAGTGAGCGAACCGTGCCGAATAGAGCTCGCCGCCGCCGTCTCTGGGCTCGGAGAGAGATTTGGCAAATACGCCTCCGTGCAGCTCACCGTTCGAGAAGGTCACGTCGGCAAACGGAGCCAACACCGTTCCGCGCAGATCGACCGCTGAGATGGTGACCGTCTCGGCCTCTGGGAAGTTCCAAAGGATATCGCGAGCGGTGGTCGTTCGCCGCCCACCTTCATCCTCAGGGAGGAACAGGCCGAAGCTGGAGAGAACGGGTGCCTCACCTCTCACATTCACAACGACTGCCGAGTTTTCGGGGACGTCGAGTTCGATCCCGCAGGGGTTGCCCGCGACGGGACTATCGATTCCGAAGACGTTGCGAACCGGATCGCTACCCGAAAGAACCAACGTGCAGTTGGAACGCGTCACCGTTCCGCCCTCGGCGACAGTGCCGGTGTGCGAAGAGAGCAGGGACAGCTGCTCGAATTCCCTATCAAAGCCGCGGATCTCGATGCCTTCGTGCACGGCGCCGAAGACCGTGGTCTGAACCATGCCCAAGTGCTCAGTTGCGATGAACAGATCACCGAAGATGGTGCCGGACTCGAACTCGGCATCACCACCTATCACGAGCGCCGTCGGGCCGACATGCTCGTAGTTGACCTGAAAGCTCGACAGAAGGACATCCTTCCCAGCCGCGATGGCGCCGCCAGTGTGGGGGGCGCGCAAGACGTTGCCCGACACGAACACGTTGAAATCCCGGAAATCGAGATCGAGCGAGGTGGGTTCACGGCAGAAGAGGGTGTCGTACACCGCGTCCGGCCGCAGGAAGGGCGCATGAACCAGGGAGGCTCCCTCGCCGACGGAGATCTCGCCGGAGCTCCAGATGGCTCCCTGGAAGGTGGTGGAGTCGACCACCACGTCCCCCGCGGCGACGACCAGCGTCCCGTTGAAGTCTCCCGTGACGGAGTACTCGGCCTCGGAGGCCTCCGCGTGACCCACGCCAATCAGGATCCGTTCAGCCTGGTCCGCACGGGCCAGCGACCCTGCCGAGCGGAAGCGGCCGCTCGGATTCTCGGCGTCGACGGCCACGAGGATCCTAAGGATCGAGCTGTCGAACACGCCACCGGTCGGACTCTCCTCATCATATTCCACCGTGGCTCCAGCCTCGACGATAAAGGAGTCGAAGTAGTAAGTGCCCGGCTGTAGGACCACCTTGGCACCCGGCTCGAGATAGAGATCTCCGTAGACCCGCTGCGGAGGCAGAACATTGCCGTAGAGGGGGCTTTCCGGCGAGAAATCCAGGCTGACGGCGCGGCTGTCGCAGGCCTCGTCCGTAGGCGCCTCGGGCCACCACACGCCCCACCAGGGGAGGGTCTGGTGGTCGGCGTGAAAGCTCCCGTAGGTTGGTCCAAGCTCCGCCGTTCCGTCGTTTTCGATCAGCGGCGACACGACCTCACCAAGGCTCGACCCTGCCCCAAGGTTGGCCTCATGTGCCACGAGCGGGCCGGTGGTCATCCAGGCGCCCGCGCCAACTTCGACCGAGTTCGCGTAGAGCAGAGCTTCAAAGGGGCTGGTGATGCGCGAGCGGAGCCAGTTGTGGGTGAAAGAATCTGCGATGGAGACGAAGCCTGTGTCCGCACCGTCGACATAGGCCACCGTCCCCAGCGTGAGGGCGTGCCCTTCCCGCAGGAAGGGGCTAAGAGGCTGCGCGGCGAAGACCAGCACCGGCCCTCCCGAATCACCGGGGCCACCGGAGGGATCGCTGAGAGAGGCCGTGCGCAGCCAGAACTCACCGAATGGCGGATCAGCCGATATCGTATCGAACGTCCCCCCCGACAACAACCCCATGTCGGACACCGCGTAGTGCGGCAGATAGTCGTACTTGCTGCCCCCACACAGCGCGTTGGTTCCGAAACGTGACGTTCCAAACCCGACCAGAGCGGCTTGATCCTCGAGGTATCCTTGTGCCACCAGCGACTCCAAGGTGCCGTCGATGGTGGAGGAGACCACATCTCCCGTATTCGGGATCACCTGGGGCATCAGGCTCGCCCACTCCACGAAGGGGATGGGCAGCGCGAGCGTGAGCAGCGCCATGTCCGACAGCTTGATCGCTGCGTCCTCCACGGGGAGGAGGATTCCATGAGTTCCGGGGTCATCCCAGGATAGTTCCTGCAGCTCCCCGGTCATGATCGGGAGCCCTATCTCGAACCCCACGATCCCACCGCTCTCCCCCCAGTTGGTCAGCCCCGTGGGATCCCACTCTTCGGACGCACAGTGCCCAGCGGTGAGCACGTGCCGCGGCGAGATGACGGTGCCCGTGCAGAAGGACCAATCCCCATTTCCGAGCAGGATTCGGACCAATACGACCTGTTCGAATTGGAACGGGCAACCGTCGGCTACGGCTGTCCTCGTGCAAGGGTCTAGACTTCCATCCAGCACCGCCTGCGCTTCCCTGAGCTCAACCCCGGTAGCAGCACAAGCAGCAACTAAACCAACCAACCAACCCGGTTTGATTCTTCTTCACGTTGCCCTCCCGCTTGGATTTTCAAGTGTTCCGAGGCACCCGAACTCGTCACCCCATGAACGGCTCCATTGGCGTCACATTCGGCAGCCCGAGTCAATGGAAAACGGACGCATGCGCCGTCGCCACCTCACTTCACGCGCGCCAGCCCGGCGCGGGCTTCAGTGGCGAGCGGAGAGCCCGGGTGGCGCACGAGTAGTCGCGTGAAGAGCACTCGAGCCGTGTTGGGATCGCCGCGCTGTTCGGCGACCAGCGCCTCGGCGAGCAAGCGGTTCTGCTCAGCGAGAGCGCTCACACCCACCTGAGTGTTGGGCGTGCTCGGCGCGCGTACTTTCGGAGGGGAACTCCTCGGGAGCTCGGGCTGCGGAGTGAGTGCGACGCGGGGGATTTCCGCGGCCTCGGGCTCACAACCACTTCGCTCGCCGGCACCGAGCCAACGTGAGCCGCTGGCCGTGCGCACCTCCACTCGTCCCTCTTCCACCATAACGCAAGGAGTGTGAGGCTTTGGCGTGGTGCGCACAGTGAAGACGGTCCCGTGCACGATCACCTCGGCGCCAGGTGTCACCACCGAGAAGCTCTCGCCGGCGGCCAGGCGCGGCACGCGGCAGCGCACCGTTCCATCGACCAGGCTCAGGCGCGACGCGTGGTGTTCCGGGCGCACCTCCGAGAGTCCGACGGCGGTTCGTGCGCTCACCTCCACCTCCACACCGAGCGGGGTAGTGAACCTTGCCCGCGCCCCAGCGCCAGCCTCGAGGGAGCCCTCGGTGGGGAGCTGCCGCGGCTCGGTGAACGCCGACACGCGGCCCTCGGCATCGCGGAAGAGCAGTGCGGCACCGTCGAAGGGGGTGACCGCGACCATCGCCGGTTGTTCCAACCACACCCCGAACGAGGAGGTGAGCCAGAGCCCGAGCGCCGCAAGTGAACCCATCGCCGCGGTCCCGTACGCTCCAAAGCGCATCAGGCGCCATCGCCGGAGCCGGCGTGGGGTCTCGCGCACCACGGCGCGGACCAAGGGCAGCAGGCGTTCTTTCTGCGCGAGCGCAGCGTCATTCCGAAGCAGCGGCACGGGGCCATCACGCAAAACGCCGAGCGCTCGCTCGAGGTCGGAAGAGCTCATGACCAACCTCGCTTGGCGAGCCGTGCCAGAAGGTGCTTTCGCCCGCGCACCAGCCGCGATTGGGCGGCCGCCACGGTGCTGTCCGTGAGCTCGGCGATCTCGGCCAAATCATGACCGAGCACGTCGTGGAGGAGCAACGCCTCAGCGTGCTTCCGAGGGAGCTTACCGAGAGCCTGGGAGAGCCACTTGATCTGGACGCGGGCGTCGAGTTGACGCTCCAGGCCATCGTGGCGCGGCACTTCTGCATCCTCGAGCCCGAGGAACAGGCGACGCTCCAAGCCCCGCCGACGGAAGCTGTCGAGAGCGACCCGCGTCGCGACCACCGAAGACCACCCCGCGAGATTGTACGAGAAGGCCAGTGGGCGCTCGGTCAGCGTACGGATGATCCTCTCGAACGCAGACTGCATGAGGTCGTCGAAATCAGGACCGGTGGTCCGCAGGAGGCGGCGCAGGGTCTTGTCGAGCACGGGCTGTACGCGATCCACCAGGCACTCGGCGGCCCACTCCTCGCCCCGCGCGAGGGCCGCGACCAGATCGACGTCGGACACCACCGGGGTTGGGTCCGGAGATGGCGGGGCGCAGTGGGGCAGCGCGGTGGGTTGGTGACGAAACCGGAGCAAGGCTCACCTTTCGCAATGGACGACGAACCAGCCTCCCTCCGCCAGGCAGCCCGGTCAAAACTACTTTAGCCTGAGCCGAAAACCCACATGGGTCGACCAACCGAGAACAGTCTCTCCTCCCCGTCCGACTCCGCCGATTTCGAGATCATAGCTGGGCCAAAGGGCCGACACACCGGCCCCCCACCCCAGCTTCACCTGCTGCGATACGGGCACCGCGACCTCGACCTCCGAGCGCGCGCCAGCGCGGGTGAGGCGCACCGACTCTTCCCTCCCGGCTTCGTCTACCGCCGAAGCCTCTAGACGAATGAGCTCCGCCTCCAACAAGAAGCGCCCCCAATCCCCACCGAAGGGAGTCAGGCCGAAACCAGCGGCGAGCCGCGTCGCGGAACTCCGCGGGCCACTCACGGCAGTCTCGAGCCTTCCCTCGACGACGCCAAACCAAAGCGCCGGAGCAGGACCTAGGCTCAGCCTCAGCATGGGACCCACCCGGAATCCCGCCGCGTCCAACCCCGAAGCAGCGCTCGCGCCGCCGAACAGCTCGAGAGCAAACGACGCGGGTGGCTCCTTCGTGTCGGCGAGGTGCCCGGTGCTCGGAAGAGATGCGGTGGGCGTGGGCTTCGGTGGCAAAACGGCAGGCTTCGGTGGCACGGCTGCAGCTGCGGATTCGCGCGGAGTCTCGGGGTTGGTCGGGTTCGTCGCGGAATTCTCGCTCTCCGTCTCGGTCACGAGCGCGATCACGGTGGCGGCGATCACCAAGCCGACAGCGCGCTGTCGATCTTCCAAGGTATCGGTGGGCTCGAAGCTTAGTCGACGTTCGCTGCTCGCGGGCACCCCGCGCGCCTCTCCCTGTACGCGTACCGCAACCGTGCGAGCGTTGTCCCCTGACCACTCCACCAGAGCGAGAAATGCGCGCTCGGTCCGCGCTTCCACGGATGAACGTTCCACACAACGTGCGGTACGGAAGGCAGCGTTGCAGCTCTCGAGAAGGGGCCGTGGTACACTCGCGGCTTCGTCGAATGAACCCCCACTTACGACGATGACGATGGGCGCAAGGAGCTCGGTGAGCAAGCCCGAGACTACCCTTTCTCACCTTGGATGTGAACCACGATCCGTCGTTGGTGAGGACGCCCGCGGTGCTCCCAGAGATAGATGGCTTGCCAGGTACCAAGCAAGAGTCGACCCTGACCGACTGGGATGCTCTCACTGGTGTGGGTCAGCACCGTGCGAGCATGCGCCGGCATGTCGTCTGGGCCTTCCAGATCATGCGCCCAAGCGCGCCGCTCTGGGACCAGCTCCGCGAACAGCGCGTTGAGATCGGCACGCACCGTCGGATCCGCGTTCTCTTGGATGGTGAGGCTCGCCGAAGTGTGCTGCACGAAGAGCGTGCAAAGGCCGGTCGCGATCCCACTTTGTCCGACGATCTGTCCGACGCGGTCGGTGATGTCAACGAAGTCACCACCGGTGGTAGAGATCACGAGCGTGGTTTGGTGGACGTGCATGAGGGCTCTTCTTGGTTTGGATGGCGCGTGAGTACGGTCACGCAGACCAGTGGGATCGGCTTGGTAGGAAGGCGGTTCGATGTTACCCTGAGCCCGCTTGTCCTTCTCGAACCCCGCCGGTCACTTGGTCCCGGGTGATTGCCTCGGAGCCTACCAGCTTCTCGTCCCCATTGGTGAGGGTGGGATGGGTCAAGTGTGGGCAGCGCGCCGGCTCGAGGGTCCGACCGACGAGTTGGTTGCGCTGAAAACGCTCCGCCCGCAAACCGATCCTGATCCACACCTGGCACAGCTCTTCCTCGACGAGATCCGCTTGGCGCGCTTGCTCGTCCACCCGAACGTCACCCATGTCCTCGAGGTGGGCGATGATCGGGGTTGGCCCTTTCTGATCATGGAATGGATCGAGGGAGGGACCCTCGCCGAACTTCTGGCTCATCTTCCTCAACATCGTCTCCCTGTGCTGGTCGCCTGCGAGATCGCCCGACAAATCTGCGATGCCCTCCATTCCGCCCACGAGCTCAGCGACGAGAGCGGCCACAGCCTACTGCTCGTGCACCGCGACGTCTCTCCCGACAACATCCTACTCGGCGTCGACGGTGAACTCTGCCTGAGCGATTTCGGGATCGCGCGTGCTCGCGGTCAGCTGCATGCGCCAACCGAAACCGGACACCTGAAGGGCAAACTCTCCTACATGGCCCCGGAGCAGCTCAGCTCGAAGAGCTGCGATCGACGCGCCGACGTCTTCGCCCTCGGGTGCGTGCTGTATCAGGCCACGACCGGCCAGCGGCCGTTCTTCGGCGACGATCCCCTGCAGACCATGTATCGGCTCCTCGAGTCCGACCTGGAGCTGCCGTCACGACTGGTCGCCAGCTACCCAGCGCACCTCGAGCAGCTCGTCTGCCGCGCGCTCGCGAAGGATCCGGCACAGCGTACGGCTTCGGCACTGCAGCTTGGGAGGGAGCTCGCGCAGATCTTGGACGAACTCGGCGGTCCGCCCTCCGCGACCGAGCTCGGAGCGTTGGTCGAACGCGTGCTCTCGCCTCGGATCGCCGAACGCCGACAGCGGATCGACGAGGCACTCTTCGAACTCGACAACCCCACCGAAAGCCTGGTGCCAGCTCCCATCCGAAGGCGGCGTGTCATCGGGTGGCTGGGAGGCACGGCAGTCGGCTTGGCGGCACTTGCCACGGTAGGATTCTTCGTCGGGCAAGGACGAGCTGGGCGGACAGAATCCCTTACCTCCCAGGCCGAGGCAGCCACGACTTCTCCTCCAGCGACCACGGCACCTCGAATGGTCTCGGTGAACGTAGCCGCCACGCCCCCCGACGCCCGGCTCTTTCTCGATGGGTCCCCCCTCGACACCAACCCCACCACCCTCCGGGTCGCCGTGGGTTCCTCGCTCCACCGGCTCTCGGCGGTGCTGCCCGGTTACCACGAACAGGTGCGAAGTGTCAGCTTTGGGCGCGATCAGGATGTGATCATGGTCCTCTCTCCGGTCGCCAGCAAGCCCGTGCCGGAGGCGCGCTCCGCTCCCGCCACGCGCTCATCGATCTTGGACTCACCGCCGACACGCCCAACTCCCATCGCCACCTCACGAAGCCTCGACACTCACAATCCCTTCGAGGAACCATGAGAGGCCGGGTGACCCTTTGTGTCGTGCTCGCGGGTCTCAGCTGTGCTCCGCCGACCTTCGCGGAGCCAGGGCACGACCAAACACAGGTCGAGGCACCTCTTGCACCGAGCGCGGCCGCATCCGCTGCGCAAATCATCGACCAGGCCGAAACGCTCGCGGAACCGCGTCGCCTCGCCCGGGAGCGCTTCGACGATGGAGTCAGGCTCTTCGAGGAAGGTGAGTACGAGCTGTCGCTCACTCAGTTCGAACGAGCCTTCGAGCTTACCTCTGACTATCGAGTACTCTACAACATCGGGCAGGTTCGGATCATCCTGCGTCGCCATGCCGATGCGGTCCGAGCGCTCACACTCTACCTCGAGCAAGGAGGGGATGCCGTCGGCGCCGAACGCCGTCAGGCGGTGCTGGGTGACCTCGAGATGCTCACGGCGCGCACCGCGAGGCTCGTGGTCACGGCCAATGTCCCGGACGTGGAACTCCTGATCGACGACGTTCGGCTCGCGCCGCCCGCGCTCGACACGCCGCTCTTGGTGGACGCCGGGGAGCGGCGCATCACTGTGAAGAAGCCAGGCTACCTCCCCGAGACCCAACGCATCATGCTCGCGGGACGCGACAGTCGAACCGTAAGCTTCTTTTTGGACCTCCTGCCGGAACCGTCAGCAGCCGAGCCACCAGCACAGGCATCTCGCCCGAGCGCACCGCCAGGTGCGAGCGCCCGCGCGCCGAACCACGGAGATCCCGAGAAGGCATGGCTCACCGCGGGCTGGATCAGCACGGGCACCCTGGCACTCGGCGCGGTTGGCGCCGGCCTCATCGGGTACATGGCCTACCAAGACCGCGAACAAGAGCTGGGCCGCAGAACCTCGTCGGGGGAACTCGACCGTCTGGAAGCTCGCTCCGAGCGTTGGTTCTTGGTGGGCGATCTCTGCGCGCTCGGCGCGCTCCTCACCGGGGGCACGACGCTCTACTTCAGCTGGATTCATCCCGGTTCGGACGCCCCGTCGCGCTCGCCGTGAGTTTGTCGCGGCGCCTCGCTCTCTGCGTCGCCAGCAGCAAGAGGAGAGCGACTCCGAACCCCGTCTGCGCGCCCGAGCAACGCACCGCCCCAAGCTGGCAGCCTGCCAAAGGACGCGACAGCGGCGCAAATTGGGGATCGCCTTCGAACCAAGGCTCGGCCTCGGCCGCAACAAACGCCTCGCTCACCAGATCGTAGAAGGGCGCTACCTGGGTGAAGACATTCCATGCCCCGTCCAGGGTGCAGTCGGTGGCAGAAAGCGAGAACACCCCCATCACCGCTCCGGCAGAGGAAAGCGCCGGCCCGCCACTGTCACCACTGCATGGCCCTGTCCCGACGGCGAAGGTACGGTCGATCAGGATCGATGGCTCATTCGAATAGGCGCTCTTGCCCACCTCGAGCACCGAGAGTTCATCGCGACGCCAGCGCCCGGACTCGCCCAACGTCCCCGTCATGCCATAGCCCACCACCGACACCTCCTCCCCCACGGACACCCCAGTGAGCAGCCGTAACGGGAGGATGGGGGTGTTGGAGAGCCTGCGATCGAGCAAGACCAACGCGATGTCGTTTCTACAAATGCTCTCACTGCCGGTCGAGAAGATCCGTGCTCCGTAGGCAGCTGGAGCGCGGTCTTGGTCCGTAGGGGCCCCCGCGCCCACGAACACCGCGGTCTGATCCGGAGGATAGTCACCGACCCACTCCATGCTCGGATCGAGGGACAGGCCATCGGCAGAGCACGCAACCTGCGAGGGTGAACCCAGGGTGAGACAGTGGCGAGCCGTGAGCATGAGGTTGTCGGCAACCAGAGTTCCGGTACACACACCCCCAGGATTCGCGAGCGCCACCACAGCGTCGTCCTCGACACCGGACTCGACCCCACCCACAACAGCCTGGTCGACGCGGGCCAGAGGGACTCGCTCGTCGCCACAGCCACCGAGTGCCAGCGCCACCAGAGCCAGGTTCATGGCGCCTAGGGCTCGCACGCCAGAGGATCTCCCAAGAAGACGCCGAGCTCGGCATCGAAGCGCACTCGGTCGCTCCAGAACACCGGGTCTTCTCCAGACACGGTGACGCACCAGGTGCTCCCTTCCCCGAGCCGCGCTCCGGTGCTGCGGTCGAAGTTCGGAGGTCCGAGTGCGCCGCTGAGATAGAGGTTGGTGTCGTGCTCGGTGAGCAGCGGGACGAAATTCGGCAGCTCACTCGGCAGGATATCCCAGGGCAACCCGGTCGGCTCGATGAGCCGCATCAGACCCTCGGCCGCAAGGGCACCGGTGTAGTTTTGCACGTTGCCGCCGGCGGCTGCCAACGACAACATCGCGAAGTAGGCGGCATCGTAGAAATTCTCGTGGCCGGGCTGCGCTGCCGAGGGATAAGAGCCAGCTAGCTCCAAGAAATAGCGCTCGTTCAGCGCCTGGTCGGGCGCACCAGCGAAGTTGAGTCCGACCAGGCGCAAACTGACTTCGCTCCGCTCTCGGAGAAGCTCGAAGAGGACCGGACTGTTGTACGCATACGGGGACATGACGTACCTGGGTCGGTGGGCGCAGCCCAGCGCTTCCCACTGCTCCTCGAGCGGGCGCTGCACCTTTTCGATGAACTCGGCCCCGGCCAGGGCCAGCACGACATGGGGACAGAACGCGGCGATCTCGGTGAGCGCGTCACCGAGGTCGGGCTCATCGGTGAGCAGCGCCGACTCCACGTCGATTCTGAGCAGAGTCCCGTCCCGCTGGTTGTCCGCGAGGGATTTCCCGTTCAGCTCGAGCTGGGTCACGAGTTCGCTCGCCACATCCTTCATCGCGTCCAGCTCGTTGACCACCATCGCGAGCCGCACCGGTGATTCGGCAACGGTCCCGAGCGCCGCGTGCGACAACGCCGCGAACCCAGGCGCGAGATCGACCGCCCGAGGCAGCATGTGCCAGAGCAGCCCCCGATCGGCGAGCTGCGTGAGTGTGCTGTCCGAGCTGTTCGGACTGATGAAAAGAGGTGGGGAAGCCACATCTATCGCAAGAAACTGCGCCCTCAGCTCTCGCGCCGGAAGCGCGGCCAAGATCACCGGCACCTCGAGCGTCTCCGTGAGATGCCTCATCGACGCCTCCCAATCGGTGGGGGCCAGCCCCTCACAAATGACGCCCACGAAGGGTCGCTTGCTGCCGCCCGACCCTCCTGGAAGGCCCCCCATTTTCGAGGAGAACTCGTCCATCGCGAGTTGATAGCTCATGAGGGCGGTCGACCGCGTGGGTGCCGCACTGTCGATCCCTGCGAAGCCGCCGATCAGTACCACCTCGCTGGCCTCGAGCAGCGCCTCCTTATGGATGACCCAGGTACAGCTCTCGGACTTGAGCCCGACACAAGCGCCATCCCGACACAGATAGGGATTGCCTCGATGGGCCTCTACGCAATCGGCGTGGGTGACACAAGGCTCCGTCCCGTCCGGGTTGACCGCACCCTCCAGCACGCAAACGTGGTTCTGACACACGCTCCCAGACAGCTCCGGGGCTTCCTCCCCGAGCTGGACGCAATCGGCGGTGGTCGAGCACTGGTGCTGCTCGGCGTCAAAGACCAGCGAACATCCGGTCTGACTTAGGAGCCAGGCCAACCATGAGATGCGCTCGAGGTGTCGGAAGGGAGCCCGCATGCCAACTGACGCACCATAGCACGGGACCTCCGAAGCCACTTCGCCCCTCTCCGCGCCTGGGTTTTTGAGATCATTGTTTACAGAGGAGTGGTCCTAGTCGTACTTTGAACCCATGACGGCTTGGTTTTCCCCGAGGGTCCTTCGACTGTGGCTTCCCTGCACTCTTCTGCTCGCCCTACCCGCATGTGATTCCGACGACTCCACCAGTTCTTCTGGGTCGGGGGGAGAAAGCGGTGCGAGCGAGGGTGATGCCGGGAGCGCTGGGCTCGGCGCCGAGGGGTCGGGGGGAGCCGAGGCCGGTACGGGCAACGAGGGGCAAGCAGGCGCTCCGGACCAGGCATTCGCCGACGTTCTTGGAGACTTCTGCGAGCTTTCGCCGGTTGCCTCATGCGAGTCGGACTGCCTCGCCCTCCGCGAGGCCGAGAACGCGATGTGCCCTGATTGCGAACCCCTGATGCTGGCCCACCTCGAGTGCCTACTCGCGGTGCCCGAAGTCGACCTCACCTGTACCGAGCAAGTGGTCGACACGCCGGCCGCCTGTGAATCCACCGCGACTGAGCACTTCAACTGCTGTTGGTAGCACCGCGGCAAGCCGCCCCTGGTTCCAGCCATCATGCGAGCGGGGTTTCGGGGGTGGGTGCCGGGTGCTCCTGGAGCGCTTCCCCCTTGCCTCGATCACCTTCCACACCCGCAGACAAGCAGCGAGAGTTCGAGCTCACCGTCTATCTCGGGCAGTCGGTACAGATCTTCCCGCTCGCGGTCGGGAAGAAGCTCTCGATGGGGCGCAGTTCGCAGTGCGACATCCAGCTCGAGGACGTAGCCGTATCTCGTCAGCACCTGCGATTTTGCTTCGGCGAGGTGGTCACGGTCGAAGATCTCGGGAGCACCAACGGGACATTTCTGGTCGCCCCGAGTCGGCCGAACCACAAGCATCCGAGTGGGCTCGGACAGCCCCTTCACCCACGGGAGCCGGTGGTGGTGCAGGTGGGCGACTCCGTGCGCGTCGGAAGCACGATTGTCATGTTGAGGGAGCGGGTACCGGTCGCCGCACAGATCACCCTGCGGCCACCGGTCGATGGGGCTGGCACCTCCGATCTCTGGTGGCCGGCGATTCTGGTCAACCCAGGTCTTCGCCATCTCTACGAGCAGGCCGCGCTGGCCGCTGGCACGGACATCGCGGTGCTGATCCTCGGTGAGACAGGGGTGGGAAAGGAGGTCTTCGCTGAGTTCATCCACCGCCGCAGCCCGCGTCACGCGAAATTCCTCCTCCGCCTCAACTGCGCGGCGATCTCGGAATCACTGCTGGAGAGTGAGCTCTTCGGTCATGAGAAAGGCGCTTTCACGGGCGCGATCGGCAAAAATCCCGGCCTTCTCGAGTCAACGGACGGCGGAACGGTGTTCCTCGACGAGATCGGCGAACTCCCGCTCCCCCTGCAAGCCAAGCTGCTTCGGGTGCTCGAGGAGGGCGTGGTACGGCGGGTCGGTTCGAACCGACCGAGGCCGGTCGATCTGCGCTTCATCTCCGCCAGCAATCGGGATCTGCGGCGCGAGGTGGCGGCGGGGCGTTTCCGCAGCGATCTCTACTTCCGACTGGCTGGCACCAGCTTTTCCATCCCTCCGCTCCGCGACCGATCCGACGAGATCGTGCCGCTGGCCCGGCATTTCCTGGACGAAGCTTGCCACCGCTTGAAGCGCCCTGCCCCTCAAATCAGCCCCGAGGCGCAGAAGGCCATGCTCGAGTACAGCTGGTGGGGCAACGTTCGCGAACTCAAAAATGCCATGGACCGGGCCTCATTTCTCTGCGAGGGCGGACCGCTGCTGCCAGAGCATCTGCCGGCCGAGCCATTGCCCACCGACGAGCACGCCGAGGGCGAGGCCACTGACACACGGCCTTCCTACTCGCCTTCCCCGGTGCCGCAGAGCGCTCCGTCACGGTCGAAGCTGCGCCCTTCTGGTGTGGGTCTGCACTTCACCACACCGATCCCCCGCCTCCCCGCCAGCTGGATCCCCACCGGAGAGCCCCCCGCCACCGAGCTTCCCCTTCCCGAAGACTCCACGCCGCTCACTCTCCCCGAGGAGCACCGCCGAATCCAGGCCGCGCTCAGCGAATGCGGAGGAAACCAGACGCGCGCGGCGCACAGGCTCGGCATCTCGCGACGCACGCTGATCAACCGCCTCGAAGAGTACAACCTCCCACGCCCACGCAAGGGCCATCCCGGCCGAGGCACCTGAACCGGCTTCAGTCGACCAGGGTGACCGTGGTCACGCAAACGCCCCACTCGCGGCTCAAGTTCACGGTCGATTGGCATTCGCCGGTCTCACCACAGGCGCTCGCGTCACTCAGACTGCAAACCTCGAGGCAGGTGTTGGTGGAGGCAGAACACACGTGTTTCGCTGCGCAGGGACAAGACTGCCCTTGGGTTCCGGTGCCTGGTGTCACACAGGCGGTGGTGCCGTCCGCCCGCACCAGACCGCAGGTCTTGTCGGAAGGACAGCTGCAGGTCATGACCGCACTGTCGCAGGGGAAGGGTTCGTCGAAACGACAAGCCTCAGCGGGAACGCAGGCCATCACCTGAAGCGCAGTCGTTTCCGCCACCAACTCCCGCTTCGGACGCAGAGCGCAGTACGTCCCGACCGGGCAGAGCTCGGGGTCACTGCAGCAATAGGGCCGGCACTGTGCCGTCCCCGATTGTTCGACACAGGTGTACTGAGGAGCGCAGTCAGCGGCGCTCATGCATGGGGCGCCAAGTTGGCCACTCCCGGCATTCTCGCAGCTGCTCCTTACCACTTCGTCCAAGCGGGTGATCTGACACGCCTTCACGGATGTTGCCCCGGCTTGTCCCGCCGCACCCGCGTTTGCGGTGAGTTCGCCGCCATCACACGCCAGCGGGTCATCGGGCTCGCACAAAGCAACATCAATC
>CAYNEY010000001.1:114278-122803 GCA_964396375.1 uncultured Polyangiaceae bacterium | reverse complement strand
CCGCCGGCGTCGGCCCCCCCCGCAATTCCCGGTGGTGTGCCGAGATCGATCAGATGATCGTCTTGTCCTGCAGCACCATCGGTACAGCCGGGGTTTTTGCACTCGAGAGCCGCGTCGGTGCCAGACGATTCGACTGCCGAGCAATCGACCGCCCCGAAGAGCGTAAGCAGAGCGACGAACAGAAGCCTCATGGCACTCGACGCAAAGAAGCAAGAAGCCGAACTGATCTAGGTTAGCATGGTCTTTTTGGACCACCAGCGCATTTCGGGAAAGACACTGCAACAACCAGCTCCTTCCACTGCTCATTTCCCGAATTTCTCCGGTCCTTTCCCGCTCATCCGGATTGGCACCCTCAGCGACTGGCCATCACAATCGGAGAGCCTTGAAGTGCTGATACCCCAGAGTCCAGACGCTCCGAGCCCCCGAATCCCACCACGTACCATGAAGCATCCCGAAGTTTTTCTCTGTGCCTCATCCCTCGCGCTCGTCATGCTGTCTGCGGCCGCCTGCACCGATCCGGACGCTCCCGAATCTTCTGTCGATGCAGGTGCCGGTGCAAGCTCGGGAGGAAGCGCCGGCGCGGCGCCAGGAGCCGGCGGCACGTCAACCTCGACAGGAGGGGGCTCGACATCGGAGCCGGGCAGCTGCGGAACCGTGAATCCCGAGCCCCTCGGCTGTGCTTTCGCCTGGGGCGCCCCGCGGAGCGGCAGCAACGACACCTTCCTGGATTTCGTCTCCACCTGGGTGGGCTATGAATCCCGGGGTGGCCTCGACGGCGACTGCGACGGATGCCGACTGGTACAAGAGCTTTCGAGCAGCGACGCGCAGGTGGTGTACTACGCGTATTTCATCGGCTTTCAAGCTAATCTGATGGGCGGTTTCGGTGACTGCAACGTCGACATGAGTGACGGTCACAACCTGTGCTCGGACGGCGCCCAATGGATCCGCGACAATCGCGAGTTGATCGTGGAGATGTACGGCACGTACGCCAAAGCCTCCTTCGACGCCAACCCGGAAAAGCCGGTGATCTGGTGGCTGGAGGGGGACTACGTCCAATACTCGTACGCGGACCAATCGAATCCACTCAGCTTCGTCGAACTCGGCGAGCTGGCCCGAGACATCACCTGTGCGATCAAATCGAACGCGCCGAACGCGGTGGTGGCCATGAATCACTCACCGTGGATCTCCGACGAACAGGCTGCTGGTTTCTGGTCGGCCATGCCGATGGACGTGCTCGATTTGGTGTGGGTGCAAGGGCCCGGCAACGACCCTACCTTCGTCAACTCGGGGGAATACAACCAAGCCACGGCCAACTTCGCCTGGCTCTCGGAAGCCGCGGGCCGCCCCATCATGGCCGAGACCAGCTTCGCGGGCAGCGGGCAAGACGACCGCTGGACCACGGCTTCGACCAGCGACATCAACGCCCGGATCGCCGAGGGAGTGATCGGCGTCTTGATCAATAACCCTGGTTCCAACCTCTCGAGCCAATTGACCGCCCTTCGGCCGGATCTCGTCTCGGTGTGCCACTAGAGCACGCCTCCGCCCGTGCTAGCGTGCCGCCAAAGCCGTGCACCGCGACGTCGAGACTGCCATCAGCCCTCTCCCTTCCCACTCCACGCTGCCACCTTGGCCTGAGTCGTGGACGGTGGAGGGGATCCGCGAGGTGTTGGAACCGATGGTGCTCGAACGGCGCCGCGCACGGATCGCCGAGGTCTTGTCCCACAGGTTGGACTCCGTAAGTATCCTGCTCGACGCTCCTCACGATCCTCACAATGGCGCCGCGGTGGTTCGCTCCGCCGACGCCTTCGGCGTCCAGTCCGTGCACGTGATAGAGAGGGTCGAGCCCTTCCTGATCGAGGGCACGGTGGCGCTCGGCACTGAGCGCTGGGTCGATGTCTTCACCTATCCCAGCGCATCAACCGCCTTGGCGGAACTCCGCGCTCGACGACACACCGTGATCGTGACCCACCCGAAGGGTGAGTTGTTGCCGGAGGATCTCCCAGCCATCCTCCGCCCGGTGTTGGTGCTAGGCAACGAGAAATCGGGGGTTTCCACCGAGCTCGAGCAGGCCGCCGACCATACCCTGCGGGTCCCGATGCGCGGCTTCGTGGAGAGCCTCAACCTGAGCGTCACGGCCGCGCTCTTGCTCTTCGCCGCGACCGCGGGTCGCCGGGGCGACCTCACCCCAGAACGGATCGCCTTTCTCACCGCGCGGGCGCTGTTCCGAACCGTGCCACGGGCTGAGCGGATCCTCGCCAACCTCCCGCCTCGGTGATGCTCACTCGTACTTGCCGTTGGCCGTGGTGCCATCGGCGAGCTTGATGCCACCCCAGGGGCGGAGCCGTGGCAACGCACCAAAGAGGCTTTGGTGGCGTTCCACCATGGTTTGAAACAGCACTTTCTCGGTCTTCACGAGGTTCCGGGTCTCACCAAAATCCGCATTGAGATCGTAGAGATCACGCCGCCACCCGCTGCCAAACACCACCAGCTTGTACCCCTCCTCGATCAGCGCGGTGCGCTCGCCGTGGAACTCGTCGAGTGGGAGTTCGAGGAGCACCGGGCGCGGTTCCGGAGCCTGCTTGCCGCGAAGCTCGGCAACCAGACTCTTGCCTGCGAACACCGGATCAGGCTTGACATGCATGAGTTCGAGGATGGTCGGGGCAAGATCGATGTGGCTTCGCGCCACGTCGATGCGGGTGGGCGAGACCTCCGGAAGTACGAACAGGAGAGGAACATGCGTAAGCTCGTTCCACAGCTCGTAGCCATGGCGGTTCTTTCCGTGCTCCCCGAACCCTTCACCATGATCGCCCGTGATGATCAGCGCCGTCTTTCCGAAGAAGGGCTGGGCGCGACACCAAGTGAGAAGCTCGTTCACCCACTTGTCGACGTAGAAGATCTCGCTGTCGTATCGATCGCGAGCCTTCTTGCCGAACACTGGAGACTCGGGGTGCTGCACGTAATCGTCGTGCGGATCCATGTAGTGCAGATACGCGAAGAAGGGGCGATCGGCCGGGATGGCAGCCAGCTGCTCGAGCGCCAGCCGTGTCATCTTCTCCCCGGTGATATGGGTGTCCGTCCCATTGTTGTTGAACGGCACATCGAGCACCCGATAATCCAAAAATCCCTGGTTCAGGTGGTACCGAGGATTCATGCACTGCGTGGCGTGGGAGGCGATGGTGTGAACACCCGCCTGCTCCAGCAACTCGGGAAAGAAGAGGTTGCTGCGCGAGTAGGTGGTGAACGTGGCACCGTTACGGCGTAGCGTGGACGGATACTGCCCAGAGAGCAGCGACCCAATGCTCTTGGCGGTGTAGCTCGATACCGACCAGGTGCGGGTGTAGTTCACGGCCTGCTCGGCGAGCTTGGTGAGGTTCGGGGCGATATCCCGAGGATAGCCATTCCACGGCATGTCGGCGCGCATCGAGTCGATGACGATCAAGAGCACGTTCATCGGTGCGTCGAAGACCGAAGGCCTGGCAGGCGGCGCCGACGTGGCCGAAGCCGAGGGTGCGGCACTCGACTTCGGCTCCGGAGAAGTGGTCGCGGGCCGCCTTGGCTGGCAGCCGAGGCCCAGCAGCAGAAGAACCAAGAAGAGCGGTCGCGCGCCTCGACTCGATGCTGGTAAAAATCCCATCTTCCCCCTCGTTCTAGTGGCTCACGGCCGGGTAAAGAGGCAAAACCGCCTCGGCCCACAGCCGATTGATGCTGATGTAGCCGTCAGGACTCGGGTGAACTCCATCATCACTTAGCTCCTCCGGATTCTCCCGGAACCAGGTGTAGAGATCTGGCCCACAGGGGAGCCCATACTCCTCGGTCAGTGCCAACACGTGCTCGTTCCAGGCTGGCAGGGTGCGATGGGTGGTCTCGGACGCGAATGGGATGAGCGGCACAATCGGGATCCGGCCCTCAGCCAAGATGGTCTCGATCAACTCGCGCATGTCCGATTCCCAAGGCTGGCTTGTGACATCCTTGCCTCCCCATGCGTCGTTGGTGCCGTACGCCAGGGTGATGTACTCGAAGTCCGGGTTGATCTCGAGCCAGGTTTCCAGGTGAGCGATGCCGTCACGGGCGAGCTCCCCGCCGATGCCGGCGTTGATCCACACGGGATCGGCCGCCAGCGGGTTCAACTCGACCAGCACCTCGTCGAAGTTGGTACCGTCACCGAAATCCTTCCGGAAGGCCCCCTGGGTGATGCTGTCACCCATGAAGAGAAACGTGTTGAGCGGTTGAGCCTCGTCCAGAGCGTCTACCGCGTACAGTGAGATCTCGTCGAGCTTCACCGAATAGGCTGTGCCAGTCGCCGAACTCGCCGCAGCGGTCGCCACCAGCTTCACCCAAGAATGCCCGGCGAACGCGAAGCGATGGGCACGGCTGCGCACTGGGTTGTCGGTGATCTCCACCACCGTCGTCCAGGTTCCGTCATCCCCATCGGTGGAGTCCGACGAGATCTCGATGCGATAGCCGAGCGGTGCCCCCGCGTTCATCACGTCGTAGGCACCCCAAGAGGGGTCGGTCCAGACCAACAACAGCTCGTCGACATTGGGTTCGGCAAGCTCGATCGCCACCCAAGGTTGACTCTCTTCGGTCGGGATCCCGAGCACACTGGCGCGGTTGCCACCGGCGTTGTGGTAGTAGCCGTCGACCAGCTTCTCAGGGTTGGTAACCCCCTCGCTTGCGGTCACGCTCAGACCCTCTGTGATGCGGGAGGTGACAGCGGCAGGATTTCGACCGAGCCACTCGTCCAGATTGGTGCAGGTGGGAAGGACGACACGCCCTCCGACACCGGCCGTATCCTCCCCCGCCGAGCCCTGCCCACCACCGGCTGTCCCGGCGGCTCCTCCCGATTCCTCCGAGACGCCTCCCTCACCGCCACTTCCTCCTTCGTCATAGGGGCTGCCGGAACCCTGGGAGCACCCAGAAAGCACGAAGCCAAGGAGCAATGAGCACAGAACCAGAGTCGAGCCGGAGAACTGCACGGAAACGGAGTTGTCAGCCATGGGTCTGCCCTTTGCTTCCACGATCCTCGGGTCGGGTCAACCGGAACGGGAGGCCCCGAGGGGTACAGCCCGCCAAAGTTTGCCCACGGCGCATACCGCCGGATACGATTCTCGGTCTGGAGGATCGCCATGCAGAGGCTTCCACGCCCCGGTCGAGAACCCCGTCACACGTTACGAGTACCCTGCCAAGTCGTAAGGGAACGGGACTTCCGACTCGTGGCGGATCGGATCGAGAATCTTTCCCTGAGCGGGGTGGAGGTCTCACCCGCCGAGGCCGTCCTCACGGGCGAAACCATGCTCCTCTCTTTCCAGCTTCCCCGCCGCGGGACCTGGGTGGACGCCGAAGCGCGGGTGGCCCGGGTGGGACACGGGCGGCGCCCAGGCGAGAACACCCGACGGCTCGGCCTGGTCTTCGAGAAACTGCCTGAAGAGGCGCTGTGCGAACTCCAGCGTGAACTCAAGAAGCTGCCCTACTCTCCCCCAGGCCGCGCCCGTCGGAATGCCGAATCCGAACAGATCGCCAGAGAATTGGCGTGGTTCACGGGCCAGACGAATTATCGTGCCTGACGGATGACAGAAGAGACGGTCTGTACTACCGTGCGCCGTCGTCCCGATGTCTGACAGTTCCAACCTGAGCGTTCTTGGTCCAGCTACCCGCGTGACCGGCCGAATCACCGGCAAGGGAGGCCTTCGCGTGGAAGGCAGCGTCACCGGAGACGTGAACGTCTCCGGGCCCGCCGAGGTGGCCGAAGGTGCCACGGTCGAGGGAGATCTTGGCGCCGAGTCGCTGGATCTTGGAGGCAGCCTGGTAGGCAATGTGACCACGAAGGGTTCGGTCGTCGTCCGCGCTGGTGCGCGGCTGCGAGGCGAGGTCAAGGGCGCGGAGGTGGCCATCGAGCCAGGCGCCCGCGTGTCCATCCGCCTCGACACCCCCTTCGAGCTCAACCTCGGTACGACCAAGCGTTAGCGTACGAGACGCATAATCCGATTACCCATTCACATCCTAGGTTCGACGAGGCGACGATGGCAGGCACGTTGATTGGTGAAGGGCTCACGGTCGAAGGCGAAGTCGTGAGCGAAGAAGAAGTGACGGTTCAGGGCACCCTCCGCGGAGCCTTGAGCGGCACAGATGCAGTTCAAATCCTGCCGGAAGCGGTGGTCGAGGCCAATGTCACCGCTCTGTGCGTGGCGGTCGGCGGTCAGCTGATCGGCAACGTCTCGGCTTCGGAGCGGGTCGATCTCCAGCCAGGCGGACGCCTGGTCGGGGACGTGCGGGCAGCTCGTTTGACGATCGCGGACGGCGCCTCGTTCAAGGGCAACGTCGACATGGACGTGTGACGGAGGACCGATGAATCAGCATTCGATCGTCGGTTCTGCCACCCAAATCCGAGGCCACCTGCGCGGCGAAGGCTCGCTCGAGATCCACGGCCGGGTGGAGGGCGACGTCAACGTAACCGGTGATGTGACCCTAGGGCCGAGCGCGATCGTGATCGGCAACGTCTCAGGCAACCAGCTCTGTATCGGTGGCACCGTGTCCGGCAACCTGACCGCCGTGGATTCTCTGGTGCTCGAAGGCGGTGCCCGGGTCGTCGGAGATCTGGTGGGCGCCACGCTCGCCATCGCTGAAGGTGCCCTGGTGCGCGGCCTGGTACGCACACATGAGGAACCACCGCTGGCACCGAAGAGCCCACCCGGTGCCCAAGCTCGCCTCGCATCCCCCACGCCGGCTGCTGCGCGCATGGCGGCCCCCGCCGCCCGTCCCGCCGTGACACCACCGGCACGCGCGGCAGCGCCCACTGTGCAACGGGCACCTCTGCCAGCCCCGGCTGCGGTTCGCCCACTGCCGGCGGAGAAACCTGTCGAGCCGCCTCCAAGCGAGCCCGAGGCGCTCGAATCGGAGCCGCCGCCACCTCCTCCCTCGCCGCCAGTACGCGCCGAGGCGCCGCCGATGGTCGTGCCCGCCCTCGGCAAGAGCGCCAAGGCGAAGAAGAAGCAGAAGAGTCGCTGATGAACCCACGAGATCGGTTGGTCGCCCTCCTCTCGGCTCAGAGTTTCGAACGAAAACGCGTTATTCTGGCGAGTGGGCGCGAGAGTGATTTCTTCATCGACTGCAAGCAGACCATCCTCACAGCTGAGGGACACGCGCTCGTCGGTGAGCTGATGCTCGAAGCTCTCGGTCAGCTGCCTCCCTGTAGCGCCGTGGCCGGGGTGGAACTCGGCGGTTGCCCGCTCGCGAGCGCAGTGTCGCTCCTCAGCTTCCAGAAGGGCTGCCCGTTGCCCGCCCTTTACGTGCGGAAGGCCAAGAAGGACCACGGCAGCCAGAAGCTGGTCGAGGGAGACAAGTCCATCACGGCCGACATGAAGGCAATCCTCCTCGAGGACGTGGTGACGACCGGCGGCTCGAGTTTGCGTGCGGTGGAAGCCTTGCGCCAAGCTGGCGTGACGGTGGTTGGCATCGTGGCGATCTGCGACCGCCTCGAGGGGGGCCGCGAAGCGATCGAAGCGGCGGGGCTACCTCTGCTCAGCCTCACCACCCGCCATGATTTCATCCCTGCCTGAGGCGTCATCGGCTCCGAGCTGATGCCTTCCCAGCTCTTCACGCTGCCATCTCAGACGCGGTGCTCGGCTCGTGGCTCGAGCCTGTAACGCTCGATGAATTCTGCACGCTTGTCTTCGGGCAGCAACCGCAAGTACCCGCGAAGCCCCGGACAGAAATTGGCATGCCAACGCCAGACGCGCCCAAGCAGTGAGCGTGGGTTCTGGTCGTAGCGAGCACGCAGCTTACAGTTTTCGCAGGAGTGTTCGGCCATGGTCGACATCTCTCACTTCTTGTATCAGCGGTTCTGCCTGGTCGAGGAGAGCTCTCACGCGGCACCCAGCACAGCCGAAGACGTTTCCGTCGTGGCGCAAGCTGCCCTCCCCGACAACTACAGTGTACCACATCGAAGCCAGAGCCACTTGGCGCAGATGCCGGAGCTCTGAGGCAGAAAAAGAAGATTAGAAATGACGAAAGAACAGGCTGGCGGAGCCGAGGCCGCCTGGTGACACGGAAAAGAAGCTGCTATCCCTGCCTGTCAATCGTGCCTCGCTTTCTCTCACTCATCACGCCACGTGGAGCTATGCACGACGCCATCGCTGGGGGCCGGAGCCATTCATGAAGAGCAGCAACACCTTCGCGCACGGAATGCGTTGGTTGGGTTCACTGGCCGCCCTTTCCACCATGAGCTGCGGGACTCTCGAGCCAACGGAACCAGGCGCGGGCAGTGGTGGTGACACGAGCGCGGGCGGAGCACTGGGCGAACTTGGCGGGACAACCGGGATGACATCGAGTTCGTCTGGCGAAGGTGGTGCCACGGGCTCAGGCGGCGCCACGGGCCAAGGCGGTCAGACCGGTGAAGGCGGCGCCACGGGCCAAGGCGGTCAGACCGGTGAAGGCGGCACCACGAGCCAAGGCGGCGCCACAGGCCAAGGCGGTCAGACCGGTGAAGGCGGCACCACGAGCCAAGGCGGCGCCACAGGCCAAGGCGG
>CAYNEY010000001.1:112110-114178 GCA_964396375.1 uncultured Polyangiaceae bacterium | reverse complement strand
GGCGCCACGGGCCAAGGCGGCGCCACGGGCCAAGGCGGTCAGACCGGTGAAGGCGGCGCCACGGGCCAAGGCGGCGCCACGGGCCAAGGTGGCGCCACGGGCCAAGGCGGCGCCACGGGCCAAGGCGGTCAGACCGGTGAAGGCGGCGCCACGGGCCAAGGCGGTCAGACCGGTGAAGGCGGCGCCACAGGCTCGGGCGGTCAGACCGGTGAAGGCGGTGCCACAGGCACACCACTTCCCATCGCAGTTGGTACCTTCAGTTTCTTCGTGGTCAGCATGGACTACATCCTTGCGAAGAGCGAGCAGCTCCACGGCGACACGGAGGGTCTGGGTGGGGATCTCGGCGGCCTTGCGGGAGCCGATGCGTACTGCACCGAGGCGGCGGAGTTGGCCTACGAGAGCGGCGCCATCACCACCTACAATCCTGCGTTGACCTGGCGAGCATTCCTCAGCACACGAGCCGAGGATGCCATCGATCGGATCGGCACGGGGCCCTGGTACAACGCCAAGGGCCTACTCATGTCCGATGACATCGCGGGCTTGCTCCAGCTGCGCCCCGCAGGTTCGACGGAAATAGTCTGGAATGACGGTCGCCAAGATTGGCCGTTCAACCAATGCCTGACAGACGAATACGGAATGTGTGTCCATTCAGACAGAAACGGCGACTCGATCGACTCCCACGACACGCTGACCGGCAGCAACGCCGAAGGTCGCCTGCTGAGCAACGCCGACGACAAGTACAACTGTTGGGGTTGGACAAGCCTCGAGGAGTGCGAGGAGTGCCCCGTGATCGGACACTCCTGGCCACGCCAACTCAACTCCGAAGACCAGAACGACGCGCACTGGATCTACACCCACAATCTCTTTCCCATCAACATCAACGGCTGCAACCGCAACATCAACGTCACGGACACGATGGAGAGCGGTGTGGGAGGGGAAGGCGGCTACGGCGCCTGGTACTGCTTCGCAGTCACCGACGGCCGGCTCCCCTAGCGCCTGCCTGATAAGCAACACAGCCTGCGCTTCTCTGCAGGTCCATCAATTGTGTCCGTAGGCTCACATGCCCGTGGGAGGTTTGGGGAGCCGTTCGGGTGACAGCGACACACTCCTGGAATAACCGAGTTCGGGCCATCATCCCCGACGGTCCACTCTTTGGCTCCGACGATGACGAGCGCAATTGCTGGGGTTGGACGAGCAACAGTGAATCCGGGTCGCCCATCATCGGGCACAGCTGGCCGAGGCAGCTCAATGGGACCGATCAGAATGGCTCTCACTGGATATACGCCCACAACCAGGGGCCCAACATCAGTGGCTGCAACCGCAACATCAACGTGACGGACAGCATGGAGAGCGGCCACGGAGGCGAAGGGGGTTATGGCGCCTGGTACTGTTTCGCGGTGACCACTGGTCTCACCCCATGAACGCTCTGGCCGCCAGGCACCAGGGTCCCATGCCCCCAGCTTGCTGAGAATAATCCACTGGCAGCACAATTTTCCGAAGCGGCACCGCCAACCCACGAAATCTGAGCCGTGTTCAGGTATTCGCCACACTTCTGCCACTGTCGCGTGACACTTGCGTCACGCGGCGCGCAACTCCGACTGGTGATCCATGAGCCCTCTCTCTCGTCCCCTTCTTGCACCCGCAATCCTCTTCACCCTTGTCGCCTTCGCCGGCTGCGGGAGCAATGACTCTGGGGAAGAAAGCGCAGCCTCGACAGGCGGCGCGCTACCCATCGGTGGCACCAGCGGGTCTGCCATGTCGGGTGCGGGCGGCAACCTCGACCTGGATGGCACGGTCGGTCAGAGTGGCGCCACCGTCGTCGGTCAGGGCGGCGCCACCGTCGTCGGGCAAGGCGGCAGCTTCGGAGAAGGCGGCGCCACCATCATCGGTCAGGGCGGTGCCATCGTCGTCGGTCAGGGCGGTGCCACCGTCGTCGGTCAGGGCGGCGCCATCGTCGTCGGTCAGGGCGGTGCCATCGTCGTCGGTCAGGGCGGTGCCATCGTCGTCGGTCAGGGCGGTAGCTTCGGAGAAGGCGGTGCCACCATCATCGGTCAGGGCGGCGCCACCG
>CAYNEY010000001.1:103477-112010 GCA_964396375.1 uncultured Polyangiaceae bacterium | reverse complement strand
GAGACACAGGCGTCGGTGGAGACACAGGCGTCGGTGGAGACACAGGCGTCGGTGGAGACACAGGCGTCGGTGGTTCCACAAGCACCCCAACGATCGCCGAGGGCACCTTCAGCTTCTTCGTCGTGGACATGGCGTTCTTGCAGCAGAAGAGCCAAGAACTCTACGGTGATGCAGCAGGGCTGGGCGGTGATCTCGGCGGACTCGCGGGGGCAGATGCCTACTGCACCGAGATCGCAAACAGCGTAGCGGGAAGCGTCACCTTGTGGCAGCCCGGGCTCACTTGGCACGCGTTCCTCAGCACCGCCGCGGAAGACGCGATCGACCGGATCGGCACGGGGCCCTGGTACAACGCCCGTGGTCTGCTCATGGCCGAGGACATCAACGGCCTGCTCCAGGTGCGCCCCGCTGGCTCGACGGAGATCGTGTGGAATGACGGGCGCCAGGACTGGCCCTTCAATCAATGCCTCACCGACGCCTATGGCGTGTGCGTCCACGACTACGGCAACAATGACACCCACGACACCCTCACCGGCAGCACCCGCGAAGGGCGCCTCTACGGCAACGGGGATGATGAGAACAACTGCTTCGGCTGGACCGACAGCACCACCAATGGGCAAGGGTTCCCCGCTCAGGGGCACACTTGGCCCCGCCAACTCAACTCTACCCAAGCGGATGCAGCACACTGGATCCAGGCTCACGAAATGGCGGGCTGTGGGCGCTGCATCAACACGACGGACTTCAACGGCGACTGCGAATACGCTCCAACCGAAGATCCTTCTTCTCGAGAAGGCGTAGGCGCAGATGGCGGCTTCGGCGGCTGGTACTGCTTCGCCGTCACGGCTGGGCGCTCCTGAGTCGTGGGAGGTGCTGCTCTTGCCTCACCCTGTGGCGCACATTCCCCTTCGTGTAACAGGCGCTCGAGATAACAAATCTGAGCCGTGACGTCGGGACCGACACACTTCTGTCACGTTCCCATTTCTTCTCGTTGGTGAGCCTTCTTACTACCACGGTCTCTTCCATGCGAAATCAAAGCTCTGCGTCCCAGATCCGCCTCGCTGGTTTGTCGCTCCTCGCCCTTGGCAGCTTGCTCCTCGGTTGCAGTGGAGGTGACAGCGGCGAGGAGCCCGCATCAGCCACCGGGGGCGCAGTCGGTCTCGGCGGCTTCATGAATGAAAGTTCGGGGGGCAGCACGTCGGGCGCAACGGCAACTGCGGCGGGCGGATCGACCGAGCCGGGAGCGGGCGGATCGACCGAGCCGGGAGCGGGCGGCACGGTAGGCAGCGGCGGCGCGACCGGAGAGAGCACCTGCATCCAGGGTGTGCAAACCGGTGACGAGTGTAATCCTGCGATCGATACGGTTCCCTGTGTGCGCTCGAACCGCACCTGCACCTGTGACGCGGCGACCAGTACCTGGACCTGTGTGAGCGGTCAGGGGGCGGGTGGTGCCACGGGCGTAGGTGGTGCCACGGGCGTAGGTGGTGCCACGGGCGTAGGTGGTGCCACGGGCGTAGGTGGTGCCACAGGCACGAGCACCATCGCCGAAGGCACCTTCAGCTTCTTCGTGGTGGATTTGGCGTTCCTGCAAGCCAAGAGCCAAGAACTCTATGGTGATGACGCAGGGCTTGGTGGAAACCTCGGAGGACTCGCAGGAGCGGATGCTTACTGCACCGAGATCGCGAACAGCGTGGCGGGCAGCGTCACGCTCTGGCAACCCGGGCTCACCTGGCGTGCCTTCCTCAGCACCGCCGCCGAAAACGCCATCGATCGCATCGGCACGGGACCCTGGTACAACGCCCGCGGCCTGCTCATGGCCGAGAACATCGCTGGCCTGCTCCAGGTGCGCCCCGCGGGTTCGACGGAGGTAGTGTGGAACGACGGCCGTCAGGATTGGCCCTTCAATCAGTGTCTCACCGACGCCTACGGTGTCTGTGTGCACGACTACGGCAACAACGACACCCACGACACGCTGACGGGCAGCACACGAGAGGGCACGCTCTACGGCAATGGCGACGACGAGAACAACTGCTTCGGCTGGACCGACGGCACCACCAACGGTCACGGTTTCCCAGCACAGGGTCACACCTGGCCGCGCCAGCTCAACTCCACCCAGGCGGATTCAGCCCATTGGATCCAGGCTCACGACATGGCGGGCTGTGGGCGCTGCATCAACACCACCGATGCAAATGGGGACTGCGAGTATGCCCCCAGCGAAGACCCTAGCGCACGCGAGGGCGTCGGTGCCGACGGCGGTTACGGCGCTTGGTACTGCTTCGCCGTCACCGCTGGCAGTCATTGATGGTCGAACTGCCCGAGACAAGGAGCCTTGAATCGTGAAAGTTCTGATCTCTTGCTTGTACTTGATAGGACTGACCACTCTCAGCTGTTCCGGCGAAGATGACAGCGCAGACGGAAGCGACTCGACCGGTGGGACGAGCGGAGTTCCTGGAGCAGGTGGCGGTGGGGGCGCCCCCGCACCGGGAGGCTCGGGCGGAACGACGGGAACCTCCACCATCGCTGAAGGAACCTTCAGCTTCTTCGTGGTCGACATGGCGTTCTTACAGGAGAAGAGCCAAGAACTCCACGGCGATGCGGCGGGTCTCGGGGGTGATCTGGGCGGGCTTGCAGGCGCCGACGCCTACTGCACCGAGATCGCGAACCGTGTGGCAGGCAGCGTCACCCTGTGGCAGCCAGATCTCACCTGGCGTGCGTTCCTCAGCACGGCGGCGGAGAACGCCATCGATCGTATCGGCACGGGTCCCTGGTACAACGCACGCGGGTTGCTCATGGCCGAGAACGTCGCTGGGCTGCTTCAGGTGCGCCCCGCCGGGTCGACGGAGACGGTGTGGAACGACGGACGCCAAAACTGGCCCTTCAATCAATGCCTCACCGACGCCTACGGCGTGTGCGTCCACGACTACGGCAACAAGGACACCCACGACACGCTGACGGGTAGCAACCGCCAAGGCACGCTCTACGGCAACGGAGATGATGAGAACAACTGCTTCGGCTGGACCGACAGCACCTCCAATGGTCGCGGCTATCCCGCTCAGGGACACACCTGGCCACGCCAGCTCAACTCCACCGACGCCGGCTCCGCACACTGGATCCAGGCTCATGAGATGGAAGGCTGCGGCCGCTGCATCAACACCACCAACTCCATGGGCGATTGTGAGTACGCTCCCTCGGATGCACCCAATGCCCGCGAAGGGGTAGGTGCAGGCGGTGGCTACGGAGGCTGGTACTGTTTCGCCGTGACGACCGGCAGATCGTGAGCCGTGGAGGGTGCCTTCCCACACTGGCTGATTACCGATCGTGTAACGGCACGTCCGTCACACGCGAACGCCTGGCCGACCTCGCGGGCCCGTGATTCCAACGGTGCGGAATCACACCGAACCTTTGCCCATCGGCTAGGCTGGGCCGTGTCTCCGTGTGCCCATCGATCGACGTCGGTCGAGTGACAGCTGAGTGAACAATGGGGCGCCCTAAGTGACGCAGCGTCGTAGACTCTGTGCCAGAAGTGCCCGAAACGAGACAAAAAGGAGAGCCTGCAGATGAAACTATTCGGACTTGCCCTACTGGTCGCAACCCTCGGCGCGCTCTCTTGCAGCGAGGATGATCCTGAAGGTGGCATGGGCGCCATCGGCGGCGCCGGCGGTGGTGGTGGCGTACCAGTGACGGGCGAGGGCGGAACCGGCGGCGTCTCCACCGGACCAGTGCAGGATGCCGCCTACGTGCAGACCATCGCCATCTACACGGACAACACCACGGGCTCAGCGGTGGAGGGCAAGACCAAGCAGCCCAATACGTTCGGCCTGTACGATATGCTTGGCAACATCGGCGAGTGGGTCGCCGATTGCTACCACGCCGACTACACCGGAGCGCCCAGCGACGGCAGCGCCTGGACCACCAACTGTGTCACCGACGAGACCAGCGGCGACACCATGCGGATCCTGCGGGGTGGGGCCTTCGGCTCGGATCTGGCGGGGGTTCGAGTCTCCCACCGCGACGCGGCGAAGCCCAATGTGTACGGCACGATCCATCCGGGTGTGCGCTGCGCGAAGGGCGTCAATGACCCTGTGCCGACGGAAGGCATGTTGATCGCCGATCCTACCTGGGTCGACGTTCCGGCGGGGACCTTCACCATGGGTTGTTCTGCGGGCGACACCGCCTGCCAGGCCAACGAGCAAGCGGCCCACAGCGTCACCGTGCCCGCGTTCAAGCTCATGCAGACCGAGGTGACACAGCTCGAGGTCTGGAATCAGCTCGCGATCTCCCCGGCTGCCGCGGTCTGCGACCCATGCGCACAGTCACTCCTCACCTACGATGATGCCATCGCCTTCTGCACCGCCATCGGGGCCCGGCTCCCCACGGAGGCCGAGTGGGAGTACGCCGCGCGGGCAGGGGGAACCCGCCCCTACTACGAGGTGCCGTGACGCTCTCTTCGCGTTCCTCTCTTTTCTCTTGCTAGGCACCAGCCCCGCCCATGTCCCGAAATCACTTCGTCTCGATACGCTGTTCGATACCTGCGCTCCTCCTTGGCACGCTTGGCTTTCTCGTGCTCGCCGCGAGCGGCTGTGGGACGGTCGAGGCCGAACCTTTGTGTGACGGGGACGCGGCGGAGCTGGTGCGCCCAGAGAATTGGACCAAGGAGAGCCACTGCAACGGGGTACCACCGGACTACGCGAGGGTGTTCGACACGACCACCCTGCACCGCTTCGAGATCACCATCTCGGCGGAGGACGCTGCGCTGGCGGCATCCCGCCTGGAAGAGATCGAGAACAGCACCGAGACCAACCTCGACAACCTCCCGACGCCGCTCTACGTGCACGCCACCGTCAACTACGGGGGTCTGACCTGGACGGAGGTCGGCATGCGCTACAAGGGGCACGCCTCGCTGCAGGGCGCGCTCAAGAACAACATGAAGAAGCTCTCCTTCGTGCTCGAGTTCGATCACTGGGAGGACGAGCAGGGTTCGCTGATGCAGCAGCGCTTCTTCGGGTTCAAGCAGCTCTCTTTCTCAAACGGCTACAACGATCCGTCGTTGATCCGCGACAAGACGGCCGCGGAAATTTTCCGCGCCGCCGGCATCCCCGCGGCGCGCTCCGCCTTTGCCCCAGTGTATTTCGACGACGGGGACGGCACCGGCCTCCGATACATGGGTCTTTACACCATGATCGAAGACCCGAGCGACAAGATGCTGGAGACGCAGCTCGGTGATGGCAGTGGCAACCTCTACAAGCCCTGGAGCGAGGCCGCGCGCCTCATCCCCATCACAGAGTTAGCCGGTGGGGACGCGGAGTTCGAGGCTACCTTCGAGAAGGCCAACAACACCCTGACACCCGACTTCAGCGACGCCCACGCCCTGCTCACCGCGCTCCACGCCGACCGCACGGATCCCGCGGGTTGGCGATCCAATCTGGAGGCGGTCCTCAACGTGGATCGGTACCTCCTTGCCCTGGCGGTGAACCAGATCATGGTCAACTGGGATTCATACGGCTGCATGCCGCACAACTACCTTCTCTACAATAATCCTCTCGATTCGGGGCGCTTCCTCTACATGCCTTGGGATCTCAACGAGTCGTTGATGAAGAAGGAGCTTGGCAGCTGTGCTCCTTCTGGCTCGGTCTTGCTCGACGAGATCGTCTCGCCGGCGGCTGATTCCACCATCAACACCAACTGGCCGCTCATCGAGTATCTCCTCGCGGATCCCACCTACCGCGCTCTGTACATCGCGCACCTCGGGCAAGTTCTGGACGGTGCCTTCGCGGAGGCCACGGTCACCGCTCAGATGCAGGCGGATACCGCGCTGATCTCCCCCTTCGTGCTCGGTCCGGAGGCGGTCGAGACCTACCCCTATCTGGTCAGCACCGGGTTCGAGACCGCGCTGGCCGGCGGGCGCGATGGCTCCGGACTGCTCTCCCATGTCGCCACGCGCCAAGCCGAGGTGCGGGCGGTGTTGTCGTCCTTGACCGCCACTCAGTGAGGCGGAAGAACACGCCCCACCACGAATTTCAGGTAACGCCCCTCTTTGTGACCAGCCAAAACCGGGTGGTCAGGGGCGTGACCCGCCTCATGGATGAGCTGGAGCCGGCGCCCGGCCACACGCGCTGCGTCGGCCAGGATTTCGCGGAAGGCTTCGGGGGAGATCTGGGAGGTACAACTCGCCGCCGCGTACCATCCGTGCTCGGCAACGGCGCCGAGGGCCAGCGTGTTCAGCTTCTGGTAGGCCCGCACCGCACCGTGCATCTGGTGGCGGTTTCGCGCCAGACTAGGAGGATCACAGATCACCAGATCGAAGCGCTGCCGGTATCCACCCGCCGCTGTGAGCTGCTTCAGATACTCGTAGCAATCGGCGGTGACAAACTCATGGGCATCGCTCGGCAGCCCGTTGAGCTCGAAGTTTTCTACCGCGCGCTTCATGGCACCCTTCGAGATGTCGACACTGGTCACACGCTTTGCGCCCGCTCGGGCCGCGTAGACCGAAAACCCCCCAGTGTACGAAAATAGGTTGAGCACCGAGCGATTGACCGCAAAATCAGCCAAGTAGAGGCGGTTGTCGCGCTGGTCGAGGAAGAGCCCGGTCTTCTGCCCGTGGGCGAGATCGGCGTAGAAACGGTGGCCATGTTCCTCGATCACCAGTTCCTCCGGGGGCTGCTCGCCAGCCAAGAGCTCAAGCGTGGCCGCGCGGCCCGGCTCGGTGTCGCGGCGGCGCACCAGGCCGCGGAGCGCGAAGTGCTCGACCAACGGTTGAATCAGCCAGGGCACGACCACCTCCAGAGCGTCGGCGTAAGTGACGAGCACCCCAAAGCCCGCGTACACATCCACCGTGATCCCCGGCAACCCGTCAGCTTCGCCGAACAGCGCTCGAAAGGCCGTCGTGCGCGGGGGCAGGAGCTCGCGCCGCAGCGCGGCCGCATCGTCGATCCGGCGCGCGATCAAGCTCTGGCTCGGCGGTTCTTCGCCAAGCGAGAAAACACGCAGGGCAATGGGCGAGGTCGCGTCGTATAGGGCGTAGCCTGCACAGGCACCGGCTCGGAACCTCACCCAGCTCCCGCTCGGGAGCGATGGTCCTTTCGGGAGGTGATTTCGGTAGATCCAGGGGTGTCCACCGAGCAGCCCCTCGGCGAGAAACTCCGGAAGTGTGAGGCACTCACCCTCCAAAGCGGTCTTGGTTCGGCGCACCATGCTCAGCGCACCGCGTCGAGCAACCCGACCAGGCTCTCGTAGTCATGAGGCTCGATCGCCCCGTCGATCCGACAACGTACCCGACCGGCAGAATCGATCAGGAGGTGGGCCGGGAGCTGCATGTCCGACTTCATCCCCACCGGTGAGAGCCAATCACTGCGCGGGCTACCCTCGCGCAAGTGATAGGTGCGGCGCAACCCGGTCGAGGGTTGGCTGGCGAGGAAGGCCTTGAGCTGGCGCTCGTCGTCATCCAAAGACATGAACACCAGGCGGACGTCGCGCCCGCTCTTCTGAAGCTTGTCCTCCCAGGCAACCAGAAGTGGGATCTCTTCCTTGCAGGGCACGCACCACGCAGCCCAGAAATTCACCCAGGTGAACCGATGACGAGAGAACGGAAGCTCCTCGGGCAGCGACGGCTCCCCCGGCGCCTCGCGGCGCTCCGGCAGTGTCGACGACACCCGCCCCAGTTCCCGGTTCAGACTGCCTCCACACAACCTACGAGGCTGCTTCGGGACAGCGACCGAAGCCACGGCTCGTGAAGTGGGCGCGGGCTCCGTCACCACTGCGGTCCCCAGAACCGCCTGGCTCCGCTCGCGCGTCACCGTCACCGGACGACGCTCCTCGTTGCTCTCGCAGCCGAGAGCAACGAGCGCGCAGAGCACAAGCAGGCTCAGAGTCGACAGTCTACCCATGATACGAAGGCACTCCGGTTGACCGACTCTTCATCACACTTGGTGTCAGGACGCGAGCTGTTCCATCCGCAATAGTCGCGGGAGAGCTGGGCGAACTCGTTGCCCAGCCAGAGCATACCCACCGTCTTCTCGAGTTGGGGATCCTTCGAGAGTTCCTTCAGGTGGAACAAGACTGAGTTGGCACGCCGGTGAGACAGAGCGCGGTTCTTGTCCACCGTGCCGGTCTTGGAGGCCCGCGCCACCACGAAGAAGTAGCGCGCCCCTCGTCGGTCGAACCACATCTCTTCGAGCATCTTCTTCGCTGCGGGATCCAGCTCGTCCCGCGCAACATCGAACATCACCACCGCACCGCGCTCCCTCAGCGGGGTGAACAGTTCATTGAAATCCTGGTCGTTGATGGAGGCAAAGGTCTTGACGTCAGAGGGCTGACAGCCTCGGCGCCCTCCCTCGGCCCCCACCAGACCGCACGAATGCAGGACGCGCTCCAGGACTTCCTTGAAGCGGGGCGTGCAGTAGCCGACCTCGGCCTGTGCGGCGATCGCCACTTGAGGTTTGGCTGCTTCGGGCGTGATCAGTCGCTCCTTGGCGCCTGCCACGGTGGAACGCACGGTGACCAGAACGGCGATCAGACTCACCAAACCGACACCGATACCAAG
>CAYNEY010000001.1:78705-103467 GCA_964396375.1 uncultured Polyangiaceae bacterium | reverse complement strand
AGCAGCGGCGCCAAAGCGAACTTTGGGTTCTCGGTGGTCATTTCAGTACCTCCGGGGCAAGCTCACCGAGCGCGAAACTGAGCCCGATGTCGGTGTCTTCGTCGCACAACCGTCGTCGCCCGAGATACACCTGGGGGGTAGAGACCGGAACCCCGTTCTCGGCCGCAAAGTGCAGGTGTTTGTTGAGCCGATTCTTGGTGTCTCGGGAGTCGATGCACTGGATGAGCTGACTCCCCCAGCGCGCGGCGATCATGGCGCGTAGCGCTGGTTCACCCTGCTTCCCGGCAATCCCCAAATCCTCTTGCTCATCGAAGGCCCACTCGAGGATCTTGAACGACTGGTCCTTGCCGCACAAGATGGCCTTCGACAGCGTGCAACTCCCTGGATGGAGCGGGGTGTCGAGCATCCAGTTGCAGGAGTTGTCGAGAGGGAAGAGCGCAAGTGTGATGTCGAGTCGACCGAGAACGCCCTCCCCTCGCAGGCGTTCGTGGAACGCCTTGCAGGTGGGGCAGAGAGGATCCTGGAAAAACAGTGTGGGCTGCACCGCAGATGGCCCACGGAACTTCATCAGGGTCGGCTCCTCCAGCTTCTTCAATTCTCCACAAGTGAGGAGGTAAGGTCGGTGGTCGGGTGCGCTCGCCGCGTACACGAACGAGGGCACGATGGTGGAGGCCCCCAGCACCAAGAGCCACACCAGGGAATACACCGACGCGCCCGCGGGTCGCCCCTCGCGCCGCAGACCAGTGAGTTCGGCGAGACCTCCGACCGCCAACAAGGCGGAGGCCACATAGGTGCCGACGCAGGTCTTGCAGAGGCTCCCCAGCTCTACCAGCGAGATCACGAACATGATGACGGAAACGAGCAACGGAGTCACCGAGACCGCCGCGAAGAAGAGCAGTTGCTTTTGGCTCACACGTTCCCGGGCGAGCAACACGTACACCGAGAATCCGAGGAAGAAGCTGAACGCTCCGAGGGCAAACAGCGAGATGGGGATCCCGCCCCACAGGGCATCTCGAAACACGGAGGAGTACGCGCTGTACAGGGCAGCGCGACACCCCTCGGACTCGGTGGTCGGAGGAACCCCGGGGATGAAGCTGCAGTGGACGTCGTGAAGCCGCCGATCCAGGTGGGAGGCATAGTCGACAGTGGAGGTGTAGGAGAAGACGAGTCCCAAGACCGAGCCGACAATGGCTAAGCTGGCCGGGATTTTGGAGCCTTGGCCGAACATCGCGGGCAACCCTTGCGACTTTTTGCATGAGCAGGCAAGAAAACGGCCCGGCCAAACTCCCGCGGCGGCTCCTCTAGGGTCGAAACCGGCTGCGAGCCACCGATCGCTCGATCTGCTTACTTTGCAGGATCACAGTGACACTGTAAGCGCCCCTGCGGTCCGCACCCGCCCCTCCACTGGCCCACGACAAGAGACTAGCCCCCAGAACGGCCTCCGGCTAACTAGGTGCTCCTCGCACCGATGGGTCCCCAAGGGAGGCGAAGCGTTTCTGTCATGCGTCTCGCGCTGGTCATCAGTTCCCCCTACACCGAAAACACCGTGGTCCCGGAGCGTTTGGCCTTCAGCGACTCTGCTCAGGGAGTCTCCGAGTGCCTTCTGCGCTGGCTCCCTGACATGACGGTGCGCCGGCTGAACGCGAATCGCGAGCTCCCCGAGGAGCTGGAGCGCCTGCTCTCGGGGCAGCTCGAGCCGCTCGAGTCGCTGCTCATCTACTTCTCCGGGTATGTCGCGGTGAAGTCTGATCGTGGACCAGCCCTCCTGCTCGATGGAAGCCGACTCCGAGCCTTCCCGGTGTCCCGGCTCTGCGCGGCCATCTTGCCCGCTGCCAGGAGCGCGCTCGTGCTGCTCGACGCGGTGTCGGTGGTAGACGCCGCTCAAACCCCGCAAGAAGTGGCCGACGAAGCGGGTCGTGCGCTGCTCGGTAACGCTACCTCCATCGCAGCGCTCTGCTCGGTGCATCGGGACCCCCCACCGCTTCGCCGCGGCATGCTGAGGATGACCGATCTGTTCACGCTCGCCCTCGACCACTTCGCCAAGCGCCAGAGCGCGCAGCTCATCACCGCGGAGCTCTTGGTCGAGGCGATGCGCGGCGAGCGGCTGGCAATGTCAGAGATCGAGGGCATGAGCCACCTGCCAGCGCGGCGCCCCTTCATCCTCTTCGGCGAGCACCGGCCGCACCGCACCGCGGAAGACCTGGAACTGCCGGTACCGACCCTGCGCGGCGACGCCCTGCCCCTTGCCCGCGACACCCTCCCCGCGCCACCCACCGGTTTTCTCGGAGATACCGTCTACTTTCCCAGCATGCGGCCACCTTCTGTGAGCGAGTCGGCGCCCGCGCCGCGGGACAGGCAGTCCACACAACGGGAACCCTCGGAAGCCGACACCGAGACACCGCTGCCCGGCTCGGTGCGCCCGCCCGACGCCATCGATCAGCGGATCGACGAGGCTGTGGCACACCAGAAGGGCGGGGACGTTCCGGCCGCCATCGCGCTGTTCGAGCAGCTGCTCACGGAGCTCGAGGCCACCTCGGATCCGCGACGCGCGCGGGTGGGCTCGGCGCTCGGGGAGGCGCTGGCACGAGTGGGGCGCAACGCCGAAGCATTGTTCGCGTTCGAACACGCCCTCGACGTCGATCCCCTGCTCGAGAGCGCCTTCGAGGGCGCCTGCCGGCTGTACAAAAACGAGTCTGACTTCCAAGGACAGTTGGCGACCATCCGCCGGCGATTGGGGAGGACCGACACACCGCGGCAGCGGATCGCTCTTCTGGATCGGATCGCGGACATCGCCCTGCTCGACCTCCGCGATCTCGAGGCCGGTCGCGCGGCCCTCGAGGAGCGGCTGGCGCAGAACCCAGCCGACACCAGCACCCTCGAGCGACTGATCGAGGTCAACGATAGGCTGCGCGATCACAAACGGCGGGCAGAGCTGCGGGAGGCCCTCGCCGAGCAGATGGTAGAGCAACCTGCGACGCAACACCGCCTCTGGCTCGAAGCCGCCCGGATTGCGGCCCTCGAACTCTCGGCGAAGGAACGGGCCAGCCATGATTTCGCCCGCAGCCTCGCGCTGGCGGTGGACATCGACGAAACCCTCAGTGCCGCCGTGGCCGTGCTCGATCCGAGTCGCGAAGCATCGCTCTTGTTCGGCTTGTTCGAGCCCCTCCTCTTCGACGACTTGGAGTCATCGGCCGCAGCCCTTGGAGGTCAGCGACTGCTCGAACTCTTGGACGGCGAAGGTGGGCTGCCATGCGAGCTACTCGATGCCCGCAGCCTCGCGCGACTGCACCAGCTCGCCGAGCGGCACCCAAGCCTTCTGCCGGCGCTGGTGCGGGTGCTCCGCGCCCGCGAACACGAAGTTGACTCACTGCTCACCATCCAACACGCTCGCTTCATCGAGCCTCGCGATCCTACCCTGCTACGAAGCCTGATCGACGATCCCCGAGCCGATCGCGATCTGGTGGCCAACGGCAGCGCGGTCTTGGTGGCCCTCGAACTCTTCGACAAGCAGGACATCGAGCGAGCCCGTCAACTCGAGACCGATGGCCTCTCGACGCCACTGCGAGGCTTGAACCAGCGAGACCTTGAGCAAGTTCTGTTTCCGGTGGAGCTCAAGACCGAACTGGACACGGTGCTCGCCCTGTTCCTGCCCAACCTGATCGCCACCTCTGCCTTGTTTCCGAGCCCACCCAAGGAACTTGCGAGCATCGATCCGAACACCAGCACCGCCACGCTCGCCCGCTGTTTTCTGTGGGCGAGCCGGTTTTTGGGGGTACCGGTGCCAGAGCTCTCGGTCTGCGACACCGCTCCGGTTTCGTGCTCCCTCTGCCTTGGCTCCCGACCGCGGTTCATCGTCGAGCGCGGGCTCATGAGCGGGCTTTCCCTGCCGGAATCGTCGTTCATCGCGACCCGTGAAGTCACGCTCCTTCATTCGGGGTTTGCGGCCCGCGGTGACGACTCCCGACCCCAAGCGCTGGCTGGTCTTCTCCACACCCTCCGCGTGGCAGCCGAACCCGACACCTTGGCGCTACGCGCTCTGGCCGACACCGAACAGCGTCTGGCACGGCGCCTCCAGACGGCGGCCGAGACCGACGCGAAACTCTCGGCTAGCCTCACCCAGCTGAGCCAGCTATTTCCCGCTCACTTCGAGCACTGCCTGGTCGAGGCCACAACCTTCATGATGGCGGTCGACTGCGTACGGCTGCGCGCAGCTCTGGTAGCATGCGGCGATCCCAAGGTGGCGCTCGGGTTGACCCGCAAGCACCCCCTCGCCAGCCCTCTGTCTCGTGAGCAACAGGAAGACGTGTTGCTCGCCTTCGCGACCAGTGAACCCTACTTGGCGCTGCGGGCAGCACTCGGGCTTTCGCTCGGTTCCGAGCCCTGACGGAAGCCCTCTTTGGGCTGGGCTCAGGGCCCCCATGACTCAGTACTGAAAGGCGCTGCCCCCCACGAATTCACGTAGAATTGAGGTTGGGGGCACCTTATCTGGCTGCAAGGTGATGAAGCGGTCGACCAGCTTGAGCAGGCGCCAAGCGGTCGGCCACGACGCGTGCTCTTCCTTGACCTCGAACAGGTAGCGCTCGGCGAAAACCTTCAACACCGGCACCTCGTAGATCAAGGAGGAGTCGAAGACCGCATCTGCGTGGTGTTGAAAAGGGAAGATGTGCTTGCGCTCCCCGGCGCGCACGCTCTCCCAACGGCGGATGGTCTCCGCGGCGTTGTAGCCTCGAGTGTGCCGATCCCGGACCATTCTCCGAATCAGTCGCACGTCCGAGGCGTGAACACGGGTTACCCGATCGAAGGGGAGCTGTGCCAGGGGGCAGATGAAGACCCGAAACACCTCGCTCTCGGAGATCGAGCCGAGCAGCTCGGGGTTCAGCCCGTGAATTCCTTCCAGCATCAGCACCGACTTGTGATCGAGCTTGATCTCTGGCCCTCCCTCCCCGTGACTCTTCCCGGTGAGAAAATCGTAGTGGGCGGTCTTGACCGCATCGCCGCGGAGCAAGCGCTCCAGGTGCTCATTCAACAAGGGGAGTCTCAAGGCGTGCAGGCTCTCGAAGTCGAACTCACCGCGTTCGTCGCGCGGGGTATCTTCCCGGTCACAGTAGTAGTCGTCGAGGGAGATCGCGATGGGGTTGATGCCGAGGACCTGGAGCTGGACCCGCAACCGCTTGATGAAGGTGGTCTTGCCGGAACTGCTCGGTCCGGCGATGCACACGATGCGCCCGTTCTTTCCCCGGCCATGCACCTCGTCGGCGATCCGGCTGATCCGCTTCTCGTGAAAGCCCTCGCTCACGTTGATGAGCTCGCCGACGTGACCGGAGATACACGCCTGGTTGAAGGCGCCAACGCTCCGAATCGACAAGGTCTCCAACCACCGCTCCTGCTGCTGGGTCATGGACAGTGTTTGCCGTGAGACAGCCAGCGCCTCCTTCTCAGTGACCAGATCCGACGCACCCAGCTCCGCGTCTTCGACGGTTGCAACCGGGAGCGCACCGCAGCCAAGCTCGGCGCCCGAGTCTCGAGATTTCGCCGCCTGCCCGTAGAGAAGCAGCAGCCCGCCGTGATCCTCGAGCACGCGCGCCCCCGCCACGAAGCGCGTACTCGGCTCGAGCGCCGACATCACGATGGCATGCACCGAGCCGTACGACACGAGGGGCACGACCTGATCCCGCCAGGTGGCGAGCAGATCGACCGTGTCATGCCATTTGTGGCGGCGAAAGTACTCCATCGCCTCGGTCACCCCCGCCCAGGTCTCGATGAGGGGAAGATCCTGCTCCACCAAGGAGGCCATGGTCACCTCGAGCAAGCCCGCCAACTCGCCAAGCCGCTGCCGCCAGCCCAAGCCCACCAGAACCCGGCGACCAAACCCCACCGAATGGGCGAGCCGGAGCTCCGCCTCCGGAGCGATGCGCGCGGCCGCCTCCAGCAGGAGCAGCGCCTGACTCATGCGGTGGATGCGCTGCCCCTCCATGCTGTCGAGGAAGATGGGTTCGATGGTCGTGTCCCAGGTGACGCAGGCGGTGAGTGAGACCGGACGCCGCCCAAGCAACGCCGCGACCACCACCCGCTCACCGATGCAGGGCGGCAAGACATCGAGCACGGGTGTTCCCGCACGCACGCGCCGCGTCTCCCCGCAGATGGTCAAGGTCACCTCTTCGGGACGGGGAACGAGCGGTGCCTCTGCCATTTCGGGAGAGTGTCCAGCAGCGGTGGGGCGGAGGGTGATCGACAGATCGGTCATGCGTGAGCCTCGAATTTTACCTTGATCGTGCCCTGTCCCCAAGGTCAAGGAATGTTTGCAGAAACTCCCCAGCTCCACCGCAATTCTGGGTCCAGGCTGGCCTCCCAGGGAACGCCGGTCAGACTCTGGCCCCGATCGATGACCTACCACTCCTCGCCCGAGGCCGCGAGTCTCGAGGTTCTCTCCGAGCCGCCCGAGGCTCGAGCCGACATCCCCCAAGCGACAACGCTCGGAGCTTCGCCCGCACCAGGCTCGCGACTCGTCCCCTACCTCGCATTCGCAGCGGTGTGCCTGTTCTGGGGAACCTCAGCACCCGCCATCCGCCTCTGCGTGCAAACCATCCCGCCGCTGCTCCTTTCGGTGACGCGCTTCGCGGTCGCCTCCGCGCTGCTCTTCGTCTTCGTTCTATGGCGCCGGTCCCGCGCTCTTTCCTTCCGGGATCTGACCGGGGAGATCCCGGGCGCGGTCGCCCTGGCCGTCTCCAACGTCTTGGTGACACTAGGCTTCGCCCGGGTGGAGGCCGGAATGGGCTCTCTCTTGCTGGCCACCACCGCCTTTCACTTCGCACTCTTCGACTGGCTTTGGCCTGGCTCTCGCACCCGCCCCAACACCACATTCTTCGTCGGATTGTGCTTGGGCTTCGCCGGCGTCATGGTGTTACTCGGCGCGCCGACCCACCTCACTCGGACTTTCGCCATGGGGTCGCTCGCGCTGCTTCTGTCCTCCTTCACTTGGGCCTGGGGGAGCTCGTGGCAGGCGCGCCATCCTTCGCCGCTCGGACCCTTCGCCTCCTCGGCTATCCAGATGGGACTCGCAGCGCTGCTCGTGCTCCCCTTTTCACTCGGGCTCGGTGAGCGCTGGCCGAAGGTGATCCCTCCTCTCACCCTCATCACCCTCGCCTACCTGATCATCACGGCGTCGGTGGTGGCCTTCGTTGCTTTCGTCACCATGCTCCGTCGCCTTCCAGGCACGGTGGTTGGCCTCTACACCTACGTGAACCCGCTGGTGGCGGCGCTGGCCGGCGCATGGCTGCTCGACGAGACCCTCGGCCTCCGTTTCGCCTTCGCGGCGCTGCTCATCCTCGGCTCCGTGGCCCTGGTCAAACGGAGCGTGGGGCGAGCTTGAACCTCCTCGAGGCTGGCGGTTGGCGAGACGTTTCCAGTGAGAAGAGAAATGGGCCCTCTGGCCCATTTCAGAATCCACCGACTATTCAGGGCCCCTTGGCGAAAGGATTGCGCGATCCAGGGGCTTGGTTGAGCGCCAACGGCTCCTCGTGCTAGCACCGGCCCCGGTCCAACTGCGCCCGGGGATTTTTCCCTGTCAGCGCGCCCATCTGGCACCCCACTCGGTGAGGTGCCCTGCCGCAAGGAGCTCGAACCTTGAACCGCACCAGAGCATCCAAATTGTCATTAGCCTCGCTGGGGGCCGGCCTCGTTGCCGCCATGTTCCCCGCCATCGCACTCGCTGAGGAGGGTGCCAAACCCCACGGCGAAGCCAACCTGATCCTGCCCGACCTCACCTCGGTCGAGATCCTGGGCCAAACCGGTCACTCGCTGCTCATGTTCGGGCTGGTGGTGGCCGCCTTGGGCCTGGTCTTCGGTTACGTGGTGATGCAGCAGGTGAAGAACCTGCCCGTCCACAAGTCGATGCTCGAGATCTCGGAGCTCATCTACGAGACCTGCAAGACCTACCTGATCCAACAGGGCAAGCTGCTGTTGCTGCTGGAGGTCTTGATCGGCGCGATCATGCTCGCGTACTTCAAGTTCATCCAGGAGATGGAGACCTACAAGGTCCTCATCATCCTTGCCTTCAGCTTGGTCGGCATCGCCGGCAGCTTCGGCGTGGCCTGGTTCGGCATTCGCATCAACACCTACGCCAACTCGCGGACGGCCTTCGCAAGCCTGCACGGCAAGGCCTACCCGGTCTACGCCATTCCGCTGAAGAGCGGCATGAGCATCGGCATGGTGCTGATTTCGGTCGAGCTCATGATCATGCTCGCCATCCTCTGCTTCATCCCGGGCAACCTCGCCGGCCCCTGCTTCATCGGGTTTGCGATCGGTGAGTCGCTCGGCGCATCCGCGCTGCGTATCGCCGGCGGCATCTTCACCAAGATCGCCGACATCGGGTCGGACTTGATGAAGATCGTGTTCAAGATCAAGGAGGACGACGCGCGCAACCCGGGCGTCATCGCCGACTGCACCGGCGACAACGCGGGTGACTCGGTTGGTCCCTCGGCAGACGGCTTCGAGACCTACGGCGTGACTGGCGTGGCGCTAATCTCCTTCATCCTACTGGCCGTACCGGATCTCAAGACGCAGGTTCTGCTGCTGGTCTGGATCTTCGTCATGCGCGTGATGATGGTAGTGGCGAGCGCCGGCAGCTACCTCGGTAATGAGGTAGTTCAGAAGGCGAAGATGGGCGACAAGGCCAAGGCCAACTTCGAAGAACCGCTCACTGCTCTGGTCTGGGTGACCTCGATCGTTTCGATCGTCCTCACCTTCATCGTGTCCAAGGTTCTGATCCCCGAGCTCGGTGGGGACGACACTATGTGGTGGAAGCTGTCCTTGGTGATCAGCTGTGGCACCATCGCCGGCGCGCTGATCCCCGAGTTCGTCAAGATCTTCACCTCCACGACCTCGAAGCACGTCCGTGAGGTGGTGAACGCCTCTCGCGAAGGCGGGGCCTCGCTCAACGTCTTGGCTGGTCTGACTGCCGGCAACTTCAGCGCCTTCTGGCTGGGCGGTGTGTTCGCAACCCTGATGGGGATCGCCTACGCCACCAGCACCTGGTTCCCGGAGGAGATGATGATGGCCCCGGCGGTCTTCGCCTTCGGCCTGGTCGCCTTCGGCTTCCTCGGCATGGGTCCGGTCACCATCGCGGTCGATTCCTATGGCCCCGTGACCGACAACGCGCAGTCCGTCTTCGAACTCTCGACCATCGAGCAGATCGAAGGGATCAGCGAGGAACTCGAGAAGGAGTTCAAGTTCAAGGTCGATTTCGAGAAGAGCAAGGAGCTGCTGGAAGAGAACGATGGCGCCGGCAACACCTTCAAGGCCACGGCCAAGCCGGTGTTGATCGGCACCGCGGTGGTGGGTGCAACCACCATGATCTTCTCGATCATCGTGATGTTGACTCAAGGCCTCCAGCCCGATCTCCTGGCCAACATCAGCATCCTCCATCCGCCGTTCTTGATCGGGATGCTGGCTGGTGGCGCGGTGATCTACTGGTTCACCGGCGCGGCCACTCAGGCGGTGTCGGCGGGCGCATACCAGGCCGTCGAGTTCATCAAGAAGAACATCAAGCTGGACGGCAGCGCCACCAAGGCGTCGATCGAAGACAGCAAGAAGGTGGTGCAGATCTGCACGCAGTACGCGCAGAAGGGCATGTTCAACATCTTCGTGGCGGTCTTCACGGGCACCATCGCCTTTGCCTGCCTCGATTCCTTCTTCTTCATCGGGTACCTGATCTCGCTCGCGTTCTTCGGCCTGTTCCAGGCACTGTTTCTGGCCAACGCTGGCGGGGCCTGGGACAACGCGAAGAAGATCGTGGAGTGTGAGCTGAAGGAGAAGGGCTCTGAACTGCACGCAGCGTCGGTGGTCGGTGACACGGTGGGTGATCCCTTCAAGGACACCTCATCGGTGGCCATGAACCCGGTCATCAAGTTCACCACCCTGTTTGGCCTGTTGGCAGTCGAGCTCGCCGAGGGCATCCCCGATCTCCGCCTGTGGTTGGCGGTACCCTTCGGGGCGGTGATGCTGATCTTCGTCTGGCGCTCCTTCTACACCATGCGCATCCAGAGCACGGTGACCAAGGACGAGAAGGCGGGAGCAGCCAAGGCCGAGGCGTGAGCTAGTCACCCACGGTCTCGATCCTGAACGGCTCGGTGGCAACACCGGGCCGTTCGGCTTTTTGTCCCAGGAGAAAGTTCCCCAGGCGCGTGTTGAGCCGGTGACTGCGATCAGTACTCATTTTGCTTGTGTCAGGAACGATTCGGCACTTGGGGGACAATGTGGTACCGTTATGGGGACATGACACGGTTTTCCTCACTCCTGGTCTTCTGCTCTGCCCCGTTGTTTCTCGGCTGTGATCCCGGCAGTGGCAACGTGGATTTCGGCGGCGAAGGTGGAAGCGGTGGTGGCAGCACGGTTCGGCCCAACCCGCTCCTCGAGCTGCCCGTTGACCCACCCGGCACCGTGGAGATGGTGCCACCCGAAGCGGGCGAGCTCGATCCCTTCGAGCAGAATGCAGCGCTCGGGCGCGGGATGAACCTGGGCAACGCCCTCGACGCTCCAGCGGAGGGAGCTTGGGGTGTCACGCTCCGCCCCTATATGTTCCAAGTGGTGGCAGAAGCCGGCTTTGACTCGATCCGGTTGCCCGTGAGTTGGAGTACCCACGCCGACGAGGATGCACCCTACACGATCGATCCTGAATTCTTCGAGCGCGTGGATTGGGCGATCGCCCACGCGCTCACCCGTGGTCTTCGGGTGGTGCTGAACATCCACCACTACAACGAGCTGTACGCTGAGCCTGAAGCGCACCAACCGCGCTTCTACGCCCTTTGGGAACAGCTCTCCGAGCACTACCAGAATTACCCGAAGGAGCTCTACTTCGAGGTACTCAACGAACCGCGGAGCGCCCTTGAACCTCTTTGGAACGAAACGCTCGCCGAGGCCTTCGCGATCATCCGCGCCAAGAACCCGGGACGCACAGTGGTGATCGGCGGCAACGAATACAACAAGTGGTACACGCTGGCAGACGTGGTTTTCCCCGCGGACGACAACACCATCGCCACCTTCCACTACTACAATCCCTACTGCTTCACCCTCCAACAACCCGCGGGCTGGGATGCCGGCTGCACCGCGACGCCGGCCCAGAACTGGCCCGTTCTCTACCCAGAAACCGACGCCGATCCGGAAGCGACCGAGGCGGACCAGCGCGCCCGCCTCGAGAACGCCATGGCGAGCGCCGCCACCTGGGCCACATCGATGAACCTACCGCTTTACCTGGGGGAGTTCGGGGTGGAGCGCGGCGTCGACGACCCCATCAGGGCAGAGTACATCCGCGAGGTCGCCCGCGCTGCGGAACGGCACGGCATGAGCTGGGCATTCTGGGAGCTGGCCTCGACCATGGGTGCTTTTTCCCAGAGCAGCCTCGAGTGGTATCCTCCTATCCTCGAAGCGCTTCTGCCGGACGATGAGGGCGAACCAGGTATCGGGGGTCAGGGCAGCGGAGGTGCCGACAACGGCGGAGCCGGGGAGAGTACGGCGGGTGTGACCGGCGAGGGTGGGAGCGGCGGAACCGGCGACGCCTGATCCAAACCTGGCACGGGCTCGCAGAACGCCGCGACCAAGTCGGTCAAGGGGCCGCTCTTGGTCCACGGCGCTCTTCGCGGACCCAACGTGCTAGTGCTGCCCGCGCCGCCATGCGTTACCAAGCAGCCCTCCTCCCCACCCTCAAAGAGGCGCCCTCGGACGCCACCAGCAAGAGCCATATCCTTCTGCTCCGCGCGGGGTATGCGCGCCGCGTCGGTGCTGGGATCTACTCCTTACTCCCCCTTGGTGTCCGGGTCCTACGGAAGATCGAGGGCATCATCCGGCGCGAGCTCACACAGGCAGGCGCCGAAGAGGTCCTTCTGCCCGCGCTCTTGCCCGCCGAACTCTTCCGCGAGACCGGCCGCTTCGAGCTATTCGGCGATACGCTGTTGCGCCTGAAGGATCGACGCGGTGGTGACTACCACCTGGGTCCGACGCATGAAGAAGTGATCACGGATCTGGTGCGGCACGAGATCAAGAGTTACCGCGATCTCCCCCGCAATCTCTTTCAGATCCAGACCAAGTTCCGCGACGAACCGCGGCCACGGGGTGGGCTCCTCCGCTGCCGCGAGTTCATCATGAAGGATGCCTATTCCTTCGATGTGGACGAGGCAGCGGCCAAGCTGAGCTATGAGAAGATGCGCGCCGCCTACGTGCGCATCTTCGACGCCCTGGGACTCGATTACCGAATGGTGAGTGCGGATTCCGGAGCCATGGGAGGCTCGGGGAGCGCCGAGTTCCAGGTCTTGGTCCAGTCAGGTGAGGACGTGATCGCCGCGTGCAGGAGCTGCCATTACGCCGCCAACAGCGAGGTCGCGACCACGCCCGCCCAGCCGAGCTCGAGCGACACGACGTCGGTCCCGGCAAGCGAGCTGTGCAGTACCCCGAACCAGCGCAGCATCGAGGAGGTGTCACGCTTCCTCTCAGCGCCCAGCTCCCAGTTCTTGAAGAGCCTGGTGGTGCTGGCCGATAAGGAGCTGGTGCTGGCCGTGCTCCGCGGCGATCACGAACTGAACGAGGTGAAGCTGGCCCGCGCGCTCGGTGTCGCCGAGGTACGCCTCGCGAGCGCCGACGAGGTCCTGCGCACCACCGGCACACCGATTGGCTTCGTCGGACCAGTAGGCTTCTCGTCGCGGGTGGTGGTGGATCGCGACGCCGCTGCGGTACCGGATGGCATCACCGGAGCCAACCAACCGGACATGCATCGAAAACACGTGGTGTTTGGTCGCGACTACCAGGGAGAGATCTTCGATCTGCGACAGGTCGTGGACGGTGACGCCTGCCCCAACTGCGGGGCGCCCCTGGCCCTGTACCGGGGTATCGAGGCTGGCCACATCTTCCTGCTCGGCACCCACTATAGCGGCAAGATGGGGGCCCTGTACCTGGACGAGAAGGGGGAGCGCCGACCCCTGGTGATGGGCTGCTACGGAATCGGCGTGTCGCGGTTGATCGCGACCGCCATCGAGCAGCACCATGATGAAAACGGCATCGTGTGGCCGCTCAGCATCGCCCCCTACCAGGTCCACGTCGTCCAACTCGGTCAGGAGCCCGAGGTCATCGCCGCCGTCGAGAAGCTGGAGAAGGAGCTCACCCAGGCCGGCCTCGAGGTGCTGATCGATGACCGTGAGGAGCGGCCAGGCGTAAAATTCAAGGACGCCGATCTGGTGGGGGTTCCCTTTCGGCTCACCGTCGGCAAGAAGGCCCTGGAGCGAGGAGGTGTCGAACTGAAGCCACGGAGCGAGCCTGATCCGAAGCGGGCCGAGCTGGTGCCCCAGGAGCAGGTGGTCACGGTGTTGACTCAACGGATCAACGGCCAGTAGGCTCCGTGCCCACTTCACCGTCGTCATGGAAGGTTTCCGCAGTCGGTTCATCCTGGATGTCGTCGAGACAGCGCTGCGGCGCTCGTCGGCGCTCGGTCTCACCCGACTGCAGCAGAAGCTCCCGCCCGCTGCGCGCGCGTGGCTGATCCCAACTTTGGAGCAACGCGCGAACCTGCCCGAGGTCGCTCCGCTGGATGAGGCCACCACACTGCTCCTTCAGCTCGACGAGCAGCTCGGGGTGGGTTCGGGGCAGTTTCTGGAGGGCTGCATCGCCGACGTCGTGACCTCGCTGATCGCGCGGGACGTCGCCACCTTGGCCACCAGCACCCCGCGAACGCTAGTGCTTCGCCTGGTTCCGGTGGTGCAGGCGCCGTGGGTGGGCGTCGAGCCCCAGATCACGGTGACCGAAGGCACGAATTTTCTGCACCTCTCACTCGGCGTGCCGGCCCAACCGCGGGCCACGCGGCTGCTGATCCACCACTTGCTCGGGACGCTGTCCGCAGCACGGCAGCTCGGACCGCTGCGTCACACCGAGAGCCAGCGCCCCGTCATCGAGTGGTTCGGGGATCGCGCGCGCCTCGACTTGCCGCTGCGCCATCCCGAGTCCCTGATGCCACCACGGAACTCCGCTGCTCCACCGCCCTCGCGCCCGTCACAGCGCAGTCTACCGCGAGCGCCGTCGCTGAGTGAACAGGTCGAGAGTATCCTGGGTCGACGTGACAGTGACCCGCGCCTGCCGCGGGTCGGCGCGGGTCCGAGTTCGGTGCCAAGCCCAGAAGGTGACAGTCAGAGGGAGGTTCCGGTGCTCCGAGGCCGCGACTCCCAACCCTCGTTGCGGGCACCCAAGGTCCCGGTTCTCCCTGTGGAGCCCTCCCACGATTCCCTCGGCGACAAGAAGAAACCCCCTCCCCCTTCCCGGTGACACCATGACCCTTCCCCCTCTGGCAGCGCGGCTCGCCGGGTGGCTGGGCACGCTCGCGTTGATGGCCTGCACCACCGCGAAAGCGCCGGTCCTGCCCCAACCTCCACCGCACACATCGGCCACACCGGTCACAGCCGCAGACCGCGCGGCACCACCGAAGGCGCAAGCTGGCACCGAACACATGCTGCCACCTCCAACATCGACATCAGAGGTCAAGCCTTCACCCGTGGTCCCGAGCGGTCCGAGCCTCACACGTGTGCTCGCTGCCGGTGACGATCGGAGCTGGGTCCTCGGGTGCACCCAGGATCACAAGGTACGGTTGAGCTCGTCGGTGCTCGAGGAACGCACCTTGGATGCATGGCTGGGCGTGTCCGCGGACACACGGTTCATCGTCGTGAGCGAGCAAGGTCGCTGGCTGCTCCTCGACACCCGTTCGGGAGCGAGGGTCGACCTCGACGAGTGGCACGTCGATCGTCGTCGAGCCCGGGCCAGCGGGATCCGCAGCTTGGCGTTTCACCCCGAGCACCCGCTGCTCGCGCTGGTGCTCCGCGAAGATCAGCGGCTTCGCATCCGTCTGTACGCCCTCGACACGCAGCGCTTCGAGGACCTCGCGCTCGACCTGCCCGATCTGTTTCGGCTGGTCTGGGATCCCAGCGGTCGTGGCCTTCATCTCGAAACCATCCCTGAGGACAGTAACGGCAACGGGCACATCGACTGGCCCGAGCCGGAGCTACCCGAGTCCCACAGCGACTGCTCGACCCCGGACGACCGCTTTCGAGTGTTTGCCCCACGAGGCGATCGTGTGCAGTCGGCGGTGCTCGCCACCCCTTGGCTCACAGGCGAGCGCCATGACGCTCTGAACGCGGCTTGGGTCCTCAGCATCGCTCCGGCACCAGGCTTTCTCAGCTTCACCGCCGACGGCGGCTGGTTGGCGCGGGTAGCGGACCGCTTGATGGTGACGCACGCCACGACCACAAGTCCCCTGTTCCCCGACGATTGTGATGGACGCGTCCTGGCCGTCCACCGACCAACCGCGAATATCCTGGTGCGTTGCGCGTTCCCAAAGCAAAGAAGCGAGCTGCGCTGGGTGTCCTCGGCTCGCACCCGCGTGCTCCCTGTCGATTCCCCGTACCAAGGAAGCTTCGACCGCCGGGGGATCGGAGAGCGCTTCCTTCCCCTCTACGTCGGTGAGCGGAGTCTGCTCGTCGATCTTGCGGCAGGGGCACTGGTTGACCTTTTGCCCCGCGAGCAGCTCCTCCTACAGAGCCCTGGGCTCTGGCTGGTGCGCCGCGGAGACACGGTCAGGGTACGCGGATCTGACATGGGGGAGCCATCGGAGCTCGTCAACGCAATCTCCAGCCGCGCGAGGCTCCGACTGGGCTCGGGGGCCGCCTGGGTCGAACCTTTCCTCCTCACCCTACAACCTTCACCAAGGGCAGAGCGTCTCCCCGGGAAGGTGCACTGGTTGACCGGAAGTGGCTGCGCCCTCTTCGAGCGCGAGCCCTCGGAGGCCGGATCAACGGGGCTCGGTTCCCTCGCCTGGGCGTGTCCCGACGATGGGCCTGCACCGGCACCTTGAGCACCACGAACTGCCGCTGAGCGGGGGACGATCCGTGTGCGAAGAGCAAAGGGTGTGTAGAATGCGCTGCATGCACCGCCTCGCCTCCGTGGTCGTGTTTCTGGCTGCTCCCACGGTCCTCGCACAAACCCCAGCTGCGTCGGCCCCCAGTCTGGCCGGGCAATGGTCAGCGAGCGCCCTCGCGGTAGCTTGGTCCCTCGAAGACTGGGGCGAGGGATGCGGCACAGCTCCGTCATCCGGGCGAGAACCGGGAGGAACCGTCACCATCGAGGTGCGAGGCCGGGAGCTCTCAATCGTGGGCCTTGGCCGCAACTACACCACCACTCAGTGCTGGGAGCATCTCCCCAACATGACGGTCACGAGTCACGGAGGTGGCGAGCGCGCGTGGCGCACCGTGTGCCGAAGCACCGGCGACGACAGACGTCGCGCCACACTGATGACCTCCCTCTCCGCAACTTCGGACCGAATCGATTTCGTGGAGAGCGGGACCTACGAGCTCCTGATCCCCGGCCAAACCTGTCGCGCCAGTGTCCGTCGCAGTCGCACCTTCAATCTCATCCAGCGCGCAGAGAGCGCCGAAACCATCACCACCACTCCCTCACCCACCGCAAGCGTCCAGGAGCCAGCGGGAGCGCACAGTGCGATCGAGAGGGCCGTGGCACCGCTCGCAACCGTCGGAGCGCCTTCCCTGCCGCCCAGTGTTGCGGAGCCGCGCTGCAGCACGCCAGGTAAACCGCGGCGGATCGAAGTGCACCCGTCGCGCAAGCTCCTCCGCTCCGGAGAACGCTTCTCGTTTCGCGCCCGCGTACTCGACGCGGAGGGTTGTGCGCTCGCCGTCACCCCAACCTTCAAGCTCCTCGAGAGCACGACACCCATCGAGGTGAGCACGGCCGGAGTCGTCACCGTGCCGAACTCGGCCACCGAGGGCGAGGCCAAGCTGGCCGTGACCTTCGAGGGACGCACGGTCACGGTGTCCGTGGCAGTGGTCTCCGAGGCCTTGTACCGTGAGCTCTTGACCCAAGGCACCTTCAACTCGACCGGGGAACTCCCGAGCACGGAGGTGACGACCCTGGCTGGCAATGCCGTGGGCGCAGGTCCCCTGCTCGCGGAACAACCGGATCAGCGATGGCGTAGCCTGGCGCTGGCGGCGCTGCTCGGTCTGTCGATTGTGTTTGGCGTGGCGGGGGTGTGGTTGGTGCGGCGTCGCCGCCAACCTGCCCTGCCCGCTCCCGCCAACCTACCGCCAACCTCTCTGCCCACTCCAAACCGGCTGGTCTGCCCAACCTGCGGGGGCGAGTTCCGTCCAAACCAGCTCTTCTGCCCCGCGGATGGAGCGGCCCTCGTGCCAAAGCCACTATCCTCTTCCGTCCCATCAGCCGCCCCAGGTGCTTCTGAGCACCCGGCAGCACCGATGGACACCCCCGCCAGCCGGAAGATTTGCCCTCTCTGCGGCACGCACTACCCTCCTGAAAGTCGCTTCTGTGGCAATGATGGGGCGGCCTTGGTCCCCGTCAACTGATACGGTTCTCCGTCAGCCCCTCATCCCGAGCGGTCGGCAGCCAAGTCCTTAGCAGGGCAACTTGGCCTCTCACGACGGTGTTGCGAGAGGAAGACCGGTCGGGCTCGGGGGCGCAGCTTCCGTAGTTGCAGTCACAGGGCATATTCGCGAGAATGCTCGCATTCTCGAAAGCCCCTCTAGCAGCTGCCCTGTGCCGTGAGGAGAACGTCAGTCCATGAAAGTCAGCTGTCCTGCCTGCGAGGCCAAATACACGATCGCCGACGACAAAGTCAGCGGACGCAAGGTGAAGGTGCGATGCAAGTCCTGCGGGGGGCAGATCGTCGTCGACGGCACGGAGTTAGGCCGAGCGGCGCCCGCGTCGGATGACGATGACGATGACGCCACCCGGGTGTTCTCGAGCAAAGAGCGGGACGCTCTGCTCGCCGAGGCAATCGGCGGCGCGATGTGGGCGGTCAACGTCAGCGACAACGACGAGCGCTCCATGTCGACAGCCGAGCTGGTCGACGCGTTCATGACCGGTTCCTTAGGCGAAGAACCCTTCGTATGGCGCGATGGCATGTCGGACTGGGCGCTGGTGCCCGATGTGCCGGAGCTGGCAGCTGCCATTGCGCTCAAGAAGGCCGCCCAACCCGCGCTCATCTCCCTCCGTCCCGAGGTGAGTGGCAAGTCCGAGCCGGCACCAAAGCCCACCGCTGCCTCCCACAAGACCACCGCAGCCGGTGTGGCTCCCCCAGCCAATGCGGTAGCCGGTTCGGCTGGCGGAAAACTCGCCTTGGGCGAAGGCCCCCGCACCACGGCGCAGCAGAAGACCACCGTGGCGCAAGGCAAAGCGGCACGAACCGAGGCGACCAAGAAGCCCACGACGGGAACGTTTTCCGCCGTAGGTGGCTCAGTCACGGCGGGCGGCGCACGCGCTGCCCTCGGACTCGGCTCGAGTTCTGGAGCGAAAGCAACCGCCTCCAGTACTGCGTCGGGGACCTCTGGAAGCAGCCCGAAAGCGTCAGCCACACCGGCTCAACCTGCGGTGACCCAGAAGGCCACCGGCCCCCGACCGGTCGCAGAGACTGCGGCCCGGGCCGGGGCAGCATCGGGCCCGGATCGAAAGGCCACGGGGTCCCATCCCACAGCCACGGCATCACCTCAAGCGCACGAGCCTCGGGGCACCGCAGATGCGCACAAAGCGACTGGTCCTCGACCCGCCGCCGCGGGGAGCAAGCCGAGTGCGACCGCCACACCGCTGCCCCACGCAGCTCCGGGTGCGACGCAGAAGCCCGAGGGCAGCGAAGCGGACAAGAAGGCAGCCTTCAAGACCACCCAGCTTGGGCTCGGACAGCAAGGTCAAGCCGCCGTGCAGGCCGCGATCAAAGCCGCCGAGAAGACCACCTCCAAGGCCCAAACAGCATCACAGACCGCCGAGCGCAAGCCCGCCACCCAAGACCTTTTCGCAGGTGTGAGGAGTGCAGGCAGCGAGGCGGAAGCTATCTCCGGATCCGAACCCGAAGACGCAAAGATGACGGGGGCGCGTAACGAGAACAGCGTGCTGTTCTCACTCGATGCGCTCAAGGCTGGCATGACAGGCACGGTTCCCGCCGCTGCGGCAAGCGGGAAGCCGAGTCCTGCCGGGCCCGCCCCAAAACGAAAGGGCGTGCCCACGGCGCCGCAGAAACGCCTCGAGGATCTCCTCGAGACCGCTGAGCCTCTGATGCCCGCCGCGGGAATGAATCCGCTGATCATGACGGGGAATCAGGCACTGCTCACCGCACCCGCCCCGCCACCACCGCCTCCCACACCGCCCCCTCCACCACCAACACCCGATCCTACCACCGTCGTAGCAGCACCCAAGCCTACCTCCGCTGCCACCGACATCGACGTGGACTGGCACCCGGCACGCGGTCGCAGCAAAAAGAAGCTGATGATCATGGTGGGGCTGGGTGCGCTCTTGCTGGGTGCTGGCCTGGTGGTGGCGCTCAGCTCCGGTGGCGACGAGAAGGCAGATCTCACCTTGCCCTCGGCCAGCGCGGAGATCCCCAAGGTGGCCGCCCTTCCGACATCCCCTCCCACCTCGACACCGGAACCATCGGCTTCCACTCAGCCGAGTTCGACTGTGGCTGCGGCGAGCGCGACGGCGAGCGCAAGCCCGGTGGCGATGGGAGCCGGGGGCAGTAGACCCGTGACTCCCGTCGCAGGTGTCGGTACCAAGCCTCCCGATTCGGGGAGCGCCGGCACCAAGCCCACGGCAGCTGCCACACCTCCCCCCCCCTCAAACCTGGGTGATTTCAACGTGGACGCCGCCCGCTCCGCCCTTCAGGTGGCCGCCTCTGCAGCTCAGAGCTGCAAGCGTCCCGAGGGTCCCTGGGGCACCGGCAAAGTTCAGGTCACCTTCGCGCCAAGCGGGCGCGCCACCCAGGCGGTCATCACCGGTGGGAGCTTCGGTGGCACCGCGGTCGGCAGTTGTGTCTCCAATGTTTTCCGGCGCGCTCAGGTCCCCGCCTTTTCGGGTCGCGCGAAGACGGTGGCCAAGAGCTTCACGATCTCCCACTGATCAGACTGGTCAGACGCTCCCGAAGGCCGGTCACGCGGCGCTCGCGGCGGTCTTCGCGGAGCGCGATGCCAAGGGCGCGTGGATCGCTGACCAGCACGCACAGACGCTTGGCCCGTGTCACCGCGGTGTACAGGAGGTTGCGGGTGAGCATCACGAAGTGCGCAGTGGTCACCGGGAGCACCACCGCCGGATACTCACTTCCCTGACTCTTGTGGATACTGATCGCATAAGCCAAGAGCAAAAGGTCGAGATCCTCGGCAGCGTAGTCGAGTTCCCGTCCATCGAACGAGACCGAAAGCGCCCGGGCCTTCGGATCGACGCGTGTCACCCAGCCGATATCACCGTTGAAAACCTCGCGCTCGTAGTCGTTTTTGACCTGCATCACCTTGTCGCCGACCCGCATCGCCGACCCGCGCACCACCACCGACGGCCCCTCTGGGTTGAGCGCGGCTTGGAGCGCCGCGTTCAGCGCCCCGGTACCGAGCACCCCCCGGTGCATGGGCGCCAGAACCTGGATGTCGCGCCGCGGATCGAGCCCGAAGCGCTCGGGGATCCGCGACCGAACCAGCTCAACCACATCAAGAGCCGCTCGCTGACTGTCGGTGCGCTCCACCAAGAAGAAGTCAGCAAGCGCGCCGTTGCTCGGCGCCATGGGCCGTTGACCCTCGCGGATGCGGTGAGCATTCTCGACGATCAGGCTCGCTTCCGCCTGACGGAACACCCGTGTGAGAGTGACGACTGGCACCACTCCGGAGTCGACCAGATCGCGCAAGAAGGCACCCGGTCCCACGCTCGGCAGCTGGTCCACATCACCCACCAGAATCAGCCGCGTGGTGGGAGCACAGGCAATGACGAGCGCTCGCGCGAGCAGGATGTCGACCATCGAGGTCTCGTCGATCAGCACCAAGTCGGCATCGAGGGGATTCTCGGCACCGCGAGCGAAGGTTTGGCTGCGAGGGTCATACTCGAGCAGCCGATGAATGGTCTTGGCTTCCCGCGCGGTGGCTTCGGTGAGTCGATTGGCGGCGCGCCCGGTCGGCGCCGCCAGCACCACTCGGCGCCGCGCCGCGCCATACAGGCTGATAATGCCACGCACCAAGGTGGTCTTGCCCACCCCGGGTCCTCCGGTGATGACCAGAACCTGCGCCCCCGCCGCGCGCTCGAGGGCATGCTTCTGCGATGGGTCCAGAGACAGCCCTGAGCTGACCTCGAACTCACGGCTCGCCGCTTCCCATCCTGGCAACGCACGCACCTCACGCTGAGAACGCTCACCGAGAGAGCGCGCCAGGTCGCGCTCGGCCTCGAAGAGGACTGCGTCACTCACGTACGGTCCCTCGACGACCAGTCGGTTCTGCGCGAAGAGTTGTTCCACCCCAACCTCAATCAGCTCGTCTTTGGTTTCGAGCAGAGCTGCGGTCTCGTCCCGCAACGTCTCACGGAGAAGCCGTGTGTGCCCAGCCTCAGCGTGGCGCGACACCACATGCAGAATTCCCGCGGCTATTCGCTCGCTGTCATCACGCCCTACCCCAAGCGAGTTGGCGATCCGATCGGCGGTCAGAAACCCCACTCCCCAGATCTCGAGGGCCAGACGATAGGGATGACGCTGAATAATCGCCGACGTTGCGCTGCCGTACCGCTCGAGGATCCTCCGCGCCAACCCCTGGGAGATGCCGTGGCTCCGCAAGAGAACCATGGTCGTGCTCTCATTTCTATGCTCCTGCCATGCGCGGTGGATGGTGAGGGAGCGGCGGCTTCCTATCCCGGGCACAGCCGAGAGCCGCGCCGGCTCGTGGTCGAGCACCTCCAGGGTTCGCTCCTTGAACACACTCACGATCCGCGCCGCCAGGGCGGGCCCCACGGAAGGAAGGATCCCGGAGGCCAGGTAGCGCTCGATCCCCTCCAGCGTCTCTGGAACCAGAAGCACGATACCGTCGGCCCGGAGCTGCTCGCCATGCGTCGGATCATCGATCAGATGTCCGGTGGCCCGAACCCGCATGCCTGGCCCGAGGTTGGGAGCAATCCCGACCACCCGAAGCTGCGTGTGTCCGGAAAGGTCACCTGTCACCCGCCCCAGCCGCAACACTCGGAAGCCGGTGACCTCGTTCTCGTAGGTCACCCGCTCGACCTCACCCGTTACGGTCACCGGAGCGGACATGTGCTGACTCTAGTACGGGACTTGCCCGACCACCACCAGGCGAGTATTCGACCCTTATGACCCAGTTTCGCGCCGGCCCGAGTTCGTGCTGTGCTCACGCTTCACCACGCTTCGTGCTTTCGGACGCGCGACGGCACTACGAGCGCGATCGACCATTTCGGATCGTTCACCTCGACCTTGACCTCGAACTCTTCCCACAGACGCGCAGCGTTCACGGAGTGGCCCGCCTCACTTTCGAGCGCATCGGGCACTTCTCGGACCAGCTGCTGCTCGACGCGGTAGGCTTCTCAATCGAGACCTGTGAGCTTGTCTCGGATGATCAAGAAATGCCTGCCGACTTCAGCTACGACGGGGAACACTTGCGGGTGGCACTCTCCCCAGGGCTTTCGGTTGGCTGCTTGCAGGTGAGCTACCGCACCACTCCGGCGCGTGGCCTCACCTTCCTCGAACCAGATCACACCGCTACCGAGCGTCCGCGGCAAGTCTGGTCTCAATGCCAAGACGAGGACGCTCGCCATTTCTTCCCTTGCCACGACGCTCCGCACATGAAATGCACGACCGAGATTGCTCTCACCGTGCCTCTGGGTTGGCTGGCGTTCTCCAACGGGACCTGCACCGAGATCGCACGACCAGTCGACGGCGCACCCCGCACAACCTACCATTACCGACTGGATGCTCCCCACCCCAGCTACCTCGTCACGGTGGTGGCCGGGTCTTTCGCTGTCCTCGAGGACCGCCCGGTTCAGCTTCCGAGCGGACGCAGCATCGCGGTGCGCTACGTCGTTCCCCCGGGCAAAGAGCAGGAGGGGTGGCGCACCTTCGCGGAAACGCGGAACATGCTCGAGCTCTTCGGGAGGCTAACCGGAGTCGAATACCCCTACCAAAGCTACACGCAGATCGTGGTCGCGGACTTCGTCTTCGGGGGCATGGAAAACACCACCGCCACCACGCTTTACGAGCATGTTCTCTTGGACGAGCGAGCGCGGCTCGATGTCCACATGGAGGATCTGATCGCGCACGAGTTGGCCCACCATTGGTTTGGGGATCTCGTCACCTGCCGCGACTGGTCGGAGGCCTGGCTCAATGAGGGCTTCGCTACCTACTTCGAGCACCTGGAGCGGGAGGCTCGCCTCGGATCGGATCCGTACCTGCGCGGAGTGCTCGGCGATCTCGAGCAGTATCTGGCGGAGTCGAGCACTCGCTACGATCGACCCCTGGTGTGCCGCGACTACCGAGATCCCATCGAACTCTTCGACCGGCACCTGTACGAAAAGGGTGGGCTGGTGCTGCACATGCTGCGTCGCCTCCTCGGCGATGCCAGCTTCTTCGCAGGACTTCGTAGCTACCTCGAGGCGCATCGGTTCGGCGTCGTGCAGACAGGGGATCTGGTGCGCGCGCTCGAGGAGGTAAGCGGGCGGTCGCTCGGGAGATTCTTCGACGAGTGGGTGTTCGGCTCTGGCTACCCGGAGCTCGAGGTCAATGCACAGTGGGAACCGAACCTGCTCACCGTCACCTTGACCCAAGAACCACGTGGGGGAGCCACCGGGCCCTTCGCCCTGCCTTTCCGGGTGTTGGTCGGCTTGAAGAACGGCTCGAGCGTCGAGCTGTGTACCACCTCATCGGAGAAGACGACCGCTCTCACCCTGGAGCTCTCCGAGCGTCCGGCCTTCCTCGCCTTCGATCCAGACCTCTCGGTCACCGCCCCGGTCAACCTCAAATGGGCTGTCGATCTGTCGATCGGTTGTCTGCTTTCGTCGACCTCGCTCCGCTCTCGGCTGCTGGCTGCCCAGACGCTCGGACCACGCCACGACGCACCCAGCCTCGAGGCCCTGGCACAGATCCTCGCCGATACTTCGGAGCCGTATGCTCTGCGTGCCGAGTGCGCGAAGAGCCTGGGCCGAGCACCATTCCTGGGAAGGCTCGAACCTCTCCTCGGGGCCCTACGAGCAGACCGTCCTGAGGTGCGGCGAGCCGCAGCCACAGCGCTTGCGCGATTCTCAGAGCCCAGAGTCCGAGAAGCGCTCGCCGCGGCGGCACGGAGCGATCCGAGCTACCTCGTCTGTGCGGACGCTGCGCGTGCTCTTGGGCGTCTGCGACAGCCTGGGACTTTGGCCGAGCTGATGCCATTACTCGACACCACGTCCTGGGCCGACTCAGTACGGGCTGGAGCCCTGGACGGCCTCGCAGAACTCCACGATCCTTCGCTGATCCCGCTGTTCGTAGAGCATGCGAAGCCCGGTCGGCCCACGCGAGGCCGTCGCGCCGCGGTGGCGGCGCTAGGGAGTTTCACCCGAGAGCCTGTGGTCCTGCGCCACCTCGAGCCACTGCTCGACGACGCGGATCCTCATCTGCGCATGGACGTAGTAGCCGCCTTGCTTGCGCTTTCACTGCCCGAGGCCCGCTCGCTGCTCCTCGCCCGCGAGGCGATCGAGACCGACGGTCGCGTGCTGCGCAGTCTCCGTGAGGCACTGCGTGACCTCACGGCGACCGCGCGTGACAGCGAGCGACGCCTGGCCGATCAGTTGGAGGAACTCCGCACCAGACTCGCCGAGCTCGAGGGGCGTCTGACTCGCTCGCTCAAAGAGAATTCGGAGCCGAAAGGCTTCCGGTCGACGGCTGGCACACCCGACGACCAGAAGCAGGGAAAGATGTCCGCCGCCAAGGCCAGA
>CAYNEY010000001.1:41915-78605 GCA_964396375.1 uncultured Polyangiaceae bacterium | reverse complement strand
GTGAAATCCCCTGCCGCCAAGGCCAGAGTGAAATCCCCTGCCGCCAAGGCCAGAGTGAAATCCCCTGCCGCCAAGGCCAGAGCCAGAACCTCGAAGCCCACGCGCGGCCCGAGAGCGGGAAGCAAGGGGCCGCAATGAGCGCCTCCGAAGTCACCATCACGCAGAGATCTCGGGCCGCGATCGTCACCATCACACGACCCGAGTCGAGCAACGCCTTGGCGCGGGCAACCGTCAGCCAGCTCGGTGAGGCGGTGCGTGATGCGGCACAAGACCCTGAGCTTCGCGCCATCATCATCACCGGGGAGGGAACGCGCGCGTTCTGTGCCGGTGCCGATCTCCGAGAGCGCGCCACCATGGGTGACGACGCGATCCTCGAGATGCTGACGGCTTACCGCACGGAGCTTCAGATCATCGAAGAATCGCCGCTGCCGGTGATCGCTGCCATCAACGGCCATGCCCTGGGTGGCGGTCTCGAACTCGCACTGCTCTGCGACCTTCGTATCGCCGCTCGTCATGCCAGCTTCGGACTCCCCGAGACAGGTCTCGGGATCATTCCCGGCGCAGGCGGGACCCAGCGACTCACTCGCCTGCTCGGCATAGGCCGCGCCAAGGAGCTCATCCTGCTCGGGCGGCGCTTGGACGCCGACACCGCGCTCCGCTTCGGGTTGATCGAGCGCATCACGACCGGCCAAGATATCCTGGCTGAGACGCTGGAGTGGATCGGACCGATCCTCGAGGGCGCGCCCCTGGCCCAACGAGCCGCGCTCCGAGCCATCGACGCCGCGAGCGAACTCGAACTTACCGCCGGATTGGCATTCGAACTCGAGCAGTATCGGACCTGCCTTATGAGCGAGGATAGGCGTGAAGGACTCCGGGCCCGCGCCGAGGGCCGACCGCCACGCTTCACCGGGCGCTGATCGGCGAGCTTCAGGTGATGGCGCTCGGCTGCTCGAGTTCCTCGGCGTCCGGCAGCTCATCGACTCCAAAGCCACCACGCACCGGGATGGCGCGGGCCATCGCCACTTGCTCGAGGGTGGCGACAAGCGCAATCTCGTTGTGAACCGGCGGCAGGTACGCGACCGTACCGTCCCACAGATCGATCGCGATCTGGCCTGGGTGGTCGAGGATCATCCGATCGATCTGCGCCCAGCGGATCCGGCGGAGTTTCGGGATGAAGAGCGAGATCACATCGCGGTACTCCACGCCGTCTGGGCGAACCCGCACGCCTCGCATACTGGTCCGCAGAACCCCGGCGAGCGCGCTTACCATGAGCAAGATGGCGAAGGTGCGCGCGCTGATGATGCGGCGGGACGTCGACTCGATGAGGTTGACGTAGAGTTCGGAGTTGGTCGGGCTCGACTCAGCAACCAGCACCGTTCCCATCACCAGCGTGGCCATGGCAAGGTAGATCAAGGATGGTAGGCGAACGCGCCACGGCGGGAGAAAGACCCGCTCGGTGGGGCGGTAGGTCATGTCAAAACCGGGGGGACGAGATGCGCGGGCCACGTGGATGAAACGTAGCGACCAGAGTGCTCCTTGGGAATGACTTGAAGGTACTTCCCATTTCGGCCCCAAAGCCGATGGTTGCCCCCGAAGCACTCTGCCCTGGCTATTTCGCCCACCATGCTCGGGAGCCCCTTAGCCGACCCAGGGGACGGGCCGTACTCCGTCCCATTGTAGGTCGGCCGTCGCCGAACCAAGAGAGCCCCGATGCCTGCCGTCCCATCGCCTTCCCACAGTGGAAGCCCGCGCAAGAAGCCCGGTAAGGCCGAGCTGCTGAGCGTGGCCGCGACCAAGATCATCGAGCTTGCTCTAAAGGAGGACGTGGCGCTCTCTGATCTCGCGGCGTTCGCCGTGACCGATCCGGCCTTCGCCCTTCGCCTCCTCGCCTTCGTAAACAACCCAGTCCTCGGCGTCGGACGTCGGATCGAGGACGTCCGTCAAGCCTGCAGCCTGCTTGGGATCCGTGGGGTGCGCAACATCGCGCTCAGCCTGGTCATCACCAACTTGAGCCCCGCCGGACCCGGCAGCGAGATACTGCTTGGCAATTGCTTGCGACGCGCCGTCACCGCACGTGAACTCGCGGTCTTGCTAAAAGATCGTGATCCGGACAGCCATTTCACCGCGGGGCTCTTCCTGGATGCTGGGATCTTGGCGTGGGCTCGCGAGGACGTCGAGGGAGCGGGTGAACTCGCAGCTTGCCCGGCGGCGCACCGCGTGGTGAAGGAACGCGCCACCGGGATCAGTCCACACCCAGTCCGCGGAGCGGAGATCGCCCGCAGTCATTTTCTCGGCCCAGACATCGCCGAAGCCATCATCCACCACCACGACGACACCCTCCCCGAACCGCACCTCGCCCGGGTTGCATGGCTCGCCGAGCGGATCTCTGGGCTCTTCGAGGGGGGTCCAATCGACAAAGTGCGCACATCGATTTCGATGACCATGCGCAACCTCGGCGTCGAGGAGACACAAGTTGCCGACCTGCTCATGCGGATCCCTCCACGAGTAGCCGAGCTGGCGGCCGTGCTCGACACTCCGATCGGGTCTCAGCCCGATCTGGCCGGCCTCCGTGAGCGGGTTCAGGAGAGCCTGGTGGCCCTGAGTGAGCAGTACGAGTCTCTGGTGTTGACTCTGGAGGCGGTGGTCACCGCCAAAGAGGCCCTGGAGGCCCAGCTCCGCGAGTCGAATGCGCGACTGCTCGAGCTGGCGTCAACGGATGAGCTCACCAAAGTGGCGAATCGTCGCGCGATCGAGGCCTCTCTGCGCCGCGACCTGGCCCGCGCCGATCGCGACGGGAGCATCCTGTCGATCGCCATCCTCGACATCGATCACTTCAAGACCGTCAACGACACCTGGGGACACGCGATTGGAGATGCCGTGCTCACCATGCTCGGGCAAGTCTTGGGCTCGTCTTTGCGTGGAGGCGACCTGGTGGGCCGCTGGGGAGGAGAAGAGTTCTTGTGCATCCTGCCCGGCACCGATCTCGCGGGCGCACAGATCGTGGCGCAGCGGCTCAAGAAGGCCATCTACGAGCACCCAGTCCCCGGTCCGCGCGGCATGGTCCAGGTGACGGCCAGCTTCGGCCTGGCCTCCATTCGCGGTCCGGGTTGCAAGAACGCCACCGAAGATCTGGTTCGCCGCGCCGACACCGCGCTCTACGTGGCCAAGGAGAGCGGCCGCGATCGCGTATGCTGCGCGAGCTAGAGCGACTTTCAAGAGGGGCAGGTACCCCACCTTGGGAAAGCTGGAGAGCATTGGCGAAGCCAATCAATGGCGGTCCACCCTATTGAGAAGCGCTCCAAGCTCGCGGCCTCAGAGCTCCCAACCAAAAGCGCGACACTCGATGTCACCATTGAACAGCGTGTGTTCGAACGCCGGTCGCGACCCAAGTGCGAGCATGAGTTCGCGCCCAGCGGAGAGCACCACGACCCGATAACCATGCCATCGGGCCAGCGCCTCGCCGAGGCGCCGATCCAGCGCTTCACCGCCCTCCAAGCGCACACCATAGGGAGGATTGGTGACCAAGATCCCGTCCGGAACCGGGGGCTCGAGTTGTAGGATGTCTCTCCGCATCCACTGTATCTCGACACCCAGCCGACGCGCCGAGGCTTGCGCCAAGTCGAGCGCCTCCAGATCGATATCGCTGCCAAACACCGGGAACTCGAGCTGCGGGCGGGCCGCTGCCTGTGCGCGTTCCCGCTCCGCCGAGAAAAGCTCACGCTCGGCCTCACTGACCCGCACGAAACTCTCGAGCGCGAATCGGGGACGCCCGAGCCCAGGCGCGCGTCCGAGGGCAATCTCCGCGGCCTCGAGCGCAATAGTGCCGGTCCCACACAGCGGATCGATGAACGGCGTCGAGCCATCGTAGCCCGCCAGGCGCAGCAGCGCGGCGGCCAGCGTCTCCTTGAGCGGTGCGACTCCTCCCCGGGTCCGATAGCCTCGCTTACCCAAGGAGTCACCGGCCAGATCGACATACAGGGTCATGCGGTCGTGGACGATATGCACGAAGAGGTGGACATCCGGCAGGCTCGCATCCACGTCCGAGCGACGCCCGAAATGCTCACGTTGCGCGTCGACCACGGCGTCCTTCACCCGCCGCGAAACGAACTGGCTGTGGGTGAGACGGCTAGAACGGACACTGGCGCTCACCTTGAGGGTGCGCTCCGGGTCGAGCAAGTCCGAAAAGTCGAGGGCGCGTATGGCCTCATACAGCTGGTCTGAGGTGGTCACTTCGGCGTTGGCGCGACGCTCGAGGACGCGCACGGCGATCCGGCTCATCAGACAGACGCGGAAGGCATCCCCGAGGCTGCGCCCGAAATGCACACCTCCGCGATCGCCTCGCACCGGGTATATCCCGAGGTCGCGGAGCTCCTCACGCAGCAGCCCCTCCGTGCCCTTGGCGGCCGTGGCAAAGTACGGCAGCGCGCCGGGCGCGCTACGCTTCGAATTCTGGTCGGATCGAGGGGACGAGCTCACGAGCCCGAGTCTTACCCGCCGAGGTGGCGCTGTCATCCATCAATCGCCGTTCAGCATGGCCGCGACGTCGGTCGCGCTCCCACGGATCGGCAAAAGCCCGTACTCTCGCTCTAGCTTGGAGAGAATGGCCGGGGAGAAGAACGCCGGGTAGCTCGGGCCAAGGCGAATCTTTCTCACGCCCAGCGCGAGCAGCGTCAGATACACCGCCACAGCCTTCTGATCGTACCAGCACACCTGATAGGAGATAGGCAGCTGGTTGATGTCACTCATCCCCAACTTGTCGGCGAGCCGCCTCGCAAAATGGATCAGTGAGTAGCAATCGTTGCATTGACCCGCGTCGAGCACCCGCGGCACACCGTCGATGTCTCCGAGTGGGAGCTTGCAGAACACATACTTCGCACAGCCAGCCGTCAGGATGACGGTGTCCGGCGGCAGCTGCTCCGCCACCTCGCGATAGTAGACCCGAGATTGGTCACGGCCATCGCAGCCACCGATCACCACCACCCGACGCAGCTTCCCCTTACGCACCAAATCAAGGACCTCGTCGGCCATGGCCAAGAGCGGGGCGTGATTGTATCCACCATCGATCAGCACATCGTCGATGGGTGTGGGAGGCGGGCAGCTGCGGGCTCGCTCGATGAGTGCGGAAAAATCCTTCTGTCCGTTGGGCAGGTGCTGGTCGATGTGGGGGATCTCCGGGTATCCCGCCACCCCAGTGGTCCAAATCCGGTCTCGGTAGCTGTCCTGTACCGGCGTGATACAATTGGTGGTCATGAGGATCGGCCCTCGGAAGGCCTCGAACTCCACGTCCTGACGCCACCACGAGCCACCGTAGTTGGCCAAGAGGTGTGAGAAACGAGCCAGCTTCGGGTAGTAGTGGGCTGCGATCATTTCTCCATGGGTGTAGATGTCCACACCCGCCTGCTCCGACTGCTCGAGGAGCTCGGCAATATCCAGAAGGTCATGACCGCTGATGAGAATTCCAGGCCGCGTGCCGACACCGGTCTTGACCCGACAAGGACGCGGCACACCGTACACTCTCGCGTTTTCGCGATCCAGCACCTCCATGGACCGCAGATTCGCCTGGCCGGTCTCGAGCGCCAGCTCGAAGAGCTGCTCGAGATCAGTGACGTCACTGATGCGGGCCAGCGCTCGGCGCGCAAACTGGCCGATCTCCGGGAGTTCCGCGCCCAAGATGGCAGCATGGTGCGCGTAGGCCGCGAGACCCTTCAACCCATAGGTGATGGTTTCACGGAGAGAGCGCACGTCAGGATCGGCGGTCTGTAACACCCCCGATCTGTAGGCACGCGAGGCATAAGCACCGGGATCAGTCGCGTCCCACAGGGCTAGCTCGGAGAGCCCTTGACGATCCGTCACTTGGGACAAAAGTTCGCGTTTGGCCTCGAGAACCCGCCCGATCCAGGAGGCAAACCGGTCGGTGTCGAAGTTGGTGTTGGTGATGGTCGAGAAGAGACACTCGTAGATCAACTCATCGACCGCCCGGGGCACCTCCGGGCAGCGCTCGCTCACAAGGGAGAGGGCCTTGAGCGAGGCGATCAACAGATCTTGATAGTTGGCGGTCTCCTCGCTCTTGCCGCAGTGGCCGCCAAACGTGCAGCCGCGCCCGCCACTGGTCTCCTGGCATTGGAAGCAGAACATGTGCATATTGCTGTGCAGATCTCTGCCACGGACCACCAGCCAACGCCAAGCGCAGGGGGCAGGCGACCCCGCCCTCCCTTCCCTGTACCTCGCCCCACAGGATGATTTGCAGAATCACCCTCGGACTGCGAGAGTTCCCGAATGCCGGTCGAGCACATGGTCTGGTTCCGTTTTCGAGACGAGGTGACGCGTGATGAGCGGGCACGGCTGGCTCGGGAGTTGCGGAGGTTGGCGGCGCTGGTCCCGGGCATCTTGAAGCTTTCGGTGGGGGAGAACTTCACCGACCGCGCCCTCGGGTGTCAGCTCGGCCTTCTGGTGACACTCGAATCGCGCACCGCCCTCGCCGCCTATCAGGTGCATGAGGCCCACCAGGCTATCGCAAAGCAGCTGCGCACTGCCTGCGACCAGATCCTCGCCTTCGACTTCGAACACCCCGGATCAGAGTGCTCACCCGACGCTGCCTCCTGATATCGCTCGACGACTGGTGCTCTCACCACCACAAGCCACGGACCCGATGCGCTTTCCCTCTCCCCTGATCCCCGCCCGGTTTCTCGGACGTGAGAAGCGATTCATCGCCTTCGCGCTCCTCGAAAACGGACAGCACGTCACCGCACACTGCGCAAATCCTGGCAGCATGGCGACCTGCGTAGAAGAGGGCGGGAGAATCTGGCTGTCTTTGGCTTCGAACACCCAGCGCAAGCTCGCCTACACCTGGGAGCTGTCGGAGGTGGCTGATGAACGTGTCATGGTCCATCCGGCTCGCATGAACCGCGTGATCGAGGAAGCCCTGCGAGAGAACCGCATCGCCACCCTTGCTCCAGGCTCCAATCTGATCGCAGAGGCCCAGATCGATCCGCATACACGCTTCGATTTCCGCTTGCAGACAGCTGACCGCGACTGCCTGGTGGAGGTGAAGAGTGTGACGCTCTCCCTGGCTCGCGGACGCCTGGCGTTCCCGGATTCCCGCACCACCCGTGGGCAGAAGCATCTCGAGGTGCTGGCCCGGGAATGTGCCCGAGGACGGCGCTCCGTGCTGCTGTTCGGTGCGGCGCGCAGCCGCGCCCGCACCGTCGAGTGTGCCGACCACATCGATCCTGCCTACACCGCCGCGCTCCGTCGAGCCCTCGACGCTGGCGTCGAGATCTTGGCCTATGGTTTGGATATCTCGAGGCGTGGGCTCAGGCTCGGCCACGAGATCCCTTTTCTCCCCCCCTAGACGTGGCAGACTGAGAGCCGATGCCTGTCCTTGTCCGACGTCGTGCGCCGCGTTCCCCCTCCCTCCGTGCATCCGAGGTGCGAGCCTTGACCTCGGCCATGCTTTCCTCTCTGCACCGTGCGGAGGCTGAGCTCAGCATCCTTTTGACCGATGATGCGACCATCCTCGAACTGAACCGAAAATACCGGGACAAAGCTCGACCGACGGACGTGCTGTCGTTCCCGGTATCCGGTCCCATGTTGACGGCGCTCCCCGGACAGCCCGAGGTGCTCGGTGACATCGTGATCTCACTTGACACCGCGGCCCGCCAAGCCAAGGCGCGCCGCCGCGAGCTCCTAGAGGAAGTACGGTTCCTGCTCGCCCACGGCCTTCTGCACCTGCTCGGGTATGATCACGACACCCCTTCGAAGAAGCACCAGATGAGCCTTGCCACCCGGCGGCTGGTGCGAGCCTCTCGACCACAATGAGAGCCGTGAGAGCGCCTGTGGCGCGCCGAAACGGCCAGTTGGCCTGTCTGATTATTCAGTTGTTTCGAGGTTTTGCCCCAAAGAAGGCTTAATCCTGGGCGTGAACCACTCTGACTCAACTGCGCGGGAGGATTGAGCTTCTCATTCGCAGCAGAAAAGGAGCAGGTTCTCTGGCATGGGGGTGGAAGCGGACTCGAAACGACGGTCGGAACCGGGGAGTGGTGGCAGGCAGGGGCAGCGAGTCCGATGCGGTCCCGAAAAAATAGGCCATTCGTCAACCCCCAACGGCGCTTTCTTCTTGATTGCCGGAATTGGGCTTGATAATCGTCATCCCACTTCGATCGTTCTGCCGAACCGGGGAAAAACCGCTCGGCTCTTCGACGAGGCGGCAGACATCAGGCGTTCGGCAGTATTTCATCGCAGACAGGAGGAAGCGCATGGCAGGTAAGAGGCTTACGAAGGCTCAGGTAATCGCGGAGCTCGCGAATGCGGCAGATCTCGACAAGAAGAGCGTTGGTCGCGTGTTCGAGGCGATGCAGGATCTCATCCGCAAGCAGTTGTCCAACCGTGGCCCCGGCGAGTTCGTGGTCCCCGGGCTGGTCAAGCTGCGTGTCGTGAAGAAGCCCGCCACCAAGGAGCGGCAGGGCATCAATCCGTTCACGAAGGAGCCGATCACCATCCCCGCCAAGCCCGCGAGCAAGAAGGTGCGCGCCACCCCGCTCAAGGCGCTCAAGGATCTGGTGCAGTAGCTGTACTGACGTTCACCCGCTCGCGGGTCGAACGGATCCCCGAGTCCCCGGTTCTTCGTCCGCGAAGCACCGGGGATTCGCGTTTTCTGGGGCACCACCCCGCTCTAGTTGCCACAATTCTCCGAGAAATCGTGCCGAGAGTCGTCCTTCTACCAGGTCACGTCCAGCCAATCTGGGCGGGTCATCCATGGGTGTACGCCCAGGCGGTTGCGCGCGTCGAGGGGGGTGCTTTGCCGGGCGACGTGGTCGATGTCGTCGATCCGCGAGGGCAGTGGTTGGCGCGGGGCTTCTACGCTCCACGCGCCGCGATCGTGGTTCGGATCCTCACCCGCAAGAGCGCAACCACCATCGACGCCGGCTTCTTCCAGAGTCGCATCAAGGCCGCGATCACACGGCGTGGCGCCCTCGGCTTACCGTCGGAACGCTCGAACGGCTACCGGGTGATCAACGCCGAGGGTGACGATCTGCCGGGGCTGGTCGTCGATCGATTTGGCGATGCGGCGGTCGTGCAGTTCGGTTCCCTCGGCATGAAGCTGCGCGAAGGGTTGATCCTGGATGCGCTCGAAAAGTCCCTTGGAGTCCGGGCAATCCTCGATCGGAGTTCGGAGCGGCTGGCCGCGCTGGAGGGCTTCGAAGCGACCCGAGGGTTGGTGCGCGGCACCCTCGACCACCCCGAGTTGTGCTTCTCGGAGCGTGGGTTTCGCTACCGAATTCCGCTCGAGCTGAGTCAGAAGACCGGCTACTACTTCGACCAGCGCGCGCTCCGCGGACGAATTGAACAGCTCGCCCACCAGCGGCGGGTGCTCGACGCCTTCTGCTACGTTGGCTCCTTCGCGCTCGGCGCCGCCCGCGGCGGGGCACGCGAGGTGCTAGCCGTCGACAGCAACGCCCTCGGGCTCGAGGTGGCCGCGACGGTCGCAGCCGACAACCAACTCGCCGATCGGATTAGCTTCGAACACGGCAATGCCCGACAGATCCTGATGCGCCGTGACTGTGCCGACCGATTCGATCTGGTGCTCTGCGATCCCCCCAAGCTCTCACCCACACGCGCTTCACGCAAGCTGGCACAGACCAGCATGCGACGTCTGGTATCCGCAGCCTGCCACGCCACGGCCGATGCAGGATACCTGGTCATCAGTTCGTGCTCGGCCGCCCTCGGGTTGGATGAGCTGACCCGGGCGTTGGCCCTGGGCGCCCGAGACTCGGGTGCCACGCCTCGGATCCTCGAGCGCTGGTTTCAGGCACCGGATCACCCCGTGAGCGCGGCCTTCCCCGAGGGGCTCTACCTCTCTTCACTGGTGGTCGAGATCGACAAGCACACCTGACACCTCGAGCAAGGTCTTATGTCACTTGTCTGACTGACACACCATCCCTTCACAGATCGCCATGAACCTCACCGTCCAATTCCTCGGCGCCGCCCGCAACGTCACTGGTTCTCGCCACCTGGTTCAGGCGGGAAGTGAACGGGTGCTGGTTGATTGCGGGCTGTTTCAGGAGCGCCACAACGCCATCCACAACTGGGAGCCGTTCCCGGTCACCCCTGCCACCATCGATGCGGTAGTCTTGACTCACGCGCACATCGACCACATCGGCTATTTGCCGCGGTTGGTTCAGAAGGGTTTTCGCGGACTCACGACCTGCTCGTCGGCCACCCGGGAGATGGTCCCTTTGGTGCTCCTCGACGCCGCGCGACTCCAAGCTGAAGACGTATCGGTCAAGCAGGCTCGTCACCGCGCAGAAGGCCGCACCCCGGCCATGCCTCCCGAGCCGCTTTACGACGACGACGACGTGGAAGCAGCCTGCCAATCGCTGCGGGGAGTGCCCTTCTTCGAGCCCTCGATGCTCACCCCTTCGTTTCAGGCCACCCTGCTTCCCGCGGGCCATATCCTTGGTGCGAGCATGCTGCTCTTGCACCACCTTCCGACACACCAAACCCTGCTCTTCTCAGGCGATCTTGGTTGCCCGGGTCGCCCTTTGGTCCCTGATCCCGCCGCACCTCCCAAAGCCGATCTGGTGGTCGTCGAGTCAACCTACGGTGACCGTGTCCATGAGCACGAGACGCCGGTCGCACAGCAACTCGAGCAAACGCTGCAGGAGACCGTGGAACGCGGAGGCTCGCTGCTCATCCCGTGCTTCGCCGTGGAGCGAGCGCAGGAGCTGCTCTTTACCCTGCGCCAGCTGGAACGAGCTTCTCGTCTGCCCAACCTCCCCATCTTCCTCGACAGTCCGATGGCAGCGCGCATGCTCGAGGTGTTCGCCCACCACCCGGAGGCGCTCGCGGAGCGACAGAGAGTGGAGATCGCAGGAGGGGAGTCGCCCTTCGCCCTCGAACACCTCCACATCTGTACCACCCGAGAGCAGTCCAAGCTCATCAACGAGACCCGTGGCTCCGCGGTGATCATCGCTGGCTCGGGCATGTGCACCGGCGGGCGCATCAAGCACCATCTGTTACGTCATCTGGGCCGCCCCGAGTCTTGCCTCTTGTTCGTCGGCTACCAGGCGAGCGGCACGCTGGGGCGGGAGTTGCTCTCGGGTGCCCCCGAAGTCCGCTTGTTCGGGGCATTGCGTGAGGTGCGGCTCTCGATCCGCCAGATCCACGGGTTTTCGGGCCACGCCGACCAGCCCCAGCTCCTCGAGTGGCTTTCTCGCATGCCCGGCGGCCCGCGAACAGTGGCCGTGGTTCACGGCGGCAGCACGGTGACCACGCACTTCGCTTCCCAGATCCGCGAGCGCTTCGGCTGCAAAACCTTTGTCCCCGAACTCGGCGATCGACTCACCATCGCCCCCTCGCTCTAGAGCACCACGTCGAGCATCTGCGCACGCGCCAAGTGAGCGGCGAGCTCGGCGCTGTAATCGGGGATCAGCTCATCGAGGAACACTGTCACCTCCGAACCTTCGACACGCTCGATGGTGCCGCTCACCGCCAGCTCGCGACCATCCAGGATCAGAACTCCGCTCCAATCCTGACCGGCGGTCAACGCCACGTCCTCGGTCCGCTCGAAGTGAAGCCACTCGTTGGAGAGGGCGGCCACGCGGAGCTTCAAGCCCGAATCGAGCCGGACGTGGGTGGGAACCAGGCGGGAGGGCTCAACCAGGTAGTGCCAGCGTTTGTTCTGCTCGACCAAAGCATCGAGTTCCTCGAAGAGAGCCGCGTGCAAGGGGTTGTCCTCACCCTCGAGCAAGAACTCCTGCATCCGCTTCATCGCCTTTTGGGTCGAAACGATGTTGGCACGCATCTCCCGCAGGCGGCGCTGATCGCGGCCTATCTTTCGCCCCGTGAGCTTCAAGAGCCCCCGCATGAGCCCAAACGCCAAATCACCGTGGCGCTCGAGCAGCACCTGAAGCTCGCTCCGCGGCAGGAACAACACCACCGAGGGCTCTACGACCACCGCCGTCAGCCGTCGTTCCTCGTTGGTGAATACGCTCAACTCACCCACCGGCGTCACCGCGTGCACCAGAAACCGCTCACCGTCGTCGTCGCGCACCGAAACGGCGCCCTCGATCAGCAAAAACCAAGTATCCGGCGTCGATCCGCGCTCGAAGAGAACGTGACCGATCGGGAGCTGCCGGCGCTCTGCGGCGCCAAGCAAGGCCTCGAGCTGGGCATCGCTGAGATCGGAGAACAGGGGGACGGACCGGAGTTCAGGATTCATACGGGGCCAATCCTGCCAGACCTCCGTGCCCCCGACAACGCCACCTTGGGAAAGCCCTGGGATTGTTGCCCACAAGCGGCTAGCTTGGTTCAAATGCTCAGGTGGCCCCCCCGATCCGCAGCGCTTCTAGTTCTGTTCTCGGCGTGCACCAGCGACTCCGGCCCGCCCCCGCACACCGCCACCTCCCCGATACGGCCCCGGGCCGAGGAGGTGCCCAACTGCCAACCGAGCGACCATCGACTCGCCGAGCGTCTACTGGTCGCACCGCGACCGGGAACCGAACTCGAGCTGGCTTGTGAACAGAGTCACCCCTGCCAAGAGATGACCACGCTGGTCCTCGAAAATCCCGGACCGAACAGGCTCTCCGTCGAGTCGATGGTCCTGGAGCACAAGGGCTCGAAGCGGCCTCGCCCCCAAGCTCTCATCACATCCCCGGTGGCGCTCGCGGTGGGCGCTCGCACCAGCCACACTATCGAGGTCACAGGTGGGGTGACATTTGCCGTTACCATGCTGGTCGAGGAGTGTGGTCAACGGCGCTCCCTCGACGCCACCTTCTCGACCACGGCCGAGGTGCTCCGTCGTAGCATGGCCGAATGCGCGGCGTGCAACGGCGAATATGGCCCCCATGGCCTGCGGGGCATCCCAAGTTGCGTGTGCGGAACCAGCGATGCCGGACGCCCGTGCGACGGCGGCGATTGCGAGGGACTCTGCTTGCTCGATGCACACCCGCAATGTGACGGTGTGCCCTGCCGCGTAGCGCCGCTCGGCCAAAAAGGGCGCTGCAGCGAGTATAAGACGGTCTTCGGCTGTCGCACGCGGTTGGGAAAGGACCGCCGCATTGCGACCCTGTGTCTCGACTGACCGACACCCCCTTTCCCACCACCGGTTGGTCGTGGTATGGGCTAGGAGATGGGTGCCCGTTCGTCGGTAGGGACTTGGCTCGTGGTCGCGACCTACTGCGCCATGGCCCATGGTCAAGAGGGCTCTTCAGAGTCACAGGCCGCTGCTGAAGCCACCACCATTCCCTTGCGAGTGACAGTCACGGGAACCCGAGATTGTCCCAGGGAAGAGGCCTTCATGGACGCGGTGCTCGAGCGCACCAGCTCCGCCCGCCGCGCCGAAGGTGGTGAGGAAGCCTGGGCCATCGAGGTCTTCGTCGAGCCGAAACAGCGTTCCCGCCTCGCCCAGTTGGTCATGCGGAGCGCGGACGGTCCCTGGGTTCAACGTGAGGTCCTAGCCCCGAACTGCCGGCAAGCTCTGGACGCCCTCGCGCTAGTGGTGGCAATCCTGGTCGAGACCGCCGCCGAGCAGGCCGCGCTGCTCGAGGCCGCGCAGAAAAAGGGGCACCTCCCGAAGCGCGCCCGGTCGGTCGCTCCACTGCCCACCGTGGCCGCTGGGGCCTGGGTCCCGTGGATCGATGACCCATACTATTTCGAGAAACGTGGCGTCCACCCAGTCGGCACCCAGCACTTCATCGCCGGAGTCTTCGGGGTCGAGGCAGACAAATCCTTGATCCCCACCGTGGTACCCCAGCTGAGGCTCGGCGCCGAGTGGTCGCGGTGGGATCCGGAGGTGCTAAACCCCGCGGTGGGGGTCTTTCTGAGCTGGACAGCGGGGGAGGTGCTGAAGAAGGAGACCGCGCTCCTTGGCGTGGACCGCTTCATGGTGGGCGTCGAAGTTTGCCCCGTCGATCTTCTCACCTCCCCCAGTCTGGAACTCCGCCCCTGCCTGCGTGCCGACGGCGGCATCGTCGAATCCACTGTTGAACGGGCCAACCAGGGGCCGGACATCCCGACGCGCAGCCGGTCGGCCACGGTGGCCATGCTGGGGCCGACCCTTCGGTTTGCGATGGGGGCAGGGTCACCTTTCAGCCTCCGTGCCGACATTGGTCTCAGCACCTATGCCAAGCGGGAGGATCATTGGGTCGAAGTGAACGGGGAGGAGACCCTGCTGTCGCGTCCGGCCGTTACCAACGGTCGGGTCGGCTTCGGGATCGGTGTGCGGTTCTGATCCACAATCTCGATCGAAAGAAACCCCGGTGGCCATGATCCCCTCGATGAGTGAGCTGGCCAGGCGCCTCACCTCCCCACCCTCCCCGCCGCGGCGGTCGCTCCGCGCCGTCTCGGAGGATGCGAGCCCCGAAACGCGGTTGCGCGGCATGGTGACCGCACATTTCGACTTCGTGTGGAGGAATCTGCGCCGGATAGGCACCTCGGCGGCCGACGCCGATGAGTTCACCCAGGAGGCCTTCGTGATCGCCTCGCGCCGTCTCGGCGATATCTTCCCTCACGCCGAACGGAGCTTCCTCCTCACCACCGCTCTCAGGATCGCGTCCACCCATCGGCGTGGGGCCTCACGGGAGCAGGCCCGCATCGAGCTTTCGTCACGGATCACCCCGGAACCACCGCCGAGCCCCGAGGATGCGCTGTCAGAACGACAGGCTCGAGCTCGGCTCGATGAGATCCTGGCCGCCATGGATCTCGATCTGCGCGCGGTCTTCGTGCTCTACGAGCTCGAGGAGCTGACCGCGCCCATGATCGCCGAGCTCCTCGAACTCAAGCTGGGTACGGTGTCCTCCCGTTTACGACGCGCCCGAGAGTTCTTCAAAGAACTCACCCGCGAGGAAGGATTTTCCCCATGATCGACGACGATCGCTTCTTGGCTTCGGGCACGCCCGAACAGAGGCGTCTCCTCGAGTCGACGCGCTTGGATGTGCCGGCGCCCGAGACACGTGAGCGCCTTTTCGCCGCAATTGGCCTGACGGCGACACCTGCTGCTTTGAGTTTCACGAGCGAGGCCGCCGGCACCAGCCTACCGGCGCCGCCAGCCCCAGGCCTGCCGGGACACGGAGCAACGCAGAGCACGTCACTCGGAACCCCGCTCAGCGCGTCACTCGGAGCACCGGCTTCGGGGCTGATGCCAGCCATCGCCCTCAAGTGGCTGGCGGTGGCGAGTCTTTCCTTCGGTGTGGGTCTGGGTGGCGGCTTCTTGATCCGCGACCGTGTGCGGCACACTCCCCCTCCTTCTGGCGCGGTGAGTCCAGGGCCGCCGGCACCGGTTACCCTCGGTGGGCCGGCACAGGGCGCCCTCACCGCCGAGGCCCCGCTCGCCTCCGTGCGTACAGAAGCAACCCTGCCGCTCCCGCCGCCCCGGCACAACCCCAGCCCGAGCGCCAGCGCAACGGCGGCCACACTCGGCATCGAGCGAGAGATCGAGCTGGTCCAGAAGGCGCGAGCGGCGCAGAAATCTCAGGATCCGAGGGCGTGCCTGTCGTACCTCGCGATGCGCCAGCAGCTCGTAAACGCCGGCGTTCTCCAACCTGAGGCAACCGTTCTTCGCATCGAGGCGCTGCGTTCTCTCGGTGAGCTCGAGGTTGCCCGGAGCGAGGCACTCCGCTTCTTCCACACCTATCCCGACAGCCCTCTCGTCAAGAGAATCGCCGGGCTTCTCCCGGACGATCCCTTGAGCGCACCTTTCGTGCCCGAGCCCTCGTCAGCCAGGTGAGCCACCGGGCAAGCACCACCCGAACTCCGCCAACTGAACCCCACCTGCGCTCCACCTGGTGAGGCGCTTCGGCATTGATTCCATCACCACGGGAATCTGTCTTCGCGCAGCTCACACATCAGCCACTAAAAGACGAGGCCCAGCGTCCACCGGTGTTTTGCCCCATGCGCCGGTGGACGGCGATGAACCCGTCAGTCCATCGAGGAGCGTTGCTTCTGAAACGGGATTTTCTTGTTCGAGACGATTCGTTCGTGTCATTCTGAGCTGTGTTGGATTGGCTGTCAGCGTAGTGACACAAGAGGGCGCTCTTGCTCATGCGTGTGCTGCTCGTCGAAGACCCCAAGTTTGAAGCCCAGACGTTCAAGCGACGTCTGCAAGCGGCCAACCACCCTTTCGTTGTCTCGGTCGCTACCTCGAGTACAGAGGCACTCGGGCGCCTCTCCGCGGTGCCTTATGACGTGGTCATCGTCGACGACCGGCTCGGTGAGGACGATCCTCTGCTCTTGCTCGAGCGGATCTCACAGCGGTGTCCGGAGACAGTACGAGTTCTGATCTCGGCCGATCTCAGCGACACCACGCTGCAACGTGCCCTACGGTTTGCCCATCAGGTGGTGCGGCGTGACCTGGAACCCAATGTGCTCGAGGGGCTGCTCTTGCAGACCGCGACCACCCTCACCTGGGTCAGCGGGAGTGCGATGCGTCGAGCACTCGGTGGATTGAACCAGCTCCCCCCCCAACCCCGACTGTATCGAGAGCTCACCCTTTTGCTGCAGCGCCCGAACTGCTCGATCGACGAGGTGGTGGTACTGCTCTCTCGAGACGCGACCATGGCCGCCAAGCTCTTGCAGCTGGCCAACTCGGCGTTCTTCCTCAGGCGAGCGCGCACCGTCGAGCTCCGCGCAGCCGTGGTTCGGTTGGGGGTGAACACGATCCGCAACCTCCTACTCAGCCTGGAGTTGTACGAGCCAGGCAGTCCCGTGGCACGGGTGCTCGGGCGCGAACTCGAACACGCTCAAAAAACCTCGCTGCGCCTGGCACAGATGACCGAGAAGCTCGCGGCAGGGACCAGCGTAGTCGGTGAGGCCTTCGTGGCGGGGTTGCTCGCTGACATCGGGCAGGTCGTGTTCATCCTGAGCCGCGGCGTGGAGTGGCGCGAGGCTCGGTTGATCTCGGAACGCGATGGAGTAGCTTTGCATGAGGTCGAGACAGCGCGCTTCGGGGTCTCCCATGCCGAGGTGGGGGCTTACCTGCTCGGCATCTGGGGCCTACCCTTTTCGTTGGTGGAGGCGGTCGCGCACCACCACCGCCCGGAACGGATTTGCGCTCCGCTGTTCACCCCGGCCGCGGTCACGGCGATCGCGAGCGCGTTGATCGACGCGGTGCCTCTCTCCGACGATTGGCTGCACACGATCAGAGCCAAAACCCGGGTGGAACTCGTGCGTTCGCAGCTGTCCCAGCCCCACCCTTCCTGAAACGCTCGGCTCCACTCGACCATGCTAAGGTCCCTGCGTGATCGATCGGCTCACCGCCCCACCTCGCCTGGTCTGCCACCGTTGCCTTCGACCAGAGAGCGTTTGCTATTGCCACACCCTCTCCAAGTTCACGACCCAAACCAAAGTCCTATTTCTGCAACACCCCCGGGAGCACCGAAAGCCGATTGGCACAGCCCACATGGCGCACCTGTGCCTCACCAACTCCCTGTTCCGAGTCGGCGTCGAGTTCGATCAGGATCCCGTGGTGAACGCCGCCCTCAGCGATCCGGCTCGGCCCGCTCATCTACTGTTCCCCGGAGAGGGAGCGGTGGACGTGTCTTCTCTCCCACCACAGCACCCCATCACCCTTTTTGTGGTCGACGGAACCTGGTGGCAAGCCCAGAAATTGGTCAATGCCAACCCTCGTCTGCGCGAGCTGCCACGACTCTCCTTCGTGCCTTCTCAGCCGAGTGAGTACCGCATCCGCCGCGAGCCTGAGGACCACTGTGTCTCCACCATCGAGGCGCTCTTCTACGTACTGTCCTCCCTGGAGGGTCAAGGCGCCGACTTCTCAGCACTCCTCCGGCCCTTTCGTGCCATGGTCGACTCGCAGCTCGCCTGCATCGAGCGGTTGGGGCCGACCCGCCGCGCCAAGCACAAACTCTCCCGACCACGACGGAACCTCTTCCCTCCACCGGGCGTCGGGCCCGAGAATCTGGTGGCGGTGGTCGCCGAAGCCAACGCCTGGCCACTGTGCCTACGCGATGGGCCCGATTTCGCCCCCGACGAGTTGGTTCACTTCGCCGCAGCGCGCCTCGATGGCTCGCCGCACCTCGACGTGATCGTCGCCCCGCGCCAGAAGCTCGCGCCGCGCACGGTCACCCATGTGGAGCTCTCCGCCGAGCAGCTCCGAGCTGGTCATGACGTTCCCACGCTGCTCCGACAAGCCAAAGCCTTCTTCCAGCCTTCAGACACCATCTGTTCGTGGGGAAGCTATGCTCCCTCGCTGTTCGCAGCAACCGGCGGAGTCTTCCCGAAAGCCCTACTCGACCTCCGCACCTTGACCCGAAGTCATGTCCGCGGCACTCGAGGTACGCTCGAGGAGCTGACGGAGAAGCTGCTCCGTGCAGCGCCGGAACTGCCGATCCCAGGTCGCGCGGGCCGGAGGCTAGCTCAACTGACAGCACTGCTCCGACACTTCGCTTCGACCGGGATCTCGGGCTAGACTCGCCGCCGCCATGACCCTGCATGCCATCCTGCCCGAACAGTTGATCCGTGAGCCCTTCGACGACAACTTCCTATTCTTCCGCGGTGACCCGAAGAACCTCGGCGATCGACTGAGCTACCAAGCGGTGCGCCCCTACTTGCTCCCGACCGGAGCCGAGTATCTGAACGAGGCAGCCAAGAAGCCAGTACGTCCAGCGGGCAACCCGGGTGGCAAGCTCGCCTTCGTGGCACCCGACTTCGACGACCGTGACTGGCGCCGAGTCCGCCTGCCACACGACTACGCCATCGAGGGCCCCTTTTCGATCGATCTCCCGGGTGAAACCGGCAAGCTTCCTTACACCGGGCCCGCCTGGTACCGAAAGCACTTCCGCCTGCCGGCTCGCGATCGCGGCACCTCGCTCTACTTGGTGGTCGAGGGTGCCCAGGCCTACTCGCAGTTCTGGTTGAATGGGCAACACGTCGGTGGTTGGCCCTACGGCTACTCCACCTTCCGCATCGATCTCACGCGCGCTGCGCGCTTCGGCGGTCCAAACCTGCTTGCTGTGCGGCTCGACAATCCCCACACCTCCTCGCGCTGGTACCCGGGCAGCGGCCTGTACCGGCACCTCTGGCTCGAGCGCCGCGGTCCGATACGCCTGGCCCATGAGGGCGTGTTCGTGAGTACCCCCGAGGTCTCGCCGCGCCGAGCCCTGATACGCGTGGACACCACCTTCGAGAACACGCTGCCAGAGGGGCAGAAGCTCCAGGTCTACACCGAGCTCTTCACCCTTGACCCGAACGGCACACCCTCGGCGCGCCCGGTCGCAAAAACCACACCGGTTACCTTCGATATCTCGGCCTGCATGACCACCATGCGCACCTCCTTCGTCGAGCTCGACCGGCCTAGGCTGTGGGACATTCTGCACTGTCACCTTTACCGCGCGGTGACTTGGCTCAGCTCCGAAGGCCGGCTGTGTGATCGCGTCGAAACCACCTTCGGCGTCCGCTCCATCGAGTTCACGGCCGATCGGGGTTTTCTCCTGAATGGTTGCCATATTCCCCTCAACGGCGTGTGCTTGCACCACGATCTTGGCGCGCTCGGGACTGCCGCACACAATCGTGGGATCGAGCGCCAGCTCACCATCCTGAAGGAGATGGGCTGCAACGCCATCCGCACCAGCCACAACCCCCCGGCACCAGCCCTGCTCGACCTGTGCGATCGGATGGGGTTCCTAGTGATGGATGAGGCCTTCGACTGCTGGCGGCGCGGCAAGAAGCACCCCGACCACAAACAGCCCGGCGATCCGGGGTTCGTCTACTACGACTACGCTGCCATCTTCGACGACTGGCACGAGATTGACCTTCGAGCCATGTTGCGCCGCGACCGCAACCACCCGTCGATCATTTGCTACAGCATCGGCAATGAGGTGATGGAGCAATGGACGGAAGACGGTTACAAACTGGCCATGCACATGGCGGGGATCGCCCGCGAGGAGGATCGCACCCGGCCGCTCACCTCAGCTTTCAACGGTGAGACCTCGGGTTACAACGGCTACCAGTGCGCCGTCGACATCATTGGCTTCAACTACAAGCCGAACGCCTATCAGAGGCTGCGTGATGCCAACCCGGTGGTGCCGATCGTCGGCAGCGAGACCGCTTCGACCATCAGCACCCGGGGGGAGTACTACTTCCCGGTCAGCGACGACAAGCACCACGGCAAGGTCAACTTCCAAGTCAGCTCCTACGATCTCTCCACCGCCTCCTGGGCGCTCACCCCCGATCAGGAGTTCCGTGGCTTGGATGAGTGTCCCTTCGTCGCCGGGGAGTTCGTGTGGACGGGTTTCGACTATCTCGGCGAGCCAACTCCTTACAACTCGGACGTCACCAACCTGCTCAATTTCACCGACCCCGAGCAGAAGCGGGCCATGCAGCTCGAGCTCGACCAGCTCGGAAAGATCCGCGTTCCCTCGCGCTCTTCCTATTTCGGGATCATCGATCTGGCCGGGTTCCCGAAGGATCGATTCTACATCTACCAGGCGCGCTTCCGTCCCACTCTCAAGATGGCCCACATCCTACCGCACTGGAATTGGCCGGAGCGCGTGGGTGAGGTGACGCCCGTACACGTCTATTCTTCAGGAGACGAGGCCGAACTCTTCCTCAACAAGAAGTCGCAGGGTGTGCGGCGGCGCGGACGCTTCGAGTATCGTTTCCGCTGGGACGAGGTGGTCTACGAACCGGGCGAGCTCAAGGTGGTGGTGAAGAAGGCAGGCCGCCGCTGGGCAGTGGCCACCCGGCGAACCACCGGCGCCCCGAGCGGCCTCTCCCTCACCCCCGACCGGAGCGAGCTTCTGGCCGACGGCGCCGATCTGTGCTTCGTGACGGTCCGAATACTCGATGGGCGGGGCGATGTGGTGCCGCGGTGCCACCCGATGCTGCGCTTCTCGGTGCAGGGACCGGCCGAGCTCGTAGCACTCGACAACGGAGATCCGACCTGCCTCGAGTCCTTCGTGGGTCGTGAGCACAGTGCGTTCCATGGCCTATGCCTGGCGGTGCTCCGAACCAAGGACAAACCTGGGCGGATCCGGCTCACAGTAGCCACCGCGGGGTTGCCGTCGCAGACCCTGGTGGTGAGCTGCAAGCACGCAAAAACGGCAGCGGCGCCCGCAACCCGAGGTCGAGGGCGCTAACCACCGCAATTGGGCGCGTTGAAGATCTGAGGCCCCGTCACCTCGGTGGCCACCAGGTTGAGCACCGAGGGTCGGCGGACGAAGCGGAACGCCGCCTTTTTGCCGCTGATCCGGGACTGCCGAGCCGAAATCTCGGCGTTGTACTCCCCGCAAATCGCAACCTCGTCGCTCGAGATGGTGGCACCACGAGCCGAGAGATGGAGGTTGTGAGCCGCGCGAATCGCGTACACCCTGCCCGTGATCCTAGCCTTGTCACGCAGTTCGAACTTGGGGTTGTGGCCAGTCTCGATCGCAACCTCCTGTGCCTCTATCAGTGCGTCTTCAGCGACCAGCGAGAGGTTGGTTCCAACCTTGAGCGCCACCTCGCGCGCCGTCAGCTTCGCGCCCTTCTCGAGTTCGATCTCGGCGTTCGCGTCGCTCACCGAGACAGCAGTCTCGAAGGCCTGGATGATCCCACCGCGCATCGACAGCGTGAGGTTCGAGTCGGTAACCAGGCCTCCGCGCGTTCCATTGAGTGCCCCACCTACCATCGTAAGCTTGAGGTTGCTGCCTGAACGAAGGCCGATCTGCTTGCCGGCAATGGTCGCCTGCCGAAGCTCGATCCGAAGGTTGCTCTCGCCGCGAACACCCAACTCTTCCCCCTCGATCCGACTGTCGCTGACGCTGAGCTCAGTGTTCAGACCAGCGACGATCCCTGCCTCCTTACCGGTGAGCCTGCTCTGCTTCGTGACACGGATCTTGGTGTTCATTTCAGACTTGATGGCAGTCTCGCGCCCGTTCAGCCGACTGTTCTCGACCGTCACCTCCACCACATTCTTCGCGAGCACAATCACATCCGCGGTAAGCTCGCTATCTTTGATCGTCAGCTTGCAGTTGACATCGCCGGTGATCAGAGTTCCGCTCCCCACGAACTTCTGCCCAACAATCTTGAGCTCACGGTTCATGCCGCAGGAGACCGGGAAGGTCACCGGACCCTCGACCACGGTCGGGACGGCACCACTTACCACGCGGTTTACGGTCTGGGTCGTCGAGATGATGCTCGAGACCGCGATCACGAGACCAATCAGCATGGGCAAGGCGGTGCTCAACACCACAATCCAAATCCAGGCCGACGAGGTCGCTGGACGCACGTACAACGTGTAGGGAGCCTGGGTCGGCGGTGGAGCCTTGGCGGTCCACTCGATGTGGATCACATTGCCGCAATACGAGCAGGGCACCTCGCGCGCGTTCGGGGTGAGCGGCAGCGGCGCACCGCAGCTCGGGCAGTTCTTGGCAACCAGTCGGACCATGACGAGACCGAATTCTGCCCCAGTGAGACCGAATCGATCCATGCTCTTCGGCGTTCGTGTCGTCCGACCCAGTGTTCGGTCCCTCTCCAGAGGTGCTTGCCCGCCGCTTTCGGGCACTCACCCACTTTCCCACTCTGGATGCACTCCGCGCCCTCTCCATCATCCCGGTGGTTTTTCACCACAGCACCCCCCGTCCGCTCGACGGCCTGCTCGGCCGTGGACCTATCGGGGTCGATCTGTTCTTCGCGATCAGCGGCTTTCTGATCACCACCCTGTTGTTGCGGGAGCGTGACACTCACGGTCAGATCTGGCTGTTCGGGTTCTACGCGAGACGAGCGCTCCGCATCTTCCCGCTTTACTACCTGGTGCTCGGGCTCCACTTGCTCTACGCACTGGTCGTGGCTCCGGGGCGGGCGATCAGCCAGAGCTTCGTCGCACTGGTCCCCTTCTATGCGACCTACACGGCCAACTGGGCCGCCGCGCTCGGGTCCATGCCGCTCGGGCTGTTCGCCTTCGGTTGGTCCTTGTGCGTGGAGGAGCAATTCTATGCCTGGCTCGCGCCCCTGCTGCGCCTAACAGAGCACCTTCTCACCGCCATGCTCCTCATCACCGCATGGCTGCTCGTCGATCTCGGGCTCGAGCACACGCCGGTCATCCCCCTGCTCGAGCCGTGGTTGCCAGTCGTGGTCGTCATCAGGAGCTTTGCCACACCCATCGGCTGCGGCGCCCTGCTCGCGCTGCTCGCCGCCCACCCGCGCAGTGAGCGCGCCGTCTTCACCTGGCTGGGGCACCGTGCAGCTTCACCGCTCTGTCTTCTGGCCGTGATCGCCCTGATCGTCTCGGCTCGGTTTCCGCTAGCGATCCTGCATCTGGGACTGGGGCTTCTGGTCGCGACCACGGCACTCCGTGTCGATCATGGTTTGTCGGTGCTGCTCGATCGGCCCTGGCTCCACGCGCTCGGTCGCATCAGCTACGGGATCTACCTCTGGCACGTGCCGGTTTTGTCGGGATGGCGTCATCTCTTCCCAGAGCTGATCGAGCGTCCATTTCTCTTGTTCGCGCTCGGGATGCCAAGCTCGATCGTGATCGCGAAGCTGAGCTACAATCTGTTCGAGGCGCCCTTCCTCCGCATGGCACACCGCTTCCGACGAGCCCGCCCCGCACCTTTACCGGCATGACAATTCTTCACCCGCGCTGTCCACGGCAGAATCGCAAGGTCTCGGCGCAGGTTCTGTGAGGATCGCAGCCTTTCATCAGCTCGGACAGACCCAGCGACGGACAAGCCAGTACTACTTCTCGCCGCACCCAATACCCGACGCAGGAAAGCTCCTGACACGGCACCGAAGGGCGGCTAGATTTCGCACATGCTCTTCATTCGATCCTGCACAAAAGCCGTAGCCTTGTCTTCCCTGTTCGCCCTCACTGCCTGCGGCGGCGAGAGCAGCAATGCTGACGACAGCGAGAGCACCACCGGCGGTACCTCGAACAGCGGCACAGTGACCGAGGGCGGCAGCACCGGGCAAACCAGCGCCGTCGGCGGCGCCATCGAAGAAGGGGGCGAGGGAGGCGAGGGCGAACCCGGTGCCGGTGGCACAAGCTCCAGCCAAGGTGGAGCAAGCGAACCCGGTGCCGGTGGCACAAGCTCCGGGTGCACGGACACGGTGAGCGCAACGGCCGCGGTGGAGGGTCAGTACAGCGGATTGAATCTTTACGTCGACGGCCGACAGAAGAGCTACCGCTTTCACACCAACTGGTGGCACGAGTTCAACGAACAGACCATCGACATCGAGGGACTCGGTTTCACCGTCAACGATCCCAACGGCACGGCCGTTCCCCAGACCGATGGCGCCCCCGCAGGCTATCCATCCCTCTACATCGGGACTTACTCTGGGGTGACCACCGACGGCAGCAACCTGCCGATCCGTGTCACCGACATCGAGAGTGTGGAAACCATCATGGCCACCAACTCGCTCGAGCTCGACACCAGCAACATCAACGCCTCGTACGATGTCTGGTTGACCGAGAGCGGGGAGCCACTTCCGACGGAACAGTACAACCCCGGTCGAGGAGGGGCCTACCTGATGGTGTGGCTGTTCGACCCGCGGGATCGGCAGCCACGGGGGGGCAACTGCAGCGGTTCGGGGTGCGTCGCCGATTTTCCCGCGCGGACCATCCCGGGAGCGGACGGAGTCTGGGACGTGTGGGTCGACAACACCGATCCGCCCTGCATCAGCTACGTGAGCACGACGCCCCTGTCCTCGTACGCCTTCGATCTCAAGGCGTTCATCGACGACTCGGTCACCGAGAGCTACGGCGTCACCAACTCCATGTATCTCAGCGTGGTCTTCGGCGGCTTCGAGATCTGGGGCGGCGGCGATGGTCTCACCATGGAGAACTTCTGCGCCGAGGTTCGGCCCACCTCACCCTGAGCACGGACGGGACCCAGGCCACCAGCACTCTGGCTTGGGGCCGGGCCTTGTGCGGCTCAATGAGCCCGAGGGTATGACCAGGAGCTTGCACACAGGCCGAAAATCCCCCATGAGCACGCCCCACAGGGCCAGATCTCCCTGGAATTTCCCCTCCGGGTCCGGTAGCTTTGCCCCTCCCATGGCATCCACTGAAGAGCTGCTCGGCCTGGCTGGGGCTCACCTCTACCCCAATTACCGGAAACCTCCTTTTGTCTTCGTGCGGGGTGAGGGGGTCTATTTGTTCGACGTCGAGGGACGCCGCTACCTCGATTTCTCCGCGGGAATCGCCGTGAACACCCTGGGCCACGCCCATCCGGAGCTGGTCCGGCGGCTGAGTGAGCAGGCAGGGCGCCTGCTGCACGTCTCCAACTATTTCCACAACGAGCCCAACATCCAGGCCGCGGCGCTGCTCACCCAGCTGACGGGCTACCAGCGTGCCTTCTTCTGCAACTCGGGAACCGAGGCGATCGAGGCCTGCCTCAAGTTGGCGCGCCGCTGTTTCCATGCTCGTGGTGAGAAGGACCGCCTGCGGGTGCTCGCCTTTACCAACTCGTTCCACGGCCGCACGCTCGGCGCCCTCGCGGCCACCGGGCAGAACGCTTACCGCGAAGGGTTCGGTCCCCTGCTCGGTGTCACCCACGTGCCCTATGGCGATGTGGCGGCGGTCCACGCTGCCCTTGGCCCCGATGTGGCGGCCATCCTCGTTGAGCCGATTCAGGGGGAAGGTGGAGTGATCCCCGCCCCACCCGGTTTCCTCGCCGAGTTGCGCCGGCTCTGCGACGAGACAGGCGCGCTGCTCCTCGCCGACGAGGTGCAAACAGGTCTCGGACGTACCGGACGGATCCTGGCCATGCAGCAGCATGGGGTGCGCGCCGACGCGGTTGCCCTCGCCAAAGGCCTCGGCAGTGGTGTGCCGATCGGAGCCATGATTTGCGGCGAAGCCTTGGCCCACGTCCTACCGCCAGGTAGCCACGGCACAACCTTCGGGGGCAACGCCCTGTCGTCGACCGCCGCGCTCGTGACCTTGGAGAGACTGGTCGAAGACAGACTCGCCGAGCGCGCGGAGCACCTCGGTCACCTCCTCACCGCTGGCCTCCAAACGCTGGCCACCCGCTTCCCAGAGCAGATCGCCACCGCCCGAGGTCAAGGTCTCCTGCAGGCGCTCGTGCTCGCCGACGGGGTTGATGCCCGCGCGGTTCTCGAGCGAGCCCGTGAGAAGGGCCTACTCCTCACTCTGGCGGGCGGCTCGGCGCTGCGCATCACGCCCGCTCTCATCATCTCCGAGGCCGAACTCCAAGCTGGGCTTGGTCTCCTGTCCGATGTCGTAGGAGAATCGTTTTCATGCCACACCTGTTGAGCCTTTCCGATCTAGGCCGCGACGGCATCCTTCAGCTTCTGGATTCCGCCGACCAGTTTCGAAGCGAGCGCGGCTCGCCGACCGCGCCCCGCCCCCTCGCCCAGAAATCCGTGGCGCTGGTCTTCGAGAAGGCCTCGACGCGAACCCGCGTTTCCCTCGAGATTGCGGTCACCGAACTCGGCGGGCACCCGGTTATCCTGACACCCGTGGGCTCGCAGATGGGCCGCGGCGAGCCGCTCGCCGACACCGCACGCGTCCTCTCTCGCATGGTGCACGCCATCACCTTCCGCACCGCCGGCGCGGAGCGGCTCCAAGAGATGGTGCAGTACTCCGCAGTGCCGGTCCTGAACGCGCTGACCGATCAAAGCCATCCCATGCAAGTCCTGGCCGATCTGCAGACGGTCCGCCGAGTCCGCGGCACACTCTTCGGGCTCAAGTACGCCTGGATCGGTGATGGCAACAACATGGCCAGCTCCTGGATCGAGGCCGCTCAGTTGCTCGGATTCTCCCTCGTGCTCGCCTGCCCGCGCGGCTATGAGCCCGCCCCCGAGCTGGTCGAGCAAGCACGCGCTCGGGGGGCGCAGATCGAGGTGGTCGACGATCCACGACTCGCCACCCGTGACGCAGACGTGATCAGCACGGATGTCTTTACCAGCATGGGCCAGGAGAGCGAGCAGCAGCGCAGGCTCGAGGACTTCAGCCAGATGCGGGTAACGAGCGAGTTGCTCCGCCACGCGCATCCCGAGCACGTCGTGCTGCACTGTCTCCCTGCTCACCGCGGGGAAGAGATTGACGCCGATGTCCTCGAGGGGCCGCGCAGCTTCGTGTGGGACGAGGCCGAGGCCCGCCTCCACACGTCCAAAGCAGCGTTGGTCTGGGCGCTCGCCGACCATGGTTGAGCACGAGCACGGACCAACCCATCCCTCTCGCCCTGCACCGGAGGACCGAAAGGCGACTGGTGTTCCGTGCGCAACCTGCCAGCGTCCCGTCGACCCGCTGCGTGCCGCGCGGGTGGCGGTCTTCGAGGACCATTTCGCCTACTTCTGCAGCCCCAGCTGTGAGGCGAGAAAGCCATCGGTGAGCGCATCACAGCACCCCGACACGCACGCCACCCGGGACTCCTCGGAGTTTTCCCGCGCCCCCCTCGAGAGCCACGCAACCCACCCGCTCACGCGAGCTTTGACCCCACTGCTCGACGACGAGCCGGAGCCTCTCGCCGCCTTTGAACCCCTCCTCACTGTGGAGCCAGCCGTCGAACCCCTGGTGACGACCACGCCACCCTCGCCGGCGCCCCAGCTCGCAGATCCGGGTTTGGACCTGTTCCGAATCCTGCTCCTGCTCGCTCTCTTGGGCAGTCTGCTCTCGATCGCCCTCAACTTGGCCGGTGATTCCGGACTGGCGCTCACTGCTCGGCTACTGGCGGTGGCCACCGGCGCGGTCGCGCTCGGTTCCGCTCGGCTCACCCATCCCTTTGGTCCCGAGAGTTCTCACCCCGCCATCGTGCTCTTCGCCCCGTTGGTCGCGGTCCTGCTCGCGGTGGTGGCGCGCTTGCTCAACGATCCACGCACCGGAGACTGGCTGACCGTGACGGGCGTGATCGTCGCCAGCCCCACCATTGGGCTTTTCCTCGTCACCCACTTCCGCGCCACCAACGAGGCGGAGCGCTTGGCCCTGGCCTCGGCGCTTTCGGTCGACGGAAGTCGGGTGGTCGGTGATGATCTGGTGCGGGTTCCGGCCCGCGATCTTCGCCCGGGCGAGGAGGTGGTGATCGCCGAGGGCGAACCTATCCCGGTCGATGGCACGGTGGTCGCGGGCGAGGGCTCCGTGTTGCCGTGGCGAGGCGCTAGCGAGGTGGTGAACCGCAAGGTCGGTGACCACGTGGTAGCGGGGGCCTTTCTGCGAACCGGACGGCTCCGGATCCTGGTCAGTGCCAGTGGTTTCGAACGCGCCTATGCCGCGCTGCTCCTCGATCCCCGACGCCGCGCCGATCTGGTCTCAGGTCTGGCCCGCATGCCTCGCCTGATCGCTGAGCGAGGGAGTGTCGGTGCTGCCCTGGTCGCAGCACTGGCAGCCTTCGCGAGTAACCTAGATTGGCTCGAGGTGCTGATGGTCGCGATCAGCGCACAGGCCGCGTTCTTCGTGTTGGGGCTGGCCGAGAGCGGACCTATCTACGTGACCCGCGCCATCCGCCGGGCCCTCGATCGGGGCATCGTGTTTGGCAACGCAGAGGTCCTCGAGCAGGCCGCCCGGGTGACGACAGCCGTCTTCTGCGCCCGCGGCACGCTGCTGCTTGGTGAACCTGAAGTCACCAGCATCGATCCCTTTGGCAACCAGACGGTACGGCGCGTGCTCGAGCTCTTGGCGGGCGCCGAGAGCAGCTCCAACCAGCCGGTCGCGACCGCCGTGCTACGCGCCGCCCGTGAGCGCGGGATCCGCCCGGATGCGGTCCGCTCCCCCACCCTCCAACCCGGCCTCGGGATCTGCGCGGTCGCCTCCGACGGACAATCGTTGGTGGTCGGCACCCGGGCCTTGATGCTCCGGGAGCACATCGGGGTGGCCATGGCCGAAGACAAGATCTCGGAGTTGGAGTCCCTGGGACAGAGCGTGCTTCTGGTGGCCTTGGCAGGCAGGCTGGTCGGGATCCTCGGGCTGCAAGATGGACTGCGTCCTGGTGCACGCGCCGCCGTCCAGCACCTGCTCGATGTCGACGTGGAACCGGTGTTGCTCTCCTCAGACACCCGAGAGAGCAGCGAAGCGATCGCCCGCGCCCTCGACATCGAGCACGTCCGCACCGACGTCCCAAACACGGAGCGCGCCGAGGAGATCCGTCGGCTCGCCGAGGGTGGGCTGACCGTGGCTGTGATCGGCCGGAGCCCTTCCGATGACGGCCCGCTGCTCGCCGCCGAAGTCTCGGTGGCTCTCGACACGGCCGGGTGCGGCTCGTCGGAGTGGCACATCCAATTGGCCTCGGAGGACGTGCGCGACGCCGCCTTCGCCCTTCGACTCGCTCACCGGTGCCGGCAGGCAACCCGAGAAGCTTCGCTGATCGGGCTGCTGGCCGCGACGCTCGGCGCGGTGGGAGTCGCGCTCTCCCTCTTGCCGCTCTTTGCCGGCCCACTCTTCGCTGTGGTGGGGTCGGTGGTGATCATGCTGCGCACGGCCAGCAACCGTGATTGAGCCGGTGCGCGGGTCTCTTACTCTTCGTCGGTGATCACCATATCGCAAGGTCGATCCTCGGGACCGATCGGCAGTTCACCGAGCAGTTGGAAGTCGAAGCCGACACCGATGCTAAACGCCGGTGGGCAGTGCCGAGCCAGCGCTTGGTCGTAGTATCCACGACCGTAGCCGAGGCGGTCCCCCCGAGGACTGAGGGCCAGAGCCGGAACCACAATCACCGAAAGAGCCTCGGCGTGGTCAGCGCTCCCAGGTGGTTCGAGAAAACCGTGACCCTGCTCGATGAGCTCCTCCAGCGCCTCGACCCGACGAAAGCTCATGCGCGGCTCGCCCACTCCCGCGTCAGGCTCGAGCCGCGGGTAGTAGACTCGCACCCCGCGCTCGGCCAACCATGGGTGCAAGGGCCGCAAATCTAGCTCGTTTCTTCCTTCGATCGGGAAGAAGAGCGCCACCTTCTCCGCGCCGCCGAGCAGCTCCACCCGTTTCAGACGCTCGACCACCACCGCGCTCCGTTCAGCGATCCGCGCTCGAGGCAAGGACTCGCGGAGAGCGCGCATGCTCTTTCGGAGCCCGCGCTTGGCCGCGATGGTCAACCGCGTCAGCTCGGGCTCGTCGATCTCGACGGGCATCTGCCCACCCTACTCGACGCAGGCACAGCGGTAAACGTCGAGTGCGGCCTGCTGGGGGGCGTTGCCACCGCCAATCTCGTTGACGCTGCAGGTCGTGGTCGCACAAGCCTCGGTACTGGTCGGATCGCAGTCGTTGTCGAGGTAGCACTGCACATAGGCCTCGCAGAGCGGGATGTCGCTCGCGTTCTGCGGATCACAGGCACATTCTTCAGGGATCACGGCCAAGCAGTTCACAGCCTCACCGCACACCAGGGTCTCGGCCGGACAATTGTAGGTGGCACAGTCCGAGCGAGTCAGACAGGCCTGTCCCTGTTGGCAGCGGTCGCAGCTGCCGCCACAATCAATGTCGGTCTCGTCACCATCCTTGGTGCCACTGGTGCAGGTCGTGCACAGGTTCTCCGCAGAACACACCGCGATCTCGCAATCCTCAGCGGCGTTGCACTTCTTGCCGAAGGCACACTTGCTTGGGCAGTCCCCCCCACAGTCGATGTCCGACTCAGTGCCGTTCAAGATTCGATCCGTGCAGGTTGGTTCGCGGCCAGTCCCGCCGCCACTCGGCGACACCGTACCGGTGCTGCCACCATTGCCGAGCACCGCCGTAGCACCGCCTCGGGCGGTTCCCGTCGAGGGAGCGCCAGCGGAGAGCGTGGCTCCACCACTGCCCGGTGCACCACCATTTTCCGAACTCTCACCTTCGATGGCCGCACCCTGTGCACAAGCCCACGAGGAGAGAGCCACTGCAAGCCAACCTACCGCACGTCCACACTGCATCATCGAGGATCCTTCTCTCTGCTGCCGAAGGGCCCCGGCCAGGAACCCGCTGAAGCGAATTAGTAGCGCAAATGCGCCACGGACGCAGAGCCTGGATCAGGGGAAACGGCGGGATTTTTCGGGGAAACCCCTGCCCAATTTCCCGTTTCCAGGGCTTCGACACTTGACCTCGTGGCCGGTGCCGTCCTCAGCGGCGCCCCGATCCGACCTGTGCTCGACTGCCATTTCCGCTATCACCGAGCAGCCAGATGCTCGATACCGCCCCCGCCCCTGCCATCCCACGAGGCCCGACGGGGATCGCCATCCCGGCGTATCAGGCCGAGCTCTGCCTCGGCGCGGTGCTCGATGAGCTCCGGCGCAGCCTCGAGAAAAGGGGCCTGACCGAAGTGCCGATCCTGGTGGTGGACGACGGCTCGACCGACGCCACCCTCGAGGTGGCCAAAGCTCGCCATGCCAAGGTCGAGCGCCATCCCCAGAACCGAGGCAAGGGCGCGGCACTCAAGACTGCACTCACCTGGGCCAAAAGTGAGGGCCTCGCAGCCTTGGTGACAGCCGACGCCGACGGCCAACATCCTGCAGATTCGATCCTCGAGATCTTGACCGCGCCTTGTCCGGCATCCAGCCTGGTGCTCGGGATCCGCTCGCTCCGGGAGGCTGCTGCACCCCGCTCGCACCGCTTCTCCAACGGGATTTCGAATCGCTTTCTCTCGTGGTTCACCGGACAGACTCTGCGTGACACGCAGTGCGGTCTCCGACGGTATCCGGTAGACGAAGTGCTGCGCCTCGGCGTTACGGACGTGGGATATGCCTTCGAGGCGGAGGTGATCCTGCGAGCGGCGCGGGCTCAAATCCCCATCGAGCAGATGCCGATCCAGGTGGTCTATCCCCCGCGGGAACGGCGTGTGTCGCACTTCCGAAATGTCCGCGATCCGGCAAGGATCGTGGCTCGGGTGGTCCAGACACTGCTCGAGTCGCCCCGTTCTCCGACCTAGCTCTGCTAGGCTGACGCCGTTGACTCCCTCCGATCCCGAAGGCGCCCCAAAGTCACGTCGCACCCGCCGTCTTGCACGGATCGGTGGGGGGCTGGTGTTGCTCCTCGCCTTGCCGTTCTTGGCCCACCTTGCGGTAGTTCGCCTCTCGGCCTTGACCCCACTCCCTACCCCCGAGCACCTCGGGCGGACTCCCTCGACCAGCCGAGTGGAGAAGACCGATGGCCTGATTCTGGCGCGGCTGGTCGGCCCCCCCGAGCAGCTCGGCTTCGACCACGCGCGCTTGCTCGCGGCGGAGCTATCGCACACTGAAGGCCGCCTGTTCGCGCGCTTCGAGCAGATGCTGCCCAATCCACTCCTCCGCACCCTGCTGCTCGATCTGGCACGTGTGCGCTTCTTCGACCTCGATCGGCACTTCGCCCACGAACGCCTCCGTGAACTCTCGGCGATGGCAGGGGGCCTCGAGCACGATCCCTTCGCTGCTTTCATACCCACCTACCAGCGCTTCATCTATCTGAACGCCCTCTATGACATCTCCCTGTCCTTCGAGGGCTCCCCACTGCTCGGCTGCACGACCTTCGTGATGAAAGGCTCTGCCAGCGCTGGCGGACACGTGCTCTTCGCGAGAAATTTCGACTTCGAGATCGAGCCCACCTTCGACCAAGACAAGACCCTCTTCGTCGTGCACGAAGAAGGTCTCATCCCCTTTGCATCCGTGGCCTGGCCGGGGCTGGTGGGTGTGGTGACCGGCCTGAACCAGGCAGGGCTGGTCGCGGTGGTCCACGGGGGTCGCGCCGGCGAGGTGAACCGCACCGGGGAACCCGTCATCCACGCGCTCCGCCGGGCACTCTCCACCGCCCGCGACGTCAATGGCGCGATCGAGGAACTCAACCGGCGCGAACCCATGGTCAGCCACATCGTGATCATGGCGGACGCTCACGGCAAGGCCACCGTGCTCGAACGCGTCCCCGGTGCCATCCCCTACCGCTACGAGCTTGGCGAGCGTGCCGCGGTAACCAACCACCTGCTCGGCCCCCACGCGGATGACCCAAAGAACCAGGCCGTGCTCGCCCACAGCACCACCCTTTACCGCAAGCAACGCGGCGACCAGCTGGTGGCGGGTCTCACCGTACCCGCAACTACTGAGCACCTGAAGTCGTTGCTCACCGAGCGAAGGGGCATCAATGATGCCCCCCTCGAGCGCGGGGATCCCCGCGCGATCAACGCCGACTTGGCTGCACACGGCGTGGTCGTCGACCTTACCGCACGCCGGCTCTTCATTTCCCACGCGCCCCGCCTGGACGCTGGGTTCATCGAGCTCGACCTCGACCGGCTCTTTTCCCTCGACCAACCCCTCGAGCGAGCGCGCATCGACGCTCGACCCTAGCCCTGTGCTAGCCTGTGGGCACCTGATGTCCCGGTTCAGCCTCCTTTTGTTCTTGGCGGCTTACGCCTGTGCTCGCGAAGAGCCCAAGATAAGCCCACTTGGGCTCGGCCCCTTGGCGCTCGCCGAATACGCGGCACGGCGCGAGGCGCCCCCTGACACAAGTGCGGCTCCGCCTGGGCCAAGCACCGAAGGACGCGAGCCTCCTCCCCCGCTCGCCCAGCCCACTGCTTCCACCAGCAGCGAGCCTCCGTCACCCGTCGACGCCGGGGCCTTCGATGGCGGAGCGATCCCGCTGGTCGCGCCTGCGGCACTCGCCGGCCTTTACCGTGGCACCGACACCACGACCACCACCTTCCCGCCCATGTCCCCCCAATCTGTCGACGATCCCGAGGCGCGAACTCGGGTCGAGGCCAGAGCACCAGGTGAGCTGATGCTCGTGATCGTCGACAGCTCCACCAACGAAGATCTCTGCCGACTCAAGGGGATACTCACTCAAAGCACCGCGACCATCGTTCCCGGGCAGTCTTGCTTCGAGGCCGAGGAACGTCAGCAATCTGCGCAAGTGAAGCAGGGTACGGCACGTTTCCTCGATGGTGAGCTCAGCCTCGAGCTTGTCCTCGACGTTCGGATCGACAACGAGGACTTCTCCCTCGCAGGCCGTATCGACTACCGGTTCGTGGGCAAGAAGGAACGCTGACTCTCTCTAAGAAGCCCCTCTCGCGTCCGGGGTTTCAGGCAGGGCTTGCGTCGAAAAAGCACGGGGCTGGTACCCCCACCCCCATCCGTCTGCCTCGGCAAGAGACTACGGACCGAGGCCAGCTGCAGCACTCATGGGGGATGGTCGTGTCTCCCGCCCCCACCATCGACGTGTACCCGTCCTCCCCCAGCACTGGACGGGGAACGCGGACCCTGCTTTACCTTGCGTTGGTGGGCCGCTGCGCGTGCCCCCAAGGGAACCCCTCAACCACGAACGGAGCTTCGCGATGAGTCATTCTTCTTGGCTGGTGTCGGCAGTAACGTTGCTGGTGGCCTGTGGCGTCTCTTCGGCCCACGCAGAACCAACTCAGTTGAAGAAGGTCACGGTTCAGAAGCCGACGGCTCTGGCCCAGGCTCGGCTCAAACTCAAGACCTCGGTGCAACCGCTGAAGGCGCGGCTCGACGAGCTTCGCCTCAAGGTATCCTTGCCGGTGGCGCAGATCCCACCTCTTGCTCCCGTGGAGGCCGCGGCGCAGGTCACGCTGGGCGCCACGGTCACTAGCGTGCCTGGGGCCCATGTTTTTGCCACAGATCTCGAGGTGTGGGCGGGGGGGCCTTTGCCCGTGGAAGGCGTGGTCCCTGGGATCTCCTACGGGGCCAGGGGGCAGTTCTTCATCCTCTATGCCTTGGCTGGAACTGAGGGCAAGGACCTGGTCTTCGAGTGCACAGGAACCTTCTCCCATACCATGGATATCCGTGGCTATGCGGTCACCAGTTCCCAGGAGATCGGAGCTGTGTCATCCACCGTGACCAGCACCCAGAACAACACGAAGATCAAGGTCGTCATCGATCCGGTGGATGTCGGAGCCGCACCTCACCTGCTCTTCGCTCTCTCGGATGTGGGCATGAACGAGCCCTGGCGTCTGACCAGCTGCACCGTAGAGAAGAAGTAGAAGTCCCCTCGGGCTGAGCACGCCCGCGCAAGTCTTCGTGCTTGGGCGCCCAAAGCCTGGTGTCGCGAGGGCCAGCACGGTTGGCCGCTCTCCACCCCGGAGTGTGCCTCGTACCCCGCTCAGAAGTGCACAGTGTGCCTCACTCTGCGCGTGGCCCCGCGAACGTGGCCTGGTCGAACACCACCACCCACCACCGCACAAACGAACAAGCGGCGCTCCTGCTCTCCGCACGCAGAGAGGCGGAGCCGTGTGCCAGGCCAGATCGAATTCCCGCCACTCGTCTCGCAGATCACCGCCCTCAATCATTTTCGATCTCGCTTACAGGAAACGTTCTCAGAGTGAGCCAGGAAGCGCGCGGAATTCGATCACACCACCACCGTTCGGGATGGCTCGCACGCAGCCAGAGTGCCACCATGTTTGGCAGCACGCGCTCCGTCACGACACGACGGAGTCCCTTGCCTCGATGACGGACCGAATGCTGCGGCACTCGGCGTTCTTGATCAACCCATGCCTTCAGGTTTCCTATGAGAAGCATTCTTCGGCGCTTGCCCCTGGGCCTCGGATTCTCATTTCTGGCTGGCTTTGCGACTCAGGCACTCGCCCAGTCCGCCACCGTGAACCTCGACGACGAAAAGCAGCTGATCCGAGGATTCGGCGGGATCAACCATCCGCTTTGGATCGGAGATCTCACGAGTGAGCAGCGGGAGACGGCGTTCGGCAACGGCCCGAACCAGCTTGGGTTCTCCGTGCTTCGCATCTTCATCAGTGAAGATCCCAATAACTGGAGTCGTGAGGTGGCAACGGCTCAACGCGCCCAGGAACTCGGGCTCCTGATCTTCGCCTCTCCATGGAATCCTCCTGCCGATATGACGACCACCGTCAACGGGGAGAAGCACGTGCGGCCTGACGCCTATGCGGCCTACGCCAGCCACCTCACCGACTTCTACGACTTTATGGCTGACAACGGGGTTGAGCTCTATTCGGTCTCGATCCAAAACGAGCCGGACTACGCCCACGATTGGACCTGGTGGTCCGCAGACGAGATCGTCACCTTCATGAGGGAGCACGCTGGCTCGTTCCCCTTCCGAGTCATGGCGCCTGAGTCCTTTCAGTACCGAAAGGTGATGTCCGATCCCATCCTCAACGATCCGGTCGCCCTCGAGAACATGGACATCCTGGGGGCGCATCTGTACGGGACCCAGGTTCGGGACTTCCCCTATCCGCTGTTCAAGGAGAAGGGTGCAGGAAAAGAGCTGTGGATGACCGAGGTCTATTACCCCAACAGTGACGACAACTCGGCGGATCGCTGGCCCGAGGGATTGGAGGTGGCCTGGCACATCCACAGCGCCATGGTCGAGGCCGAGTTCCAAGCCTACGTGTGGTGGTACATCCGTCGCCAATACAGCCCCATGAAGGAGGATGGCACGATCAGCAAGCGCGGCTACAGCATGGCGCACTTCTCCAAGTTCGTTCGGCCTGGCTTCGTGCGCGTCGAGGCAACCAAGAATCCCACCAACGAGGTGTTCCTCTCGGCCTACAAGGGGGACACGGAGGTGGTGCTGGTTCTGGTGAACCGCAATGACTCATCACAAAGCGTCGAGGTGTCGATTCCCGGAACGACCGCGACCGCGTTCGAGCGTTACACCACCTCTTCCTCGAAGAACCTAGCGGACGAAGGGGAGGTTGCGGCCTCGAACGGCTCGCTTTCCGTGACTCTCGACGCCGACAGCGTCACCACTCTTCGCGGCATTTCCGAGGGTGCGGGTGGGGCCACGGGCGAAGGCGGCGCTCCAGGCGAAGGCGGCGCTCCAGGCGAAGGCGGTGCTCCAGGTCAAGGCGGTGCTCCAGGTCAAGGCGGTGCTCCAGGTCAAGGCGGTGCTCCAGGTCA
>CAYNEY010000001.1:0-41815 GCA_964396375.1 uncultured Polyangiaceae bacterium | reverse complement strand
CCAGGTCAAGGCGGTGCTCCAGGTCAAGGCGGTGCTCCAGGTCAAGGCGGTGCCCCAGGTCAAGGCGGTGCTCCAGGTCAAGGCGGTGCCCCAAGTCAAGGCGGTGCCCCAGGTCAAGGCGGTGCTCCAGGTCAAGGCGGTGCCCCAAGTCAAGGCGGTGCCCCAGGTCAAGGCGGTGCCATCACCAGCCAAGGCGGTGCGCTCATCGGGCAAGGTGGTTCCATCACGGGCCAGGGCGGACAGACGAGCACGGCGCTGCCCGGTTCGGGAGGCCTCAGCGCTGTCGGTGGGGGTTCTGCCGGCCTGCCTGCTGAGCCAACCGGTGAAACCTTCACCTCCGAGGAAGACAGCGGGTGTGGCTGTCGAATAGCCGGTGACCCGTCGAGCACGCGAACGAACGGGTTGCTCGGCATGCTTGGGGTCCTTGCCCTGGGCACGCTGCGCCGTCGGCGCAGGCACGGTGGCTCAGCCTGACGCCACAAGGCTCGAGACACCGTGCAGGACCGGCTCCCGCTCTGCCTTGAACGCGGGACTTTTCACCCGGCCTCTGGTTGCCGGATCTCGGCTCTCGGGAGGGCCTCGCTCAGCCCTCCCGAGAGCGGTCATGCCCTGACGGTTCGAGAGTTCACGAAGCGTGATACACGTCAGCGGATGTCGCCCGGGGTCATGGTAGGCGATAGCCCCGCGAGCTCACCGAACGGTACCAGCGTGTGTCGCTTCCAGGCTTGGGAGCGCCAACGCAGGAGCATCGCGAGCCCCCGCACCCATTCATCTGCGGCCATGGCCAACCAGATCCCGAGCAGGCCCAGCCCGCAGTGAAGCCCGAGGAACCAGGCTCCCACCACCCCAATCCCCCACATCGACGCCATGCCGACCAAGACCGGAAAGTGGATATCCCCGGCGCCCTTCAGGGCCGGGATGATGATGGTGTTGAAGTTGCGCCCTGGTTCGTGAATCACCGCCACCACCAGGACCGAAGCGGCCAGCTCTATGATCTTCTGCTCGTGGGTGAAGAGACCAAGCAGTGGTCGCTGCAACCCAAATACGAGAAGGACGAGGGTGCCCGAGATCCCAAGGCCCACCAGGAAATAGCGATAGACCCAGAATTTGGCTTGGTCGTGGAGCCCGGCACCCACCCAGTAGCCAACCTTGAGTTGAGCCCCCTGCCCGATCGAGATCCCGGGCATGAAGACGAAGCGGAGACACGCCATCACGATCCCCACCGCCGCCAGCGCGTCCGTGCCCATCAGCGCCACCATCGAGTAGATGACGATCTGAGACACGTTGTAGGCGAGATTCTCTCCAGCCGTGGGGATCCCCACCGCCAGGATGGACCGGTAGATCGAGCGAGGGAGCGCGGCCAACCGGTGAAGCGGCAGGCTTATCTCAGGGCGGCGGCGGATCACCCGGTGATAGATGAAACACGCTACCAGCTGACTTACCACGTTCGAGAGCGCCACCCCCACCATGCCTAGGACCGGAAACCCGAAGGGCCCAAACAGCACCAGCGCATTGCCAAGAACCGCGACCAGCAAACAAAACGCGTTGATCCACATCGAGTCCCGCGGATAACCCCAGGTGCGTAGGATGCTGGCCTGCGCGATGTTGAGCGCCATGAAAAATGAGAGGCCGCCGAAGATCTGCAAGAACTGCGTGGCATACAGGGCCACCTCGGGATCGAGCCGGTAGAGCGAGATGATGGGCCCGGTGAAGACCACCACCAGCGCGGACAGAACGACGGCAAAACCGGTGGTGAGAACCAGACTACCGGCCGCCACCAACCCAGCCTTCTCCGGATCCCCGGCGCCGAGGTGTTGAGAGATGAGGATGCTCGAACCTATCGCCACCGTCAGGTAGATGAGCAGGATGAAGAAGGAGAACTGGTGGACAAGACTCATCGCAGCCACGGCCTTCTCCGAGTAGCGCGCGAGCATCAAGGTATCGACGCTCATCAGCGAGGTCCGCAGGATGTTCTCGACTAAGAGCGGCCAGACCAACTGAACCAGCGGGATGGCGGCGTGAACGACACGCTTCTTGGGCATCGGGCGGCCCAGGGGTAGCACCCGAGCCCACCAGTTCGTCTGGTTTCTTCAGTTTCCCGGATTTTGTTGGCGGTAGACCACCCTCCTGTGCCTCTCGCGCCGGGCTACCTCCCGAACGCCTTCACTCGTCGACGGGCGGTCGGGCCGACCCGGATGGCTCGCTGATTCCAGCGTCACCGTCGACTCCGGGGTTCTTTGATGCGGGTGGAGATGGTCGACACCGTGCCATCGTCGGCAACCGCACGCTCGTTCGGTCATGACCGGGTGGCCCCGGTCCACCACCACACCGAAGCCGACTAATCTACCTGGGCCGCATGGATCGTCAGCTTGAGTTCGCTCTCGTCCACGACCTGATACTCCGGACGCCTTCTCGAGATTCTGGTGCTGTGCTCCAGAATCAGCGGGACCCCCTCACCTCGCTTGTCCATGAGGTGCCGTCGGTGTCCCGTGAGCATGTCATCAACGATGGGACACCGCGCCAGCAGACTTGTCAACGCCTCATTGCGGGCAGCTTGACGGAACTCCAGACTCTCTGTGGTCATGGTGTTCACGAGCATCCCAGGCGAGAAGAGTTCGAGCCGGTCGTCGAACAACCTAAGGCGCACCTTCGAGCCTGCCATCGAGTAGTCACGATGAGCCACTGCGTTGACCACTGCCTCGAACACCGCCAGCATCGAGTACTGGGGGTGGTCTTCCCTGCCTCCCTCGACACTCTTACGGGCCGACACCGTCATGTTTCGGCGCACGAAGGCAACCGCCTGCATGATCTGGTGATCCAACGGCCCGGTGATGTCCGCAGCGTCGAGCTGATAGGCCGCTTGCGGCTCCGCTCCAATCGAAGTGCCCCGATATCGGAGGGCTTGAATGAACGCACCAGGAAGATGCCTATGCGGTTCCCGAGACGCGAGCAAGAGGCCAGCAACCGTCGGTCTCCATTGGTCTTCGTCATCGCGCGCCGCCATCGCCAGTTTCTGAAGGAGGGTCTCGCCCAGCTCAGCGCTGTCTGGGCGCACGAAACGACGCCACAAATCCTCCTCTAGCTCACTCAGAGACGCGCGACTCACTGCCATCTCATCGAAGCGCACAAGCCGCGATTGGCTCCGCTGCTGGAACAGCCGAGCCAACTGATCGGGTGGCATCGGCCTCTTCGAGGACCCGACTCGGTGAAGATAGCCGCTTGGGCTGCTGTGGACGAAGAGACTCCTCGTCACCGACACCCGGATGATCGCGCGCTCCACGCCTGTTCCATCTGGCAGCGTCATGCGCTCGATGATCGGGAAGAGCGCGGGCTTTACCGAATTCTCGGCTGCCTCCCGCACGATGACCTCGACCGCATCCAGCTGCTCGATCGGCACTCCGACAATCGTCCGCCCTTTGTCTTCTACCCCAAGCAACACCACGCCTCCGGCACTGTTTGCGAAGGCGGCAAGCTCGTCAGCGAGAGCGTCCTGGGTAGGACCACGCACCTTGCCGCCCGCGAACCGAACCTCCTTCAATTCGAGGAAACTGTCTTCGCCAAGACGGATCTTCTCCAGCAGGTCACTCTTGACGCTCAACATCAGCCCTGCCCTCCCAGCCGCTTCCACCGAGCCTGGAAGGCTTCATGTCCGCCCTCCATCACCTGGCAGACCTCCTCGCGCACCGCCGGTTCCCCTAGCCCGCCACACTGTTTCACCTGGCATTGTCCTCGGGTGAACTCCATGATGTGTACCAGCTCGGCATCACCGTTTACCACCACATTCGCGTTGTGAGTGACGATGATCAGCTGACGGCGACACTTGTTCCTTCGGATCTCCTTGACTATGAGGTCGTAGATCAGGTGATTGTCAAGATCGTCCTCGGGCTGATCCAAAACCACCGGCTCGCTACCGAACGCCAGGAGGAACGCCAGCATCGCCGCTGAGCGTTGTCCCTGTGACCCCTGTTCCACGGGGGTCCAGCGATCACCCCTCAGGTACTCGATCCAGAGATCGTCCTCGGGCGACCAAGCTAAGACTCGATCAGTGAACTCTGGCCTTTCAAGCTTCTTCTGCAGGTGCGCGCGAAACTTCGCCGTGAACTCCTCGGAGGGCTGAGTGAGCTTTCGCTGGATATCGCTGAGCTTGGACTCCTTCTGGTCTTCGCTGCTTTGAGCAAGTTCGTGGACGATACCACCATCCTCATCGATATCCTTGTTGAACACGTCATCCCCAAGCTCGAGCAGCTCCCGCAGCTCGCGGGCGATACAACCTGGCTCGCGTCCCATCGGAACCAACGCGATTCGGACGTGGGGATTGCTCCCTACCACGCTCTCGAGAAACTCTCGACGCTTGACGGAGATCGTCCTCCGGTGTTCTGCCATCTCAACACGTTGTCGCTCACGTTGATCTTCGAGCCGGGACAACTCCACCTCCCGCGCCCGCAGCTCCTTGAGTCGAGACTCGAGAATCTGGAGCTCACTTGTCATGCGCGCGAAGGCCTGCGGGTCCTCAACACCTTGGTCAGCCAGCCACCGTTGCAGCAACTCATGCTCTTCGGTGGCCTTCTGTGCACGCGTCAACCACCCAAGGTACCTCGGATCAGACTTGCATCTCACGACAAGTGACGCGAGGCTCTCGGCCTGTGTTCTCAGGCCCGAGCGAACATCGTTGAAGTAGGAGTCCAGCTCTCGCCGCCAGGCCAGCAAATCCGCGTCCCCAGCCGTGAAGTGCTGAGCGGCCCAATCATCGAGCACGAACTCATTGGCCAGAGCGCCACATCGCCGACCAGCTTCCTCCACCTGTTGGAGCAGGAGCTCGACCTCCCGCTGCTGGGACCGCGCGGAGCCATAGGCGCTCAAGACAGCAGCGTGACCGGAGTCAGCCAGACTGGCCAGGTTCCGCTTCAGCTCCGCCAGTTGTCTCTCGAGCTCCGGAAGCTCCCCCACCTTTGCCGAAACCTCCCGCCAGTGTGCGCTGGTCGCCTGAAAGGAGCGGCGGGCATCCTCGAGCGCCGTCTTCGCGCGGCTGATGTCGCCGGATTCGTCGATGATCGCGAGCAGGGTCCGTCGCCCGCTCCCCGAAAGCGCTGCGATCTGCCCCTGGGAGAAGATCCGTAGCGGAAATCGGGCGGGCCCCAGGTTCTGGCTACCTGCTAGTTTCCAACTCTCATCGCGCCATTCCTCTACCTGCACAGTCTTCGGACTTTCGGCACGCCATGAAAGGCGAGTCCGCTCGCCTCCGTGTTCCCACTCGAGTCGGAGCTCGGTGTCGCTACAGAGTGCTCCCGTGGTGCTCCTGCCTCGCTCCACCTTCTCGAACGCGTCGAACTGCGACCATGCCTCCGTGTCCTTGGGGAGCTCTGAACGCCGACCCGACACGAGCCGCAGCGAGTGCACGAGCGTGGACTTTCCGGTGCCACGACCACCCACCACGGCGTTGAAGAACGGTGAGAACTCCACGCGGGCAGCTTCTGACCGTCCCATGTACCGCGCCTTCTGGATCTCGAGCGCAACCAGCCTGTGTTCGGGAACGCGAGCAGGATCAAAGGCACCATCGTCACTGCGGCGGATCGACGTGTCATTTCCATCGAGCAGCGCGAGCCGCAAGCCTTCGAGGGTTGGCGCTGCCATCTTGACCCAAGTGAAGCTGCGCCCCAGAGAGCAAGTGTCCCCGAAACTGTGAGCATCGCTTCCGAGGACTCTGGCGAGCCTGCTCGCTCTGGATTCGGCGCAACTGGGCAACTTTGCCCCTCGGTCGATCCACTCCAGGGCCAACACTTGCTCTGTTGCCAGAGCCTGTTCAACGGTAAGCGCGTCGCGGCGACACCTCTGCGAATCCGGCTCGCACTGCAGCAGGCCCTTTTCCTTGTCAGCGTGCGCCAAAATGGGAAGGCCCTCACGGGCTGTGATGTCCGCCACCACGCCGTCGATACCCATACTGGTGACACCATCACATTCACCCCGGTTCCCTCTGTACTGCACGCTACCAAGAAGAGCGTCGACGTCTGCGGTCGAGCGTGCGGGATCGAACACGGCGAGCACGTGCACGCCGCCCTGAACCGACAGCTCCACACCGGGGAAGATCGTGAGTTCGCGAAACCCCGTGACAGGTGAACCTTGCTCGGCACGGCTCTTCATGGTCGCGTAACATGTCTTCAGGCGATCAATCCACTCACCGGTGTTGTGATCGGTCACAGCGACACAATCGAGTCCCGCTGCCATGACCTCCAGCAACCACTGCTCCGGAGTGACTCCGCCACCCGTTGGTGCGCCCTGCCAGTCCCTTGTGTCACGTGACGCGGGGGTGTGAGTGTGGAAGTCGAACTTCCACCAACGAGAACCAGGGAACTTCAACGTCACGCATCACCTCCGGACCGCTGAGATTCTGCCTCGTTGGCAGCCATTTGGCCAGTGTTCCTCCGTGACGACTGGCCTTCGAGCGCCGGTTCCTTCGCAGACTCCTGGCTTGGGCAGAGCGTGAACGCAGTTGACGGCTGCCACCTCGCTCACCATGGGAGACCAGAGAGAGCACCCACGCCCCGCGTAGCGCCGGCGCCCACGTCTCCTCTCCGCGCCGTGCTTCGCCCTATAGGCTTTCGAGCCGAGGTACACCACCGAGACCACTGGTCTCGGTTGACATCGTTCGTCCGTGGGTCTGAACCGAGCTCCTTGGCAATTCGTCCTCCAACCTACTTCTTCCCCGTCCTTTGGCGAGAGGTCGCTCCTCCCCATCCGAGGCCGAGACTGAGAGATGCTGTCGGGGCGTAGGTCCGCTCGTCTCGTGTCTCTCCCGTCCAGTCATCGGACAAAAGCTCATAGGTAGGAAGGGTGAGGGTTGCTTCGGTGAAGAACCGGATACTGCTGGCTCGAAGGAACTCATAGCCTGCCGTGAGGTTGACATTGAGGCCCGTCCCTTCCCAATTGCCACGGTCCGCCGCATCGACGCTCTGAGTGGAGAGGCCAAGGCTCGCGCCCAGATACGGGGTATGGTTGGCTGTCGCGTCCAGGAAATAGGCGGCCCCAGCGCGGATCCACTCGCACCCTGCCCCGTCACTGCCCCCCTCACCTTGGTAGATGGTGGTGTTGAAGATCGAGAGATCGATGGCCAAATGATCGAGCTCCCAACGACGCCCGAGCCCGAATCCCGGACCCGCGTTCAGGCCGTCAGCCAGCGTCGCCGCCCCCCCCAAACGCACGTACCAGAGACCATCGGCAGAGATCCGCGGCGCCGACGCCTGGGACTCGACCACGTTGTCCCGGGTCACCGCCGTGCCTTCTGCCGTGTTGACGTAGCCACTCTGCAGCGAACGCACCATCTGATCGTAGATCCCCGGCAGCTCAGACAGCTCACTGACCTGCTCCAGGCGTTCACTCCGCGAGTTTTTAACGACCACGGTGATGCTGTCGCCCAGGCGGATGTGCCGGAGGGTCCAAGTCTCCGTACAACCCGTCTGTTCCACCGCCACCCCGCGATGGCGCAGGACCTCTTCGAATACCAGTTGGGCACCACGGCGCTCCTCGGCCGAGAGCGTGTCCCGCGACTCGTCGAGCACAACGCAACTCGCCGCTTCGGCGCGACCGGACAGCATCATGGTAAGGACGGCGGTCGCCACGGTCGCGGTCGCAGTCATAAGGCTCTTGTGTGATGTCATGCTTGAACTCCTCCCACTGCTGCTACGGCCAGCAACTAAGCGAGTTCCGTGCCATAGCCACAAACGCGCGGCTTTCTGGCGGTTCGAGGCGCTCTTCGGGTGAGCTGTCGTCAGGTTTCGACAGGTGGTGTGAAGCTCCTGCACAGGCCGACCGCAGTCACACCTGGACCGCCGGGCTCTCCCTGCCCCCTCTCGCAACCCCGGCGCGATTTCAGAGCATTTCAACCGACGACCGCAGCCACGCGCGGAGCTCGGCGAGTTCGCGCTCGAAGCCGCCCGAGAGGATGGGAAAGCGGCACCAGGTCTTCGGATCGAGGTTCGCGTCGTCGAGGTGGAAGGACGGGGCGTAGCGCTCGCGCTTCCATTGATTCTGCGCCCACAAGCGGAAGAACCGCTCCACCCAGACCCCGAGCTGCTCCCGCGTGGCTTCGCCAAAGCGTACCCGAAGGAGCTCGAAGACCTCCAACGGTGAATACTTGTCGCGGATCGCTGCCCGCTCGATGGCGTCGAGCACGTCGTAGGGCATGAGATCGTCTTCATCGGTCTGACCTGCCGCGGCCGGGCGAAGCTCCGCGGTCGGGGCCTGCACGCACACCGCGTCCACCGCCGGAAGCGGACCGAATCCTTCGGGGCCCAGATCGCGGAGCCACCGCAGGTAGTGCCGGATGAAGGCCTTGTCGATGCCGGCGATGGGGCTAAGTCCCCCGGCCGTGTCGCCGTCCATGGTGGCGTAGCCTACCGCGGCCTCGCTCCGGTTGCTGGTCGCGAGCAGAAGGGCCCGGTTGATGTTCGCCAGCATCCACACCGAGGGAGCGCGGACGCGCGCCTGGATGTTCTGCAGGGCGAGATCGTCCGTGTCCCAGGAGAGCTCGCGCCCCAAGGCCTTCTCGGTGAGCCCGCGATAGGCCGCGACCAAGGGCTCCACGTCGAACTCGAAGTGTCGCGACCCAAGCGCGGAGGCGACCGCCCGCGCCGCATCTCGGGTGATCGACGAGGAGTTTCGGGTAGCCTGGTACACGGTGGTGAGCAGGGCCTCGACCACGGCGCGCTCCCCGGCCTCGGTCGGCTCGAGCAAGGTGGCGAGCGCCGGGCAATGCCCGAGCCGCTCGGCGAAGCGCTCGGGGCCGAGCTCACGGCGCGCGAGGGCGACCATGATGGCGACCAAGCAGGCCACCGTGGTCGAGTCGGCGCCGCCGCTGCTCGAGACCACGAAGCCGCAGGCTCGGCTCTTTCTCATGGTGTCGAAGAGCCCGAGGCACACGGCGCGCGTGAACTCCTCTTCTTTCTGGTGGGCCGGCGCGGGAACGGCAGACGCGGGCAGGGAGAGTAGTGCGAGTTCTTGCTTGGGCCACTCGAACCCGAGGGAAAAGATGCCATCGACCAGGGGTCGCGTCCGCGAGGACTGGCGGGCGGCGGCGCGGGTCCTAAGCAGGGTGATGTCCACGGTGCCCGTGGCCAGCCCAAACTCCTCGAAGGAGAAGCGCGCGGTGCTGTCGAGCAGCCCCTCCGGGGAGCTGACCAAGGCATCACCGTCGTAGATGACGCGCCCCGCCTCGTTGCCGAGCAGGTTGGCGTACAGGTAGCTCACCTGAAAGGCCCGGCTCGCCTCCAACACCAGCCGCCGTCGCGCGGTGTGCTTACCGAAGGCAAAATGGCTGGCGCTCGGGTTCAAGATGATGTCGACCCCCCGCTGGGCGAGGCTGACTCCCGGACGCTCCGCCGCCCAAGCATCCTCGCAGATCTCGAAGCCGAGGCGCACCCCTCCCACGTCGAAGACCCAGTCGCCCAGGGGGAGCTTCTGCCCAGCCCAGTCGAACTCGGTGCGCTCCCCGGAAGACCAGGCCGAAAACCAGCGCGGCTCGTAGTGGATGCCGTCACCGGCCAAGATCTGCTTCGGCACCAAGCCCACCAGCTTTCCGTCTACCGCCAGCGCACAGGCGTTGAAGAGTGAGCGCCCGACCGAGAGCGGCAACCCAAAGCAGGTGACCAGCCCTCGTGTCTCCGAGACCAGTTCATCGAGGAGCTCGGCCGCCGTCCTGTGCACACTCGGGGAGAGAAATGCATCTTCACAACCATAGCCGGTGAGGCAAAGCTCCGGGAGGCACAGGACCGTCACTCGTTCGGCTCGGGCCCGCGCCAGCACGGCACGGAGCCGCCGCTGATTGCCCACCCAGTCGAGGGGTGTCTGGTTCAAAGTGGCAGCGGCGACGCGAACGAGTTGCATCAGAGGCTCCTCAGGTGGGTTGATAGCCCAGGTTGGGTGAAAGCCAGCGCTCGGCTTCGCCGACCGACCAACCCCGACGCACTGCGTAGTCTTCGACCTGATCGCGCCCTAGCTTGTTGATGGCAAAATAGCCGGCGTTTGGATGGGCGAAATAGAGCCCGCTCACGCTGGCGGCCGGGGTCATCGCGAAGCTCTCCGTGAGCCCCATGCCGATCCGCTCGGCACCGAGCAACTCGAAGAGTGGTCCCTTCAGCGTATGATCGGGGCACGCCGGGTAGCCGAGGGCAGGGCGGATCCCCCGGTATTCCTCCCGGAGGAGTTGCTCCTGCCCGAGCGCCTCATCCGGCACGTACCAGCGCCGCCGCACCTGTTCGTGCAGCCACTCGGCGGCGGCCTCCGCCAGCCGATCGGCGAGGGCCTTGATCATGATCGCCGAGTAGTCGTCATTCTCTTGCTCGAAGCGGCGCACCAGCTCGGCGGCGCCAAGCCCGGCGGTGACTGCGAAGCCGCCCAGGTGGTCGCTCCCACTCCGCACATAGTCGGCGAGCGATCGGCAGGTTTGCTCGGTGCCACGGCGCTGCTGCTGGCGCAGCATCGGCATGCGCACGGGACCGTTCGGGCCTTCGAACACCACATCGTCACCCTCGCGGACGACCCCGAAGAAACCTATCACGGCGCGGGCCGTCAGCCACTTCTCCTCTACGATCTGAGCCAATAGTCGCTGAGCGTTCGCGAACAGCTCGCGCGCCGCGGCGCCGCGCTCCGGGTGCTCGAGCACCGCCGGGTAGCGGCCCTTGATCTCCCAGGCGGTAAAGAGGAAGGTCCAGTCGATGTACTCGACCAGGGTGGCGAGTGGTGGCTCGATGACCTCGGTGCCGAGGAATGGAGGCGCCGGGTTGGTTCGCTCGTCGAGGACCAGAGCCGGCGCGAGCCGACGAGCCTCGGCGAGCGGGAGGATGGGCACGATCTGCTCCCGACCATGCATCACCCGAAGCTCTTCTTGTTCGCGCGCGAGCTGCTCGCCGAGTTCGGCGCGGCTGCGCGGTTCGAGCAGGGAGGCGACCACACCCACCGCCCGGGAGGCGTCGAGCACGTGCACGACCTCGTGAGGATACTCCGGGGCGATCCGGAGCGCGGTGTGCTGGCGGCTGGTGGTAGCTCCGCCGATCATGAGCGGCAGCTCGAGGCCGCGACGCTTCATCTCCTTGGCCACGGTCACCATCTCGTCCAGGCTCGGCGTGATCAGCCCTGAGAGCCCGATCACCTCGGCCTTTTCCTCGCGTGCACGGTCCAAAATGGTGTCGGCGGGGACCATCACCCCCAGATCCACCACCCGGTAGTTGTTGCAGCCGAGCACCACGCCCACGATGTTCTTGCCAATATCGTGGACGTCGCCCTTCACCGTGGCAAGCACCACCGTGGGCTGTCGTGTGCCACCGGATTGCTGCTCACCCTGAATGAAGGGCTCCAGGATAGCCACACCGCGCTTCATCACCCGAGCGCTCTTCACCACCTGGGGCAGGAACATCTTGCCGGCGCCGAACAGCTCCCCGACAGCGCGCATCCCGTCCATCAGCGGACCTTCGATGACCAAGAGTGCCTGTCCGAGCTGGACATGGGCCTCGAGACAATCAGCCTCGATGTGGTCCATGAACCCAGAAAGCACCGCGTGCACGATCCGCTGGTGCACCGGCTGCTGGCGCCAGGCGTCGTCGACCACCCGTTCGCTCTTGGTGCCCTTCACGGTGTCCGCGAGAGCCACCATCCGCTCGGTGGCATCCGGCCGACGGTCGAAGAGCACGTCTTCCACCGCCTCGAGGAGGGGCTTCGGGATCTCCTCATAGATCGCCAACTGTCCCGCGTTGACGATCCCCATGTCGAGACCGGCGCGGATCGCGTGGTAGAGGAAGGCGGAGTGGAAGGCCTCGCGCACCGGTTCGTTGCCGCGGAAGCTGAAGGACAGGTTGCTGATCCCCCCGCTGACGCGGGCTTTCGGCAGCTCCGCCTTGATCCTCTGGGTGGCCTGGATGAACTCGAGACCGAAGCGGTTGTGCCCCTCGATGCCGGTGGCTACCGCGAACACATTCGGGTCGAAGATGATGTCCTCGGGACAGAACCCCGCCTGCTCCACCAACAGGCGGTAGGCCCGCGCACAGATCGCAAATTTCCGTTCGGCGGTCTCGGCCTGGCCCTGCTCATCGAAGGCCATCACCACCACCGCGGCCCCGTAACGACGGATCCGCTTGGCCCGCACCAGAAACTCTTCCTCACCCTCCTTCAGGCTGATGGAGTTCACGATGGCCTTGCCCTGAACGTTCATCAGGCCAGCCTCGAGCACCGAGAAGCGTGAGCTGTCGATCATCAACGGCACCCGGGCTATCGACGGCTCTACCGCAACCAGCCGCAGAAAGCGGGTCATGGCCGCCTCCGAGTCGAGCATCGCCTCGTCCATGTTGATGTCGATCACGTTGGCGCCGCCCTCCACCTGCTCCGCCGCAACCGCGAGCGCGGCCTGGTAATCCTCGGTCTTGATCAGACGGGCAAATTTCCGGCTTCCGGTGACGTTGGTGCGCTCCCCGATCATGGTGAAGTTGGAGTCGGGGCGCAGGGTGAGGGTCTCGAGGCCCGCGAATCGGCTGAGGCCGTCGGAGGCTGGTGGTCGCCGCGGGGGGATGGCCCGGAGCGCCTCGCTGATGGCGCGGATGTGCGCGTCGGTGGTGCCGCAGCAACCCCCGACGATGTTGCAGAGGCCGTCCTGCGCGAACTCGGTGAGTGCGCGCGCCATGCTCTCGGGGCTCTCGTCGAACTCGCCGAAGGCGTTGGGTAACCCAGCGTTCGGGTAGCAGCTGATGAGGCAGGGCGCGAGACGTGACAAAACCTCCACATGGGCGCGCATGTCCCGCGCCCCGAACCCGCAGTTGAGCCCGACCGCGAAGGGCCGCGCGTGAGCCACACTCACGTAAAACGACTCTACAGTCTGCCCGGGCAGGGTGCGTCCGGTCTTGTTGTCGACCGTAACGCTGAGGATCAACGGCCAGCGTCGCCCCCGCTCTTCGAACAGCTCCAGAATCGCGAAGATGGCAGCCTTGGCGGTCAAGGTGTCAAAGATGGTCTCGAGGATCAGGAGATCGACCCCCCCGTCGACGAGGCCCCGCGCCTGCTCGGCATAGGCGGCGCGCACGGTCGCGAAATCGACATCGCGGTACCCCGGGTCGTCGACCCGGGGTGACATGCTGAGCGCCTTGTTCGACGGCCCCATGGAACCCGCGACGAAACGCGGGCGCTCGGGGGTGCGCGCGCTCCACCCATCCGCGACTTTCCGCGCCAGCTGCGCGGCCGCGAGGTTGAGTTCGTAGGCCAGATGAGAGAGCCCGTACTCGGCCTGGGAGAGGGCCTGGGCGTTGAAGCTGTTCGTCTCCACGATGTCGGAGCCAGCGGCGAAGTAGGCGTCGTGGATGCCGGCGATCAGCTCCGGTCGGGTCAGGACCAAAAGGTCGTTGTTGCCGCGCAGAGGCGTGGGGTGCTCGGCGAAACGCGCGCCCCGGAAGTCCTCCTCGGTGAGCTTGTGGCGCTGGATCATGGTTCCCATCGCGCCATCGAGAAAAAGGATGCGCTCACCAGCGAGGCGGCTCAGGGTCTCATGATTGGGGTTCGGGCTCATCTGCGCTCCAGCGTTAGCCTTTCGGCCGAATCGGCAAGGCGTGAAGTCTAGACACGGTCTTGACGCCTCGCACGGCCAAGCCCCGGAAAAATGGAGCGGGTGCGCTAAGCTCGCGCCCGTGGACGACCCGACCAGAGAAATATCGCCGCATTCTTCGCCACAGGCTGAGGTGACCACACCACGCGCCGAGGTGCGTATCGCGGTCGCACCGGATGTCCTCGAGCGTTTCCGCGCTGCCCTCGACCAAGAAGGAGCGGTGATCCGCCTGGTCATCGACGCCAACTTCGAACACGCGCTGTTCGTCGATCGGAGAGGCGAGAACGATCTCGTGCTGAAATTCGGGGATGTGACCATGGTCCTCGACCAGGCGAGTGCCAAACGAGCAGATGGCCTGGCGATCGAGTGGGAAAAGAGCGAGCAGGGCGCTGGGCTTCGGCTCTCGAATCCCAATCGTCCCGATCCGGTGCGGCTGGTCGACGCCGCCTTCCTCGAGAGCTGTGCCAGCCTGATGTACGAGTGTTTGGTGATCGACGTGCGCACGGAAGAGGAGTACCAAGAGGGCCATCTGGCCTCGGCGCGCCTGCTCGACGAGACGCTGATCGACGCGCTAGAAAAGCTCGATCGACGGGTGCCGCTGCTCTTTTCGTGCGACTCGGGGATCCGGAGCCGAAAGGCCGCCGAGCACTATCGGCGGGCTGGCTTCCTCCACACGTTGTGTCTCGACGGTGGGCTCGCCAGTCTCGCCAAACTTGCGAAGGAGGACGAGCCACAGCCCTGAGCCCGGCTTCAATTTTGCATTTATGCTCGAGGCTCGAGGCAGGGCGGAATTCTGACCAGGGAAGAAGATTGCCGCAAAAATGTGGAATCTAGCGAATATTGTCTCATTTATGGCCCCATTTCGATGGCCCCGGTGGTCCGTCGGCAGCAACCTTAATGGGCAATCCCTTGAGGAGGTCATAAATGCGATATTTCTACCCCCGGCTCCGCGTCAGCGTCACTCCCCTCTCACTCGCCCTCGGCCTCTTCCTCCTTGGCTGCAGCTCGGGCAGCACGGGACCCGGGAGTGAGAACGCGGTCGGCGGGGGCAGTAGCACCTGCCCGGTCGGTCTTCAGCCCTGCACCACTGGATGCGTCGATGTCGCGAATGACAATTCCAATTGCGGGAGCTGTGGCGTCGCCTGTACCTCCGGGCAAACCTGCGTGGGCGGCTCCTGCGTCTGCGCAACGGGGCAAGCACTGTGCGGTGGAACCTGCGTCGATACCCAGGCCAACGTCAGCAACTGCGGGAGCTGCGGTGTCACCTGCGAGGTACCCCTCGAGACCTGCACGGCTGGGAGCTGCGTGTGCGCATCAGGCTACTTGGACTGCGGCGCGGGGTGTACCAACACCCAGGCGGACGCCGCAAACTGTGGCGCCTGCGGCACCGTCTGCGTCAGCCCACAAGTGTGTTCGCTCGGTGCGTGCAGCGCGACCTGCGCCGATGGCCTGACCGCCTGCAATCAAGCCTGCGTGAACCTCACCAACGATCCCTTGAACTGCGGCACGTGCGGCACGACCTGCGGAGCGGGTCAGAGCTGCCAGAACAGCCAGTGTCAGTGCAGTCCGGGCCTGCTCGCCTGCAACGGCGCCTGCGTCGATCCCCAGCTGGACAACGCCAACTGCGGGATCTGCGGCAACTTGTGCGGCGCTGGCCAGAGCTGCATGGGCGGGGTGTGCACCTGCGTGACCGCCGGCCAGACCGCCTGTGGCAACACCTGCACCAACCTGGCAATCGACAGCCAGAACTGCGGCACCTGCGGCACGGTGTGCCCAAGTGGGATCTGCACGGCGGGCGTCTGCGAGGGTGGCAGCGCTGGCACGGGTGGGGCAACAGCAACCGGCGAAGGCGGGGCGACAGCAACCGGCGAAGGCGGGGCGACGGCAACCGGTGCAGGCGGGGCAACGGCAACCGGTGCAGGCGGGGCCACCGCCACCGATGCTGGGGGAGCCACGGGAACCACCGCCGGAGGAGCCACGGGAACCACAGGCGGGGCCACCGGCACAGGCGGCACTACGGATGTGACCTGCGATCCGGGGCTCTTGCTCTGCTACGGCGCCTGCATCGATCCGCTGACGGACGTGGCCAACTGCGGTGAGTGTGGCAACAGCTGTGCGGCGGGCGTCTGCAACGCCGGCGTGTGCCCGACAGTCAAAACCTGCTTCAAGAAGACCGCTGTCACAAGCTCGCTGTTCACGGACTTCGAGAGCTACGACGGCACCACGGACCCTGGCGAGTGGGGTTTTGCCTTCAACGGCGAATCGGGCAGCGAGACCGCCGTCTACGCCGGCTCGTTCTTCTCGAACGATGGCACCGGCACGCCGACCATGAGCATGCTCGCGGGGCAAGAGGGCGTCTATTCCCTCAACATCGCCAACACGATGGCCTCGGACTGGGGCGGCGCCCTCGGCTTCTGGATGCAGTGCATCGACGCCACCGCGTGGCAAGGGATCTCGCTCTGGGTCAAGGGAAGCTCACCCACCGGCACGGTGAACTTCGGACTCTCGACGGAAGACACCTCCGCCCCTGACGAGGACGATCCAGCGGGCGGCGGCACCTGCACGGCGGACTGCGTGAGCCCAAGCTACGATGTGCCGCTCACCACCACTTGGACTAACCTCCTCATCCCCTGGGCCTCCTTCACCCCGGGCCAAGCCAACGGCGCTGAGGTGCCGGTGACCGGTGACAACATCACCGGCCTGAACTTCGCGGTTCCCATGGAATATGCCGAAGATCCAAGCAATCCGGGAACCTGGATCCCTGCCCCCGGTGCCTTCGACTTCTCGGTGGACGACATCCAGTTCATCGGTGACGGTGCCTGTCTCACCGGACTGGAGCTGTGCGGCGTGGGCTGCGTCGATCTTGCGAGCGACGAAAACAATTGCGGGACCTGCGGCACGGTCTGCGACGTCAACCGCTCGTGCGTCTCGGGCAGCTGCACCTGCGCCGAGGGCTACACCGAGTGCGGCACCGAGTGCGTCAACACGGCCATCGACGTGCAGCATTGTGGAGGCTGTAACACCCCCTGCACGGGAGAGTGCTCGGGGGGAACCTGCCAGGCGAGCACCTGCACCTCCGGCATGCCACACCAAGGTGAGACCTGCGTGAATGCCGAGAAGGTCACGGTCGGCAAGTACTACGTCTTCAACAACCAGTGGGGCACCGAGGGCGGAGTGACGGGCAACCAGTGTGTCTGGTCGACCTGCGAGTCTGGCAACACCGTCGGCTGGGGCACAGAGTGGAGCTGGAGCGGCGGCAGCGCGAGCCAAGTCAAGGGCTACCCGAGCATCGTGTATGGCTGGCACTGGACCGACGCGAGCAGCCTTGGGATCCTCCTCAACCGCAGCGCCACCACCGCCATCAACTGCGGCTGGACCTTCGACGTGAACCAAGATGGCACGATGAACGTCGCGTACGATCTGTTCACCCACACCATGGCAGCCCCAGGCTATTCCAACGATCCCGCGGATGAGATCATGATCTGGTTGTACGCCGGCGGCGGCGCGGGACCGATCGGCTCCCAGGTGGGCACCGTGTCCGTAGCCGGCGCGAGCTGGAACCTGTACTCGGGCAACAACGGGTATTGGAACGTTCGGAGCTACGTGCGCACCAGCAACACCACCTCGGCCACCTTCAACCTGATGGACTTCTTGAAGGATCTGATGGAGAGGAATCTCTTGACCGAAGGCAAGTACCTCTCGAGCATCGAGGCGGGCACCGAGATCTTCAATGGCACGGGCACCCTCGACACCTCCTCGTTCTACTGCACGATCAACTGAACCAAACCAGACGATGGCGACGGGCCCTCATGCTTCGCGTGGGGGCCCGTGGTGTTACTGACGGTGCTCCGTCACAAGCGCGTAGGGCAACTCCCTCGGGCAATACAGGAAGGGCCCAGGGGGGGCGTCGACCAGCGACCGCTCGAAGGACGGGGGTCGCAAAAAAACTGGGCCAGGGGCTCTCGGTGAGCGAGAACAAGCGCTCCGGATGCCGATCGGGGTCATTGGGCAACTCCCAAGCACGAGGGTCGTAGTGCAGAGCGCCAAGCAGCCCCACCAAACCGGTGACCGCGAGCGCGCCTGGGCCGAACACTCTTGGGGTTCTGGGCTCCGCGAGCACGAGGTAGACGGCGAGCCACACCGCCGCGGAGAGCAGGCGTGGGCCGAAGGCGATCCCACCCCACCACTTGTGAAACACAGCGACCAAGAGGAGCTGCCCGAGGAGTCCGAAGGCCAAGGGTGAACGCCACTTTGGAAGGGCGAGGAGCACCACGGGCCCGAACCAGAGCAGCCCCCTCGCGGGACTGACCAAGAGCCCCGCGAGACTGGTCCCGATGTGGCCAGGCGTGAACACGAACACGCGCTCCGCCATCCGCGCGTTGCTGGAGAGCTGCGCCATTGGCAGTAGGCCGTCAAAGTACCAGAGATCGTAGATCAGCACCGGAAACGCCGCAGCCAAGGCGACCACGGCACTCGTGACGAGAAGGCTCACCGAGCCCCAGGCAGCGCGAGCCTGAGCGAGCGCAAAGGCCATCACGGCCACGCCAAGCGGGAGATCGGCGGGTCTCTGGGTCACCGAGAGCACACCACATCCGAGCGCCACCACGAGCAGCCAAGGATAGCGCCGAGCATGGGCCGCCGCAGCCAGCGCCGCCATGAGCAGCATCACACTGGGGGTCTGCTGAAAGAGCCCACGGCCGAGCCCCACCACGCCACCAAACGAGAGTGCCGCAGAGAGTCCCCCGACCAGCGCCAGCCACGAACTCGTGGTCGAGAGCAGCGCGAGTACAAGCAGACTGGTCGCGATCCCGAGGGCCGCGGCGGCGGCGCGCCTGGCCACGGCGGCAAGCTCGAGATCGGTGATCGGCGTGCCGGGTTCGGGGGGATGGAAGAACAGCCACCCCCAAGTGGCCGGACCTGGGCCGAAGGTGGAGACGACAGCCCTCCGATCTGCCGAGAGTACCAGGTAGTACGGGAGTTTTCCCCGCAAGGCCGCCTCTTCTACCCAGTCGATGCTGGCAAGGTTCGAGGTGCCACGGCAGCTCTGGGTCACCATCCCCAACCGCCCCGGCACGGCATCGCCACCCTGAGGCACGAGTGGAAGTAGGCTCGCGAACAGAAACACGCACAGCCCCGGGAGTACGCACACCAGCCAGCGAACCGGGAGCATCTGTGCCACGGCGCTATCGCGGAGCCTCGCCGGCACCGGCCCCCACCACCTCATCCAGGATCCGATCGATGTCGGCGCTGCCCACCCCATGCAGGATCCGGTGCTGGGGCATCATCAGGACATTCGGGCCCTGCTTGCAATAGTCGAGGCAGCTCACGCGACAGCAACGCACCTTGGATGCGAGCTTCCGCTCCGTGATCCGCGCCTTCAGAGCCTCGGCGAGCTCGACACCCCCGCGCGCGCCGCAGGAGGGACGAGGATCCCCTGCGGGCCGCTCGTGGGTGCACACGAAAAGGTAGTGTGGACGGAGCATGGGCCCGGATCGTCCGGCACAACGCGCCGGAGGTCAAGCTCAACTCCTCCTCCACCCCTCTCTACTCCGACTTTGGGTCGAGCTCGGAGAGCGAAACCGGCTTACACAGCCTTCGCTGGTCGTTTGCCGCACGTCCGCAGCGGCGGCACAGGTGGGTAGGACTCCGTACCAGAGTGGCAAAGAGCACGAACTCATCCTTGAGCACGTCATCCTTCTTCAGTCGGCACAGGGTCCGGTTTCGGAGCTTGGTCATGGCAACCCACCATCGTTGCACGCCGGCGCACGGCTTTCGAGCACAGTCTTCGGGTCCCGTACGGGTACCTCAGCCCTCACTGTCCGCAGGTAGAATCCCCGAGGCAAACCGCGAAGCCATCGGTCGTCAGCGGTTCATGGCTGCCGTCCTCGGCGATCACGGCGCACACCACGGGATGGGTGCGCTCGCAGGTGCAGCCATCGAAAAGGCTCTCCCCCTCGGTGATCTGGGCGCAGTCCATGGGCTGGCAACGGCGCCACCCGAACCCGAACGAAGAATGGTAGTAGCGGAAGGTCTTACCACCGTAGTCGAAGGTCAAAGCGTCGTTGTTGTGATTCCCGCCGAAATCGTAGCTGGCGCCGGGCAGCGGCTCCAGACGATCACCGATCTTCAAACTGGCAACCACCTCGAAGATCGGCTGCGCCGACATCATCACCACGCAGTCGACGGGGGTGGCCTGCACATAGAGCTCTCCTCTTACCTCACCGTCCTCGAAGCTGCAGAGGTGGTCCACGTCCGAAAGCTCCTCTGTGCTCCCGTCATCGCAAGTAACGGCGTGGGTGCCAGGTGTTCGGATCTCGAAGTCACCGCTCGCAGTACCGCCCGTGGCCTCCGACTCCCGACCCGCCGCGCCACTCTCACCCGACCCGCTCGCTCCTGCCGTAGCCGTGGTTCCACCAGCGCCTCCCTCCCCACCGCTCGGGTGTTTCTCGTCGTCGTTGGAGCAGGCGCTCACTGTGGCGAGCAACACGGAAAAGAGAAGTGTCTGCATAAGGTTCATGGTTGTCTTCCTTTCGTTGGCTGTCTGGGCCGGAATGCTGACCGACTCCGTCTCAGTCGATGTAGGGCCGGACCTGCTTGATCACGAGCGCGCGTTCGGGCCCTACCAGCTTGAATTCCATGTCAAGCAGAAGCGCGTTGGGATCTTGCCCGTAAAGCGGGGCAAAATGCTCGACGATTTCGGTGGCTGCCGCGTACAGCGTCGCTGTCTCCGTCTCGGAGAGCAACGACACGCCCTCGGACAAGGACGAGAAGCGCGCCCGCGCCACCTGGAGCCCCGAGGGGGCCAAAATGATCGAGAACACCTCGGGGAGCGAGCCGTCACTCGGATTGGTGACACTCACCTCACCCTGCTGGACGTTCACGTACATTCCCGCCACCGTCGGATCGGCGATGTTCTGCGTGATGAGGACACCGTTCACGGCTTCGTCGTCGAAGGCCGGGCCAACCAGAACACCCATCCTGACCGCGAGCTGATCGATCCCCCAGAAGGCACGCTCTTCGAAAGCCTGGGTACTCCAGACCGACGCGAAAACCTCGCCGATGCGGAGTGATGCGGGTGGCTTCGACCCCTGCGCAGACACCGACTCGTACAGGCCAGCCCCACTGAAACGCGGCAAATCCTCGGCGTTGGTGCTGGAGCGGAGCCTCACCTGGCTTGCACCGAAGAGCTGGGTGACGCGCGCATCCAGGGACACGGCGAACGCAGGCTCGAGCGGCAAGTTTTGCACATGGTGCCGGAGTCCCGCCAGCGCCACCGCTCGGTACTCCGAATCAGTGATGAAACGCGGCTCACCCAGCAGGTGTTCGGCGTAGCCGAACAGATCGAGCCCTGGACCGAGCGAGGCGCAGTCGCTCTCAGCTGCGTCGCAGAGCGCAGCAGGGCGCCCCTCGGCCACACAGGAGCGGCCCGCCGCAGCACAAGAGGACTCGGACAGGCGCCCCCTGTGTAGATGCTGGTCGTAGTGCGCGAAGGGCACGGCAAACCCGTTCGGAGCGACATCCGGCATCAACCGGTGGAGCTCGGCCAGGTTGGCAGCCTTGACCCCCACCGCACGTTGACTCGAAAACCCGAGCGAAGCCAGCTCTGGCAGCCCGGTGATTGTGAGATCGCAATCGGGAATCATCGGCTCCGGCACTCGCGAAGCCCAGAAAGCCTCGGCCTCGGGAAGTGTCGTAGCCTCGAGGGAGAAGGTCCCGTGCCCAACCGAGAAGCGCACCAGCTTGCCGAGCAACGGCGCGATCCGGGGATCGGTCGAGGCCTCCAGCAGTGCCAGGTTCGGGGTTCCTCGGGCCCGCGCCGCCACGTTCACGTGGGCGAGCGGAGTCTGAAGCTCTTCGGTGATGGTGCCACCGACGACTTGCAGGTGATTCGGGAGCTGCTTCAAAAGCAGGATATCGGTGAAGGAGACACTGGCTCGACGAAGCTCTTCGAGGGTCATCGCGCGAAGCGTTCCATAGGCGAGCCCCTCGTTCATGAGCTGCTGGCGAACCTGTCCAAAGAGCTGCTCGTGGGTGACGAACGGCGCATCGGAACGCGCGAAATCAGCGAGCGACTCCTGTAGTGCCCGCGCGGCCAGGTCACCCGCAGGAAGGTAGGCCAGGCGCTCCTTCTCGCCGGCGAGAGCGAGCATGCCGAGCCGTGCTTCGAGGGCGAGCTGACAATCGAGCACTTGCTTCGGGGTCAGATCGTCGCTCGGAAAGAAGGATACGAGGAGCGGTGTCAGAAGCTCGGTGGTCGACTCATCGCTCGTCGTCGGGTAAGCGGTGGTGGTCAGCGTCCCTGCATAGCGGACCCGGTCGAGCCCATGATAGGTGTTCGCCTCGAACTCGGTCAGCGACTCTCGTACGCCCAGCACCTCACGCGAAAAATCGTAGTGTAGCGGGTAGCGACGAGTGTTCTGCAAGAAGAGTTCAAAGGCACCGGGAGAGCCGGTGAGCAGGAACTTCACCAGTTGGACCTCGCCGAACTCGGTGGAGACGGGGAGCGCCAACCGGGCATAATCCTCCGCTCCCATTTCGGGTGAGAGCCCCGTCGCGTAGTGCTCCGTGATCGTCGACTCGGCGAGCGCTAGAAGCTCGATTTCGAGCGCTGTCTCACCCCCGACCGGGTGGGAAGCTGTCTCATAGCCTCGGGATTTCACCGTGACCCAGCTCTGCGCCGTGTCGGTATCCACCTCGATTCCGGTTGCGGTGCAATGCGTGCCACCCGCCGGAGCCCCCGGGCATGCGGTGATTCGAGTCGTCCCAGCTTGGTCGGTGAGCACCACCACGAACTCCGTCGGAGGTAAGGAGGCGGTCGAAGCCAGCCTGAGGGAGAAGGCACGAGCGCGGCCAAGCTCGGGGTCACGGTCGCTGCACCCCAAGACCCAGACCACCGAGAACGCGAGCAAAAAAAGGCTGCCCCGCCTCTCCCCGCTCGTCCCGCAATGGAATCCCATGACATCCCTCCTAAGCAAGGGGTGTTCCGCACGCGATTCCGAGGGGTTTCGCCCTCACCAACCTGTCAGCGCGATCACACCGTGGCACAGACTGCCAGTTCTCGGCGCTGCGGCCCGGAGCCGCTCACGGACCTTCGAAGCGGTAACGACCGCCGGCCTGGAGGACACGTTGACCAGGCGACGTGGGCGACTTGAGAAGTGCTCGGAGGGTGGCTTCGGAACTGACCGTCTTCGGCAAGGCGGTGCCGAGGGTCATGGTGATCCGCCCCTGGCCGCTCGAGGTCACTTCCCGAAGCTCGAGAGGATCGGGAGAGCCGAGAGCCTTCGCGTCGACCTCGCGCCCAATCGCGTAACGCCGCGTGGTGTACTCGAGGCTCACCTCCTTCTCGGTGAGTTCCGCTATCTTGATCATTCGATAGGCTAGGAAGGGCACCTCGGCCACCACTTCGCGCGACACTGCCATCCAGACCGCGTCCTTTCCGACGGCCTGCGTGGGAGTGGGCAAGAGAACCTGCGTCAGACCATCGACCACGCTGTCCAACAGATCGACTAGCTCCTTCGGCGACGTGGGACCGAGTTCCGCGACGTATCCGTAGGCGCTGCCATCCGACCGCACGGTGAAGCGGATCTGGCTTCCCGCCAGTCCAGCCACCTGCTTCTTGAAATCCTCGGGGACGCTCGCCGCTCCCATTGCAACGCCGGTCACGCGCGCCGTCACCAACTGTACGGCGGCGCTACCCTCCCCTTTGGGTTTCTCGGCGGCGAAGGAAAGTGCGATCTCCATCGCCGGCACGACCTGCCCCGGACCAACCTCCATCTCGACGGTGAGTTTGGCGTTGGAGGTGGGCGGAAACGGGGCGCGACCGAGCACCCGGGTGGGTCCGGTGCCGCTGCTCCCCAGTGTCACACGCATGCCCTCGCCAGCACCGAGTTCAGCCTCGGCGCGGGCGGGCTCCATGATTCCATCCTCGGGGGGACCCGCCGCAGCCCGACCGTTGGGGGCGCTGCCCGCCGCCGTCACCGCGCTGGCCAGTGCCTTCTCCAGCTTCCCGAGGGCACGCTGCGATGGCTCGGGAGCACCCTGCTTCTCACTCGACGAGTCATCGGAGCGAGCACGGTCACAGGCCACACCAAGAAGGCAGAGTAGAGTCCCGAACAGGAGAGTCCCGAGGTTTCGACGCATGTTCGGGATCTACCCGAAAACGCGGGCTGTTCAACGCGGTTTGGTAGGCTCGGCAAAAGGCTCGGCAGGAGGCTCGGCGGAAGGCTCGGCAGGAGGCTCGGCGGAAGGCTCGGCGGAAGGCTCAGCAGGAGGCTCGGCGGAAGGCTCAGCAGGAGGCTCCTCAACGGCCTCGTCGACGGGCTCGGACGAACTCGGTGGTTTGGCCGCTAAGCTGGGCAGGATGCCCGCGTCCACGGCGGTCGCGGCGGAGCCGGTAGCCGCGGGTACGAGGCCAGCGGGAAGCTCCACACCTGCGTCGAGCACCGTGGGGGTCTGCTCAACCGGGAGTGTGCCCGCCAGAAACTCCTCGTCGAGCGCATTGTCGGCACCCACTGGCGCAAGCAAGCCAGTCTCGGGATCGATGCGCGCGCTCTCGATGCCCGGTGGGCGGGCGAAGTCAGTCGCGCGGCTCGATGACAGCGCCGCCTTCATGAACTCGACGAAAGCAGGAAGCGCCGTGAGCGAACCGGACTCCTGCCGCCCGAGCGGCCGCGCGTCGTCGTAGCCAACCCAAACGCCCACCACTAGCTCCGGCGAATACCCAACGAACCAGGCGTCTTTCGCTTGGTTCGTGGTGCCGGTCTTCCCCACCACCGGCCGCCCAATGGCCCGCGCTCGCCCGCCCGTGCCGTATTCGACGACGCTCCGCATCAGGCTGGTCACGAGGTACGCTTCCTCGTCGAAGAGCACACGCCGAGCCGGAAGTGTTTCGGGCAGAGGGACCGGTCGTCGATCCGAGGAAGTGATGGCGGTGATGAGCAAAGGCGACCTCGCCAGCCCACCGCTGGCGAAGGTGGCATAGGCGTTCGTGAGTTCGAGCGGGGTGACCTCATAGGCCCCGAGCGCCAACGAAGGTGTGGCCGCGAGCGGAGAGGCGATCCCGAGGCTCTCCGCGAACCCAACGGCGTTCTCGGGTCCCACCACTCGAAGCACGGCCTCCGCGACCGCGTTGTGACTCTTCGCCAAACCGTCCCGGAGTCGGATCCGGGTGGGGCGCTCGGGGTGCTTCGGATCCGCGGGAACCTCGAGCAGACTCGCCGGCGTGAGTTTGCGTGACTTCAGCGCCAGCGCGTAGATGACAGGCTTGAATGACGAGCCCGGTTGACGGCGCATCTGAAGCGTGCGATCGAGCTCTCCGCGGATCGCCTCGCGCCCTCCGACCAGAGCCAGAAGCTCGCGGGTCCTCGGATCGATGACCACCATCGCGGATTGGGGACCGAGATCCAGGCGAAACTCGGGGTTTGGGAGGCTGGGCTCACCCTCGATGCGCACCCGCAGCGTCGCGCCGATCTCGGCGAACTGGCTGGGAGAAAGGTGGGTCGGATTGAACCAGGCCTCGCGCAACAGCCGCACGCGCCCGAGCACGCTTCCTACGCGGACTTCGAGGGTGCCGGCTCGGTCGTCGAGGGACTCGACGCGTCCCACGTGGACGTGATGGCGCTCCGGTTCGCGGCTCGAGACTGGGCCGAAAAGCGTCTGCTTGGCGCGAAATGGCGGAGCTATCCCATGGCGCTTGGCGTAAGCGCGAAGATTGTTGGTGACCGCCCGGCGCGCCAACGCCTGCAGGTGTGGATCGATGGTGGTGGTGACCACGTAGCCGCCACGCTTCGCCACGACACCAACCTGTCGCTCGAGCTCGGATATCCCCCAGGATACGGCCTCAGGACACAGATCCGACTCCTCCTCGGCGAGCGGCGCCAACCGGAGTGGCTGCAGTTCAGCCGCGTGAACCAGCTCGCGCGAAGCGAAGCTTTTCTGCGCCATCTGATTGAGGACGAAGTGCCGGCGCGAAAGGGCCCGCTTGGGATCCCGCCGTGGGGAGAAGCGCTCCGGTGAGGCCACGATCCCCGCGAGCAGCGCCGACTCAGCCAGATCGAGTTCACGGGCCGGCTTTCCATAGTACAGGCGGGAGGCCTCCTCGATGCCATAGCGCCCATGCCCAAGGTAGATATGGTTCAAATAGAGGTGAAGGATTTCGTCCTTGGTGAGGGACTGCTCGAGGCGCCGCGCCAGGATCGCTTCCTCGATCTTCCGGGTCAGGGTCCGCTCGGGCACGAGCAGCACGTTCTTGACCACTTGCTGGGTGATGGTGCTCCCCCCCTGCACCATGCGCCCGGCACGCACGTTGGCGAGGACCGCGCGCAGCACGCCCAGGTAGTTTAGACCCTCATGCTCGTAGAACCGGGCGTCCTCGGCGGCCAGGAAAGCCAGCCGCGTGTGCACTGGGACAGTCGCGAAGGGAATCACCGTACGGCGTTCGGTGAAGAGTTCGGCCAAGGTGGTTCCGTCGCGAGCCAATACTCGTGTCACCTGGAGCTGCTCGAAGCCACGCCGGAGCTCCGTCACACTGGGGACACGCTGCTCGAAGTGGCGCAACACCAGCACGACCCCGATCCCGGCCCCGACCAGAAGCACCAGGCTGCTGAACAAGAACCAGCGCAGGATGCGCCGCAGACGGCCGCGCCTTCGAGGAGGTTTCTGCGAGGGCACCCCCACCGTTTCTGCGTCGCTCCCGGCAAGACCAGGCTTATCGCTCACTTCATGCTCCAGGAAAGCAGCCCAGCCACGAGCAACGCCGAGACCAGACCGAACAGTACCAACCCAACCACAGCCCGCAACGGCATCCGGATCCCACCGCCCGCTCCAACCGGTGTCGATACGCCGGAAGGCTGCACCGAGAGCCCACTCGGATCATCGAGAGCCGCGCGAAGCGCCTCCCCAAACTCCGCAGCCGAGGCGAAGCGCCGCTCGGGTTGCTTCTCGAGCGCCCGTGCCATGACCAGCTCCAGCGCCGCAGAGAACGTTGACTGGGGCGCGGCCTCGGCGAGACGCCGCGGTGGTGAGCCTATGTGCTTCTGGATGTACTCGATCGGGCTCGTGACCAGAAATGGTAGCTTCCCGGTCAGCATCTCGAACAAGATCACGGCAAGCGAGTAGAGGTCACTCCTCCGATCCAAAGGCAGGCCTTGCGCCTGCTCGGGGGACATGAACTCGGGCGTGCCGAACACCATCCCTTCCTGTGTCAGGATGGTCGCCCCAGGGCTTTGGTCCGTGATCTTGGCAAGACCGAAATCCAGGATCTTGACGGATTCCTGGGGGGTTCCCTCGTGGCAAACCAGGATATTCTCGGGCTTGAGATCCCGGTGGACGATCCCGAGGCGGTGAGCCTCCTCGAGCGCCCCACACAGCCGCACCAAGAGTCCGACGGCACGCGGTACCGCCATCGGCCCGCCTCGACGGATCACGGCGTTCAGATTGCGCCCTTCGACGAGTTCCATCACGATGAAAAGTGAGCCCTCACGCGTGGCTCCGTAGTGGAGCACCCTCACCGAATTCTCGTGGGTCAACCGGCTCATCGCCTGGGCTTCACGACGGAATCTCGACGAGAGATCCTTGCGACTGGTGAGACGCGGGTGCAGGATTTTCAGGGCTACCGTGGCGCCGGTGGCCGCGTCGGCCGCACGGTACACGCTGCCCATGCCCCCGGAGCCGATCTTCTGGACAATGTGATACTCGCGCGCCTTGTCTTCGGCGTCTACGATCACGCGATGCAGGAAGGGATCAGGCGGCCCCACGGGCCCGTCCCTTACCATCGATGCACCCGCACGGCGAGCCTCGACCCGGCTTCTCTGTTAGATTGCAGGGCGTGAAGGAGAACACAAAAGAGGATCGGCTCGACACTCCACGACCATTGGTCGCACATCAGCTTGCTGCCGCTGGCTTCAGCCACGGGTTCTTCACGCGGAGCGGCGGGGTCTCCACTCACAGCTACGCGTCGCTGAACTGCTCGTACTCGGTGGGTGACACGCGCGAACATGTCGACGAGAACCTCCGGCGTGTGGCGGCGCACTTCAACCTTGTCCCCGAGCAGCTCGCCTTCGCGAGTCAAGTCCACGGACAGCGTGTGGTCGTGGTCGACCAGAACACTGACCTTCGAGCGCTGCGCCGAGAGCCCGCCGATGCGCTACTCAGCCTGTCTCCCGGCGTCGCCCTCGCGGTACGCACGGCCGATTGCGTCCCCATCCTCATCGGCGAACTCGATACGGGCGCTGCCCTGGCCATCCACGCGGGTTGGCGCGGCCTGTGCGGCGGAGTGATCGAGGCCGGTCTTGGGGCCCTGCGCGATATCGTGGGCTCAAGCCCCCAGCTCCTCGCCTGCGTCGGACCTTACATCCACCAGCCAGCGTTCGAGGTCTCAGACGAGGTCGCAGAACAGCTGGTGGCCGTATCGCATCCAGGAGTGGTGGCCCGCTCCGCCCTGGGCCGGCCCCACGTCGATCTCGGCGAGGTGGCGAAGTCGAAGCTCGTCAGCATGGGCCTGGCCCGGGAGAACATCCACGACATCGACTGCTGCACACAAGAAAACAGAGCACATTTCTTCTCGTATCGTCGCGATGGCTCCGCCTCGGGCCGCCATATTCACGTGATTCTGTGCGGCCGACCAAATCCCGGTTCCAAAAATCGAAGCAGCTGAGAAAGAAAGAACGTGACGTGGGCGGGGGTCTTGGGCTACCTTTGGTGATGTCGGCGTCGTATGGCCCTGTACGCAAGGTGCCGCACCCAACCGCCCATCCCGCTCGTGGGGAAATACATAACGAGCGGAGTCTTCCCCCAAGATTTCGCTGCTCCCCACGCCCTTGCACGTACGACGCCGACAACTTACCTCCCCCTCGTTTCCAAGTGAGGGCCGTAGGTTCTTGAGTTTGCTCCACCCTCGATCCCAGCCGAGCCGATGAGGGAAGACATGGCAGCAGGTTTGGGTTCGGACCAAGCTTCGTGCCGTGGTTTCACCCTGTGCCCCTTTGGATGCTCTGGTTGCCGTCGCGCAGGATGCCCTCACCGGTCAAGTCCTCTGGGTCGGTCTTCTCGACGCGGATGCTCCCCAGAAGCTCGCCGAAAAGGGCACGTTCTGTGCCGGGGATTGCAGCGACGGTAGACCGCTTCCTGTGCGACACCTGGCCCGTTCTCACAACGGTTCAGGTCTGATCATTCTGGTCGAAGGCACGAGCAGTCGTCGACAGCTCGACAGCATGTGGCCCGATCCGACCACTGCGCCACCGCCACCGCGCGAACCTCCCCCGGCGGTCAGCGCGGTGCCGCAGCTTGGGCGCATCGAGATCACGGCACCACTCTCGGCAGAGGGCACGAGGCACGAGCTCTGCGGCACCCTGGAGGCCTTCCTGGCAGCCCTCGACGCTGATGCCCCGCGCTCGGCCCGTCACCACGCGCTATCGTTGATGACCGAGCTCGTGCGTCGGGTTGTTGCGCTCGGTGGGTCGGTCTCGGAGGTGCTCACCGAGCTCGATACGCGCGTACGTGAGCAGCGCTGACCCTTCGGCACAGCCCCGGGGAGCGGCCCCTTGACCGTGCGGTGAAGTTGCCGATTGAGCGGAGTGGTTTGACCGAATCCGGTGAGATTCGTTATCGTAGATCTCCGCTCGTCCGCGCTCTCCTTCGAGAAGGAACCTCATGGCACTTCACATTCTGGTCATCGACAACGATTCGGCACTCGCGTCTGCCTTGCGTCACGTATTTGAGCCGAAGGGTTGGACGATGGAGGTGGTCGACGACCCCAACCTGGCGTTGCAGATGGCGGCTGCAGAGCGCCCCGATCTGATCCTGCTCGGCGTGGAGCTACCAAAAACCAATGGCTTCGTGGTCTGCAACCGACTGAAGCGCGATCCAAACTTACTGAGCATCCCGGTGTTCATCATGAGCGCCGAGGTGAGCCGCACCAACATCGATCAGCACCGTAAGACCCGGACACGCGCCGACCAGTATCTGGACAAGGCGGAGGTGCCATCTACCGTCGTCGAACAGATAGAGCACTGGCTTGCTACCGGCGCCGGAAACACCGCCACCTCCCAGCCCACGGGAGATACGGAGACGCTCTCCGACGACGAGCTGGTGCTCGAAGACGACCTCGAGGCTGTACCAACCATCCCCCCCACGGCCCCGCGCCACGCCGACTCGGAGGTCGAGGACCTGGCGAATCGCGCCTTCGATCAGCTCATGTCTGAACCTCCCGCCATCCCTCGGGCCGCGGCGGCACCACCCGAGCTCGTCCTCACGCCCGAGCAGGTGAGTGTTGCGCCCAAGCCCTCCACTCCGAGCAGGCCACTCCGAGCTTCGGAGTCAGAGCCACCGTCTGCGCTCGTGACCGAGCTCGCAGAGCTGCGCACCATTCTAGCGCAGGAGCGCGGGGAACTCGAGGAACTGCGGGCCAAGCTCGCACAGCCGGCACCACGAGCCAGCGGAGCCGGCGCCTCGGCCCGCGAGATCCTCGATCTTCGCGAACAGCTGAACAAGAAGGACAAGGAGCTGCTCGAGGCCCGTGACCGGCAGACGCAGAAAGACAAGGAGCTGCTCAGCTTGCGCGAAAGCGTCCTAGCAATCGAGCGAGAGAAGGCCGATCTCATGGATCGCGCCGATGAGGCCACCGCGAAGCTCCAGGATGTGCAGCGGCACGCCGATGCGGCGCGCGCCGACAAAGAGGCGGCAGGCAAACGCGCCGAGGACGCGAAGCGCCGCACCGAAAAGGTCACGGCGCAACTCGAAGAGAAGACACGAGAGCTCTCAGAGGAACGTGAGCGGGCGGCGGCGCGAGAGAAGGAGCTTACCGACCAAGCCAAGCAGCAGCTCGAGCTCGAGCGTGAACGTGCCCGAAGCGAACTCGAGGCCGCGGTGCAGAGCGAAAAGGCGCATGCGCGAGAGCAGCTCGAGGCCGCAGAACAGCGCCACAAGCAGGCACTCGAGCAGGCCCGCACCGAAGCCGCACAGAACAAGCAGGCGGCGGTCGACGATGAACGGTCCCGCGCCGAGGAGCGCTTACGCGAGAGCGAGCAGCACCACCAGCAGAACCTCGAGGCTACCCTCGAGGCAGCGCGTCGCACAGCCGAAACCGAGCGGGCCGAGGCGGTGACGGCTGCGGTGGCGCATGCCGAGGAGCAGGCTCGAACCGAACTCGAGCGGCGGCTGGCCGAGACCGAGCGCGCCGGGATCGCACACGAAGAGAGCGCTCTCGCCGAGGCAGCCCGCGCCGCCGCCGACCAGCTTCGCGAGGGTCTCGCGGAACAGGAGCGCCGCCTTGTGGATGAGTTCGCACGCGAGCGCAAGGGACTCGTCGATACTGCCGCCGAGGAACGCGGCGCACTCGAGCAGAAGCTCGACCAGCTTCGGCAAAACAATCAGCAGCTCGACGCGCGCCTAGCGGCTGCTTCTGCCGCCTGGCAACAGGATCGGCAACACCTGGAGCGGATCAAGGACTGCTTGGCCACTACTCTGCTCGAGGTCGAAGCGATCGAACACCAAACTCGTACCACCGCCAGCGAATCGCCCTCGGGCGCCACGAGTGCTCCCTGAAACCTGGCCTAAAGGGTGACCACCCGTGCTGTCTCGGGGCACTCGACTGGAGCCTCGCTGATGGTCTGCCATCGGCCATCGCGGTACTGCTGGTGGGGCAAAAAACGGGCCTTGTACGCCATTGGGGCCGAACCAACCACGTACAGGCCGAGGTACAAATACCGCATGCCAAACGCCCGGCAGAGCTCGAGTTCCCGTAGGATCGCGTAGGTTCCGAGGCTCAGCCGGCTGAGACTCGGGTCGTAGTAGCAGTACACCGCGGACAAGGAGCTAAATCCCCGATCGAGCACTGAGACGCCCACCAGCTCCTCCCCTCGAAACATCCTAAGCTCGAAGCTGTCGCAGCAAGTATCAACCAGGAACGCCCGGTAACCTTCCCGGTCGACCTCGCCGTCCGCGGACCCCAGCCCACGCCCCAGCTTGTGTGCGTTGTAGAGATCGATCCGTCGTTGGTCGACCAGCGGCGGACCTAGCTCCACGCGCAGTTGGGCGCGCGCGCGGCGCGCGATCCGCCTGTGTGTACGGCTCTCGACGAAACGTTCCACGTCGATCCTGAGCGGAATACAGGCTTCACAGGTTGGACAATGGGGTCGGTAAAGGACAGGCCCCTGCCGTCGATCCCCAGCCGCGAGGCGCTGATCGAGCTCGTCGGGCCTGAGCGGCCTTGCGGGGAGCCTGAGCGGGAGCCGGGCGGGACGATCCGGCAGGTAAGGACAGTCAGAGAGGCGATCATGAACGAGCAACTCGGGCGGCCTGCCCGGCACCACGCGGATCACCTGACCTCGACTGCCTCCACCATCGGACGTCACGTGCTCTCACCTCGCTCCAACACGAACTGCTCAGGGAGCAGGTGCTGAAACGCGAAGCTTCGGAGCACCCGCGGACTGGCCACCCACACCCGTGCCTCCGGCGCCGCGAACTCCGAGAGCACTTGCCTGCAGATCCCACAGGGGGTCGCCGGCGGCTCTGCCTCCGTGTAGACTGCCACCGCATCGAAGAGCGTCTCGCCCGCAGCTACCATCGCGCAAATCGCCGCACGCTCGGCGCAGATGGTCCCTCCATAAGACGCGTTCTCTACGTTGCAGCCAACGTAGATCGCCCCTGAGCGACCACGCACAGCAGCGCCCACCAGGTACCGTGAGTACGGAGCATAAGCCCGGTCTCGAACCGCGCGCGCCGCCGCCACCAGCTCTTCGGAATCCATTTGGGAGAGCATACCAAAGTTCCAGGTGGTGTCGAAACCAGGGTGGTATCCCAGCCTTGATCGGTGGTCGTCGGGCCGAGCGCACCTCTGCGCAAGGGAATTCGGAAGATCTGGTCATGGCGTCGCGATCACGACAACTTGGCGTGGTTCAGGCGGACTACAAGCTGGCACGTGAAGCTTCCGGGACCATGCGCAAGGCTCGCTGTGTGGTGGAGGTGCGGGCCTGAGCCTGAAATCGAGAGCGAGACTATCAGGAGAGGAGGTGAAGCAACGAGGAGCGAGGACGTAATCCCGCAGTGGAGCGATGCCGCCACCAGCTCTCCGTTGCCCATGATCGAATGGACCTTGTCGATGGCCAACGTTCCGGCGGTGGATTGCATCATCGCACCGAGCATCTCGAAGACAGCATGGCTCCCCCTCCGCTCGCCCAGCGCGCGCCAGGATGTCAGGTGCGAGCTGTAGATCCCTTCCCGTCGCAGCAGCTGTCCCAGCTGACCACGCTCGGTGCACGCGTCGGCCTCGGCCAGGATACGGGCCTTCTTCTCCGGCGTGAATTGGCGTCGCTGACGCCGGTCGTCTTGGGGTACGGGAACCACTTCGGTCTTCGTCTTTGTTCTCCGGTTTCGGCACTTTCGGAACTCCACCCACCCCGCGGGTTGCTACAGATAATTCTGAAGTGCCCAGGTCTCGCTAGTTATTGGCATGGGGGGCCCGCCGTTTCCGCGAAGCACCAGCATCAAGAACGAGTTCTATCCGGCCGGGCTATCAAGCGAGCCTGGAATCCGAAGGAGACTCGAGCAGCCTGGGAGACTACGAGGACCGCGCTCTCGACCGCACCAGACTCGAGCAAACGCTCCGACTTGCCATCGGGCCCCACCCAGGGTCGTCCGCGACACACCGAGAGAGCGCCTAGAGGCGCGGCGCCACGCATGCGACCCAGTCGCTCACCAGAACCTCGAGTCGTTCGCGCGCGGCGTTGGCCACCGCTTGGACGTGTTGGTGATCGAGGCGCGCTCCGGGGACACCCGCCGCGGCGTTGGTGATGCAGGACAAACCCATCACCCGCACGCCGGTGTCACGGAGAGCGAGGGTCTCCTGCACCGTGCTCATCCCGACCGCGTCAGCTCCGAGTATCGCAAGCATCCGCACCTCAGCGGGGGTCTCGTAGCTAGGTCCCAGCATGCCCGCATACACTCCCTCGTCGAGGCAGATACCGCGACTCTGGGCCACCTCCTGGGCAAGCTCTCTGAACTCGGGATCGTAGGCACCCATCATGTCGAGAAAGCGTGCTGGGTGATGCCATCCGACAAGCGGACTCTGCCCGGTCAGGTTGATGTGATCGGTGATCAGCATCAGACTCCCAGGCAGAAGCCGGGTGGTAGTGGCCCCGGCTGCATTGGTGAGCAGCACAGCCCGACACCCAAGGGCCGCGAGCAGCCGAACGCCAAAGGTCACCCGTCCCGGAGCGTAACCCTCGTACAGATGGCACCGCCCCGAGAGACAGGCGACCGCCACCCCTTCGAGTTGGCCCAGCCACAACCGTCCCGAGTGACCCGGCACACCCACCGGCGGCATGCCAGGGATCGCCTCGTAGGGGATCGAAACCGCATCGCTCAGACGTTCGACCAGTCGACCAAGCCCGGAACCCAGAACCACACCGACCAACGGCGTCCTGCCCCAAGCCAACTCCTTCACGGAGGCAACCGCCTCTTCGGGGCGAAGCTCGCTCATGAACGCACCTCCGGCCCGATTAAGCCGGAGTCCGGAGAGCAAATTCTGGCACGCTTCAGGTTCGGTGCTAGCTTGCGGGCCTTCGGAATTCCCATGACTACCAAGTTCTCGAAATTCATCGAGGAAAGCAAGATCGATCCGCGGCGTCTGGTTGCTGTCTCCGTCCGACTGGAGAGGCTCAGCCAAGATGACCGTCAGCACATCGCCACCGTTGCTCGGGCGCGCTACCTCGCGACCAAGAAAGAGCGCGAGAGCATGAAGCGCGAGCCGCACAAGATGCACTCGAAGCGTCCGGTGAGCCCGGCCGCGGTCGAGGCGGCACGCGCGGGAAAGCCCTTGGGTGGCCCGACCAAGACGCGGATGCTGCGCGCGGTCAATCACATCCTCGAGCAGCGCAAGCAACCACCGGTCGAGCTCAAAGCGCTCTTCTAGGCACGACTGTTTCGGTGCTCAGGGCTTATGGCCCACGACCGTGTTGTCGTGGGCCGTTTGGTGTTTTGTGGTGCCGGAGAACCACCTATTCGGCGAAGGGAGTTCAGTCGAGCCGCTGCATCGTAATGGTGCGCTCCCGATCCAACACCCAGCGCATGGAGCGCTCATCGTCCAAGATGAGATCGAGCCTATCCTGGGTGCCGTCGGCGCGGGTCACTGCCAAGGCGACACGACCGTCGCGGAAGGATGCGATCTCGAAGGTGCCCGACCGGGGATCCTCCGCGGGTATCGCGACCGTCAGATTCTTCTTGCGGAAGTCGAAGGTCGTGGCGCGGGCCCATCCGGTTGCAGCGGCTAACTCCTCGATCGCGAACTTCTGGACGCTCTCACCACGCCAGCGCCCTTCCAACCGTCTCTCGGCCGGATGACCGCAGGCACTGACGAGCAGCATGAGTGCGGCGGAACCCAGTGCAAGCAGAGAAATAGGCGACATGGTGACCAGTCTACCAAGTCCCTTTCTCAAATACCTACATTTGAATACAAATCCTCACCTTAGCTGACCGGCTGACCGCTTACCTTCAGTGACTGCGGAGTTCCCGGCAACAGCGGACCCCAAGGCTGTAGTCGCGGTAACCACGCGGGTGACTCGTGATGCGTGCGGCGCAGCCGAGCTTGGTGGCCCGGGCGTAGAAGCCTCCCTGAAATGCACCACTGGCATCATCGACCCATTCGTCGAGATTGCCCACCATGTCGTAGATCGCATCGTTTCCCCAAACGCTGCGGCAACGCTCACTCGCTCCGGTGCGCCGCAACAACGCTCCGTCGCGATCGCGCACCAGGTTGAGGCGTGGATCGAGGTGGCCCACACTGGCATCACCATGCAGCACCACGGCGGGATGGCTGGAACGGAACACGTTGCAGGCCAAGGCCTCGTAACGTGTTCCGTAGGGGAAGTCCTGATCGGCCTCGCCACGACACGCGAGCTTCCATTCTTGCTCGGTGCACAGACGCTTGCCAGCGGCGGCGCAGGCCAAGCTCGCGGTTTCCCCATCCAGATAGCCGCTCGGCACGCGCCCCGCTTCGGAGACCGCCAACACATCCGCCCGTGTGGTTCGTTGCCAGTCTGCGAGGGGAGGCAGCTCGACCGCCGGGCGCTCCGAACAGGCCGCACTCGTGGCGTAGGCTTGCCAGGTTCTGAAAGAGGCGAGCGCGAGCGCCGGTTCGGGCGGATAGTAAGGGGAAAGTGCCCGGCCTGAGCGCTTGTCAACCAGGTGCGCTTCGTATCGATCGATGCAAAACGCACCCCTCACGTCGACCATGTCTGCGGGACAGCCCGCCTCACGCGAGGCTTGGGGCAATGTTTCCGTCGCACCGTGGGCAGACTGCCCAGGCAACACTCTCGGCGCGTCATCGGGGACGTACAGCAGCCTTGGTTTGCGGCTAGCCTCGAGCCGTGGCTGGGTTGGACCACTTCGACTCGAGGTTGCCCCACGCGCTGCACTGTCGGGTGCTTCTCGCGAAGAGTCGCAACCAAGCCAGCCCAACGCGCCGAGCAGAAGCAGCCCCCCGTGAAGGGGCAGAGCTCGGCGCTCCACGGAGCCTCTATTTGCCGCGATAGACGATCAGGCCGTGGCTGAGATCGTATGGAGAAACAGCGACCCGAACCCGATCCCCCGGCAACACTCGGATGTGGTGACGGCGCATTCGCCCGCTCAACTGCGCGCGGACGATGGCATTGCCCTCGACGCGAATATTATACTGTCCCCCACCGAGGGCGTCTTGAATCACGCCCTCCATTTCAAGAAGATCACCTTTGCTCATGTGCGTCGAGATTCCTCCTACCGTGTCCTCGCTCGGTCCTGGCACGGCGCGAGCCGGGGTGCAATATGACACGCTCTCGGTGAGACGTCTGCTTCCTCGTGACCGCGAATTCGGCCACCGAGTCCAAGGCAAGGCCAGCCATGCCCTTCTCTGCATTCCTCTTCGACTACAACGGCGTGATCGTCGACGACGAGCGGGTGCACTTGGCGGCCTATCAGGATGCCCTCAAGCCCCTCGGGGTAACGATGACCGAGGAGAGCTACTGGGAGCGTTACCTCGGCTACGATGACTGGGGCGCCTTTCGAGCTGTGCTTTCCGATCAGGGTCGGCCGGCCGATGATTCTTTGGTGGAGTCTCTGGTGGAGTCCAAGCGCCCTCACTACCTGCGTCGAGCGCGTGAGGAGCTGCACCCCTTCGACGGGGTAACCGAGCTGCTCCACACGCTCACCGACCGAGCGCTGATCGGGATCGTCTCGGGAGCCCTGCGCGACGAGATCGAGCTCGGACTCGAGTTGCTCGGTATCAGCGAGACGGTGCGCTTCATCATCTCCGCCGAGGACGCGCCGCGGTGCAAACCCGATCCGATGGGCTACAAACTCGGCCGACAGCAGCTCGCGCGCCATCTCACCGCAGAGCAGCTGGCTCGGCCGAGCGCCATCCTGGTGGTCGAGGATTCCATTGCAGGAATCGAGTCGGGACGCGCCGCAGGCCTTCCGTGTTTGGGCGTCGCGCATACGTACCCCATCGAGGAGCTGCGAGCAGCGGGGGTGGTGGCCGCCGTGTCACAGATCGCGGAGCTTGATCTGCCTCTCCTCGACCAGCTCTCAACTGAGCTCGAGGTCCGATGACCTTGGGCCGTGCCCTCCGGTTTCGCTCAGATTATGCTCGTGTCGCCGTGCTCTGCGCTCTTCTCGGAGCGCTCCATCCGAGCCCCGGCGATGCCGCGCCCCCCGCCGAACCCGCGCTCTTGCCAATCGGGAAGAATGCCTGGCGCGCGACCGGGCTACCCGCGATCCGCGGGATCACGATCGGGCCGATCGAGAACCAGCTCCACCCCGATCGTGGCTACGGAAGTCAAGCCTCCGCCCGCACCATGCTGGAGGTGCGGGCACTCGGTGGCAACTGGGTGAGTCTCACCCCCTTCGGCCGGGTTTGGGACGGCAAATCGACGGGGATCTCGCGCCGCTTCGAGCTGCCCTACGCTGCGAACCAGAAGCTGGTCGCGGCCGCCGTGGCTCAGGCGCATGCGAGGGGACTCCGGGTGCTGCTGGTGCCGCACCTCTGGGTCGAGAGCGGCGAATGGCGCGCCCACATCGATCCGGGCAGCGACGATGCCTGGGCGAAGTGGCAAAAGAGCTACGCGAGCTTCGTGCTCGGTTGGGCCGAGGTCGCGGCGCGCGCCAAGGTCGACATGCTGGCGGTCGGCGTGGAGATGCGACGCTGGCTTACCACCCCTCGGGTCAGCTCGTTCTTTCCGATCATCGAGGAGCTGCGGCGCATTTACCCAGGTCCCCTCACCTATGCCGCCAATTGGGATGACGCCGACGATACTCTGATTTGGCATAAGCTCGATCTGATCGGGATCAACGCCTTCTATCCGCTTGCCGAGCACCCCAACGCCGACCTCTCGGAGCTCATGGCCGGGGCGTCGCGGGTGACAGCCCGAGCCCGCGCACTCTCCGAACGGTACGAAAAGCCGGTAGTCTTCACCGAGTTCGGCTACACGACACGCGACGATCCGGCACTCCGTCCCTGGGAGTGGCCTGAGGAGCTGGGTCGCGTGGCGGTCAATGAGCGCGCGCAAGCCCTCGCCTATCGGGCCTTCTTGAGTCAGGTGATGCCAGAGCCTTGGGTGGCCGGAGTCTTCGTCTGGCGCCTGTATGCCGATCCGGACGATGTCTCCCAGGAGCCCGAGTGGGGATTCTCTCCGCGCGGCAAGCTCGCCGAGCTGGAGCTACGCGATGCATTCTTCGCGCGGTGGGGCGCCGACCCGTTCCGCCCCATCGACTCACCGTTCACGCGCCGCGCCGCGAAGGTGCCGGGGCTCTTCTAGCTGGCTTCGCGGAGCGCAACTCGGCGAAGAACCGCTTGAGTTCGGCGCCGGTCCGTGTCCCGGGTAGCATCGCGAGCTGCTCGGGTCGGCCTGTGGCCACGATCTGGCCACCCTTTTTGCCTCCTTCGGGACCGAGATCGATCACGTGATCCGCGGCGGCGATAACCCCGATGTCGTGTTCGATCACCACCACGGTATTGCCGGCATCCACCAGCCTATTCAGGACACCGAGCAGCTTTGCCACGTCATCCATGTGAAGACCGGTGGTCGGCTCGTCGAGCACGTACAGGGTTCGTCCGGTGTCGCGGCGGCCAAGCTCTCGACTCAGTTTCACGCGCTGCGCCTCGCCTCCAGAGAGGGTGGGAGCGGGTTGCCCGAGCTTCATGTAGCCGAGCCCGACATCAGAGAGCGTGCGCAGGGTGGCAACGATCGACGGGTGAGCGGAGAACACCTCCAGCGCTCGATCGACCGAGCAATCGAGAATCTCCGCGATGTGCAGGCCTCGATACCGCACCGCCAGCGTCGATTCCTGATAGCGCCGCCCACGACACACCTCGCAGGTCACGAAGACATCCGGCAGAAAGTGCATCTCCACCCGCCGCACCCCGTCGCCCTCACAAGCCTCGCAGCGTCCCTTGGCAACGTTGAAGCTGAAGTAACCCGGATCGAAGCCGAGGGCGCGCGCCTCTGGGGTCTGCGAGAAGAGCTCGCGGATGTCATCCATCACCTTGGTGTAGGTCGCGGGATTCGAGCGGGGCGTGCGTCCGATCGGTGACTGATCGACCAAGATCACTTTGTCGATCAGCTCGACTCCCGAGAGCCGCTCGTGGCGACCCACCCGCTCCCGACTGGACGTGAGAAGCCGCGCCAGCGCTGGGTAGAGGATGTCCGACACCAACGTGCTCTTGCCAGCGCCCGACACACCGGTCACAGCCACCAGTTGTCCGAGGGGAAAGGCCACATCGATCCCCTTCAGGTTGTTCTCCCTCGCCCCGTGCACCACCAGCTGGCCGCGGCTGGGGCGCAGTCGGGGCGCAGTCGGGAGAGTCAGCCTCCCCGACAAATAGCGACCGGTCAGCGTGTCCGCCTTCCGGAGTTGTTTCGGGGTACCCTCGAAGACCACTTTGCCACCGTGCTCCCCGGCGCCCGGTCCAAAATCGATGATGTGATCGGCGGCCTCGATGGTGGCGCGCTCGTGCTCCACCACCACCACCGTGTTGTCACAGTCGCGCAGCCGCTTGAGCGTCGCGATCAGTCGGGCGGTGTCCGAGGGGTGCATACCGATGGAAGGCTCGTCGAGGACGTACAGAACCCCAGAGAGCTCGCTGCCCAATTGTGCGGCGAGCCGTATCCGCTGGGCTTCGCCCCCTGAGAGCGAGGCTCCCCCGCGGTCGAGGCTCAGGTAGCCGAGCCCTACCGAAATCAGGAACTCGAGTCGCCCGCAGATCTCACGGAGGATTTCCTCGGCAATCCGCGCGTCCGCACCCACCAGACCGAGCCCCCGAAGCACGGCAAGGGACTCCTCGACCGGGCTCTCTACCAAGTCAACCATGGATGCCCCGCCCACGCGCACCGCCCGTGCTTCTCGGTTCAGCCGTGTCCCCTCGCACTCGCCACAGGGTGTCTCAGAAAGGTACTGGGCGTAGTATCGCCGCATCTCCTCGCTCTTGGTCTCGCGGAAACGCCGCGTCATGCTCCGCACCACCCCCTCGAACTGCATGGGCCAACTGCTGCGCCCATGGCTGCCGTCCCACTCGACCGTGAGGAGTTGCTCGCCAGTCCCGAACAGGACCAGGCGCTGGTGACGCGCCGAAAGCTTGTTCCAAGGCCGATCGAGATCGAGACCGCACTGGGCCTCCAGCGCCTCGAACATCCCGAAATTGATACCCCCGCCTCGCGCCATCACGCCCGCCAAAGGCACGATCGCGCCTTGACGGATCGACTTCATCGGATCGGGCACGAGCAGCTTCGGGTCGATTTCTGCGCGGATCCCCAGCCCATTGCAGGCCAAGCACATCCCGAGCGGTGAGTTGAACGAGAAGTGCTGCGGGACGAGTTCAGGGAAAGCCCGCTGGCAGGTGGGGCAGGCGCGCTTGGTTCCGAGGCGCACCATATTCTTCGAGTCACGAGCCGCTACCACCAGCAGCGAGCCCTGCCCTTCACGGAGCGCTGTGGCCACGGAATCAGCCAGGCGGGTGCGCGAAATCTTCTTCGGATCGATCCGATCGATGCACAGCTCGATGTCGTGCGCCCGCTTCTTGTCGAGGACCGGCAGGGCATCGAGTCGATGGATGGTCCCGTCAATCCGCGCCCGCACGAAGCCCCGAACGGCCAAACTGGCCAAGAGTTCCTTGTGCTCACCTTTCCTACGATCGAGCAGGGGCACCAGAAGCCATTGCTCCCCCTGTCGCGCAGCAATCGCGTCGAGAATCTGCTCAGTCGCCAGCGCCTGAACCCGGGTCTGGCATTCCGGGCAGTGTTGGACCCCGATCCGCGCGAAGAGCAGGCGCAGGTAGTCGTACACCTCGGTGATGGTTCCAACCGTCGAGCGTGGGTTGTGTGAAGCCACCTTCTGGTCGATGGCAATGGTGGGACTGAGCCCACGAATGTGATCGAAATCTGGCTTTTCGAGCTGACCCAAGAACTGGCGGGCATAGCTGGAGAGAGACTCCACGTAGCGTCGCTGACCCTCGGCGTACAGGGTGTCGAAGGCCAACGAGGACTTGCCGCTCCCGCTCACACCGGTCAGCACCACCAACCGGTTCTTCGGGATCTTGAGCGAGTCTACGCGTAGGTTGTGGTGGCGCGCTCCACTGATAACGATGTAGCTCGGATCGAACTTCGGAATGGTCACGACGGGCTCGGCTTACCGCGCCACTTACCCGCGGTCGACCCGGGGGCAACGGCCCCGTCGGCGGCCACGCAGCCCGACCAACGAGAGAAGCAGAAACGCGGTCGTAACCGAGGGGCGTCGCGCGGCCACGCGACAGCCACAGCCCCCATCGTCGGCACCGCTCGCCGCAGTCTCTCCCTGGTTTGCACCTGCCACGTCAGCACCAGACTCACCACTGCCCGCCGCAGCAGAATCTCCGGCTCCACCACTCTCAGCTCCGCCGCCTGTGTTCGCTCCGACTCCACCGAGCGAGGAAGGATCGCTCGCCGCGCCGCCAGACAGGGCGCCAGCTTCGCCACCAGTTCGGGCACCAGCGCCACCACCCAGCCCCGCTCCGGTTTCACCGCCATCGGTGACGTACCCGCCGCCACCGAGTGCCCCACCCATGGCAGGCCCACCTCCCAGCCCCGGATCACCGCCGTCCGTGCTGCCACCGCCATCCGTGCTGCCACCGTTGCCACCGGCTGCGCCACCCTCACTGACCTCACCGGCTGCGCCACCCTCACTGACCTCACCGGCTGCGCCACCCTCACTGACCTCACCGGCTGCGCCACCCTCACTGACCTC